>MKTD01000035.1 GCA_001898165.1 Bacteroidia bacterium 43-41
AAAAGTCGAAATTAAAAAGTTTATGTATTTTTAACAATGACAAATCTTTAGCTTAACTTGCTGATATTTTAGTACAAAGAATGGGGAATACTATAATTCGATAGAATTTTGTATCTTTGAAAAAAATAATTGAGTTATGAAAACGGCAATACAATTAGAAGTAACATTTGATCAAGTTTTATCTTTGGTAAAACGCTTGCCGAAAAAAGATAAAACAAGACTGACCAAAGAGTTAGAAAAAGACATTATCGATACAAAATTGACAAAACTTCTTAAATCATTTAAAACAGAAGACTTGTACTTAAGTAATATTAACAGCGAAGTTGAAAGCGTAAGACAAGAAATTTATGAAAAACAAAACGGTTAAAGTCATCTTTGACACCAATGTTTGGATTAGTTTCTTGATTGAAAACGTTTGTCGAAAATTAAACGACATATTTCCGACGGAAGTATTTTGATTGTTACCACAGAGCAACTTTTATCAGAAATCAAGATTGTTACAAGCAGGGAAAAGCTCAAAAAGTATTTCCCAAAAGAAAGCGTTAAAGAACTGATTGAACTTTTAGAAACAATCGCTGAAAAAGTAGAGATAAAACCTACGCATTTTATCAATCGAGACCCGAAAGACAATTTTTTGCTGGATTTGATTGACTACTCAATTGAAAAAATACCAACTCGCTAACGTCGTGTAGACAAGAGAACGTATTGTTCAGGATTTAGGTGCGAACAATGTGACAAGGCATTTACGCAGCTGATACTGATGTGAATTAAAATATCGTACACAAATGAGAAACTACCTGATAATTATACTGATCTTGATAAGCACATTGGCATTCAGTCAAGAGAGCAGGTATTCGTCCGATTTTGAATATTTCATTGAAAAATTAACAGAAACACATCCGGATCCTTATTCCGGATTTGGTGGAAGAATTGAGTTTAGCAGAGAAAAAGAAAATACAAAAGGTCGCATTACCGATTCAATGACAAGTGATGAATTCATTATTTTAATGAATCAGTTTCTCTCAAACCTGAATGACGGACATACGAGTTTGTATTTTGCCAAATCTGAAAATAAAGGGCGAAAAGTTTTTCCACTTCAATTGAAAATTTCGTCAGATAAGATTTTCGTTCAGAATACAACTAAAGATTATGAAAATCTTACGGGAAGTTCAATCGTTGGGATTAATAACGTTTCGATAGATAAGTGGTTATTAAAAACAAAATCTTTTTTCCCTTCAGAAAATATATCAGGAGAGTATTTCAATTTGGTAAAAATAATTACAGACCATCGACTTGCACACAATTTTTTTAACTGCTCCGAAACTTTGGAAATAACCTTTAGCGATAACTCGAATGAGGAGTTTTCTAAAATAATTCCATTTCAGGAACAAGTATGCTTTCTTAATCGAAAATCAAAGATCGAATTCGATAATGATAATGGGTTGCTGCATTATTCAATGATTGGGGAAAATCATGATATTGGATATTTAGCCTGGAACAGCATCTTAAGCCGGGAAGTTGTCGAAAACACCCGCAAAAATTCTCCCGACGGGCTCCAGGGTATTTTAAGTTGGGCTTACAGCTACCTGAACGAAAAACAAACAGGGAATACAAAAGAGGATGTCTTAAAAATTCCTGCACTTTACGAGCAGTTTTATAAACTGTCGAAAGAAATGAGCGAAAAGAGTTCGAAATACCTTATAATCGACTTACGGGAAAATAGTGGCGGGATGACTCCCATCGTGAATCCTCTATTGTATGTGCTATACGGAGACAGGTACTTAAACTTTGACTTTGGTGCTGAAATGATTAGGCGGATTTCTCCATTATATCTTCAAAAAATAGGATTTGGCACCATTAATGATTTTAATCAGTCGTACCGTTCAAATTTGAAAATCGGGGATTACCTCTTTGATCGTTTCGGGAATGTAGATCCAAACTTATCTTTAGAACAGAAAAGAGAAATGCTTCGAAGTGGCTATAACGGTTTTGGAGCTGAATATTTGAGAAAAACCGAACCAATGACCGGAGTTGAAATCTTTGTATTATGTTCCCCGAAGACTTTTAGCGCAGCCTACCATTTTACATATTTTCTAAAAAGGCTTGGCAGAACAAAAATTATTGGAGTGGCATCAAGACAAGCAGGGAATGCATTTATGGAAACGACAAACCTGACTTTGCCCGAAACAGGAATAAGTGGTAGCATTTCAAATTCAAGACAAGTCCTGTTCAAAGAGACTTCTCAATCAGCTAAAATCTTAAAACCCGATTACGAAATGACTTGGGAGGAATTTAAAAAATATGGATTTGATAAAAATGCTGAAATTATAAAAACGTTGGAACTAATTGAAAACAACAAATAACGCCCGCTAAAATAGGATTGTTGATATTTTTCCACACAGCCAGATGTTCCAAGGTGTTTTTGTGGGTTATCCATTTGTCAATTAATCTGCTTCCCCAAAGAACTGCAACTGACGGGATGAAGATAGAAGATTTATAAAATCAAGTAAACGACCAAGTAAAGGAGATACTAAACAAAGAAGTAACACCTTTGGCAGAAAGAATAGATGATCTCAAGATTTTGATTTAGCCTTGTGTATTGAAGTGCTTCAATCGCGATAAGCGTCTTTGATAAAATTCTTTTGCAGATACGACAAAAATTCCGAACTTTATCTTATTTAAGTTCTGCATAAATTCAATTACAGCTAAATTTAAGACATATAAATGTTTTGCGGGGTCACAAAACATGGTCAGACGCAAGATTTAGCTGTATTTATGAATGGTTGATAACTGCGTAAGTTCTATTATTTATTAAACGTGATATGATACATGTTTTACATACAGCGGACTGGCACATCGGACAGCTCTTTCATGAGTATGACCGCACTTATGAACATCAGCAATTCCTGAACTGGTTGTTAGGAACCCTAACCGCCGAACGGATCGACGTCCTGTTGATCTGCGGCGACCTGTTCGACCTATCCAATCCTTCGGCGGCATCCGTAAAAATGTTCTACTCGTTCCTGAACCGGTCGGTGAGGAAAAATCCGGATTTGCAAATCATCGTTATCGCGGGGAATCACGATTCCGCTTCACGGCTGGAATCCCCTAAACCTCTGCTGGAATCGTCCAACATCCATATTACGGGCCTTGTGGAAAAGGATGAGGACGGGATGCCCGATTACAGCAAAATGACCATTCCCCTGAAGGATAAAGAGGGTAACACGGAAGCCTGGTGCATTGCGGCCCCGTTTTTACGGATCGGGGACTATCCCTCGATGCCGGACAGCGCCAATCCGTATGCCGATGGCGTTGCGGCGTTTTACAAAGCAGCCTGCGAGTATGCCGCATCGCGAAAAAAGCCCGGACAAGCCATTATTGCCATGGGGCACCTGCATGCGCAACAAGCAGAAGTGGGCGATATGGACAAGACGGAAAGATTGATCATGGGAGGTGTGGAATCTATTTCGGCCACTGCATTTGATGACAATGTCCGGTATGTGGCGCTGGGGCATATCCACAAAGCTCAATCTGTCGGAGGAAAAGAACATATCCGCTATTCCGGCAGCCCCTTACCCATGTCTTTTTCCGAAACGAATTACAGGCATCAGGTCGTTCTCTTCGACATTGCGGACGACAACATCGGGAACCTGAGAACGATGGAGATTCCCGTTTCGGTACCGCTTCGGCGAATTTCCGAAGTACACAGCCACCTTACGGAAGTCCTTTCTTCCCTGCAACAATTAGAGCCTTTTGAAGGAGATTTACGTAATGCTCCGTATCTGGAGGTCCGTGTGTTACTGGAAGGGCCGGAGCCGGGCCTGCGGCACAGGATAGAAACGGCGCTCTCCGGGAAGAATTTCAGGTTAGCGAAAATAGATGTGCGCTATCATTCATCAACAGCTTCCGCCGATAAAGACAGGGTGACACATCCGGAGCAGTTGAACGAGCTGAAGCCGATTGAAGTACTGCACAAGGTGTATCAAAGCAAATACGACAATCCCATCCCCGAAGGGCTGCAAAAACTTTTCCAACAGGTCACACAAGAAGTAAACGAATCGGAATATGAATAGATCCAACAAAGATGTAGGCGATTAAAGCGGAGACCTTTTAGCTATTTTACGGGGCACCCATAGCTCGCGATGAACGTAAAAAAAGAGTAGCTCTTTGAGCGAAGCGAGTTCTACTCTTTTCGTGGAGCGCGGGCAAGGATGGGTCGTAAAATATCATCAGACGAACTATTGCGTTAAGCTGAATGAGCAGAAGGCAAGCAATAGTCTAACTTTAGTGAACGATTTAATCGCCGATACATAACTTATAACATTATATGAAAATACAAGCCATACGCATTAAAAACCTGGCCTCCCTGGATGGCAATACCGAAATTGATTTTACACGGGAACCACTCTGTTCCGTAGGTATCTTTGCCATTACCGGCCCTACCGGAGCAGGGAAATCGACCATACTGGATGCCTTATGCCTTGCGCTTTACGCCAAAACCCCCAGATACAGGCTGGCTGAGAATGGGGTGGATATTACCGATGTGAAAGGGAGCACGATCAAACAGGATGATGTGCGCGGAATTCTACGGGATGGCACCTCCAACGGGTATGCCGAAGTGGATTTTACGGGTATTGACGGACACTGTTATCGGGCGAATTGGTCTGTGAGAAGGGCATACAACAAGGAAGACGGCAGTTTGCAGCCTTACGAGATGTCCCTGAAAAATACCACTGCCAATCAGGATATACCCGGAAGGAAAACCGAATTGCTGGGCGAAATAGAGCGTCTGGTCGGATTGAATTTCGAACAGTTTACCCGGTCCGTCTTATTGGCGCAGGGGGATTTCACCGCTTTTCTGAAAGCCGGCAGGGACGAAAAATCCTCGTTGCTGGAAAAACTGACCGGCACCCATATTTATTCCGAGATATCCAAAAAGGTTTTTGAGCATCACCGGGAAGAGCAGCAGAAACTGAGGGAGCTGAACCTGCAGCGTGAAGGAATAGCCACCCTCACCCCGGAAGAATTAATGGATCTACAGCAACAGAAAGCGGCATTGGCAACGGTAATTGAGGCCCATGAAAAGTCGAGGGACAATCTGAACAAGGAGATCAGCTGGCATGAACAATGGTCGAAACTCCGGGAAAATTGCCTGGCCGCCGAGTCGAAGCATCAACAGGCCATAGCGGCAAAAGTAGAGGCACAACCTCGGGAGCAGCGGCTACAGCAGATTGTCCGCGTGCAACCGGTCCGGCCGATGATCAACGATCTGCAAAACACACGGGAACAGATGGGTTTCAAGTCTAAGCAGCTTGAGGAAATTTCATCGGCGCTGACGTCCCTGGATGAACAGAAAAAAGTATCGGATAACACTTTTGAACGAGCAGCAACGGCATTAGACATCAAGGTACAGGAGGAGGAACAGGCCCGTCCGTTGTTGAATATGGCAAAAGCGCTGGATGTACAGCTCACTGAGAAAACGGGACAGGTACAACAGGCCGCGGAAGAGTTGGCTAGTGTCCGTGAAAAAGAGACGAAACAAAAAGAACAATTATTCCGGACAGGGAAGGAGTTGGAAAATCTGGAAAAGGAGATTGCTCAGTTGGACCGGTGGAAGGCCGAGAATGAATCCCGCCGGCCGGTCGCCGAACAGGAGAGCCTTATTTTATCCAAATTGAGGGATGCCGGAGGAATATTGGAAAGCCTGAAAAACTATACCTCCCGCATCCGCTCCACCAAAGAGAAAGTAATCAGGTACCGACAAGAAGGGGAAACGTTGGAAAATCAACGGAAAGCCGTTCAGTCCTCCCTGCAGCAAGAGCGGAGCAAACAGGAAACGTTGCGCACTACCTTGTCGGCTATTCCCATACACGACATCGAAAGGGAGAAGTCCTCCGTGGATGCAGCCATCGAAGAGCTGATCACCGCAGAAGCCCATTGGAAGTTATTGCATCAGGCCGTCAATGAGAAAGAGCACCTGTTCCAATCGCTGGAAAGCAAACAAAAGGAACTGGAGCAGAACATGATCCGGTTGGTGGAGGCAGAAAGTCTTTTAAAAATAAAGAGATCGGAAAGAGACGCTTCGTTGAAAATGCTTGAAAAAGCGAAATTGGTGGCGGCCGAAAGTGTAGAGCGGCTTCGGAATCAATTGGAGCCGGAAGAACCTTGTCCGGTTTGTGGCAGCACCACACATCCTTATACGGTTGACCATCCGGCGGTTGATCGACTGCTTTCCGAACTGGAAACCACCCATGCACAAAATGAAGCCGCTTATGCACAACAACTGGCTACCCTTAGCAGCCTCAACCAAAGCTGTACGGGACTCAAAAAATTAATCGGCGAACTGAAAGAAAAACGGACCGGTACAGAGGCGTCTCTCAAAGGGCTTGAAACCAGATGGATGGAGTTTCAGTTTTATGAAGAATGTAACAAATATCCACTCCCGGAAAGAGCCGGTTGGTTAAAGGGACAGTTACAGCAGCACAAGAGCAAACAACAGCAATTGCAAGGGCAGGTACAATCTCACCGAAAACAAAAAGAGCAGTTAGATGCTCATACGGCACATCTTACAGAGCTGGACAAACAGTTAAACCATACCGAAAATCTGATCAGGGACAATGAAAGGGATCTGAAATCTCTACAGGAACTGCAGGAGAACGACAGTATAGAACAACAGAATGCCGACAAAAAGCTGGAAGATGTGGAACAGACGTTGACCGTTTATTTTCCCGACGGAAAGTGGTTTGAAAACTGGCAGGCCGATCCCGAAGCATTTGCCACCCATATCCGGGAGTTCACCCTTGTGTGGAAAGCCAATATCATCCGGCTTGATCAACAGATCCGTCAGCAAGAGATGCTGGCCGAAAAAAGAAAAGGGATAGAGGAGCGGTTAAAAAGCATCGGGGAAGAAGCAGGGGTAAAAGAACAATACCTGTCCAAACTGCAACTCCGGCACAAAGAACTGTCCGGCAAGAGAATATCCCTTTTTAACGGCGCTTCTGTCAACGAAGTGGAAACAACGCTGAAAGAGGCGATCAATTCGGCAAAGCAGGCATTGGAGCAACAAAGGGAAACGGTAGAAAAGATGCAGGCCGATATTACACGAAACAGAGTGCAACAGGAGCAGTTGGAAAAGGATATAAACACTTTCATAAAACAGGAATCGGCACTGAATGAGCGGCTCGGGAGCTGGATCACCCACCATAACCGGCAATACGATGCGGCACTGACTCAAGAGGAGCTGTGGCCTCTTTTAACTTTTACCCCGGATTGGATAGAAGCGGAAAGAAGCAGTTTACGGGAGATGGATGATGCGGTGATGCTGGCCGGATCTGTCCTGGAGGAACGAACTAAAGCGTTGGTCGCGCATGGGGAACAACGGCCTTCGGAAAGGACATTGGAAGAGTTGGCCGTGTTACAGGCGGAACTTCGGGAGACGCTGAAACAGAATACGCAACAGGCCAATGAGATTGATTTTAAGATGAAGGAAGACCGTTCCAACAAGCTACGCATAGGCTCGCTGTTGCGGGATATAGAAAAACAAGCGGAAATCGTGGAGAATTGGGCAAAACTCAATGAGATCATCGGTTCAGCCGATGGAAAAAAATTCCGCCAGATTGCCCAGGAATATACGTTAGATGTGTTGCTTAGCTATGCCAATGTGCATCTGGAAGCTTTAAGTAAACGTTATGTGCTGCAACGAATTCCCAATTCGTTAGGATTACAGGTTATTGATCAGGATATGGGAGATGAGATGCGTACGGTGTACTCTCTTTCCGGCGGCGAATCTTTTCTCGTCTCGCTGGCGCTGGCATTGGGGCTGGCTTCACTCTCTTCCAACCGAATGAAAGTGGAATCCCTGTTCATTGATGAAGGGTTCGGCTCACTCGACCCGACAACGCTCAACATCGCCATGGACGCGCTAGACCGCCTGCATAACCAGGGACGCAAGGTCGGCGTGATCTCCCACGTGCAGGAGATGACGGAGCGGATACCGGTACAGATCAGGGTGAGCAAGCAACAGAGCGGGAAGAGCAAGGTAGAGGTGATTGGGATATAAGTCATTTATCCTCTTTTTCCATCTTGTTAAGCAGGCGGATCTGTATGATAAGCAGATAGGTTGATAAAATGGCAGACAGGACATCGGCCACGGGCATGGCGATCCAGAGACCGTCCAATCCCCAGAAACGAGGGAGTATGATGATTCCGGGAACCAGGAAGATCAGCTGGCGGCTCAGGCTCTGTATGATGGATTTAGTAGCGTATCCCAAACTCTGGAAGAAGCTGGAGGCCACTATTTGCATCCCCACGAGCGGGAAGGCGGCGATGGTTATCCGAATCCCCTTTTCGGTGATCGAGAGCAGATCCGGATCGCTGGTGAAGGCCAGAGCAAACAGGTGCGGAAAGAACTGGCCGATGATGAAAGCCACAGTGGTGATTGTCGTTGCCACTTTCAACGAATAGTAGAGTGTTTGCTTCACCCTGCCGAAATCGCGGGCGCCGTAGTTGTACCCGATGATGGGCTGTGTACCCTGATTAAGCCCCAGTATGATCAGCAGGAAGGTCATGAGCACCGTATTGATGATGCCGTATGCTCCAACCGCCAAGTCGCCCCCGTGACGCATGAGGGAAGTGTTCAGCAGTACCGCTACGCCGGAAGAGGCAACCTGCATACTGAACGGCGATAACCCTATGGAGATAATGGCGCCGATAATCTTCTTGTCAAGCTTCAGGTTTTTCCACCGGAGGCGGATCAGGCTGCTTTCCTGCACGAAATGAACCATGACAAACAACATGCCGATGAACATTGAGATTACCGTTGCCCAGGCCACCCCTTTTATTCCCAGATCAAACACGTAGAGGAAGATTGGTGTAAGGATGATGTTAAAGGCAGCGCCGATAAGCATGGTAATCATCGCTTTCTTGGGATATCCCGAAGAGCGCATCATGGCGTTGAAGTTGTAGCAGAGGCTCACGAACACATTTCCCAACAGGACGATCTGCAGGTAATCGTGTGCGTAGGGAAGGGTGAGGTCGCTGGCGCCGAATGCCCTCAGGATGGGATCGAGAAAGATCATGAACAGGGTGATGAAGACGGCGTTAAGGATAACCGTGAGCGACAGTGAGTTGCCGAGGATCTTTTCAGCGGTCTGCTTGTCCCTTTTTCCCAAACTGATGGAGATACGGGCTGCACCGCCTGCTCCCACAAGCATCCCCAACGAGGAGGTAAGGTTCATCACGGGGAATGTGATGGCAAGGCCGGAGATAGCCAATGCCCCTACTCCCTGTCCGATAAAGATACGCCCGATCACGTTGTACATCGCGGTGACCATCGTCCCCACAATACCGGGGAGAGCGTAATTCCATACTAACGCGCTAATCTTCTTAGTCCTAAAATCTTTCTCTCTGTCTGTCTGCAAAATTTCTATTTAATATTTTATCAGATGTTTCAATCTTTTTGTCGCAATATTCATCAGCCTCTTATCGGTGCGTCTGACAGGAAAAAACTATTCCCTGTCGCATAAGCAGATAAATATAAGCAAAGTGGGGCAAAATTAGTCAAAATCTTCCACATGTCCCGTTTTTTTTTTAATGATTCAACTTTTGCATGTTTCCCCGGATAGTACATGTGACTAAAGCATAGACCTTTAGATGTTTTACGGGGGTACCCCTGGCTCACGATAAACGTAAAAAGGAGTAGCTGTTCAAGCGGATTAAAACTATTTTTTTAGCAATTTTATTATTTTCTTCAAATATTCCTTTATCTTTGCAAGATATTTAGACGTTGCAATGAATTTTTCACATTCAACATACACCACTCCTTTCACAATGACTATGACCCCCTGGGGGGTTATATAATTTTTCACATCCACACGGCAACGCTGTTTGTCACTTGCAAATCAACCGGTTTGCCACTTATCATCCAACTTTTTTGTTTCATTAAAACCGTTCTCAACGGTAAAAAATATTCATAAACACCTATATGAAAGTTATGAAATTCGGAGGGACATCCGCAGGGACTCCCGAAAATATGCTTTTAGTCAAAAACATTATAGAATCTGAAAAAGAGCCTGTAATTGTTGTGGTTTCCGCTCTCGGAGGCGTTACCGACCGTCTTTTGCTGGCGGCAGATTTTGCATTAAACGCAAATCCGGGTTACCAGCCGGTATTGGAGGAAATCATTTTCCGTCACGAGGAGATGATCGGGAAAATGGTGGTTTCTGCTGCCGCTAAAACCGAACTGAAACAGAAAATAGGCCCGATGTTCGAAGACCTTCGCAATATCTTGCGCGGAGTCTATCTGATTGGCGACCTGTCACAAAAGACATCGGATAAGATTGTCAGTTACGGCGAGCGTTTTTCCTCACTCATCATGAGCAAAATAATAGACGGCGCCAGGGTCTATGACTCCACCCGGTTCATCAAAACCACAAAACTATTCAACCACCACATACCCGATATCGCTTATTCCAACGAACTTATCAGGCAGGCATTCTTAAATGAACCGCTCCCCAAAGTGGCCATAGTGCCGGGATTTATCTCTTCGGCCAAGGAAGGGGACGACCTCACCAACCTGGGGCGCGGAGGCTCAGACTACACTGCCGCTATTATTGCTGCCGCGCTTGACGCTTCGGTCCTAGAGATATGGACGGATGTGGATGGTTTTATGACGGCCGATCCCAAAATCATCAATTCTGCTTATGTAATTGAAGAACTTTCGTTTACTGAAGCTATTGAGTTGTCCAACTTCGGGGCGAAAGTGATCTATCCGCCAACCATCTTCCCCGTTTATCACAAGAGCATCCCTATCCGCGTAAAAAACACCTTCAGGCCCGATTCGGAAGGAACGCTTATCCGCAATATAGAGCCTACCCCTAACGGGAAAATAATCAAAGGCATTTCATCAATTAACGATACCGCCCTGATCACTATCCAGGGACTCGGCATGGTAGGCGTTATCGGTGTGAACAAGAGGATTTTCTCGGCACTGGCGGATAACGGCATCAGCGTGTTCCTGGTATCCCAGGCTTCGTCTGAAAACAGCACTTCCATCGGAGTCCGCACACAGGATGCTCCGCTTTCGCAGAAAGTACTCAGCAAAGAGTTTGCCAAAGAGATAAAAATGGGGAGTATCAATGAAATTATTGTCGAATACGACCTGGCAACCATTGCCGTGGTGGGGCAAAACATGAAACATGTACCGGGTGTTGCGGGTAAGTTTTTCGGGACGTTAGGCAGGGGCGGCATCAGTGTTGTCGCACTGGCTCAAGGCGCATCAGAAACCAATATTTCCTGTGTCATCGCCAAAAGTAACCTGAAAAAAGCACTCAACACTATCCACGATTCGTTTTTCCTGTCGCCTTATCAGGAATTAAACCTCTTTGTTATCGGTACCGGGACGGTCGGAAGCAAATTACTGGCGCAGATCAATCAGCAAAAACGTACTCTCGAAGAACAAAACAAGTTGAAAATAAACATCGTGGGGATCGCAAACGGACGAAAGGCGATGTTCTCGCGCGATGGAATTTCCCTCGATAATTACTTCGACAACTTAATGTCCAACGGCGTCAAAAGTTCTCCCGAGCTTATCCGGGACGAAATTCTTAAAATGAATATCTTCAACTCCGTTTTTGTGGATTGCACCGCAAGCAAAGCTATATCCGATTTGTACGAAAGCCTGATCTCAAGGAACATCTCGGTAGTGACAGCCAACAAGATCGCGGCGGCGTCCGACTATAAAAATTATCATCACCTGAAGGAAACCGCCCGGAAAACCGGGACAAAATTCCTTTTCGAAACCAACGTAGGAGCCGGATTACCCATTATCAACACGATGAACTCACTGACTAACTCGGGGGATAAGATCATTAAGCTCCAGGCGGTTCTATCGGGGACATTGAACTTTATTTTCAATACGCTGAGCGAAGATATTCCTTTCAGCAAAGCCGTAAGAATGGCGGTTGACGCACAATTTGCCGAGCCCGATCCGCGCATCGATCTGAGCGGACTCGATGTTACCCGCAAATTGGTGATCCTCTCGCGGGAGGCAGGAGCTAAAGTTGAACAGGAAAATGTACAAAAGCACCTGTTCATACCGCAAAAGTATTTCGAGAGCACCCTCGATGAATTCTGGTCAACCATCCCCGAAATGGACGAAGCATTTGAAAACCGTAGAAAACAACTCGATAAAGAAGGGAAAAAGCTCCGCTTTATTGCTACGTACGACAATGGGTTATGCGAAGTTGGGTTACACGAAGTAGAAAAAGGGCACCCCTTCTACGATTTGGAAGGCAGCAACAACATCATTATGATCACTACCGAGCGCTACAACGAGTACCCGATGGTTATAAAGGGTTATGGCGCGGGTGCGAGCGTTACGGCTGCCGGTGTTTTCTCCGATATTATTTCTATTGCGAATATACGGTGATACAAGATACAAGATACAAATTACGAATTACTCACAAAATGAAATATATTATAATTCTTGGCGACGGAATGGCCGATGAGCCCATTGCAAAACTTGGCAACAAAACTCCTCTGCAGGCGGCAAAAACGCCCTATATGGATGAGCTGGCGCAAAAAGGACGTAGCGGGATGCTCGACACCATTCCCGAAGGCATGTCTCCCGGAAGTGAGATTGCCAACCTTTCGGTTCTGGGATATGATGTCCCCGGGGTTTACGAAGGACGGGGCGTGCTGGAAGCGGCCAGTATGGGGGTGGACATTCTGCCGGATGAAATGGCGATGCGTTGTAACCTGGTCACTATTGAAGGCGACGCGCTGAAGAACCACTCAGCCGGGCATATTTCCACGCCTGAGGCTGCCGAACTGATCCATTTCCTGAACGACAAACTCGGAAATGAGCTGTTCAGTTTTTATCCCGGCGTTTCGTACCGGCATTTGCTAAAGATGAAAGGTGGAAACAAAAACATCGTTTGTACTCCCCCACACGATGTCCCCGGCAAGCCCTTTCTCCCGTTGCTGGTCAAACCGGCCGACGAATCTGCTCAAAGCACTGCCGACGAACTGAACAAGCTGATCCTGGCTTCGCAGAAAATATTGCAACACCATCCCGTGAATCAAAAAAGAATTGCCGGGGGAAAAGAGCCGGCAAACAGTATCTGGGTGTGGTCGCCCGGATATCGTCCCGCCATGCAGCCGCTGAACAAGAAGTACCCCATTAAAAAAGGGGCGGTCATTTCGGCGGTTGACCTCATCAGGGGAATCGGCGTATATGCGGGATTGGAGGTTATCCGTGTAGAAGGCGCCACCGGATTGTACGACACCAATTACGAAGGGAAAGCCCGTGCTGCCTTAGATGCACTCAAAGAGAACGATTTTGTTTTCCTCCACATTGAGGCCAGCGACGAAGCAGGACACGAAGGCGACGTTGACCTGAAGGTAAAAACCATCGAATATCTTGATTCGCGCATCGTAAAACCCATTTACGAAGAGACACGGCAAATGGATGAAAACGTCCTTATCGCCATCCTCCCCGATCATCCAACGCCATGTGCCATTCGTACGCACACCCGTGATGCCGTCCCTTTTGTTATTTACCACAAGGGGATTTTGCCCGACGGCGTAAAGACATACGATGAGTTCGCTGCAAAAGAAGGCGCTTTCGGCCTGCTTCGCGGGGATGAATTTATGAAAATGTTGATGAAATGAACTATTACAGCACCAACGGATCCGCACCCGGAGCATCGCTGCAGGAAGCGGTGGTGAGAGGGCTTGCGCCCGACAAAGGGCTTTATATGCCCGAAAAGATTTCCCGGCTTCCGAAAGAATTTTTCGATGAGATCGGCAATCCGGGATTGACAGACATTGCCAAAACAGTAGCTCATGCTTTCTTTGGTGGAGATATCCCGAAAGCAACGCTCGATAAGATGGTTGCCGATACACTCAATTTCGAGATTCCGCTCGTTAAGGTGGAGGAGGGAGTTTACGTGCTGGAACTTTTTCACGGGCCAACGTTTGCCTTCAAAGACGTGGGCGCCCGGTTTATGGCGCGTATGTTATCCTATTTTGTGCAAGAGCAGGAACAAGAAGAGGTGAACGTGCTGGTCGCCACCTCAGGCGACACAGGAAGCGCGGTTGCTAACGGTTTTTTGGGAGTGAAAGGGATCCGGGTCTTTGTGTTGTATCCGTCGGGAAAGGTGAGCGATATTCAGGAAGCGCAGTTTACAACACTGGGACAGAATATCGTGGCGCTTGAAGTCGACGGAACGTTCGACGATTGTCAGTCGCTGGTAAAATCGGCGTTTATGGATGAAGAATTAAATTCGCAGATGAACCTCACATCGGCTAACTCCATCAATGTCGCGCGGTTTATTCCGCAATCGTTCTATTATTTCCACGCATACGCGCAACTACCAAAACAGGGACTTGATACAGTAATATCCGTTCCCAGCGGAAACCTGGGAAACCTTACCGCAGGGCTCTTCGCCAAACGAATGGGATTGCCGGTAAAACGGTTTATTGCCGCCAATAACCGCAACGATGTATTCCGGGAGTACCTGCAATCGGGAAAATATTCCCCACGAGCCTCCGTGCAGACTGTTGCCAACGCCATGGATGTAGGCGCACCCAGCAACTTTCACCGCATCCTCGACCTGTACGGCCATTCTCACGAAGCTATCTCGAAAGATATCTCCGGATACCGGTTTTCCGACGAAGAGATAAAATCGGCCATCAAACGGGTTTATGAGAGCTCGGGTTATCTTCTTGACCCGCACGGCGCCTGCGCTTACCTGGCATTGAAAGAGGGCAAAAAAGCCGGTGAGACCGGTATTTTCCTCGCCACCGCACACCCTGCCAAGTTTAAAGAAACCGTGGAGAATTGTATTGGAAAAGAGATCGAAATTCCCGAAGGGCTAAAAGCGTTTATGAAGCAAAAAAAACAATCACTCCCGCTCTCCAGGGAGTTCTCTCAATTTAAAAACTGTTTAAATTCCTTACGAAAGAAATAAGAAGCTGGGTTAGGAGGCCTTTAGCTATTTTACGGGGTATCCATAGCTCACGATGAGCGTATAACTTGACATATGCGAAAGTTCAGTAAATAAAAGACCTTCGTCTTAAAAAAGCGTTAATAAACTTGTCTTAAGCATTATTTTGGATATTTTTTAACGCTATTAAACCTAAATTGATTAGTTTTGCGCTTAGAAACAGTGCATAAAAAAATTCAAAACAGTTTCTTAAAATAGAGATTGGGGCTTTTCGTTGATGAAACAACTGATAACCGTTTTATATTTTCTAATCGCAACCACGCTTCTTCCTCAACTTTCTTTTTCTCAAACAAGAACGCTGAGCAGAGATTCGTTGCGCCAACCCGTCGATTCGGTTGCCACAGACTCCCTGTCGAAAAAAGAAAAGCTCACGGCGCCGGTATTCTACACTGCCAAGGATTCCATGGTTTTCATCAAAGGGAATATGGGCTATCTGTATGGCGAAGCCGATGTAAAATACGGAGACCTGGCCATTAAGGGAGAACAGATCACGATGAACCTGGACAGCAACATCATCTCATCCACGTTCGGCCTCGATTCACTTGGGAAGGAGTTCGGTTATCCTGTATTTACACAGGGGGGCACCGAATACGAAATGAAAAAGGTGCGCTATAATTTTGACACCGGTAAAGCATTTATATCCAATGTGGTAACGCAGCAAGGCGAGGGAAATATCGTTGCCAACACGGCTAAAAAGAATGCCGACAACTCGTTCTATGCGGTGAATGCCAAGTACACCACCTGCGACCTGCACGACCATCCGCATTTCTACCTGAATTTATCGAAGGCCAAGGTGCGTCCCGATAAAGACGTTGTCACGGGCCCTGCGTGGCTGGTGGTTGCCGATGTTCCTCTTTTCCCGATTGTCTTGCCCTTTGCTTTTTTTCCCTTCACCAAAACCTATTCTTCGGGAATTATCATGCCGTCGTATGGTGACGAAATGGAACGCGGGTTTTATCTTCAAAATGGAGGATATTACTTTGCCATAAACGATTACGTAGATTTGGCGCTCACCGGCGATATCTACACCAAAGGCTCCTGGGGAATCAGTGGAAGGTCTAACTATCGCAAGCGGTACAAATTTTCCGGTAACATAAACGGCAGTTACCTGAATACCGTCATCGGAGACAAGGGATTGAAAGATCTGAATATTCCCGGCGCATATTCGGTATCCAAAGACTTCAGGATCAACTGGACACACTCGCAAGACCCGAAAGCCAACATGTACCGGACCTTTTCCGCCAGCGTGAACTTCTCAACAAGCCGCGCCAACCTGAATGATTTATCCCGTCTCTATTCCCGTGAGGCATCCAACAACACCAAAAGCTCCAGCGTAAACATCACGCAACGCTTCCCCGATTCTCCGTGGAGCCTGTCGGCCTCCATGAACATTAACCAGGTTTCGCGGGACTCTACCGTCTCTGCAACCTTACCCAACGTTTCCATTACCATGAACCGTATTTATCCCTTTAAGCGTAAAAAGATGGTGGGCGCCGAAAGATGGTACGAAAAAATATCGATGAGCTACTCGGGTGAATTCCGTAACTCGGTAAATTCAATCAAAGAAAATAAATTCTTCAAATCGAACCTCATTAAAGACTGGCAAAACGGTATGCGTCACAGTATTCCGGTGAGCGCCACCTTTTCTCTGTTCGACGTGATCCAGATATCTCCATCGGTGACCTACACGGAACGGTGGTACACCGGCGGAATAAAAGAGGCCTGGGATCCGGTGGAAAAGAAAAATGTGGTGGTGGATACCATAAACGGGTTCAAACGGGTGTACGACTATAGCACATCGATAAGCGCAAATACAAAAATATACGGGATGTACGTCCCCTGGAAAATTTTCGGAGATAAGGTCCAAGCCATCCGCCACGTCTTTTCACCCAGCATCAGCCTGAGTTATAAACCCGATTTTGGAGATCCCCGCTACGGATTTTACGAAAAATATACCTACCGCAACGAATATGGAGAGGATGTGGAATATTCCTACTCACCCTATTCCCGGCTGATGTTCGGAACTGCTCCTGCAGGGGAGAGCGGGAGCATCGGATTCGACTTTAAGAACAACCTCGAAATGAAAGTGAAAAGCGAAAGCGACAGTACCGGGTTCAAGAAAATAAGCCTGATCGATGATCTGGGCATCAATTTCAGCTACAACATGATGGCCGATTCCATGAGATGGAGCATGATCAATACCAACATTCGTTTGAAGTTGTCGAAATCCTATACCCTGAGCCTGAACGCTACCTGGGATCCGTACATGTATGAACTGGACAAGAACGACAGGCCGGTTGCCGTGAATAAGCTCCGCGTTCTTAATGGTAAAGGGATTGGCAAGCTGCAAAGTACCGGCACATCATTCTCCTACTCCATCAATCAGGATACCTTTAAAAAACTGTTTGGGAAAAAGGAGGCAGACGATAAGGAGAAGAAAGGCAACAAAGACACCGAGGCCAACCTCCCCGACGACGGCACATTGGGACGGAACCCGAACGAAACTGCTCCGAAAAAAAGTGTTTTCGACCAGAGCGCCAATTCGATGGGAGAATTTGACGACGACGGTTACCTGAAAAATGAAATCCAGTGGAACCTTTCGTTCAACTATTCCGTAAGATACGGGTACGACATGAACAATTTTGATCGGGAAAAGATGGATTACCGGGGAAAGCTGACGCACAGCCTGGGTTTTAGCGGTTCCGTCCAGCCGACCAAAAACTGGAACTTTACATTTAACACCGATTACAACTTCGATTATAAAAAATTTACGAACATCAACTGCTCACTTACCCGAAGCCTGCACTGCTGGAGCATGTCGGCCAGCTTTATCCCGATAGGACCGTATAAATCGTACAACTTCGTTATCCGCGCCAACTCATCCATGCTGCAGGATTTGAAGTGGGACGAACGCAGCTCGCCCTATGATAATATAAGCAAATGGTACTGAACGGTATCACCTGGTTAGCCCCACAGTTTTTTCATCAACTCCCTCATTTTCGCCTCCGAAGGATTGGGTTGAGCCTGCCAAAATCTACTGTTTTTCAACTCTTTAGGCAGATATTCCTGTTTAACAAAGTTATTCTCGTAGTCGTGGGAATATTTGTATTCTTTGCCATAATCGAGCTCCTTCATCAGTGAGGTGGGCGCGTTGCGCAAATGTAGCGGAACAGGCAGGTTACCCGTTTGTTCCACCTTGGAGATGGCGCTATCGATAGCGAGATATGCGGAGTTGCTCTTAGGTGAAGTGGCTAAATAAATGGCCGTCTGCGCCAATACGATACGCCCTTCGGGCCATCCGATCTTTTGAAGCGTATCAAAACAGGCGTTTGCCAACAGCAGGGCGTTAGGGTTTGCCAACCCGATATCTTCCGCGGCAGAGATAACCAGCCTGCGGGCAATAAATTTCGGGTCTTCGCCTCCGGCAACCATCCGCGCCAGCCAGTAAACCGCTGCATCCGGGTCGCTCCCGCGAATGGATTTTATAAACGCCGAAATGATATCGTAGTGCATCTCGCCACCCTTATCGTACGCTGCCGGATTTTCCTGCAAGCGTTCCTTTACGCCTTTATCCGTAATAACGATTTTTTCTTCGGCCTCATCGGTCTCTTCCGCAGCAATGACCAGCTCCAGGATATTCAGCAGTTTGCGCGCATCACCACCCGAGAAACGGAAAAGAGCATCGGTCTCTTCAATTTCGATCTCTTTTTCCTTCAGAATAATATCTTCGGTAAGTGCGCGATCCGTCAAAACCTGTAAATCATTAATATCCATCGGCTTGAGCACGTAAACCTGACAGCGCGAAAGCAACGGGCGAATCACTTCAAACGACGGATTTTCAGTGGTGGCACCGATGAGCGTAATGATCCCGGTCTCCACTGCATTCAGCAGGGAGTCTTGTTGTGATTTACTGAACCGGTGGATCTCATCAATAAATAAAATGGGAGAAGCGGTTTCAAAAAAGCGGCTGTTTTTTGCCTTGTCAATCACGTCGCGCACATCCTTTACTCCCGAATTTATGGCGCTCAGCTTATAAAATGGAGCATGCAGCGTATTGGCAATGATGTTTGCCAACGTAGTTTTTCCAACTCCCGGCGGCCCCCAGAAAATGATGGAAGGGATCCGGCCCGAATCGATCATCTTACGCAAAACAGCCCCCTTACCGACCAAATGTTTTTGCCCGATAAACTCGTCCAGGTTCTGCGGACGTAACCGTTCTGCTAAAGGTGCACTCATAATTTTTACTCGTTTGCTTCGCTCTCTTTCTCTGCACGCGCTTTTGCCGCCTGCTTCTCCTGTACCAGCCGGGCAATCTCTTCGGGACTCATCTTCGGCTTTTTTACCGGCTCGGCGGTTTTTGTTTGTTTTTTCGCGCCGCGCAACACTAAAGTACCCGGAAGGATCACATTGATAAGATGTTTTCCCAACATACCCAACTGGACGGCAGTGGCAAGCGCTCCCAGTGAGAGAAGGAGGAAGTACCAGGGGTAGTCACCTCCCCGAAAAATTATTGCCTGAACAATGGAAAGCACAATTATAATAGCACTGAGGATTATTTTCTTGATCAACAGCGGTGTATTTATGGTTTTAAACCGCACAAGCCCGTCTGCATAACCCGATATGGCCGATAAAATGAGTGTGAGCGGAAAGATATAGACCGAGAAAGCGATGACCGAATGGACGATCGTCGGTTCAAAACCGGGGAAAAGATAATGAAAAATGATGAGAAACGGGACAAGGGCTACAAACGTCTGCGACAAGTGAATGGCTATGGGATGGATATCCAGTGCCAAAAATCGCAAACGCCCGGAAGAGACCTTTTCCCGGTAAGGTTCGAACACCTCTCTGGGTAAACCACAAGCAGGGCAAACATCACCCAGCTCACTCTCTTTCATTACATAACCGCAAGGGCGGCAACGGACTAATTTTTCTTCTTTCATGTTTATGCGAAGTTACTGATTATCTCTTGCAAAAATAGCAATTAATTTCGATTGGGTATTTTATTCAATAAAAAAGTTATCTTTGCAGCCTATTGCCGCTTCTGTCGTTATTCGGAAAACCGGAACAAGCCAAGCCCGGCGGGAGATGTGCCCTATCGGTTGTAACATCATGAAGTACGAATATAGCAAAGGATACGAAATTGTACGTTTTTTCGAACGGATTACCCTCAGCCTGCACTACAGGA
Source organism: Bacteroidia bacterium 43-41 (assembly GCA_001898165.1). Classification (GTDB taxonomy): domain Bacteria; phylum Bacteroidota; class Bacteroidia; order Bacteroidales; family Dysgonomonadaceae; genus Petrimonas. Next base: position 20,194 of record MKTD01000035.1, read on the forward strand.
AAATAGTTTACAAAGGGACGGAAAACATCAACGAAGATCACCCTGTTATTTTTGCGTCGAACCACCGCAACGCCGTTATTGATCCCTTTTTGTTGCTGAACGCCTGCAAAAAGGAACCGGTTTTTCTGGCCCGTGCCGATATATTCAGGAAGCCTGTCGTTGCCGGCATTATGAAGTGGCTGCACATTATGCCGGTGTACCGTATCCGGGACGGCGTGGAGAGTCTTGGGAACAACAACGAATCGTTCCGGTCAGGCGGTGAGTTGCTGAAAAAAAGAATCCCGATGGCGCTTTATCCCGAAGGAAAACATAATCCCAAAATGTCATTGTTGCCTGTTCAAAAAGCCATTTCCCGAATTGTACTCCCCATAGAAGCGAGCGAGGGCTTCACACTGAACAGCGAAGTTATTCCCGTAGGAGTACATTATCCCGATATTTTCGAATTCCTTTCCGATGCTTATGTGGTTTTCGGGAAGCCGATAAAAGTGGCGGATTACCAAAAACAATACGAAGAGAATCCTAATCTGGCAGCCAATCGTTTGCGGCGGGATCTGGAAAAGAGGATGCAGGAGCTGATCGTGAACATCTGGAACGATGAGTTCTACGATGAGTATGTGTGGGCTATCGATTGGAATGCCCCCCGGTCGGCAAAAGATCACCTGTCGGCTTCGCAGGATGTTGTCCGCGCTTTGGATGAGATGTATCAACAGGACAGAGCCTCTTTTGATATCCATATCGAAAATTTCCGCAACGCAAACCGCATGCTCAAAAAATACCGGTTATCCTCTAAAGACAATGTGGTGCAACCTGCCTCAACGGCTTCAATCATTTGGCAACTACTGCCCTTGATTATTTCATTGCCCGTATCTGTTTTCGGGTTTGCAAACGGAATTCTACCGATACTTGGATACAGGAAGCTGCTGGGAGTTTTTAAAGACAACCAGTTTATCCCAACGGTCCGCGTTGTCTCAGGCCTCTTTATCGTCCCCCTCTTTGTTTTAATCCAATCCCTCGCCATGGGGTTCATATTCAATTGGCAGTGGGCGGCGGTTTATTTTTTTCTTATGCCCGCAACATTCTATTTTGCCTGCTGGTGGCGTAAATGGGCGAAATCGCTTGTCCGCAAATGGCGCATAAACCGGTTTGTGAAAAAGTTTCCCGACAAGTGGGAAAAATTAACAGGACTTATTAAAACTGAATAAAGAGTACAACTCGCTTCGCTTTGGACAACTACTCTTTTTTACGTTCATCGCGAGCTATGGGTACCCCGTAAAATAGCTAAAAGGTCTCTGCTTTAGTCGCATGCACTATCCGGGGAAACATGCGAAAGTTGAATTAAAAATAATTCTTTTTGAATAGCGAAACAAACTTAACCAGTCTCTAATAATTTCTTTGCAAATAATTTTCAAAACCGAATGCTTCGTGTATTTTTGCAAAATCAAACCGAAAATACAATGGACGAAAATTTAAAAAGATACATTGAATTGATTCCCAAGGCAGAGTTGCATGTGCATGTAGAAGGGACGTTCGAGCCCGAACGGATATTCGAAATTGCACAAAGGAACAACGTTCCTCTGAAGTACAACTCCGTGGAAGATCTGCGTAAAGCATACAAATTCAATAACCTGCAAGATTTTCTGGACATTTACTACGGTGCGGCGAAAGTGCTTTTACACGAGCAGGATTTTTATGACCTCACTATGGACTATTTGCGGAAAGCACATGCCAACAATGTGGTGCATACAGAGGTGTTTTTCGACCCGCAAACGCATACCACCCGCGGCGTGAGCTTCGTAACGGTAATCAACGGCATCACCCGGGCGATGGATGACGCCAAAACCGAAGTCGGAGTTTCTTCAAAACTGATCATGTGCTTTTTGCGCCATTTAAGCGAAAAATCAGCCATGGAAACATTGGAGTCTGCCCTGTTGCACAAAGATAAAATTATTGCCATAGGACTCGACTCTTCCGAAAATGGACATCCGCCGAGTAAGTTTTTCAATGTTTTCAACCGGGTACGCGAAGAGGGATTTTTTGTGGTTGCCCACGCCGGAGAAGAGGGCCCTGCGGAATACATTTGGGAAGCCATCGACTTGCTGGAGGCTGTACGGATCGACCACGGAGTCAGTTCTGTGGATGATCCCGGTTTGATAGAGGAACTACGCGATCGGGAAATTCCCCTGACCGTATGCCCGTTATCCAACCTCAAACTGAAGGTGGTAGAAAACCTGGAAAACATTCCGGTTAAAATGTTTCTCGAAAAAGGGATCCGCGTTACCCTCAATTCCGACGATCCATCCTACTTTGGGGGCTACGTGAACAACAACTACCTGCAAACGGCAGAAGCCCTCAACCTATCGAGAAACGACATTTACACATTGGCAAAGAACTCGTTCCTGGCATCGTTCATTACGGAAAAAGAGAGGGATGTATTCCTGGAAAAACTTCTGGATTTCGAGAATTCTTTTATTTAGAAACTGTTTATCAATAAAAATCCATTGCCGATAAAAATTTGACACATCTTTTTCGTATGCTGCGAAAAAGTGTAAGCTATCTTGCCTTTTACTTACCATAAAGACAATACATACAACTATATGTCAACCATTTACAGGTTGTGAAATTTTCTCTTTTCTTAAAAAAAAGGTTGTACATCAAAAATATTTTGCTACTTTTGCATTACCTTATTTGTCATTATTCAACCATACAATAACAAAATGTAAGCAAACCATAACGTGTTATAGCTTTTAATAAATCAGAACCTATGAATAAATTAATATCATACTGCGATGCCGCCGCCAAAATAAAAGACGGAATGACCGTTATGGTTGGGGGATTTTTAGGACACGGAGCTCCCGATACCATCATTGATGAACTGGTACGCACCGGGGTGAAAAATCTCACACTCATCGTAAACGATTCGGGATATCCCGATAAAGGATGTGGCAAACTCGTATCCAACCATCTGGTGAAGAAACTTATCGTTTCACACATCGGCACCAATCCCGATTCGGGACGAAAAATGAACAGCGGTGAAATGGAAATCGAATTCAGCCCGCAGGGAACTCTTGCCGAGCGTATCCGTTGCGGCGGATCGGGATTAGGCGGAGTACTCACGCCCGTTGGACTGGGAACCGTGATTGAAGAAGGAAAAGAGGTCATCCGTGTGGACGGTAAAGATTATCTGCTCGAAAAACCCATTAAAGCCGATGTGGCCATCATAAGGGCAAGCGTAAGCGACGAGTGGGGAAACCTGATATACAAAGGCACAATGAAAAACTTTAACCCGCTTATGGCAATGGCTGCAGACACTGTCATTGTGGAAGCAGATGAAATTGTCCCTATCGGCTCATTGAGCCCCGAAACCGTTCATACGCCTCATATATTTGTGGATTATATAGTTAAACATTAAAATAGTTATCAATGAAGAAATCACTTATCAGAGTGCGGATGAGCGCTCACGATGCCCATTATGGCGGCAACCTGGTTGACGGTGCAAAGATGCTCCAGCTTTTCGGCGATGTGGCCACGGAGTTACTCATTATCAACGACGGCGACGAAGGCCTTTTCGTAGCTTACGACAATGTGGAGTTTCTGGCTCCCGTTTATGCCGGAGATTATATTGAAGCAACGGGCGAGATAACGCATATAGGAAATTCCTCACGCAAGATGACGTTTGAAGCGAAGAAGATCATTAAACCCCGTCCCGATATTTCAGCATCGGCGGCCGATGTGCTTGAAGAGCCCATCCTGGTATGCCGTGCCAGCGGAACATGCGTGGTACCGAAAAGTTGCCAGAGAAACCGGGAAATAATTCATAATGCATAATTTGAATTACAATGGAAAAACTAATCATTACAGCCGCCATTTGCGGAGCGGAAGTGACCAAAGAACATAATCCCGCAGTACCCTATACAGTAGAAGAACTGGTACGCGAGGCGGTATCGGCTTACGATGCCGGGGCAGCTGTCGTGCACGTGCATGTACGCGAAGACGACGGCACGCCCACGCAAAGCAAAGAGCGTTTCCGCGTCTGCATGGACGCCATAAAGGCAGCCCGCCCCGATCTTATTTTACTCCCTTCCACTGGCGGGGCGGTAGGTATGACCGCCGAGGAACGCCTGCAACCCACCGAGCTGTTTCCCGAAATGGCAACGCTCGACTGCGGGACCTGCAACTTTGGCGATGAGGTATTTGAAAACACCATCCCGATGATGCGTGATTTCGGGAAAAGGATGATTGAGAACGATATTAAGCCCGAATACGAATGTTTTGAAATGGGACATCTGGAAACGGCACTCCACCTGGCTGCCAAAGGACAGGTTCCCGGCGCACCGATGCAGTTCAATTTTGTCCTCGGTGTTCCCGGATGCGCGTCGGCGTCGGTTGAAAATCTGGTATGGATGGTGAACCGGCTCCCTGCAGGATCAACATGGACAGCTACCGGAATCGGACGAAGCGAATTTACCCTTGCCGCACACGCCATTGCCATGGGCGGCCACGTACGCGTAGGTTTCGAAGACAACCTCTATTTGTCGCGCGGCGTCTTGGCAAAATCCAACGGCGAACTCGTGGGCAAAGTGGTGGAAATGGCAAAACTGTTGGGACGTGAAATTGCCACACCGGCAGAAGCCAGAAAAATATTGGGATTGAAACCAGGAATTGTATAAAATATCCGCCCAAAATCAAATCAGCCAACCTGTCTTGGCTCTTGGTTCCAGGCTCTTAAAATCTAAAAAAACAAACAGATGAAAAAAGGAAACAAGTACGGCACACACCGCGTCATTGAGCCGAAAGGTGTGCTGCCACAACCGGCTAACAAATTAGATAACAACATGGATGAGATTTACGACAACGAGATCCTCATTGATGTGCAAACCCTCAACATCGACTCGGCATCGTTTACCGATATTTCGGCACGTGCGGGGGGCGACCACGGGAAGATAAAAGAGATTATGTTCGACATCGTCGCCAAACAGGGGAAACACCGTAACCCTTGGACCGGCTCGGGCGGGATGTTGTTGGGAACGGTTGAAAAAATAGGCGATGCGCTCGTTGGAAAAACCGATTTGAAAGTAGGGGACAAAATCGCTACCCTGGTTTCACTTTCACTCACCCCACTGCGTATCGACAACATCAAGGAGATCCGCGACGAAGTGGACCAGGTGGATATCGACGGAAAAGCCATTCTGTTTGAAAGCGGGATCTATGCCAAGATACCCTCCGATATGCCCGAAAAACTAGCCCTCTCGGCGTTAGACGTCGCAGGTGCACCGGCACAAACAGCCAAACTGGTGAAACCGGGCAACACGGTGGTGATCATCGGAGCCGGCGGAAAATCGGGAATGCTCTGCTGCTACGAAGCAAAAAAACGCGCCGGCGTTACCGGAAAAGTTATCGGGATCACCCACTCGCAAAAGAGTACCGACCGCCTGACCGCACTCGGCTTCTGCGACCATGTGTTCTCTGCCGATGCCACACAACCGGTAGCTGTTCTCGAAAAAATAGAAGAACTCACCGGAGGACAACTTGCCGACGTAACCATCAATAACGTCAATATCCCCGATACCGAAATGACCAGTATCCTGATCACCAAAGATACGGGAGTGGTTTATTTCTTCTCTATGGCAACCAGTTTCACCAAAGCCGCTCTCGGCGCCGAAGGGGTAGGCAGCGACGTCACAATGATTGTAGGCAACGGCTATACCCGCGGACACGCCGAAATCACACTGCAACTCCTCCGGGAATCGGAAAAACTGCGTAATATTTTTACTGAATTGTACGCTTAATGATCCCAAATCTAAAAAGTTATGAACAAATCAACCCGCCAATTTTTTTCCCATGTTCCTGATGAACAATGGAACGACTGGAAATGGCAAGTGAAAAACCGCATTGAAACACTCGAAGACCTGAAGAAATACATCCGCCTGACTCAAGAAGAAGAGGAAGGTGTACGCGAATCGTTAAAAACATTGCGGATGGCCATCACGCCCTACTACCTGAGCCTGATAAACACGGAAGACCCGTATTGCCCCATCCGCAAGCAGGCCATCCCAACCATCAACGAATTGCACATCTCCCGGGGAGACCTCGACGATCCCCTGCACGAAGACGGTGACTCGCCCGTACCCGGACTCACGCACCGATATCCCGACCGTGTGCTCTTTCTCATCACCGATATGTGCGCCATGTATTGCCGGCACTGTACGCGCCGCCGCTTTGCCGGACAAAAGGATGCCGGCGCACCCGCCGAACGTATCGAAAACTGCATCAATTATATTGCCAGGACCCCGGAAATACGGGACGTGCTGCTTTCCGGCGGAGACGCGCTGCTGATGAGCGACGACCGCATAGAATACATCCTCCGGCGCCTGCGCGAAATACCGCACGTCGAAATCATTCGTTTCGGTACACGCGTGCCCGTGGTTATGCCGCAACGCATCACGGATGAGTTTTGCGAAATGATTAAAAAGTACCATCCCATCTGGCTCAATACGCACTTTAATCACCCCAACGAAATTACACCCGAAGCCGCCGAAGCCTGCAACAAACTCTCTGCTGCCGGGGTCCCGCTCGGTAACCAAACGGTACTGCTGCGCGGCATCAACGACTGCACCTACGTCATGCGTGAACTCGTGCATGGTCTGGGACGCATTCGCGTACGGCCGTACTACATCTACATTTGCGACCAATCGAAAGGCATCGGCCACTTCCGCACGCCTATATCAAAAGGCATCGAGATCATTGAAAATCTGCGGGGGCATACATCCGGTTACCTCGTGCCGACCTTTGTGATAGATGCGCCGGGTGGAGGTGGAAAGGTTCCCGTGATGCCCACTTATATGATTTCGCAATCGCCCAACCGCGTCATCGTGCGGAATTACGAAGGCGTTATCAGCGCCTACACCGAACCTGAAGACTACAAAGAAGATTGCCATTGTCCCGAATGTGCCAAACAGAAAAAAGAAGGGGTGGCGGCATTGCTCTCGGGACGGCAATTATCGTTGGAACCGAAGGATTTGAACAGGTTTAAACGGAACGGACATTGAAGTGCCCTTTATCGATAACATATTGTTCCACAGCAGCGTTTCCATCGTAGGGCTCGAAAAGAACACGGGAAAAACCGAAACGTTGAACTACATCCTGAACAGGTTGAGGACGATGGATGTGCAAGTGGCGCTGACATCCATCGGCGTGGACGGTGAGCATACCGACAGCGTGACGCGAACGCCCAAACCGGAAATAACGCTGTTCGACGGAATGATTTTTGTGACCTCCGAGAAGCATTACTCCGAACGCAAAATCACCTCGGAAATTCTGGAGGTAAGCGAAATGCGGACGGCATTGGGCAGGTTGATAACGGCACGTGCCAAATCGTGGGGGAAAGTGATCCTTTCGGGACCATCGGACACGGCAGGGATCAAAAGACTGATCGATGGAATGGCGCGTTTTGACGTTCAAACCACGATAGTGGATGGCGCACTGTCGCGCCTGAGCCTGGCCTCGCCCGCCGTTACCGAGGCAATGGTTTTGGCAACGGGGGCAGCACTCTCGGCAAACATCCCGCAGTTGGTACGCGAAACGCGTTTCGTGCAGCAGCTTATCGAATTACCGGCCGTTGAGGCCAAACTTGCCGGAGAACTGCAAACGATAAAGGGCGGGATATGGGCCATAGATGCCGAAGATCGTCTGCATGACTTGGAAATACCATCGGTATTCCTCCTCGATAAAAGGGAGGAGGATATCTTCCGGTTTGGCACACGAATTTATGTGTCGGGAGCCGTAAGCGACAAACTGCTCTCATTCCTGCGAATACAGAACAAAAACGTAGAACTGGCCGTGAGCGATTTCACAAAACTGTTTGTCTCGCAAAAAGAGTTCAACGCATTCCTGAAAAGCGGGAATTCAATAAAGAGCGTCTTGCGAAGCAAACTCATTGCAGTAACGGTAAACCCATTATCGCCAAGCGGTTTCCTGCTCGATTCCGACACGTTGCAACGGGAAATGAAAAAAGCGCTGAATGTGCCGGTGTATGATGTAAAAAACATGTAATTTGAAGAACAGTAAATAGTTATTTTGAGTATAAAACAAGCCATAAAACAGATCAGCGGGTTCAACTACATCGTAAACTCGTTGAATATACGCTCTTCCGCCGGGAGAAAGCAGCTGTTCTCTTTGCCGTTCCTGACAAACGGAGACGACATAGAAACGGCTCTGGATGAGACCGAAACGGCTGTTGGGATCGTTAATGCACCGGAAAACGAAAAACGGCTGTCGATGCTCTTTTCCAAGCTGATGCAGTTGCACGATATATCGGGAACCATCAGGATCCTCTCGGACAAAAACATATTGGACGATGTAGAACTGTTCGAAATAAAATATTTCGCCTTGCTCGCAGAGTCCATACGGGAACACGCCGGACAATTGAAAATCTCTTTTATAGATATTCCGTCTCTCGCAAAGGTTATCGATATTCTCGATCCCGAAAAAAAACGTATTCCACACTTTTACGTGTACGATCAATATTCACCGGACCTGGCCTCGCTGCGTGCACAACTGAACAGGATGCCGGATCAGGGCTATAGCGAACAGGAAATAGAGCAGGCTCGCCTTCAGGCGCAACAATTGGAAGATGAAATCCGAAAAAAAATCACGCAACAGCTTTATCCGCATGCCCGGGCCTTATTGAAAGCATTGCACGAAATTGCCCGGCTGGATGTCGTGCTGGCCAAAGCCCGCCAGGCAAAAGAATTGGGATTATGCAAACCGGCAATCGGCGACAAAAAAACATTTTACACCGGACTTTTCCATCCCGAAATCAGGAACCTGTTGAGGCAGCAACACAAAGATTTTCAGCCGGTGGATATTTCCATCCCGATGCAACCCACCGTGATCACCGGAGCCAATATGGCAGGCAAAAGCGTTCTACTCAAAAGCGTGGCGCTGGCGCAGACAATGATGCAGTTCGGGTTTTATGTTGCGGCGCAATCGGCGGCGATCATCCCTGTAGAACAGATAGTTATAAGTATAAGCGACGGTGAGGACGAACTGAAAGGACTCTCCTCTTTTGCTGCCGAAATGCTTCGCCTGAACACCACCATCGACAACACACGCCAACACATCAGTCAACTGGTGCTTATCGATGAGCTTGCCCGCACCACCAATCCGACAGAGGGTAAAGCGATCGTGTGCGGGATACTCGACTTCTTTATTCAACACAATGTGCAATCGCTTATCACCACACACTACGGCATAGATATGCCCTGCCGGAAACTGCGCGTGAAAGGCTTCACGGAAAATAAGAACAACGAAAAAATAACGATCGACAATATCAACTCTTTCATTGATTATTCGCTGGAAGAAACCACGGAAAAAGAGGTCCCGCACGAAGCAGTAAAAATTGCGGAGATCATCGGGGTGAATGCGGCTATTTTAGAACGGGCAAAAAAATATTTGAAGAATGATGTTCAGTAGTTATTTAACTTAATAAACTTATATGCAAAAAAGTAAACTCGGAATAGATTTCAATAAAGTGCAACACGCACGCGACGTTGCCGGCAAAATTGCCGCCGACGTGCAGCGCTTTGCCGACAATTATACCACGGTTGCCGTTGAAAGGACACTCTGCCGTCTGGTGGGAATAGATGATGTGGACGATGCCGGGGTACCGTTTCCGAACGTGCTGGCAGACGATTTGAAAAATAAAAACGTGTTGGAGCACGGCACACTTTTCTTTTTGGGGAATGCCATTATCGGAACAGGGCAAACGCCGCAACAAATTGCCGAACGGGTAGCGTCTGGAAGCTTGGATATCACGGCTTTTCCGTTTCGCCCGAAAGAAGAAATTGCCCGTGCATTGCAACCGTTTGTCGATGCAAGCATCCGCCAAATATCGGAAAGGCGGAAAAAAAGAGAACATTATCTTGAAACCATCGGCGAAGGAAGACGCCCGTATCTTTACGTGATTGTTGCTACCGGAAACATCTACGAAGACGTGGTGCAGGCCGAAGCCGCGGCCAGGCAAGGAGCAGACATTATTGCCGTGATCCGCACCACCGGACAAAGCTTGCTCGATTATGTCCCCTACGGCGCCACTACCGAAGGTTTCGGCGGGACGTATGCCACGCAGGAGAACTTCCGCATCATGCGCAGCGCTCTGGATAAAGTGGGTGAAGAGATCGGAAGGTACATCCGTTTGTGCAACTATTGCTCCGGATTGTGCATGCCTGAAATCGCCGCGATGGGTGCGCTGGAAGGATTGGACGTCATGCTGAACGATGCGCTTTACGGCATCCTTTTCCGCGACATCAATATGCAGCGCACAATGGTGGACCAGTTTATGTCGCGCGTGATAAACGGCTTTGCCGGCGTGATCATCAATACCGGAGAAGACAATTACCTCACCACCGCCGATGCCGTGGAAGAGGCGCACACCGTACTGGCCTCGGACCTGATCAACGAGCAGCTGGCGTTACTTGCCGGGCTTCCCGAAGAACAAATGGGGCTGGGACATGCTTTTGAGATGGATCCCGACCTCGAAAACGGGTTCCTTCTCGAACTCGCGCAAGCGCAACTGATCCGCGAGATATTCCCCAAAGCGCCGCTGAAATACATGCCGCCCACGAAATTCATGACGGGAAATATTTTCAAAGGACATCTGCAAGACGCCCTCTTCAATACGGTTGGCGTTTGGACATCGCAAGGGATCCAACTGCTGGGAATGCCCACCGAAGCCATTCACACGCCGTTTATGAGCGACCGCTACCTCTCCATAGAGAACGCCCGGTATATCTTCAACAATATGCGTAATATTGGCGACGAGGTGGAGTTTAAAGAGGGAGGAATCATCCAGGGCCGGGCCAAGGAAGTGTTGGATAAAACCATTGCACTGCTCGAGGAGCTTCAGGAAGAAGGGCTTTTTAGGGCCCTGGAAAAAGGAATTTTCGGAAACATTAAACGCGCCAAGACCGGAGGAAAAGGATTGGCCGGCGTATCGGTGAAAGGAGAGCACTATTACAATCCGTTCATCAACTTAATGAACCCGGAACATAAGACACGTAACACGAAACACGAGAAATTATGAGCGAAGGATTATACAACACACGTTCTAACGATTTCGATCAAACGCTCGACCTGACCGGAATAAAACCGTACGGCGACACCATGAACGACGGTAAAACCCAACTGAGTTTCACCCTGCCCGTTCCCGCCGGAGACGAAGCCATTGAAGCAGCCAGACAATTGTTGCGAAAAATGGGGTTTAACAACCCGCAGGTTGTTTATTACAAAGAGCTGAAAGAAGGATTTACGTTTTTCAACTGCTACGGAAGTTATACCGGAAGTATCGACTACACGCAGATCCGTGTACCCAAAGTATCTTCAACGAAATGGGATATTCCTCAAACCGACGAGTTCATCAAAGAGCGAATCGGCAGAAAAATAGTGGTGGTTGGGGCAAGCACCGGAAGTGACGCGCACACCGTCGGCATCGACGCCATCATGAACATGAAAGGGTTCGCCGGAAGATACGGCCTGGAAAGATACAGCATGTTCGAAGCCGTGAACATGGGAAGCCAGGTACTTAATGAGGACCTTATTGCCAAAGGCATAGAGATGAATGCCGATGCGCTGCTGGTATCCCAAACCGTTACGCAGAAAGATGTACATATAAAAAACATGATCGAACTGGTGGAGATGCTTGAGGCCGAAGGACTGCGCGAAAAGGTGATCCTTTGCGCCGGCGGACCCCGCATTTCGCACGAGTTGGCAAAAGAACTCGGCTACGATGCCGGATTCGGGATGAATACGTATGCCGATGACGTGGCATCATTTATCGCACAGGAGATGGAAAGAAGAATAAATAAAACCCCAACTTAGTTTATGGACAAAAACCAAATCAGGGAAGTTATCGCCCGGCGCGTCGCGCTCGAATTAAAAGACAATGATGTGGTTAACCTGGGAATCGGAATTCCTACCTGGGTCCCCAATTATTTGAAACCCGAAGTACACGTGGTATTACAATCGGAGAACGGGATGATTGGAATGGGAAAAACTCCCGCAGCGGGAGAAGAAGACCCGCATTTCGCCAACGCCGGAGGCGCCCCTGTGTTGCCCGGCTTAGGTGCGGCCTGTTTTGACAGTGCCACATCATTTGCCATCATCCGTGGAGGGCACGTCGATGTGAGCGTGTTGGGGGCGTTGCAGGTGGATGAAGAGGGTAATCTGGCCAACTGGAACATTCCCGGAAAAATGGTTCCCGGAATGGGTGGGGCCATGGATCTGCTTACCGGAACCCGCAAGGTGATCCTGGCGATGGAGCACACGGCAAAAGGAAGTCCCAAAATCATGAAACGGTGCACGCTTCCGCTCACTGCAAAAGGGCAGGTGGATATGATTGTAACCGAGATGTGTGTGATTGAAGTTACCGATAACGGCTTGCTCGTTACCGAGATTCATCCCGAGTTTACCGCAGAAGACGTGCAAGCAGCTACCGAAGCCACGTTACGTTTCAGCGAAAACCTGAAATTAATGCGTGATCTATAAATTCTTGATATCTAACAATAAAAATATGAAAAAAATCTTTATCGTATCAGCAAAACGCACGCCCATCGGAAAATTTATGGGCAGCCTTTCGACCATTAAGCCGGGACAACTGGGCGCGATGGTCATCAAAGCCATTCTGGAAGAAACCGGTATGGAGAGTTCAAAAATCGATTCCGTTATTGCCGGAAACGTGTTATCTGCCGGACAGGGACAGGGCGTAGCCCGCCAGTGTGCCATCTACGCGGGTATTCCCGCCGAAGTTCCCGCCTACAGCATCAATATGGTGTGCGGCAGCGGAATGAAAGCCGTGATGAACGCCGTTTCGGAAATCCGGAGCGGTGCGGCAGCGGTAATCATCGCGGGAGGAGTTGAAAACATGTCCGATGCCGGATATATCCTGCCTTCATCGGTGCGCAACGGCATTAAAATGGGTAATTTCAATGTAGTCGATCACATGGTGAACGACGGGCTGACCGATGTGTTCAACAACTATCACATGGGAATTACGGCAGAGAACGTAGCTGAAAAGTCAGGCATTTCCCGCGAAGCGCAAGATGCTTTTGCCTACCGTTCACAACAAAAAGCCATCGCAGCCGTGGATGGGGATAAATTTAAAGAAGAAATTGTTCCTGTGGAAATTGTATCGAGAAAAGAGACCGTCGTATTCGACAAAGACGAATTCCCGAACCGGACAAGTACACCCGAAAAACTGGCGGCATTGCGTCCGGCTTTCAAAAAGGACGGCACCGTTACGGCAGGGAACGCATCGGGGATTAACGACGGTGCCTCTTTCGTGATGCTTGCCGATGAAGAAGCCGTTGCCAAATACGGACTGGAACCGCTGGCTGAAATCGTAGCCGTAGCCGAAAGCGGCGTAGCTCCCGAAATAATGGGACTGGGGCCTGTTCCTGCCATCCGCAAAGTATTGCAACGTGCCGGCATGAAACTTTCGGATATGGAGATTATTGAGCTGAATGAAGCCTTTGCAGCACAATCGCTCGGCGTCATCGAAAGTTTGTGCGATGAGCACGGCGTCTCACACGAGTGGATGGATGAACGTTGCAACGTTCACGGCGGAGCGATCGCTTTGGGACATCCCATCGGCGCATCGGGCAACCGCATTATCGTCTCGCTTGTTCACGAAATGAAAATGTACGGCAAGAAGGTTGGGCTGGCATCACTCTGTATCGGCGGAGGGATGGGAACAGCGATAATAGTTAAAAGGCCATGAGCATGGAAGAAGAAAAAAAAATAATCATTCAAAAGGATAATCACATTGCTACGGTTGTCATTAATGAGCCTAAAACGTTGAACGCCCTGAACGGGCAGATGTTGCAAGAATTGAGCGCCGCTTTCGACAAACTGGCAAACGACAGGGAGACCCGCGTGATTGTTCTCACCGGAGCCGACCGCGCGTTTGTCGCCGGAGCCAATATCCAGGAGATGTGCGGGATGGACTACGAAGAAGCGAAAGCTTTTGGTACAACCGGCTCATCGATTTTCAGGAAGATAGAAACTTGTCCCCAACCCGTTATCGCGGCCGTAAACGGATTTGCACTGGGTGGTGGTTGCGAATTGGCATTGGCGTGCGATATCCGTATTGCATCGGAAAAAGCGAAATTCGGGCAACCTGAAGTCGGCCTGGGCATCACACCCGGATTTTCGGGGACACAACGTCTGGCAAGGCTTGTAGGATTTGCAAAAGCAAAAGAACTTATTTTTACAGGGAAAGTGATAACAGCAGGCGAAGCTTTGGCCATCGGGCTGGTAAACCGGGTGGTCGCGCCGGAATCGCTGATGGAGGAAGTTCGCGACGTAGCTTCTGCCATAGCCAAACAGGCGCCGGTAGCCGTCCAGAAATCGAAGGAAGCCATCAATAACGGGTGGGATCTACCGATTTCCGAAGGGATCGAGCTTGAGGTGGAACTGTTTGCCCGATGCTTCGAGACCGAAGATCAGAAAAACGGAATGAACGCGTTTTTAAAGAAACAGAAAACGGAATTTAAAGGAAAATAGATAGACCGATATGAAAATAGGAATTATAGGAACAGGCACGATGGGCAACGGGATTGCACAGGCGTTTGCACAAGGAGGATATCGTGTGGTCATGAAAGACCTGTCGGATGAACTGCTGCAAAATGCGGTGGAGAATATCGACAAAAGCCTGTCGCGATTGGTGGCAAAAGAGAAGTTGAGCGAAAACGACAAACGGCAGATTCTCGCCCGCATCGCCACCACATTGTCGTACAACGATTTCAACGATTGCGGGTTGGTGGTAGAAGCCGTTGCCGAAAATATGGAGTTGAAAAAGAAAGTGTTCCGGGAATTAGATGAAACCTGCCCGCCCGAAACCATCCTGGCAACCAACTCATCATCCCTCTCCATTACCGGGATTGCAGCATGCACCAAACGTCCCGAAAAAGTGATCGGCATGCACTTTTTTAATCCTGTCCCGGTATTGAAACTGGTAGAAGTGATTCGGGGACAACTCACTGCGGACAGTGTTTTCGACTGCGTATCGGACATCGCGAAAAACATAGGGAAAGTGCCCGTAACGGTAAATGAAGCGCCCGGATTTTTAGTAAACAGGTTGCTTATACCCATGATAAACGAGGGCATTGGCGTATTTGCCGAAGGCGTCGCATCCAAAGAAGAAATAGACGAAGCCATGAAGCTGGGTGCAGGACACCCTATCGGCCCACTGGCGCTTGCCGATTTAATCGGGTTGGATGTCTGCCTGGCAATAATGGAAGTGCTGCATCACGAATTCGGCGACGACAAATACCGTCCGCATCCGTTGCTGCGCAAGATGGTCCGTGCCAATCTGCTTGGAAGAAAAACCGGAATCGGATTTTACGATTACCGGAGCTAAAAGTAGGGTTTATAGTGTGGAAAGAGAGTAAAGTTGCGACTTTACTCTCTTTTTTGTTTTTGCCCTGTAATCACAAACACCACCATCAGCAATGCAGACAAAACAGCGGTAACCGCCCCAAAGTAAAACGGTATGCTCGAATTGACTTTGTCGTATAGCGTCCCTGCAATCAGGCTTGCCGGCAACAGCGTGATTCCGAGCAAAGCATTGTATATACCCAATCCGGTACCTTTTTTATTTTTATCGGCCAAATCCGAAACAAGCGCTTTTTGTACTCCGTCGGTTAAGGCCGAATATACGCCGTAAAGCGCAAATAGTGCGACAATGGTGTAGATGTTCCCGGTAATCCCGAATCCAAAATAGACCACGGCATAGGTCAAAAAACCTACGATAAGCAGTTTCTCGCGCCCAATTCTATCCGACCATGAACCGAACGGGATGGCCAATGCAACTGAAACAACACTCGAAACAAGATAAACCAACGGAATAAAAGTAACTTTTACGCCCACCTCATTGGCTTTTACAATGAGAAGCGCATCAGTGGAATTCCCCAGCGTGAAAATAAAAATTATGGCAAGGAACAGGTAAAAACGCTTCGGGAAATCCCGGAATCTGAACTTTTGCAATAAATTCTCTTTCTTCTTTTTGGCTTCTTTTATTCCGAAGATCAGGACCAAAATGCCCAATATTCCCGGTATGGCCGAAAGTAAGAAAATAAATCGAAAACTATCGGGCTTAAGGGAGAGAACAAAAAAGGCAAGCAAAGGCCCGACAATAGCTCCACTGTTGTCCATTGCTTTATGTAAACCGAAACTTTTACCCGTCTCGTTTTTTTCTACCGAGCCGGCTACCAGGCTATCGCGCGGAGCAGTGCGAATCCCTTTTCCTATACGCTCGGCAAACCGGTAAAACAACATCTGCAACGGAGTGACCACCGTGGCATAAAGCGGCATAATGAGCGTTGATAGCCCGTATCCGATTAACATAAAAGGCTTGTTCTTGCCGATCTTATCGCTCCAATAACCCGAAAAAGCCTTCAGCAGGGAGGCGGTGCTCTCCGCCACTCCTTCGATCAACGAAAGGCTTGTTTTGGATACGCCGAGAGACATCAAAAACATCGGCATAACGGAATAGACCATCTTGGCGGATGTATCCGTTAAAAAACTGACTATCCCCGTGTAGAACACGTTGGGAGAAAAGCCAAAAATCTTTTTTTGTACCATTTCTTTAGACATCATGCAGCAAAAAGCAAAATTAACTTTTGCCTGCAGGAACGATTAGTTGTAGTTCTGTGGTATAGAATCAGGCGGCTAAGACAGAATCAACCCAATGTTCTCGAACCGCTCGTTATAATCCTCAACGGCGTAGCGGATAATTTCGAGAGCCTCATCGCGACCGTAAACGTGGGTGATTTCGGTGTTCCGGTCTTCGCCCGGCATATCCTTATAGGTAAGGAAGTAGTGCTCCAGGCGTTGAATAACAATTTTTGGAACGTCGTCTATATTGTCGTAAAGTCCGTAAACGGTATCGTTTTTCAGGATGGCGATGATCTTATCGTCCGCCTGGTTACCGTCGATCATCCGGAAACCGCCGATAGGGATGGCACTGACCAGCAAATCACCGTGCGAAAGGTCTTTCTCCGTTAACACGCAGATATCCATAGGGTCTCCGTCGCCCACAACATCGGTTCTCCCGTTTTTTTTGTTGCAAAAGTCACCAACCCTCCTGCCGCAATAGGTCTGCGGAATAAATCCGTACAGGGCAGGAACCACATTTGAAAATTTTTGCGGACGGTCCACGCGTAAATACCCGCTTATTTTATCTATTTCGTATTTTACCGTATCGGTAGGAACTACTTCTATAAATGCCGTTACTTCTTCGGGAGCATGATCGCCGATAGAAATTCCGTGCCAGGGATGAGATTTATAACGCAATCCCATCAATCGGCCAATCGGATCTGAGAGTTTGTCAACCATGAATTATCATTTTATTTAACCTTCATTACTCGCTATGGATTCCCCGCAAAATAGCTAAAAGGTCTCCCGCTTTAGTTGCATACATTCCATCAGGTGTACTTGCGAAAGTCCGGTTATTTTTCTTACAAATGTATAGTATTTTTTTGTGTTTAAGAGGATTTCAAAGTAAAATGTTTGCCTCAATGCGATAACCGCCCAACAGCCCATTATTCCCCATATAACAAATACGGGCGGCGTTGCTGCTTAAACTTCACTACGTCGCAATACCATTTGTCTTTTATCTCCTGAGCCGATTTCCCGGCAATAATATCCTGCCGGATATAATCCACTCCCACTAATTTCTCAAAGAAGCCGGTGAAAAACTTATCGCCCATTTTCAGATTTTTGTAGGCATCGATAACGTAGGATAGATCAAAGCCGTTTTCCCAAATATATTCCTGCGAAACATTCCGAAGATCAACACCGTAACATTTTTTGTTGAGTAACGGCGGATTTTTGGCTCCCGGAACACTGCGCGGAGTAAAGGAAAAATCGGAACCTTTATAATCCGGATGCCCGTAAACCTGAAACGGAAAAGATGTCCCACGCCCTAAACTCACAACCGTACCTTCAAACAGGCAGGTGGAGGGATAGAGATAAATGGACTGGGTATTCGGCAGGTTGGGAGAAGGAGCAACCGGTAATTCATACCTTGTCTGGTGCGTGTAATTTTGGCAGGGGATAACCGTCACATCACAAATCCGGCCTTGCGGAAGCCACTTTTCGCCGTTAATCATCAAAGCGAGCTCACCCAATGTCATTCCATGCACAACAGGGATGGGCAACCAACCTACCCCCGATTTGTGTTTCATATCCAAAATGGGGCCATCCACAAAAAATCCGTTTGGATTAGGGCGATCGAGCATAATCATTTTCTTGCTGTGTTCGGCACAAGCATCCATTAAACGGGCCATACTGGCGTAGTAGGTATAAAATCGCAACCCAACGTCCTGAAGGTCGAAAAGGAGCACATCGAACTTCTCCATCTTATCGGCAGACGGCTTACCGCTTCCACTACCGTATAGCGACCAAACGGGCACTCCCGTTTTCTCATCCACCGAATTGGCCACATGTTCCCCCGCATCGGCTGTTCCGCGAAAACCGTGTTCGGGGGAGAAAATTCCAACTACGTTAAACTTATTCCGGATAAGCAAATCCACTAAATGTTCGTTCCCTACCCTTCCCGTTTGATTGCTCATCACCGCAACCCGTTTCCCCCGGATCAGCGGGAAATAGGCATCGGTTATTTCGGCGCCAACTTTTACTGTTTGCGCCTGTACGGCAATGGAGGAAAGGATTAATGCGATAAAAAGTATTTTCTTCATTCTCATTCGATCTCCGTTTTACTGTATTTTTGCTGCTCGTGCAACCGGTCAAACTCCTCTTCCAGCGAGAGCAGCTCCTTCCTGATTTCCTTGAGTTTTTCCAACGCCTCCACACGCTTTACCTCAGCGTCTTTTTTCGATTTCAACGATTGGCGCGCACCTTCCAGCGTCAATCCGCTCTCTTTGACCAAATGATACACAATCTCCACCTGTTGAATGTCTTCTTTGGTATATTGACGCGTGCCCCCAGCTGTTTTTTTCGGATTGATATTTTCAAACTCCTTTTCCCAAAACCTTAAGAGCGATACATTTACGGCAAAATGGTCAGCCACCTCCTGAATGGAATAGTAAAGCCGTTTATCGTTGAACTGTATTGGTTTTTTTCGCTTGCCCATTTCTTTATCAAAGTTTTGAACCTTGGCAAAGATACAAATTAGAATTAAGAAAGTGTTTTGAATTTTACGAATTATTTTTGCTTATGTTTTGACGCAAGAAAATTGTATCTTTGTGCCTTAAAAGCAAAATGTCGGGCTTTCAACCCGAAACCCGTAACTCGAAACTCGTAACCCGTATGACTTCAAAAGAAATTCGCCAATCGTTTAAAGATTTTTTTGCATCCAAAGGCCATCAGATCGTTCCCTCTGCCCCAATGGTGATCAAGGACGACCCTACGCTAATGTTTACCAATGCCGGCATGAATCAGTTTAAAGATATTATCCTGGGTAATGCTCCTGTTAAACATCCGCGCGTGGCGGACTCGCAAAAATGCCTGCGCGTGAGCGGCAAGCACAACGACTTGGAAGAGGTGGGGCACGATACGTATCACCACACGATGTTTGAGATGTTGGGGAACTGGTCGTTTGGCGATTATTTCAAGAAAGAAGCCATTGCCTGGGCGTGGGAATATCTCGTGGATGTGCTGAAACTCGACCCGGCCCGGCTTTACGCAACGGTTTTTGAAGGAAGCCCCGGGGAAGATCTGGAACGCGACAATGAAGCCGCCGGTTATTGGTTGCAGTATCTCCCCAAAGAGCGCATTATCAACGGGAACAAGAAAGACAACTTTTGGGAAATGGGCGACACGGGGCCGTGCGGGCCGTGTTCCGAAATTCATATTGATATCCGTCCGGAGGAGGAACGTGCCAAGGTGGATGGGCTCTTGCTCGTGAACCAAAGCCATCCGCAAGTTATAGAGATCTGGAACCTGGTGTTTATGCAATACAACCGCAAAGCCGATGGATCACTGGAACCGCTTCCGGCCAAAGTAATAGATACAGGTATGGGATTCGAGCGCCTCTCGATGGCGGTACAAGGAAAAACATCGAACTACGACACCGATGTTTTCCAGCCGATCATCGCTGAAATTGGAAAAATCACAGGCGTGCAATACGGCGAAGAGGCCAAAAAAGACATTGCCATGCGCGTGATTGCCGATCATATCCGTACCATCGCTTTCTCGATAACCGACGGACAATTGCCGTCGAATGCCAAAGCAGGGTATGTTATCCGACGTATCTTGCGCCGCGCCGTCCGTTACGGATACACGTTCCTCAACATGCACGAAGCATTTATGTATAAGCTCGTGCAGACGCTCATAGAGGTTATGGGGGATGCTTATCCCGAACTGGAAGCGCAAAAGACATTGCTTAAAAAAGTTATCAAAGAAGAGGAAAACTCGTTCTTAAGAACGCTCGAAACCGGGATCCGGCTGCTTGACAAGGAGATTGCGGAACATAAAAAATCGGACAGGAATGAACTGGAAGGAGAGATTGCTTTTCAGCTTTACGACACGTTCGGTTTTCCACTCGACTTAACCGAACTCATTCTTCGTGAACACGATATGGCCGTTAACCGCAAAGGTTTTGATGCCGAAATGCAAAAACAAAAAGAGCGTGCACGCCATGCCGCCGCAATTGAAACCGGAGATTGGGTTAAAGTACGTGACGGCGAAACCGAATTTGTGGGTTACGACGAAACCGAAAGCGAAACGCAAGTGATCCGTTACCGGAAAGTGAAACAGAAAAACAGAGAGTTTTATCAGATTGTACTTTCCAAATCGCCGTTCTATGCCGAAATGGGAGGACAGGTAGGCGATAGCGGCTGGCTTATTAACGATAACGGCGAAAAAACCGATATCTTCGATACCAAACGTGAAAATAATCTCCCCGTTCACCTGGCAAACAAGCTGCCGCAACCTGTCGAAGGCACTTTCCGCGCTAAAATAGATACCGATAAGCGTACGGCAACCGAATGCAATCACACCGGGACACACCTGCTGCACGAGGCATTACGTGAAGTATTGGGAACGCATGTAGAGCAAAAAGGGTCGTACGTCTCCCCCGAAGTTTTGCGGTTCGACTTTTCGCACTTCCAGAAAATGACTCCCGAAGAAATTCGCGCCGTGGAACGAAAAGTTACTGAAAAAATCCGCAGCAATTTCAGCATTGAGGAACATCGCCACGTTCCAATCAATGAAGCCAGGGCACAAGGCGCAATAGCACTGTTCGGTGAAAAATACGGCGACGATGTCCGTACGGTCCGTTTTGGGTCATCCATTGAACTTTGCGGAGGAACGCATATCTCTTCTACCGGGCGCATCGGCACGTTCCGCATTGTGAGCGAGAGCGCCATCGCCGCCGGTGTCCGCCGTATTGAAGCCGTTACGGCCAAAGGCTGTGAAAATTATTTGTATGCAATGGATGATACGCTTCGGAACGTGAAAGAGACCTTATCGGGCAACGCCCCCGAAATAATGGTGGGATTGCATAAGCTGATGAGCGAAAACGATGAGATGCGTCAAAAAATAGAAGCGTTCACGAAAGAGCGTACCGAGCATTTAAAGAATGCCATTATTCAGAAAAAAGAGGTGGTTAACGACATTACGCTCTTTAAACTCGAAGGAATATTCGCGTCACCCGAAATCATAAAAAACATTGCTTTTCAACTGAGAGGAGAGTTCCCGCAACACATGGCTTTTGTGGCAGCATTCAGCGTTAACAGCAAACCCAGCCTGACCGTGATGCTGAGCGACGACTTAGTGGCGGGCGGGCTCAATGCCGGAACCATTGTACGTGAAGCCGCCAAACATATCGAGGGAGGAGGAGGAGGACAGCCTCACTTTGCCACCGCCGGGGGCAAAAATAACGATGGATTGAAATTGGCTATGGCAACCATGTTGCAATATTTATCGTAAATCTGGAAAAAACTCCCCGGTTTTGTCGTTCAAGCTTCTTTTTTTCATATATTTGTACAATATAGGATGCGCCTCGGCAGAGCTTACGAACAAGTTCGACACTCTGCTCCCGGCTTTCGCTATATTTGAGCTGCTTTTAAATCTCAATAATATGGATAGGCGACAAATTACCCTGAAAGATATTGCCAAGGAGCTGGATTTATCACCGTCAACAGTATCCCGTGCGCTAAGGGACCATCCTGCCATCAGTAAAGAAACGAAAACGCTCGTGCAGGAATATGCGGTGAAGAACAAGTACAAACCCAATACGCTTGCGCTTCAGCTCCGCACGAATCGCAACAATACCATTGGCGTGATTGTTCCCGAAATTGTGCACTATTTCTTTTCATCGGTACTTGCCGGAATTCAGGAAGAGGCGGAGAAAGAGAATTTTAACCTGATCATCTGCCACTCCAACGAGGATTATCATCGTGAAGTAAAGAGCGTGGAAACCCTTTTGGATGCGAGGGTACGGGGGATTCTGGCCTCACAGGCCAAATCGACCGAAGAATTCTCTCACTTCCAGGACATTATAGACAACGGGACACACTTGGTATTTTTCGATCGTATCTGCACCGGGATCAATACCGATAAGGTGGTGATAGACGACTACGACGGCGCTTATAATGCCGTCGATCATTTAATTAAGGGCGGGTGCACAAGAATTGCATTCCTGGGGTCCAATCCGCATTTGCCCATAGCCAACAACAGGAGAATGGGCTACGAAGATGCCTTGCGAAAACACAATATTCCCGTTGATAAAACCCTTATGCGGATGTGCGACACCATAGAGCTTGCCCGGCAAATAGTTCCTGTTTTGTTGGAGGTAGATCCTGTTCCCGACGCTTTCTTTTGTATTAACGACGAAGTAGCGGCTTATTGCCTTCAGATCTGTAAATCGGCAGGATACAAGATTCCGCAGGACATCTCGGTCTGCGGATTTACCAATTCATACATCACTGATGTGACCGACCCTACGCTTACCAGCGTGGATCAACATGGCTTTGAGATGGGAAAAGTTGCTGCGCGCCTGCTTATCAACCGTATAGAAGGTATCGAAAAGAAGACGGGAATCGTGAGCAAGGTCATTAAAACGAAGTTGGTGGTCAGGAATTCAACCCGCCAACCCCTCAATAGCCAATAGCCAATGCATTCGATTGCATCATTTTTTCAACTCTTTTACTCCAAATAGAGCATTTTAATGTATAATGCATTATAAATTTGCCTCTTACAACACAGAAGAAAAACATCACAACATGAAGAAAAGACACCTCTCTTTTTGGGAAATATGGAACATGAGTTTCGGATTTCTGGGAATTCAATTCGGCTTTGCGCTTCAAAATGCCAATGTCAGCCGTATTTTTGAGACACTGGGCGCACGGGTGGAAGATATTCCTATTCTCTGGATTGCCGCTCCGCTTACCGGACTAATCGTTCAGCCCATCATCGGACATCTCAGTGATAAAACCTGGAACCGGTTCGGCCGGCGCAGGCCATATTTCACTACCGGCGCCATTTTTACCACGCTGGCATTGTTCATCATGCCCAACTCCCCGGCACTGTGGATTGCTGCCGGAATGTTATGGATTATGGATGCCTCCATCAATATCTCCATGGAACCGTTCCGTGCTTTTGTAGGCGATAACCTACCAACGGAACAACGCACAATGGGATTCGCCATGCAAAGCTTTTTTATAGGTGTGGGGGCCGTTATTGCTTCGGCGTTGCCCTACATTTTAACCAATTGGTTCGGTGTTCCCAATACTGCTGCCGAAGGCTTAATACCCCAATCGGTTAAACTCTCGTTCTATATCGGCGGGGTTGTTTTGCTGGCATCGGTCTTATATACAGTCTTCACATCAAAAGAGTATTCTCCCGAAGAATTGGCTGCGTTTGAGCAGGAAAAGGAGAAAATATCCGGACTTAAACCCGAAGTAAAACCGCCGGTTTCCTCTGATCAGTTTCTTAAAAATGGTTCTGTCTGGACAACTGCCGGAATTATTGCAACAGCGATAATCGCTTTATCGAAGCTTGATGTCCAACTCTATATTGTTTCGGGTTTGTTATTGGTTTTTGGGATCATCTTATTGATATCCGGAGCATTGACTAAAAAAGACAACTCCCGGAACGGCATGGTAGGCATAATGAACGATCTGCTTCATATGCCGAAGACCATGAGGCAACTGGCTGTTGTCCAGTTTTTTTCGTGGCTGTCGTTTTACGCCATGTGGATTTACACCACGCCTGCCGTAACACAGCATGTCTTTGGAACGAGCGACACAGCTTCCGAGCTCTATAATCAGGGTGCCGACTGGGTAGGGGTCCTTTTTGCCGTTTACAATGCCGTATCGGCCATGTCGGCATTTTTGCTTCCGGTCCTTGCCAAACAAATTGGGCGTAGAGCTACCCACTCCATCGCACTGGCAGTGGGCGGAATTTCATTTATATCGTTCTTTTTCATCAAAGACCCCCAAATCCTTATTCTGCCGATGATTGGAATCGGATTCACGTGGGGAAGTATCCTCTCTATGCCGTATGCCATTCTCACGGGCGCGCTTCCGGCAGATAAGATGGGAACATATATGGGGATTTTTAATTTCTTCATCGTAATTCCGCAAATTTTAGCCGCCAGCATCCTGGGATTTGTCACGAAAGATATTTTTGGGGGACAAGTTATTTTCACAATGGTACTTGCCGGATGTTCGCTTATTATCGGAGCTTTATCCGTCTTCTTCGTACAAGACAGGGACGATGTGTATAAACTAAAAAAATCATAACCGGATAATGAAAAAATTATTTTTATTGCTTGCTGCTTCCACAATCTTATTTGCGTGCGGAAAGCCCACACTTACCGTTCATCCGGAATGGGTGTACAATGCGACTATTTATGAAGTAAATACCCGGCAGTTCACACCGGAAGGGACATTCAATGCTTTTGCCGCCCATTTGCCGCGGCTAAAAGAACTGGGCGTGGACATATTGTGGCTCATGCCTGTTCAACCCATCGGCGAAAAAGATAGAAAGGGAACATTGGGGAGCTATTATTCCATAAAGGACTACACAGAAGTGAACAGTGAATTCGGTTCTATGGACGACTTAAAAAGTGTGGTGAAACAAGCACACGATCTGGGCTTGAAGGTGATTCTGGACTGGGTGCCCAACCATACCTCACGCGACCACACGTGGGTAACGGAACACCCCGACTGGTACAAGAGGGACAGCTTGGGAAACCCGATAATTATGTACGACTGGACGGACATCGCTCCGCTGGATTACGACAAAACCGAAATGCGTACGGCTATGATTGAAGCCATGATGTTTTGGGTGCGTGAGGCCGATATCGACGGTTTCCGCTGCGATGTGGCTTATGAGGTGCCGACTGATTTTTGGGAAACAGCAAAGGACTCGCTCAAGAGGCTGAAATCGGATATTTTCATGCTTGCCGAGGCCGAAAAACCGGAACTCAACGAGTCGGTTTTCGATGCCTATTATGCGTGGGATTTCCACCACAAAATGAATCTGGTGGCACAGGGAAAAGAGAACGTGGATTCTCTCCGGTCATCGCTAAAGCGGATGAACGACAGATTTTCGCCCAATGCCATTCCGATGTATTTCACTTCCAATCACGATGAAAACTCATGGAACGGAACGGAGTTCGAACGAATGGGCGAAGCTGCCAAAACATTTGCCGTACTCACTTACATGCTTCCCGGCATACCGTTGATCTACAGTGGACAGGAGGTTGGATTGAACCGCAGGTTGCAATTCTTTGAAAAAGACAGCATCAGCTGGATGGACAACGGCGGTTTTACCGATTTATATACGTCGCTCAACGCCTTCAAAAAAGCGAATAAAGCGTTGCTGTCACAGGAACAGGACGGAAAGATGACCGAAATTGTGAACGATAACCCTGCAAGTGTCTTCTCTTTTAAACGTGTGAATGAAGGGAATGAAATTGTTTGCGTTTTCAATCTCAGCAAGGAGAGCGTAAAAGTTGCTTTCAACGATGAAGTTCCGGGTGCAGGCTTTACAGCTTTCCCTCATGCCGGAACAGCGACCTCCGTTAAAGAAATGGAATTGGCCCCCTGGGAATACCGGATATTTGCTAAAACTTCATAGCCATTTCTTCTTCTTGAAATACAACAAGATGGCCAGCGACGAAAGCACCATCATCCCAATAGATACGGGATACCCCCATTCCGCTTTCAGTTCCGGCATGGCCGTAAAATTCATCCCGTAAATACTGGCGATAAGCGTGGGCGGCATAAAAATCACCGACACAATGGTAAAGATCTTGATGATCTTGTTCTGTTCGATATTAACATAACCCAAAAACGTGTCCTGCAGGTAATCCAACCGGTCGAAGCTGAACTTGATGTGCTCCACCAGCGAGTTAATGTCCCGGATCATCATCGATAGTTTCGGCTGCAACTCCTTCGAAATAAAATCGCTGCGCAACATACTCGAAACAGTACGTTGCTTATCGATAATGTTCTCGCGAAGCATCATGGTCTTTTCCTGTAAGTTCTTGATCTCACCCAGCAATTCCTTATCGGCTTCCTGCAGGCTCAGGCTGTTACTGAGTTGAGTGATTTTGTGCGTCATGTTCTCAATCATATCGGCATCGAACTCTACCCGGGTTTCAAGTAAAGCCACCAAAACATCAGCGCCGGTATTGTACCCTTTAGGGTTTGCCGATATCTTTTTTACGGTCTCGTGAAACGAAATAAGTTCTTCGCTGTGGACCGTAACCAATATATTGTTTTTGAGGATAAACGAAACAGGATCGCTTTCGAAATTCGACAAAAGGAAGTTCGAGTTAACCACCAACGTATCCTGTGTTTCAATGTATCGCGACGACATCTCGATCTCGATCATCTCTTCCTCTTCCTGAATGTAAATCTTCAAAAAATCTTCGAGTTCGTTTTCTACTTCCTCGTCAACGTCGTTGAGGTCTATCCAAAGAAAACTCTGGATAGGGTTTGACTTGAGAAAATCAAGGCTGCGGCTAAGTCTGATCACGCCGTCTTTGTGGTAAAAGAGTTTGATTTCCGCCATGATGTTTCGGTTTTTAATCGATGAATAATCAGTTCTTGTTTTCTTCCGAGAAATTTTTGCCGGTTAAGGGTTCGAGCAGGTTGGTAAGCTGTTCGAATTGTTCGATCGACAGCTGCTCGGGTCGTTTCGCGAGCATCGGGTCGTCGGGCAAAGGGGTTTCTTCGGGCAGCAGCGACTTGATGGAGTTTCTCAGCATTTTCCTTCGCTGGTTGAAACTTGTTTTCACTACCGACTTGAACAGTTTTTCATTGCAGTTGAGCCGCTTTCGTTTGTTTCGTGTAAGCCGCACAACTGCCGATTTGACCTTGGGCGGAGGAATAAACGCCTGTTCGCTTACCGTGAAAAGGTACTCTATATCGTACCAGGCTTGCAGTAAAACGCTAAGTATGCCATAAGCTTTGCTGCCGGGCGAAGCGATTATGCGTTCAGCCACCTCCTTTTGTATCATACCCGAGCAGCAAGGAATCCGGTCTTTGTTGTCGAGCACTTTAAAGAAAATTTGCGATGATATATTGTAAGGATAATTGCCAATAACACAAAACGGCCCGTCGTAATACTCCGCAAAGTTCATGGTCAGAAAATTTTGCTGCAAAATACTTCCGTTTAACGAAGGGAAATGCTTCTTGAGGTAAGCGATTGATTCCCTGTCGATTTCCACAACCGTAAGGATTCTGCCTTTCGACAACAAAAATTGCGTAAGCATACCGGTGCCCGGCCCCACTTCGAGAATGGGGAGCGGCGCAAAAGCATCGAGCGTGTCGGCAATACGACTGGCAATTGCCGGGTCTTTCAGAAAGTGCTGCCCGAGATTTTTTTTGGGTTTTACCGATATCATTGTCAATTAGCGATTATTAGCTATCTTTACGGTCGCAAAGGTAACTAATTATTTAAAAATTTTAGCAACCAACAGCTAAAAAAGGATAGAACAATAAGTTAAATTCGAAGAAGCTCCCTATTCAAATAAGATGAACTCAAAGCGCATAAAGGATATTCTAAAGACAGTATTATCTCTTGCACTTGGCGTGGCTATAGTTTGGCTGCTCTATCGCAAAACCAATTTAAAAGAAGTATGGGAAATTGCAAAATCCGCGCATTTTGGGATTATTGCGTCATCGCTCGTATTCGGGCTTTTAGGTAACTATTTCCGCGCATTACGTTGGGAGCTTCTCATTAATTCTCTGGGGTACAATCCAAAGAGAGAGAGCATCGTGTTTGCCACTTTTGGAAATTACGCTGTGAATTTTCTCTTGCCCCGTGCCGGAGACCTCTGGCGATGCGGGATAGTAACCAAGTACGATCAGATCCCTTTCTCCAAAACTTTCGAAACTTTTGTTGTAGATAAAATCCTCGATATTCTGGCGGGCGTTGTTCTTGTCATCATCAGCCTGGCACTTTATGTGGACTTCTTTGTATCTTATTTCAACCAAAACCCCGGTTTTGCTGAAAACTTTACAAAAATATTCACTTCCGTTTGGTTATACCTGCTTCTGGCACTAATTATCGGCGGGGTGTTTGTGATGTTTTTCTATTTTAAGGAGAGCCCCATAGTAAAGAAAGTCAACAAACTTATCCAGGTTGTCAGGTACGATATGGTGTTGATTACTCAGATGAAGTCGAAAGGAAGAATAATTATTTACACTATTCTCGCCTGGTTGAGTTTTTATGTGTATTTTTACATTTGCTTTTACGCTTTCGATTTTACAAAAGATCTGGGCCCTGTAATCGGATGGATTGTGTACGCCATGAGTAACGTCGGTGTTGCAGTGCCCGTTCAGGGAGGTGTTGGGACGTGGCACTTCATGGTGATCTCTTCCCTGGTCATTTTCGGTGTAGGTTACGAAGAAGCCAGTGCATTTGCAGGAGCAATCTTCACCGTTCAATCGATCTGGATCATCCTTTTAGGTGTGATGGGGATTTTGGCCCTTCCTTATGTAAAAAGGGAGAAAGAAAATTTAGGATTACAGGTAATTGAAAATCAGAAACAATAAATATAAATTATGGCAACATCAGAAATTTTAAACTTAAGTCCCCAAGGGGTTTGGAAACACTTTCACGAGCTAAATCAAATTCCGCGTCCAACCGGACAAATGGAGAAAGTTACGAAATTTATAATGGATTTCGGCCAATCGCTCAACTTGGAAACCAGACAGGATAAAGCAGGAAATGTGCTCATCAAAAAGCCGGCATCGAAAGGATACGAAAGCGGGGAAACCATCATTCTACAATCGCATCTGGATATGGTTCCGCAAAAAAATTCCGATGTTACGCACGATTTCTCCAAAGATCCCATTCAAACATATATCGACGGAGAATGGGTGAAAGCCCGGTCCACAACGCTGGGAGCCGACAACGGCATTGGTTGCGCCATGATGATGGCGGTGCTGGAAGACAATACACTGAATCACCCGCCCATTGAAGCGCTTTTTACCGTAGATGAAGAAGTGGGGATGGACGGCGCCTTTGGCTTGCAGAAAGGTTTTCTGAGCGGCACAACAATGTTGAATTTAGATACCGAAGAAGAGGGCGATCTCTGCGTCGGTTGCGCAGGCGGCACAGACGTAAACGTATCGTTCCGGTTTAAGCCCGATGAAGAAATTGAGAAAGGCGACGCGGCCTTTAAAATAAACCTTACCGGTCTGAAAGGCGGGCACTCGGGAACACAGATCCACCTGGGGCACGCAAATGCCAACAAACTGATGAACCGGTTTCTGAAAGACGTTGTCAGGAACTACGAAGCGCGTCTTGCAAGTATCCACGGAGGCTCACTGCGAAACGCCATCCCGCGCGAATCGTTTGCAGTTATTACTATCCCCGAACAACTTTCGGACGACCTTGTCGATTTAGTGAACGAATATGAATCTCTTTTCAGGGAAGAATTTTCGGGAATCGAAAACTCAATCTCTTTTAAAGCTGAAAAAACAGATCTGCCGAAATCGTTGATCCCCATCGAAGTTCAGGACGACCTGATCAACGCCGTGGAGGGCTGTCCGAACGGAGTAATCAGTATGCTTGCCGAATTTCCGGGTGTGGTGGAGAGCTCGCTCAACCTGGCGCTTGTTCAGTCCACTGAAGGAGAGATTGATGTGAAACTGCTGGTTCGCAGCTCATCGGAAAGCCGAAAAGAATGGGTTTGCTCATCGGTTGAAAGCGTGTTTATGCTTGCCGGGGCAAAAGTGGAGTTCGATGGCGCCTACCCCGGCTGGCAACCCGATGCAAACTCTCAACTGCTTACCACGATGACGAAAATATACATGGAAAAATATGGTCAGCGTCCCAATGTGAACGTTATTCATGCCGGCCTGGAATGCGGAATCATCCAATCGAATGCCGGACATAAACTCGATATTGTTTCGTTCGGACCCACCATCACCGGTGCACATTCGCCCGACGAAGCCGTCCATATCAAGGCCGTTGGGAAATCGTACGATTACCTGATAACTATTCTGGAACAAATAAATAATTGATGGATCCCGAAAAGGAATGCGTCTCATGGTTCTAAAGAATAAAAGATACATTTTTCTGCCATTGGCATTAGCTGTTTACGCTATTGCCATGGCGGTTATCGGGTATCCCAATTATAAACAGTCGGGTAACCTTAAAGAGTTTTGGATAATTGTCGGCGTATGTCTCGCCATGGCGGTCTTGCTCCACTTCGTACTGAAACGAAGAGAGAAAAACCGGGAAAAATTCAAAAAATAATCCTTTGTTGTCACAAATCTAATCGATCTTCGTCTTCTTTTTAAAGGGAGGATAAGTCTCCTTTTGCCATCATCTAAATTCAATTTTATGAAGAGAGGTCTATCACTCATTTTGTTGTGCGGATTATTGTCACTAACCGTTTATTGTCAGGCGCAAGTCTCATTGGAGCACCTGTATAATCGGTTTGCGCAAGAAAAGAACGTAGAAAAAGTTAAGGTTGGCGGATTGCTGATGTTTTTAACCAAACCCCTTGTGGCAAGATATACCGACGGTTTAAACATTTCGAGCGTGCATGTTCTTGCGTTGGACGAATGTTCGCACGATGTAAAACTCCGGTTTAATGC
The DNA here is from genome assembly GCA_001898165.1 of Bacteroidia bacterium 43-41. Lineage (GTDB taxonomy): Bacteria > Bacteroidota > Bacteroidia > Bacteroidales > Dysgonomonadaceae > Petrimonas. Next base: position 51,279 of record MKTD01000035.1, read on the forward strand.
GTTGGCGGAAAAACTGAATGACGAAAAGTATGAAGTCCTGCTGAAAGCGAACGAAAAGGATGAAAAAACAAGAATTCTCGCACGATTTCGTAACGACGTAATCTGTGAGCTGGTAATTGTTTCAATGGGCGAGGATCCGGCCCTCGTACACATCAAAGGAAAAATAAAACCCGAAGCTGTACAAAAATTAGTGAACTCGAACAGCAATGAGCAATGACGAATTTAAAAAGCGTTTTTTATCCTTTCATCCATTGATTTATCGAATTTCGTACAGTATTCTCGAAAACCGGGATGACGCGGATGACGTTGCTCAGGAAGTCTATATAAAGCTCTGGGAACAGAGGAGCAATCTCGAAAATATCCGTAACGATGAAGCCTTTGTGGTAACAATGACCAAGAACTTATCAATCGATCTGCTCAGGAACAATCACCGCAAAACCACATCAATCATTGAAAACAAAGAGATGGTTTGCGAAAATCGGGAAGAAGAGAGAATGGATGCCCGCAACGAATTATCTCATTTGATGAAATGTATGAGCGATTTGCCGCAAGCGCAACAGGAAGTGATCAGGCTCAGGCACTTCGCCGATCTGTCGATCAGGGAGATTGCCGAAACAACCAGGCAGACTGAAACCAATATCCGGCAATTGTTATCGCGGGCAAGACGTGCAATGAAAGAAAAATTAAACAGAAACGGAAATGAATACAAATGATATAAAAAACTTGTTAGAAAGGTTCTACGGGGGAAATACTTCGTTGGAAGAAGAGAAAATACTTGCTGATTTTCTCCTTCGCCAAGATGTTCCCGATGAGTTCTTATCCGATAAAAAACTATTTTGCGCCTTGAATGCCCATCCGGTTGAAATCCCGGACGAATCAACCAAAGCCATAGAATCGCTTATCGACTCGTTTAAAGAGGTACAACCATCGGATAAAAAAACAATATATTGGGTTATTGGCATTGCAGCATCGTTAGCGCTTATTTTTGGAGTAAGGCAATTTCAGAAAAGTCAACAGCCGGAACCACCACTTTTTACCGATACTTACAAGAATCCCGACGATGCATACCGGGCAACCGTAAATGCCTTACAACTCTTTTCGGAAAATTTTTCCAAGGGAACCGAATCGGTTGAAAAAGCAAACATGCACCTGGGAAAAGCACAAAAAATAATCAATCAATCACTTAAATAAGGTATAAACAGATGAAAAAAACAATCTTATCCATACTGTTACTGGCAAGCTTCACGTTCACCTTTGCACAAAAAAACCCGTTTGAACAATTTTCCGATATGGACGGTGTGACCTCGGTTTATATTTCAAAAACGATGTTGTCTTTGATTCCCAAAAATTCAAAGATGGATTACGGCGGTGTAAAGGTAGGAGGTTTCTTGAATAAATTAACATCGATCCTTATCCTCACATCCGAAGATAAAAAAATTGCACCTCAAATGCTTTCCATGGCCAACGAGCGCGTAAAAGGACGGGATTACGAACTGCTGATGCGCGTGAAATCGGACGACAACGACAACATCAATTTTTTCATGAAAGGTAAGCCCGAAGATATCCGCGAACTGATTATGATTGTTGCCGGCAACGACGGTGAAAATGTAGTGATGCAGTTTTTGGGAAATTTCACACTCCAGGATATACAACAAATGACGGAAGGATTCAATAAGTAATTCGTGCGGATTTTTCTTTTTTTGTGTATATTTGCCATTCCATCATTTATTGAGATAGAATGAAATTACCCGGCATCGCCCTTTTCTTGTTTTTCAGCGTCGCTTTGTCTGCTCAAAACACGCAGTTGCAATATAAATTCAGGGTTTACCTGAAAGACAAGGGAAACAGGGCATTTTCGGTTTCCGAGCCTGAGAAATTTCTTACCCCGGAAGCCATTGAGCGCAAAAAACAGCAGCAAGTAAAAATAGATCAATCCGATTTTCCTATTTCACCCGACTACTTCAATCAACTGAAAAATGCGGGAGGAAAACCGATTTCACACAGCAAATGGTTTAAAACCATTGTGATTCAGTTGAGAGACAGTTCTCAGATCGAGGATATTTTACGGTTGCCGTTTGTGGATTCTGCCAAGTACGTTTGGCGCGGTATTGAACGGAATTACCGTAACCCTGTCCGCCCCCGCCTCGGATTGCCCGATTGCCCGGAAGAAAACAAGGCGGAAAACCATTTCGGGCTTACCGAAGAACAATTTGCGCTACATAATGCCCGGAACATGTCGTTGAGCGGATTCACCGGAAAAGGTATAAATGTCGCCGTTATTGACGCAGGATTCACCAACGTCGATGTCATCCCGCAATTCGGGGAAATGAACATTGCAGGTTTCAAAAACTTTGTTCCTGAAGGTGAGATTTTCGCATCGAGCGACCACGGCACCAAAGTCTTCTCGACCATGGCGGTAAACTTACCCGAAGTAATGGTGGGCTCAGCTCCGTCTGCAATGTATTATCTGCTTCGTTCCGAAGATGTTACAAGCGAATTTCCCGTGGAAGAAGATTATTGGACCCGGGCCGTCGAATATGCCGACAGCATCGGGATTGACTTGATAAATACTTCGCTGGGATACACCACCTTCGACGATAAAAGCCTGAATTACAAATACGAAAATTTAGATGGAAAAACATCCTTTATGACCCTCGCTGCCGATAAAGCCTACGAGAAAGGAATGATCCTGGTGGCAAGCGCAGGGAACGAAGGGAATAAGCCGTGGCAAAAAATATCAACTCCTGCCGATGCAAAAAATGCCCTGACGGTGGGTGCAATTGGGACGGACAGTGTTATCGCGTCGTTCAGCTCAAAAGGTTTTACTGCCGATAATCGCCTGAAACCCGATATTGTTTCCGTAGGGAGGGGTACCGTAACAATAGGCTATAACGGATTATTCGATTTTACGAACGGGACATCGCTCTCGTCACCCTTTGTGGCCGGGCTTGTGGCTTCGTTGTGGTCGATAAATCCCGAAATGCACCGGGCAGAAGTTTTGGATATCGTTCGACAGTCGTCCGACCGCTATAATCACCCTGATTCTGTTTATGGATACGGCATCCCCGATTTTGGGAAGGCGATGAAAACCGTTTTGGGCAAACTGGAAAACAACGAAAAATCGGTTTCCGAAAAATATTTTTCCATATCGCGTCCCGCAAAAAACAGTTTCGAAATAACAATTACCGAACCCGATTTTTCATTCGACGCATATCAGGTAAATTTGTTGGACGAATCGGGAAATTTGATTTCAACGCATGAATTCGAAAATGAACGGCTTACTGTTCCTATTACGAAGGAAGTAGAGGAAGCGAACCGGTTCGTACATTTCGTTTTCAAATCGCCTTATACACAGAAAACCGTCCGATTTAAATTGTAAATAGCTATATGGCCGAAATTTCACTTACGTTATCGGAGCTCAACGGCCAGGTGCGCGACGCTATCCGCGACCACCTGCCCGATGTCTGTTGGGTACGTGCCGAGACAAGCGATGTGCGCCGTAACCGAAACGGACATTGCTATTTAGAGTTTATCGAAAAAGATGCCAGGGGGCAAAACATTGTTGCGCGTGCGCGCGGAGTGATTTGGAATAATGTGTTCGAGATGCTTTCGTCGTATTTCGAAACGGAAACAGGACAGCAATTTGCATCGGGATTAAGTGTTTTAGTACGGGTGTCGGTAGATTTTCACGAACTTTACGGCTATTCGCTTTCGGTGGTCGATATAGATCCTTCATATACCATCGGCGAAATTGCCCGAAACCGGCAACTCGTCCTCAAACAGTTGGAGGAAGAAGGTGTTCTAACACTGAACAAAGAGCTTACGTTTCCCGAACTTGCTAACCGGATTGCCGTAATTTCATCGCCCACAGCTGCCGGATACGAGGATTTTTGCGATCAACTGACAAAAAATCCGTACGGATTTGTGTTTTACACCAAGCTGTTCCCGGCAATCATGCAAGGCGAGCGGAGCGAATCATCAGTCATTTCTGCCCTGGAAAAAATTTACGGGTACAAAGAGCATTTCGATGCCGTTGCCATTATTCGCGGCGGTGGTTCATCATCCGATTTAAGCTGTTTCGACTCTTACTTACTGGCAACAAACTGTGCACAGTTCCCACTTCCTGTCATCAGCGGAATCGGTCACGAACGAGATGTCACCGTGGTTGACATGGTTGCCCACACCCGGGCAAAAACTCCGACAGCAGTGGCCGAATTCCTGATCTCACACGCTTCCCAAACCGCGGCAGACCTGATGGATTTACAACAACGTTTGGTAGAGGAGAGTGAGCTCATCCTGCAAACGGCACAAAATCAGTTGAATGAATTATCACGGCGGATGATTCACTCATCCAATATTTTTATTCGGGAGGAACTTTCCGGGATACAGCAATTGTCGGTTATCCTCAAGCACCAGGCCAACCGATTACTGCAGGTCGAGAGTCATTTTGTATCCGAAAAAAGCCAGTACATCCGTATGGTTTCGCCCGAAAACATCCTGAAACGAGGATATACATTGACATTGAAAAACGGAAAAATCATCAAATCGGCAAAAGAGTTGCTGGAGGATGATGTTATCGAAACTCTGTTTACAGATGGGAGCACTTTATCGGAAGTCAAAAAAATAAATAGAAAAACAGGTATATGAAAGCACTTACTTACTCGCAAGCTAAACAGGAACTCGAAAAAATTGTTTCGGCAATAGAATCGGGTGAGCTGGATGTAGATGCGTTGACTGAAAAAGTAAAACGCGCATCGGAGTTGATTGCATTCTGCAAAGAAAAACTCACGAAAACCGATGAGGAACTGCAGAGAATTCTAGAGAACTTATCGTAAAGTTATTCGATGCTCCTCGTCAGCACAACCAATAGTACAAACAAAATGAGCAAATGAGCAAATTACAACATTTCAGTGTAGTTATCGTTGCCGGCGGCAAAGGATTGAGAGCCGGCGGAGAAATCCCGAAACAGTTTCAGCCCATTGGCGAAAAGCCTATGTTGATGCGTACGATAGAGGCCTTTTACAACTTTGACGACCAAATGCGGATTGTAATTGTGCTGCCCGAAGAATTTCGCCATCTCTGGAACGAGCTTTGCGAAAAACACAATTTCAGGTTATCGCACACCATTGTTAGCGGCGGCGAGACACGTTTCCACTCCGTGAAAAACGGATTATCGGAAATTTCGGAAGACGAGATTGTAGGTATTCACGATGCTGCGCGACCGTTCGTATCAAAGGAGGTGATCGGGCGGTGCTACCGTGAAGCTTTCGATTTCCGTTGCGGAATCATTCCGGTTATCGAAGAGAGAAACAGTGTACGCATCCTCACTGCATACGAAAACAAAGCTTTTGATCGTGAAAGAATCCGCGTAGTGCAAACCCCGCAGGTCTTTCCGGCCGGTCTGCTTAAAAATGCGTACGAAACACCCTACCGGGAAGAATTTACCGACGACGCTTCGGTGGCCGAAGACGATGGGATTCAGATAAAACTGGTGGAAGGCGATGAAAAAAATATAAAGATCACTACACCTCTCGATTTGAGATTTGCAGAGTTTTTGTATCGGGATAACCTCATTTGAATAACTTTTTGTAAACGATTAATTGATATTTAACCCCCATTTCGTGTTAAAAATACCCGTTTTTTGAAAAATTCTTTTCAAAATGCTATTTTATTTTGACTTTTTCTCTATCTTTGACCCATTATTTTAAAACGAATTCCCATGGAAAAAATTGACAAACTAGACAGACAGATACTTGAAATTATTTCGCAAAACGCCCGCATCCCTTTCAGAGACGTAGCGGATCAATGTGGAGTTTCGCGCGCAGCCATTCATCAACGCGTTCAGCGTATGGTGGAAAACAATGTGATAACAGGATCGGGCTATCACGTCAATCCCAAAATACTTGGATATGCTGCAAGCGCTTATATCGGCGTAAAACTCGAAAAAGGATCGATGTATAAGAACGTGATTCCCGAGTTTGAAAAAATTCCCGAAGTAACCGAGTGTCATTTTACCACAGGACCTTATACCCTCCTTATCAAGCTTTTTGCCAAGGATAATGAACACCTCATGGATTTGTTAAATAATAAAATTCAGGAAATCCCGGGCGTAGTGGCAACTGAAACCATGATTTCATTGAGCCAGAGCGTGAAAAGAGAAATTCCAATCATAAAAGAATCTCCCCGCGAATAATTAAAAAACCGTTTTAACGATAATTGCCGAGCTATTTGATTCAAAACCTTTTATTTACCTCTTTCGTAAGAAACGAGCATGTAAACCATTTTCACCCAAGAACATGATTAAAGCGAGTTCCATACGATACTTTTGAATTAATAATTCTAGCCGCATGAAAATTAAATAGTTCCTATAAAACAGTGTATAGGAAAATTCAAAACTACTTCCAGTAATATTAAATAAAGTTAAATTATCAGCTGTTTTTATTTGCAAATATGATTTATAATATAAACTGATTTATATTTGTATTGTGTTTTGATTATAAACAAATAAAAAACAAATCAAAGTTATGGAAGACAAACAATTAAACGAAAAAGAGAGCCTGGAGCTTATCGCCCAAATGATCCGCAACACGCAAAAAAAAATGGAAAAAGGAAGCGGCATACCGTTTCTCATTTGGGGTTATGTTACCATTGCCGTTTCATTAACAGTGTGGTATTTGCTTGGTAAAACCGGTAATCCGAACTGGAATTTTCTCTGGTTTGCCATTCCTGTCATCGGATTTCCCGTGATGTTACTCACCATGAGGAAGAAAACAGCGCTCCCCAAAACGTACATCGACAAAGTGATTAGCTATGTGTGGATTGTTGTGGGGGTTTCGGCACTTATCCCTTCGATGGCGGCAGCCGTTATACACGATTTTCCGGTACTGTTCCTGGTGGTTCTGCTCATCAGTATCGGCACGGCAATTACGGGATTTGTCATTAAGTTTTTGCCGCTTGTTATCTCCGGTTTCATGGGAATGCTTCTGTCGATTTTGTGCCTGACTTTACGGGCGTCGCTCGATTCAATTCTTGTTTTTGCAGCCCTTTTCTTGCTTGTGCAGGTTATTCCGGGACATATTCTGAACTATAAAAGCCGGAGAAGCCATGTTTAAGGAACTCGACCCGCTACTCCATTCCGAGCTCCGACTGGCAATTATGTCGATTCTTTTATCGGTGGAAGAAGCTGATTTTGTTTACTTGAAAGAGCAGACAAAAGCGACATCCGGCAACCTGAGCGTGCAAATCGACAAACTGAATGAAGCAGGATACATTAAAGTGGAAAGGGGATTTCAAGGGAAACGCACCCGTACCGTTTGTAAAATCACGCCGGTTGGAGTGAAAGCTTTTGAAGATTATGTGGAATCGCTAAAAGGATATTTGAATTTGTAAATTATTAAAAACAAAAAAATGAAGACGGAAAACACAACAGCTCATTGAAATACAATGCGAGGAGTTAGCTCTACCAAAATTTCCCGCTTTTTCCTTTGCCAACTAAAAAACATTCAGGATGATCCTATTTTATGACCGGCATTGTCCAATCAGACAATGCCGGTATAGGGCTATTTTATATAACCAATGAGGCGTCGATTGTACCGGTTCCGTACAGGATCACAATTTGTGATCTTAAAGAATCATACTTCGGCTATTTTATTGAAAAAAAATACATTTTAATTGGAAAAACGACTGTAAAGTTGGATACTATGAAAAATCATAGTAAATTTACAGGGTAATTGAAAGCAGACAAGGATATGAAACTGACAAAGGAAGAAAAGGAACTGATCGAAGTGATCAGGAACTACAGAAAATCAAGAATTTTCTTCAACTGGACGTATGAATTCTACATCAGAGAGATCTTTGATAATCTGCTTTCAAAAGATTACGATCCCGGTGAGGACAAAGAAAGAGAAGAGTAACCGGAGAAAAGCGCCGCCAAGACGGTAGCGCTTCAAAACATTAACTATTTAAAACGAACGTGTATGAAAACAATGACTGCAGAAAAAGTATCCACCAAGGAACAGTTGAAAGATATCGCCCTGGATGTAACCTGGGCAAAGATAGCACAGAAGTATTTTGGTAAATCCTCCTCCTGGATTTACAATAAGATCAATGAAGTGGACGGTAATGGCGGCAAAGGCGGTTTTACCGAAGATGAAAAGCAACAATTTAAAGGGGCGCTGTATGATCTCGCCGAACGTATCCGCCGGACCGCAGATGATTTTTAATTACACCTTTCCCACGCTTGAGCCGGCGTGGGATTTTTTGTCCTTATGCAAACTGCCCTTTCATTAAGTCTTGGCGGAGTGTACGATAATATCGGTAATAGGGAGTTTCGGGGTTGTTGAAAATTCGACATTTTTTTTACGCCTCCAAAAAATTACATTCCAGAAGCGTAAAAAAGTATGCCTGACTGTTGTCCCGTACCCGTCCCGGCATTTCTTTGCGACTATTCGCAAATACTTTGCTGTTGCAGTTTTGGACTTTTTTGTCGGGATGAGGTGACTCGAACACCCGACCTCCACGTCCCGAACGTGGCGCGCTAGCCAACTGTGCTACATCCCGATTATTTTGTGGATGCAAAGGTACAATATTTTTTGTTCGTTCGGAACAAAATCGAAAAAAACTCGTGCTAAACAGGTAAATCAATCGAAAAAACTGTTACATTTGCAAAACTATTTGCGGCAATAGCTCAGTCGGTAGAGCATTAGCTTCCCAAGCTGAGGGTCGCAAGTTCGAATCTCGTTTGCCGCTCATTCAAAATCAAGCACTTACAGGGTCATTCCGGTAAGTGCTTTTCTTTTTGGTCGAGCTATAGTCGAGCAAAAATACATAAACATCAAAAATAAAACATTCACTATAACTATTCATTGAATCCAATTTTGCCTCTGTATATCACAATCGTTTACCCGCTTTACCCGATCAACCCCAATATTCCGTCCTGTCACAACCTGTCGATGTTCCCTTCAATTATTTCACCCAAGAAACATCCTGTTTCAATAACAAAACCATAACTACCCGAAAATCGTTTAGTAATTATAATAGAGGTGTAAATCACTATCATAGCGTGAATCTATACCTGCACGCCATGATAGTTAGAGAGGATTGAAAAATTGACAGAATCTGATTATTCTTTTGCGCAACAATTCGGCCACTGTTTTTGTGCCCTACCTCTGGGCCACCGGATATCGGGTTATCTATATTGAATAATCTTGTCAGGTTCATTGTGTAACCCAACAGAATAGCTTGGGTAATTATTATCTGAATTTTGGTTAGAAGTTTTTCATGTCGTATTAGAGAATGAATGTATTATGAGAGCCAAAGAATACCTTGAGATTAATAAGAAAAAAATTTACCATTATGATCTGGTAAAAAAAGCTGTTTACGATCTTTACCCTTTGAGAAATAATAAAAGACAGACAGAAGCCTATTTCAATCGGTATCTTTTTGCGGATGCACGATACCGGAGTCATGCACAATATTATGCAGATAACGCACCCTCAGCAATTTTCAATGAAAGTGAGAATGAAATTGACAAAACCATTGCCCATAAGGTCAGGATGGAAATACTCAATGTTATCTCCGGGGACGATACATTTGTTTTCGCCTACAATATTATAGCATTGGGAGCAAATAAGTACGATGACAACCATCCAATAATGACCGTTAACCTGAAAGAAGAAAATCTGAATACTGTTTCCTACATTGAAGATGTATGTAAAAAGTACAAGGAGGATTACCCCAAGGCCAGTTTGGCGGATTATTTATTGGATGATGACAATAGGGCGATTTTTTACAATAAAAGATGCGACTTGCTGAAAGATGAAGAATGGTGGCTTTGTGCTTTCAATAAAGCCTATGAGATTTTTGACCGGCTACGTGTCAAGATCTCTGATCCGTTCAAAGCGCAATACATTGTGAAAAATATCTACTTCAATGATAAAGTCCTGGAAAGTACCATCGTTGGAATTATTAAAAGCCTTATCGACAATTACACTTATGATCTGACCGACGCACAGAAGAAAAAGTTTGCAATGTTATCTGATAATATCAATGGATATGGGAATGACCGTTTCAAAAAAATAGATGAAACGTATCTGGCAAATATATATGACATAAATTTGGACGAAACAAACTGGCTCAAATCGACACAGATGTTTAATTACGATATTATCTTCATGTGGGCCACACATGAAGCGTTTAGTCTCGAACAAAGACTGCATATTATCGAGCTTATAGAAAATAGATACCTCATCGAGAGGGAAAAACACCCCGATATTTTTATTTACGATCTCTCACAGTTCTTTGTTTCACTTCGTGAGCATGTCTGTACCAATTGTGTGGGAGAATCCGGTGAAGGCCGTTATTCACAAACCCGATCGGAGAGGGTAGAGGAACTTAAAGAACAGATACTGCAACTCAATCAGATCATCAATGAAAAATCGGAAGAAATTGAAAAACTTAAAGCAGGACACACCCTCGAAATGCAGGCACTCAAAGATAGAATAACCCTACTCACAACCGACGCCAAGACCAAGGGAATGACCATGCCCCAGCAGGTATTGGCATTCTATTATCTTTTCAACGAGATGGGGATAAACTTCAATAACTCCGACAAAACTCAATGGGCAAGATTTATCAATACATTCACCGGAAAGAATTTCCAGAACATCCGGACCGAACTCAATATCGATTTCGAGTGCAAGAAAACACAGAAGAATCTTAGGGTAGTCTCCGATCTTTTCGCCGAATTATTTCCAAGAATCCAACAAAAAGTAATAAATGATAGTCAAATCTAAAATTGTAGCACCCGATGTAGTCCGGAAGGTAGCCTATAATCCTCACTACAAGGTTATTATTGCTTCTCATATTTGAACCACTTCCTCAAAGTCGAGGAAGTGGTTTACTTTCCTATTGGTACGGTAGTAGACCTATATACCGGTAGTATCATGACTGAAAAAACAATCACTTTTAACGATGTACCTGAAGCAATGACCTACCTGATTGAAAAATTCGACAGGTTAGAAAATTTAATCGAATCCGCAGTCTCTCCTAAAACCGATGAGGTACAATGGTTGGATATCGATGCCCTATGCGAGTATCTCCCCGACAAACCCGCCAAACAGACAGTCTACGGATGGGTATGCAAGAAAACTATCCCCTTCCACAAAAAAGGAAAAAAGTTACAGTTCCTGAAAAGTGAAATCGACCGCTGGTTGCTCTCCGACGAAGCACTACCGGAAGAACAACCCGAAGTATTCCGGATCTCCCCCAGACGGAGAAAAAACTACTAAGATGGCCGACAGTAAACATACCGGTAGCCATCATGACAGGAACGATTGGAGCGACTGGATCGATGCGCAGGATGTAATGCAAAAATTGCATATCTCGCTGCGCACGCTCCAAACATGGAGAACCAACGGAATCCTGCCCTATTCACGAATCCGGGGAAAGCTCTATTACCGGAAATCCGATATCCTATTCCTGTTGGAAGAAAATTACAATGGAAAGAAAGGAGAACCAGTATGATGGGAAAAACAAATGCCAGCACTTTGGAAATGAGTATCAATAACGAATTTTCTTTAGAAAACTCCGATTTTATCGATATCCTTGAAATGGACTTGCAGAAATTCAGGAGCCAATTCAATGCGATCCAGGAGGAACCGGCAATAGATCATTCCAAAATACTCAATTCATTATTTGAACAGATCGATGAAGTGGATTTTCGGGAAGAAGCCGGGTTTACCAATGAAGACCAGAAACTATCAAAGAAACACTACCTGGTTACATGCATCGAAAAAATTCTCGAAACAGCCAACCTCAACAACTGGGGAATCTGCCGGAACCACGATTTTATCTATCTGTATAATGGCGAGTATTGGAGTTTGTTGGATAACATAGAATACCAGACCTTTTTGGGGATCGCTGCAGAGAAGATGGGAGTAGATAGGTTTGATGCCAGGCTATACACCTTCCGGGAACAACTGTTGAAGCAATTCCTTGCCGTGGCCAATCTACCCAATCCACCCCAATCCGATAAAGTCCTGGTCAACCTGAAAAACGGAACCTTTGAAATAGACGAAGGACGGCTGAATCTACGCAAACCCGACAGGAACGATTTCCTCACCTACCAACTTCCATTCTGTTATGATGTGAGTGCCAAATGTCCTGTCTTCGATTATTACCTCAACACCGTTCTACCCGAAATTGAAAAGCAACAGATACTCGCCGAGTATCTGGGATATCTCTTTATAAAACCTTCGGTTTTAAAACTCGAAAAAGCATTGCTGTTGTACGGCAAAGGAGCCAATGGAAAATCCGTTTTCTTCGAGATCGTGAGTGCTCTCTTGGGAGGAACCGAGAATGTAAGCAGCTATTCGCTGCAAAACCTGACCAACGAAAACGGTTACTACCGGGCCATGTTGGCCAATAAACTGGTCAACTATGCCAGCGAGATAAACGGCAAACTCGAAGCATCCATATTCAAACAACTGGTTTCCGGTGAACCGGTAGAAGCTCGACTGCCATACGGAGAACCATTTACCCTGATTAATTACGCCAAACTGATCTTCAATTGCAACGAGCTTCCCAAAGAAGTCGAGCAGACAACAGCCTATTTTCGCAGGTTCCTTATTATCCCTTTCGATATCACCATTCCTGAAGAAAGGCAGGATAAACAGATAGCACAGAAAATAATCAGGAATGAGTTGTCCGGTGTCTTTAACTGGGTACTCGAAGGACTGAAGCGATTGCTTCATCAGAAGCAATTCACCCGGAGCGAAGCAGTGGATAATATTCTCGAAAGGTATATGAAAGAATCGAATTCCGTTATCCTGTTTCTGGAAGAAGAAGGCTACCGGGCATCACAGGATGAGTATGTACAACTGAAGGACCTCTATAACAACTACAAATTATTCTGTTACGACGGAAGTTATCACCCGGTATCAAAGCGAAACTTCAGCGAACGATTACGGAATGTAAATATAAAATCAGAACGGAAGAATTACGGCATGGTCGTCTATGTAAAGAAATATTTTTTTTAGAACGTTCACTTCGTTCACTTTCTACACCTTTTTTGTATTTCTCCCCTTTTTTCTCCGAAATCGTGTACGAAGTGAAGAAAGTGCAGCTTGAAAAACAAATTATTTTTATGCCAGTCTATAAAAAACCATATCTCCAACCCTATAAGGGAAAGTCAACCCGGCACACCTGCCCGGCATGTAAGGACACATATTCATTCACTCTCTACCTCAACGGAAATACCGGCCAACCCATCCATCCCACGGTAGGCAAGTGCAACCACGAAATAAAATGCGGCTACCACTATACACCACACCAATATTTCAACGACCATCCCGAAAAGAAAAACAAACAGCCTCAAAAACAACCAACTCCCCAACAATCGAAAAACCAACAACTGTCATCGTGCCAATTGCCTTCACGGCAATTAGCACCACCTCAACAACTCCAAATCCCAAACCCGATGCAACCGGCCGGAAGTACCCCGAATAAGAAACCCTCATCAGAAATAAACCATATACCCTACACCTATGTAAAACGTTCAGCGTCCTATAATTCCAACTTTGTTCGTTTTCTCTGTAACTATTTCCCGAAAGACAAGATCGAAAAAGCCGTGGAAGACTATGCTCTGGGAGCGACAAAAAATAAGGAAGTCATATTTTGGCAAATGGACATCAACGGGAAAGTCCGTACAGGGAAGATCATGCAGTACAATCCCAGAACGGGCAAAAGGATAAAAAACAATACCGGAGCAATCGATTGGGTACACAACAAGTTAAAGAAGACTAATCCCGGCTACGACAATTTCAATCTCCGACAATGCTATTTTGGAGAACACCTGTTGCGTCTCTATCCTAATAGACCGATAGCCATTGTTGAGGCAGAGAAAACAGCCGTGATCACGAGTATGGTAATCCCTCAATACAACTGGTTAGCTGCAGGAAACCTGAACGGATTGAATATCGAGAAATCAAAAGTATTCGAGAATCGGGATATAGTGCTGTACCCTGATGCCGGATGCTATGATAAGTGGAGTAAAAAGATGACTGAAATAAAAAGTCAAATACCCTGCCAAATGGCTATCTCCGGATTAATTGAATACCATGCAACCCCTCAACAGATAGAAGCCGGTTACGACATCGTCGACTATATCATCCAACAACTCAAAGCAAATAAAACTTACTCACAACAAAATAACCGGAGCCAAATACTACTTCACACTGAACAGCAATCATCCCCTATTCAATCTGAACAACAACCTCAACCCTCAACAGAACATAAAGCAGGGCCTCTCCATGGCATTCTCTTTAGCCCTACACTCCAAGAGATGATTAATATAAATCCCTCATTATTAACGCTAATGAATGAATTTCAATTGGTCGAATGTCAATAGATAAGAGCTTCTCAATAAAACTTATAAATCGAAAAAAATAAGTAAATTTGCATTACACTTAAAATCAATATAAAATGGGCACGATAGAAAAAGTTAAATATGAATTAGCGCGAATAGGTTTAAAGACTAACTCTCAATCAGGGATTGATGTACAGAGTAGTTTGAATATTCTGATGGAATATTTTGAGAATTCACCAGATTTTCGTCTAATCGAACAAAAAGATGGTTTATCTGGCAATGGTTATTTCGATAGTGAAGAAGATGATAGTAATAAATATCGAAAATATAAAGCAGTGAATGATGACTGGATAGTTAAAATAACAATTTCCGATTTTAGAAAAATATTAGTTGGTGTGAGTAAAGGGGATAAATTCAAAGGGTATTCTCTCAAATTAAATGAACAAAGTCAAGAGTCAATACCTGAATACAGAATTGTTTAACAACGAGATAAAGAAAAATTGTTTGCCACTAACTGAACAGTCATTTATCTTATGGACAATACGGAATTAATAAAACTGGTCGATGAATTACGAGCTTTACCCCAAGAGAATGAATGGGTGGAGTTCAAATCCGGAAATGCGGTTACCAATGAAAGATTTGGAATGTACATTTCCGCTATCTCCAATGCGGCCTGTATTCATAACAAACCATTGGGCTATCTTGTATTTGGGATAGATGATAAAACTCATGCAGTGCAGGGCACTTCTTTCAGGTTTCAGAAAAGAAAAGAAGGTAATTCAGAACTGGAACTATGGATCCGGCGATTACTCACCCCTTCAATCAAGTTCGAGTTTTTTCCTTGTGATTATGAAGGGCATTACCTCGAAGTGTTTAAAATACCGGCCGCCGTTGGTGAACCCACTCACTTTAAGAATACTCCCTATATCCGTTTCGGATCAAGCCTGACTGATTTAAGAAAATATCCCCAATACATCAAGGCAATTTATAACTCACAAGACGACTGGTCGGCCAAGATAGTTGAGAATGCCACAATCAAGGATCTGGATAGCGAAGCAATTTTCCTTGCAAGAGAAAAGTTCAAGGAGAAGATGGCCGGAAAACCTTTCTTCGATGATATTGATCGCTGGTCGGATGAAACCTTTCTCGACAAGGCAAAAATTACCCTCAATGGCAAGATCACCAATACTGCTATTATTCTTTTGGGAAAACCCGAATCCTCACATTATATTCTGCCAAGCGTGGCGCAAATTACCTGGAAACTCGATACAGAAGAAAAAGCATACGAGCATTTTGAAATACCTTTCCTCATTTCCGTGAATGATGTTTTGAGGCAAATCCGGAATGTCAAATATAAATTCTTCCCGAGTAATCAGCTCATTGCCGTCGAGGTACAGAAGTATGACCCTGAAGTTATACTTGAAGCATTGAATAACACCATTGCACATCAAAATTACAGTTACTTCTCCCGTATCATCGTAACTGAACAGACAGGAAAACTGATATTCTCCAATGCCGGAAATTTCTTTGAAGGAAGTGCAGAGGATTATACCACGGGAAATAAGACTCCACAGAGATATAGGAACCGATGGTTGGCCGATGCGATGGTTACCTTGAAAATGATTGACAGCATGGGATACGGTATCCATAAGATGTATAAAAGCCAGATGCAACGATTTTTCCCTTTGCCGGACTATTCAAAGTCAACTATGGATGAGGTAGTGCTTGAAATATATGGCCATACGATTGATGAGAATTACTCAAAGCTCCTGATCGAGAAAAAAGACGACATCGACCTGACCGATGCCGTGCTTTTGGATAAAGTGCAAAAGTCACTTCCAATCAATGATGAAGCCGCCCGGAGATTAAAGCAAAAAGGATTTATAGAAGGACGGAAGCCAAACTACTTTATTTCCTCACAGATAGCCAGGATAACCGACAAAAAGGCCCAGTACACACGTAATAAAGGATTAGATACGGAACTACTCAAATCATTTATTCTAAGGCATATCGACATACACGGCTACGCTACCAGAAAAGAAATAGATGAATTGCTAATGGATAAGATGCCCGATTACATGGATGAAAAACAACGTAAAAAGAGAATTGATAATATCATACAGAATATGAGAGACGATACTATTATAAACATTGGAACTCGTAGCATTCCTAAATGGGTGATAAAAAAGGTTTAAGTATAAAATTAGGAAAGGGATTAGACATTTTAAGGAAAGGGAATATTATTGTGCTTTGATAATCAGTGGTATATGGGTGTGTATTAAGGAAAGAACTAGGAAAGGGTTTAAGCGTTTTAAGGAAAGAAAATCTATCTATATTTTGATAATCAGTATTATATCTGTTATTGTTTAGGAAAGGATTAGGGATAAATGAGGGAAGAAATTTGCGTTTTAAGGGAAGGAAAGCTATTCAAGTGTGTGATATTTAGATAGGAAAGGATAAGGGATAAATAATCATGAAAGCCGGTGGACTCTATGTTGAACCCTCGTCCGGAGAATCTTCCGGAAGCAAACGACTATCGTAATCCTGTAATAGCGGAGGGAATGAAAATCCTACCATACCAGTAACGATACCAGTAACCGTACCAGTATGTGATCAAGTAAAAGTCGCAAAGTTCCTAAATGGGTAAAATATTAGCCTATTAGACAACTAGGCATCCCAATAATCCGCTTTCTCCCACAACACAGGTCAAGCGGATTATTAATTGCAAATCTTTAAACACATTGAACCGCTGGTTTCAGTACACTCCTTTTTAACTACCAATCAAAATTATCGTTATATTTGTGGGAATTTTAACAGACACACGATGACTCCATTTCAAAAAATCCTCGAACGTTATCGCAGGTATTCGTTCTCGCAAAGAGATAAAGGGGATAGGTTTGAAAGATTAATGCAGGCTTATCTTCTTACCGACCCTAAGTATGCCTCTCGCCTTGACAAAGTTTGGCTTTGGGATGAATTTCCGGGCAAACTCGATTTTGGGGGTCACGATATTGGTATAGATATAGTGGCTCGAACTACAGATGGTGAATATTGGGCCATACAATGTAAATGCTTTCAAGAAAGTACAGTCATCGATAAGCCTGCGGTTGATAGTTTCCTTGCCACGTCTGGCAAGTCGTTCCTGAACGAGCAGATGAAAACTACACGATTTTCGCAACGTGTATGGATATCGACCACGAACAAGTGGGGCCCTAATGCTACCGAAGCGATACGTAATCAACAACCTTCGGTTGTTAGAATAAATCTGTTTGATCTTGTAGAAGCTCCCGTTGATTGGGAAAAGCTAGAAGAAGGTATTCATGGTGAAACTGCAAGGACTCCAAAAAAATCACTATATCCTCATCAAAAAACTGTGCTCGAAAAAGCACATGAGTACTTCAAAGAAAACGATCGAGGTAAACTCATCATGGCCTGTGGAACCGGTAAGACTTTCACGTCGCTAAGAATTGCAGAATACGAGACAGAGCACAAAGGACTTATCTTGTTTCTTCTTCCTTCTATTGCATTGGTAGGGCAAACTCTTCGTGAATGGAGTGCCGATGCCATGGAACCCATCAATGCAATTGCCATCTGCTCAGATCCCAAAATAAGCCAGCAAAAGCAAAAAAACACAGACTCTGACTCATTTAGTCTGGTCGACCTGGCATACCCAGCTTCAACCGATACCAATTCTATCTTACAACAGTTTCGTCAGATTAAACAGAATCGGCCTAATGGGATGACGGTAGTGTTCTCAACATATCAGTCCATAGAAGTTATCGCGAAGGCACAGAAAAAATTAATAGAAGAAGGTTTCCCCGAATTTGATCTTATTATATGTGACGAAGCGCACCGCACTACCGGTGTTTCATTGGCTGGAGAGGACGAATCCGATTTTATAAAAGTACACGACGGCGATTTTCTTAAGGCAAAAAAAAGGCTATACATGACAGCTACTCCACGGCTTTACGACGATAATGCCAGAAGTAAGGCTGCTGAAGCCGAGGCCGTTTTATGTTCCATGGATGATGATGCTTTATATGGAAAAGAGATCCATCGCATAGGTTTCGGTGAAGCCGTGGAGCGTGGATTACTTACAGATTACAAAGTGCTCATCTTAACGTTGAACGACAAAGATATTCCACCGGGTGTTTTGGAAATGTTCACCAAGGATCAAAAAGAAATCGATACAGACGATATCTCTAAAATAATAGGTACTGTGAACGCATTTTCCAAACAGTTCATTGGAGACAACGAACTCACGAAAAATACCGATCCTCTCCCGATGAAACGAGCTGTCGCTTTTTGTGCGAATATCGAAACCTCAAAAACAATCTCCTCTGTTTATAATTCGGTTTCTGAGTCATATATAGATCAACTTCCTCAAGAAGAGCAGGGAAATATGATCTCTCCCGTGGCTAAACATATGGATGGTACCATGTCGGCTCCGGTGCGTGATCAGTTACTTGGCTGGCTAAAAGAAGATACACATGGTAACGAATGCCGTATCATAACAAACGTTCGTGTACTCAGTGAAGGGGTGGATGTCCCCTCTTTAGATGCAGTGCTTTTCCTTTCAGCACGGAACTCACAGGTTGATGTTGTCCAATCGGTAGGACGAGTGATGCGAAAGTCTCCGGGGAAGAAGTATGGTTATATTATAATTCCTGTAGTAGTTCCTTTTGATGTAGATGCTAATGAAGCGCTCGACGATAACAAACGATACAAAGTAGTCTGGACTGTATTAAATGCGCTCCGGGCACATGACGACCGGTTCAATGCTACAATAAATAAATTAGACCTTAACAAGAAAAAACCGGCTAATATTCTTATAGGTAGGCCAGCGTATGGTTTTGATGAGGATGACAATCCTGTCCCGGCACAAGAGGCTCCGGAGAAATATGAAAAAGGAAGTAATCTGGCTAACCAGCTTGCACTGCAATTCGAGCAGTTACAGGAAGTTGTTTACGCTCGAATGGTAGAGAAGGTTGGGAGTCGACGTTATTGGGAACAATGGGCAAAGGATGTCGCCATCATAGCGGAACGGCAGATAGAACGAATTACCTATCTAGTTGAAAACCGCAAAGAACAGAAAAAAGCATTCGATAAATTTCTTGTTGGGCTGCAAAAGAACATCAACCCCAGTACTTCTGAACAGCAGGCAATCGAAATGTTGGCACAGCACATGATCACCAAGCCAATTTTTGAAGCCTTGTTTGAGGATTATTCTTTCGAAAAGAATAATCCAATTTCAGAAGCAATGCAAAAGATGCTTAATCACTTAGAAGGTGAATCTGTAGCGGATGAATCCGAGAAACTCCAAAGATTTTATGAATCTGTGCGTAAAAGAGTGGAAGGGATCGACAATGCGGAAGGCAAACAACGTATAATTATCGAACTGTACGATAAGTTCTTCAAAAACGCTTTCCCTAAAATGGCAGAACAATTAGGTATCGTGTATACACCGGTCGAAATTGTCGATTTCATCATATATTCGGTGGATGACGTACTGAAAAAGGAGTTCAACCGTTCCATTTCAGATGAGAACATTCATATCCTCGACCCATTTACTGGCACAGGAACATTCATCACACGTTTACTACAGAGTGGGCTTATCAAGGATGAAAATCTGGAAAGAAAATACAAAAACGAACTCCATGCGAATGAAATAGTGTTACTGGCTTATTATATCGCTGCGGTCAATATAGAAAACGCCTATCACGACCTGGTAGGGAGGGCCGGGGAAGGAACACCAGAGCAAAATTATGTACCCTTTGAGGGTATTGTCCTTACAGATACGTTCCAATTGGGAGAAACCGAAGAGAGCGAAGAACTTTTTTCAGAAACGTTTCCCCAGAATTCCGCCCGGGCAGCAAGACAGAAAAAGACTCCGGTACGTGTGATTATTGGAAATCCGCCTTATTCTGTAGGACAAAAATCAGCAAATGACAATGCGCAAAATCAGAAATACGCCAAATTAGACAACCGCATAGCACAAACCTATGTTGCTCAATCGTCAGCTGGCCTAAAAAATGCTTTATATGACTCATATATTAAGGCCTTCCGTTGGAGTACCGATCGGTTAAACTCAAACCATGGTGGTATTATCGCGTTTGTGACTAATGGAGCATGGCTTGACGGGAATAGTACCAATGGTTTCCGTAAAACAATTGAAAAGGAATTTTCCAGTATATGGGTTTTCAATTTGCGTGGAAATGCACGAACTCAAGGGGAATTAAGGAGAAAAGAAGCTGGCAATGTTTTTGATAGCGGTTCTCGTGCTCCCATTGCTATTACACTGTTAGTAAAAAACCCGGAGGCCACGAACAAGAAAGCCACTATCCATTATCACGATATTGGCGATTACTTAAATCGAGAAGAGAAACTTAAAATCGTTACAGGATTTGGTTCCATCGATAATCCCAAAATGGATTGGACTCAGATTAATCCCAATGAACATGGCGATTGGATAAGTCAAAGAAATAATTTATTCTCAACCTTTATCCCGATTGTTAAAAATGAAAACAAGAATTCTTCTTTTTTCAACTTTTATTCATGGGGCCAGAAATCAAATAGGGATGCTTGGGCAAATAACTCGTCGAGAAAAAAATTGCTCCAAAACATAAACAAGCTAATCGATTTTTATAATATTCAGCGAAACGAGTATCATTTAAATCCCGACAATGAGGATATAGAAGTAGAGGACTTCATTAATCCGGATCCTACTAAAATAAGTTGGTCAAGATCGTTAAGACGAAGGCTGAAGAATAATCAAGAACTAACTCCAACGGAGAACTGTATCATTTCTTTGTATAGACCCTTTTTCAAACAGTATCTCTATTATGAAAGAGATCTCATTGAAGAGATTGCAAGGGTGCCTCAACTCTTTCCTGCGGCAGATTATGGTAATCGTGTAATCTGCTTGACGGGGAGAGGAGCTTCAAAAGATTTTTCGGTATTAATGACGGATGCTATTCCAAATCTCGATACGATAGAAAAGGCGCAATGTTTCCCCCTGTACTATTACGAAAAAAATAATATTCAACAAAAATCGCTGTTCGATGACTCAAATGAGAATGAGTACATTCGCAGGGATGGAGTATCGGATTTCATTCTAAGTCGTGCCCATAAACAATACGGGAAAAATGTCTCGAAAGAAGATATCTTCTATTACGTGTATGGATTTCTACATAGTCCTGAGTATTGCATATCGTTTGCCAACGATCTTAAAAAAATGTTGCCGAATATTCCTCTCGTTGATGACGTCCGTCATTTCTGGAAATTCAGCAGAGCTGGCAGGCAGCTTACTGAACTTCATATTAATTACGAGAGTATACCCCCATGCCCGAATGTAACAGTTACCGGTGATGATATCGGTTATTTCAAAGTACAGAAAATGAGATTTCCCAAGAAAGGGCAAAAAGACACCATCATTTTCAATAGCAAGATTACCATATCCAACATTCCCGACAAAGCGTATGAGTACATCGTGAACGGAAAATCTGCCATTGAATGGATTATGGAACGCTACCAGGTTACAGTCGACAAGAAAAGCAAAATTAAAAATGACCCCAATGATTGGGCCAACGAGACAGGAAATCCCCGTTACATTCTCGATTTACTACTAAGTGTGATTAATGTCAGTCTCCAAACGGTTGATATTGTCAATCAATTACCTGAACTCAATTTTCACGGTATGGAAGCGAGCGATTAAGTGTAACCAAGACAAACTTGAGATAATAAAGGGAAATTGTCATGAAAACTAAACAATGTAATGATACACAAATAGAACAATGGGGAGTTGATGCTGTTGCAAATGCACTTTCCGTGACAGATACTTTACAACGTTTCTTTAAAGAAAATGACAAGACTCCTTTGTGGGATGGGGAAATTTTTATCTATAAAAATAATGGCTGGAAAAATGAAAATTTTATTGGTAAAGTAAGTGTCCAGTTAAAAGGTAAATTAGCTACAAAAGAAGAACTCTCAAAAGAAATAATTTCATATCCGGTTGGAATTGTTAATTTAGAGAATTACAAAAAGAATGGAGGAACAATATACTTTGTTACTCAGATTAATAAAAGAAATACATCTCAAAAAGTTGTTTATTACGAAACTCTTACACCTCAAAAAATAAGTACCTATATAAAAGGGAAAGAGCAACAGGAATCATGTACAATCAAACTCAAAAGACTTCCAAAAAATAAATATAAGATACAAACTATTTTTCATAATTTTTATCCAAATAGCCGCTTTGGTAATATTCCACCTATTAGCTTAGATGAATTGTCGACAAGGAAAGATGTGGTGAAGATCACCTCAAGTATAATGGAATTTTTACCTAAAAACAAGAAAATATCTCCCATAGATGTATTGCTTAATAATGAAGTATATTGGACTGCAGAATTATCAAATAGTCCAATCCCTATCCCCATTGAATTAACTCCTGACATGCAGCTTGCTTTCGTTTCTAAAGACGGGTTGCCATCAATTATTGTTAACGGTGAAAAATATGATAACTATTTATCCATTACACGAACAAGAAGTTCTACTATCTTTAAGTTTGGAGAAAGTACGACATTGACTATCCAGGAAAACACCAGAAAAGCTAATATAAAATATACTCCATCGGACTCATTGACAAATAGGATAAAAGACCTTAGTTTTGTAATCAGTATAGCTGAGACAAGCGCAATACATGTTGAGGGCAAAGATGTTTTACATTTAGGTGAAATAATAACGGATAGCCCTTTTGATTTAAGAGCCACAAAGAAAGCATTGGAATCCTACAAACGCCTTGATAAATTTTGGAAATCATTAAATGTTACCGACGATTTTGATATTGGTAAGATTGACTCAAATTCAAGTCTAAGAGAACTTGACTTATTGATCGAATCAATAGATGGAAAACAATCAATCCACATAAATACCAACGGAGATAACTCGTATTATTTATTAAAGAAACCAATCTCAAATTTCTTGCTTCTATTACTATTAGAAGCTGTAGACCAAGAAAAAAACCTTTTCAATGTCTATAATTATTTCGACCAAAAAGGAATTGTGAAAATTGCCAGAGGAGAGGAGGCAGAGCATATCACCTCGAAATATTCTGCCTTGAGTGCAAACGACTACATTGAATTATCCAATATTGTTTTTTCAGATATACTACAATCTTATAAAGATATTCTTCATTTGAATAATAAAATTTACGAGCCTGCGAATTTTGATTTACTTAATTTATTATTGGCTTATGACAAGCATGAAGAGCATCCTGCCATTATTCTGGAGACTGCAAAAGATATTGCAAGATGGATATTAGAGGAAAGTGGAGATATTTTACCTGATGAGATTAAGGTTATCAATTATCTACAGACGATAAAGCGAGCAAGAGATCTTACTAAAGAAGAGATTAGTAAACTATATCACATAGCTGATAAATCGGAAAACATAATGTACAAACTGGGAGCCAATCTGTTATTAGAAAATTACAAGGTAGCACCATTTCAGTTTGACCAACTAAGCGATGAAGAAAAAGATCAATTTAAATCTTTTCCAATATATCGATTTTGGCAATAAATTATTCATCCCCCGGCAGCCCAGATACCACCCTTTATAGTATTCCCCATTCTTTGTACTAAAATATCAGCAAGTTAAGCTAAAGATTTGTCATTGTTAAAAATACATAAACTTTTTAAT
>MKTD01000036.1 GCA_001898165.1 Bacteroidia bacterium 43-41
GAGAGTGTTACAAAAAGTGTGTCAGTTTGAAGTTTTGTAACTTTAAAACTAACACAAATGGAAATGAAAGACAAACAGTCATTTGACTTCGAAGCTTTCAAAAAGCAAGCGGCCAGCCGGATCAAAAAGGGTGAGACGTTGCTAGGTAAGGATGGTGTGTTTACCCCATTGCTCAAAGAGTTTCTGGAGGAAGCTATGAATGGCGAGCTGGAGGCTCATATCGAAGAGCAGGAAGTAGCTAATCGCAAGAATGGCAAAGGCAGGAAACAGGTGAAAACGCCGGTGGGCAATGTTGAGATTGAGACCCCGCGTGACCGCAATGGAACCTTCGAGCCTGAAATCATTGCCAAAAGGCAAAAGACACTTGGAGTGGATTTGGACCGTCAGATCATCGCCCTGTACGCCCGTGGCGCCAGCTACAGCGATATCCGGGATCATCTCAGCGAGATGTATGATCTGGATGTATCCCCCGCCACAATCAGCCGTGTAACAGACAAAATTTTACCACTGATCCAGGAGTGGCGCAGTCGCCCGCTGGAACGTGTATATCCTTTTGTCTGGCTGGATGCCATCCACTACAAAGTAAGACATGAAGGCCGGGTTGTGAACCGGGCAGTTTACTGCATTATCGGGCTTAATCAGGATGGTTATAAAGAACTCCTGGGCATGTATATCGGGGAGAATGAAGGGGCAAAGTTCTGGCTACAGGTGCTCACCGATTTACAGAATCGTGGCATCGAAGATATCTTCATTGCTTCCATTGATAATCTTCAAGGCTTTGCGGAAGCCATAGAGACCATCTTCCCCCAAACAGAAGTTCAGCTTTGTGTGGTACATCAAATACGCAACTCTCAGAAATATCTATCGTACAAGGATGTAAAGCCGTTTATGAAAGACTTGCAAGGCGTCTATCGGGCTACTACAAAGGACCTGGCAGAGCGCAGCCTGGATCAGTTAGCAGTAAACTGGGGACAACGCTATCCCAAAGTGATTGAATCGTGGAGAAAAAACTGGCCCCGGCTCAGCAATTACTTCCAATACAACAAGGAAATCCGCCGCATTATGTACACTACCAATATTATCGAAGGCTTCCATCGTCAGCTTAGATCAGTTACCAAGACCAAAGGAGCCTTCCAGAGCGAGGATGCACTGATGAAACTGTTATTCCTTGTACAGGAAAATATAACCGCCAAGTGGAATAAGCCGGTACACAACTGGAATCAAACTCTGGCTCAGTTATCGATTATTTTTGGAGAAAGATTGAAATTAAGTATTTAAGTAAATGAGATCTGACACAGTTTATGTA
>MKTD01000037.1 GCA_001898165.1 Bacteroidia bacterium 43-41
CGAAAAAGGTGGCACACATAGACCGAAATCACTGGCACAAATCAAACCGTTTTATCCACATAGCTATAATTATTCTACAACAAATTTTTTACTTGCTGCTAAGTGCTGGTATAATTTCTTATGAAACAATAGGCAATTATGCCTTGCCATCAAATATAACAGGATTAGTGGCTTGGTTATTGATAGGATTATTTTTTGTTAAACTATATAAAAATCAAAAGTAAAATGGAAGATAACATAAATAAGGCTTTGGGGATCGATAAAATGCAACAGCCACAAGCAGAAAAAAATATAGATATTAAGGTAGGTGTTGAAAAAACTTTAATTCAAACTGCGAATTTTATATTAACCGTTGGTATTATTGCTTCAGTTATAATGCTTTTCACGATTGTATTTCCAGAGGTGGATTACACTGAAAGAAAGTTTAGTATGACTGGTTTTCTTATTACCGTTGGAACATGCGTTTCATCTATTGCCACATGGGCTGTTTTCAGAGTTATTAGCAATATATCAATAAATCTATTTGAAATTAAGAGTACAATAAAAAAATAATACTATTCTAGATAGTTTAATAATAAGAAATTTCACGTTCTGTTATTTTGTATATTTTCCCATTTTCATACGTATTCCTTTCATACCATTTTATTTCACTTTATTAGTGGAAAATAAGGGCTATTTTAACAAAAAAAGCGAGAAGTACAGGATTGCACCAACTCGCTTTATGCTTTTATTCTGCTGTTAAACAGCTCTTTAACTCGGTGGGCGTTGACGGATTCGAACCGCCGACCCTCTGCTTGTAAGGCAGATGCTCTGAACCAGCTGAGCTAAACGCCCGATTACTTTTCCTGCTTTTTGTCCGCTCCCGGAGGTTGCTTTCTGAAAAAGTGATGCAAAGATAAGTTGTTTTTAGTTTGCTGCAAAATATTTCGCAAATATTTTTCATAAATATTTTTACGGCACTGTAATTATCACTACTTTTGTACTCTCGATTGAATGAAAGATTGAAAATTATTGATTCGGCAAGTACTGAAAATCAAAACATGATGAATGGAGCAGGGTAGGAAGCGATTTTTCGCCTGCTTCGAAATCTGTAAAACCAATGCGTTAACAATGAAACTCGACGAACTTTCCGCCATTTCTCCCATCGACGGACGATATAGGGACAAGACCCGCGAATTGGCTCTCTATTTCTCGGAATATGCACTGATAAAATACCGCACGCAAGTAGAGGTGGAATATTTTATCTCGCTTTGTGAATTGGGAATTTCTCCGCTTGATAAAGTGGATAAATCTGTTTTTGGCGTTTTGAGAAAGATCGTAGAAAACTTTTCGGAGCAGGATGCACAACGGATCAAAGAGATTGAGAAGGTAACCAATCATGACGTTAAAGCGGTAGAATATTTTCTGAAGGAAAAATTTGATGAACTGCATCTCGAAGCGTTCAAAGAGTTCATCCACTTCGGACTCACATCGCAAGACATCAACAATACGGCTACGCCGATGATGTGGAAAGATGCGCTGCAGAAAACTTACGTCCCGCAACTGGAGGATTTAATTTCTTTGCTCGGCAAATTTGCCGAAGAGTGGAAAGATATACCTATGTTGGCGCGCACACACGGACAACCGGCATCTCCCACACGGCTGGGAAAGGAGATAAAGGTTTTTGAGTACCGGCTGAGGAACCAAACTGAAGTATTGAAACGTATTCCGGCGAAAGCCAAGTTTGGCGGGGCGACAGGCAACTTCAACGCTCATCGTGTAGCTTACCCACATATCGATTGGAAAGGTTTTGGAAACAGTTTCTTATCGGATAAACTGGGATTGGTGCGCGAGGAATATACCACGCAAATATCCAATTACGATACGTTGGCGGCTTCCTTTGATGCCCTGAAACGGATCAACACCATTCTCACCGATTTTACGCGCGATATGTGGCAGTACATATCCATGGAATATTTTAAGCAACGTATCAAAGAAGGTGAAGTAGGCTCATCGGCAATGCCACATAAGGTAAACCCCATCGATTTTGAAAATGCCGAAGGTAATTTGGGCATTGCCAATGCTTTACTGGAGCATCTGGCGGCTAAACTCCCGATTTCGAGGCTGCAGAGGGATTTGACCGATTCAACGGTAATCCGTAACATAGGAATGCCGCTGGCACACGGATTAATTGCGATTAAAAGCACAACAAAAGGGCTGCATAAATTGTTGTTAAATGAGGAGGCCATAGAACGGGATCTGGAAAATAACTGGGCTGTGGTGGCAGAAGGGATTCAAACCATACTGCGCCGGGAGGGTTATCCAAAACCTTATGAAGCACTGAAAGCTTTAACACGTACAAATCAACACATAACGGAAGAAAGTATTTCGAACTTCATTGATACATTAAATGTAAACGAAGAAATAAAAAAAGAACTAAAGGCAATTTCGCCAAGAAACTATACAGGAGTCTGATAAAAGTTATTCGATTGTAATTCAATGGATAATATTCTTTACGCTGTTGAAAACATCAACGACATAACGAATAATGCGAACGAAATGAATAAATATCATAGGAAATGACGCGAAGCGAATGCTAATTGGTAAATGTTTTAGGTAATTATTTAAAAAAAAACCGTGAGGTTATTGAAAATTAAAAATTTTAAAAAGAAAAATGGCAACTAACAACAACGATTCGCGACCCGGCCGGAGTTATGGCAACGCGAACAATGAGAGACACTCTTCTTCAAACAGGAATTACAACGTCGAAAGAAGACCACAACGTGAAGATGGCAACTATCGCCCATCGTATGAAGAGAACTACAACAGAAACTACGAAAGCAATCCGAACAACCCTGAAGGAGGCAGAAAACGTCGCCCGAGAGTGGGTGAGAGGGTTTCTTCGGGAGGTCAAGGTCATGGCGGAGGATACGGTAACGCGCCGGGCAGGAGCCGGAACGCACAGCCTGTGAGCCAAGGCTCGCAAGGCCAGAAAAAACTCGTTAAAAAGAAAAAAATATTTAAGCAGATTAAATACAAGGAAAATGCCGATCCAACAGCACCTATCCGCCTCAATAAATATTTGGCAAATGCCGGAGTTTGTTCGCGTCGTGAAGCCGATGAATTTATTCAGGCAGGCGTTGTGAAGGTGAATGGTGAGACAGTTACCGAACTGGGTACGAAAATTACCCGTGCCGATGAGGTGATCTTCAACGATCAGCCGGTAACGCTGGAAAGCAAGGTCTATGTGTTGCTGAACAAGCCAAAAGGATTTGTTACCACCACCGATGATCCGGAAAACCGGAAAACAGTCATGGACCTGGTAAAAGCAGCCTGTAAAGAGCGGATTTATCCCGTAGGCCGTCTCGACAGAGCCACTACCGGAGTGTTGCTTTTAACAAACGATGGAGATCTGGCATCGAAACTTACGCACCCCAAGTATGAAAAACGTAAAATCTATCAGGTCTGGTTGGATAAACCGGTGGCTATGGAGCACATGCAAGCTATTGCCGACGGCATTGAACTGGAAGATGGCGAGATTCACGCCGATGCCATCAGTTACGTTACCGAGGAAGACCTGAGCCAGATAGGTATTGAAATTCACTCGGGAAAAAATCGTGTTGTACGCCGAGTCTTCGAGAAATTGGGCTATCGGGTGTTGAAGCTCGACAGGGTATATTTTGCCGGGCTGACAAAGAAAAACCTGTCGCGCGGAAAATGGCGTTATCTAACAGAGAAAGAGGTGAATATGCTAAGGATGGGGGCGTTTGATTAACCGATTGGCGAAAAAGAATCAAAAATATAAAGGAATATTTAAAATCATATTCCCATGAATCTCCAAGAGATTCATGGGATTAGGAGTAATATGAAACAACTGGAAAGAACAACGATTGCCGATGCATTAAAATCGGCACAAACCGGAAAAGAGATAAACGTAAAAGGATGGGTGCGTACCCGCCGTGGAAATAAAAACGTGAGTTTTGTAGCGTTAAACGATGGGACAACGATAAATAATATTCAGGTAGTCATAGACATAGCTCTGTTTGGTGAAGAATATCTTAAGCCTATCACTACGGGAGCCTGCCTGAGTGTGAACGGCAAATTGGTGGAATCGCAAGGGCAGGGACAATCCATAGAAATTCAGGCTGTTGAGGTTGAAATTTACGGAACGGCAGATCCGGCAACTTATCCGTTGCAAAAGAAAGGACACTCGCTGGAATTCCTTCGTGAGATAGCCCACCTGCGCCCAAGGACAAATACATTCGGAGCCGTTTTCCGTATGCGTCATCATATGTCGTACGCCATTCACAAGTACTTCAACGATCGGGGATTTTACTATTTCCATACGCCCCTCATCACGGCTTCCGATGCCGAAGGTGCCGGTTCTATGTTCGAGGTTACCACATTAGATATAAACAATCCTCCCAAAACAGAAGAAGGCAAAATTGATTTCTCCAATGATTTCTTCGGACGGCAAACCAATCTTACGGTTTCCGGTCAACTCGAAGGCGAACTCGGTGCGATGGCTCTCGGATCCATTTATACATTCGGCCCTACTTTTCGTGCCGAAAACTCCAATACGCCGCGACACCTTGCCGAGTTTTGGATGATTGAACCGGAAGTGGCGTTCAATGATATTACCGATAACATGAACCTGGCGGAAGATTTCCTGAAATACCTTGTCCAATATGCGTTGGATAATTGTATGGAAGACATTGAGTTCCTGGCAAAGATGTACGACAACGAATTGATCGACCGCTTGAGATTTGTGGTGGACAACGATTTTGTGCGCCTTACCTATACCGAAGGCGTGAAGATTCTGGAAGAATCGGGGCATAACTTTGAGTTTCCCGTGTACTGGGGTGCCGACCTACAATCGGAGCACGAACGATACTTGGTGGAAAAACATTTCAAGTGTCCGGTAATTCTTACCGATTACCCCAAGGAGATAAAATCGTTTTACATGAAGCAGAACGAAGACGGTAAAACTGTTCGGGCAATGGATGTCCTTTTCCCGAAAATTGGTGAGATCATCGGTGGATCGGAACGCGAAGAAAACTACGACAAACTTATGCGGCGTGTAGAAGAAACGGGTATGCGTATCAACTCGATTTGGTGGTACCTGGAAATCCGTAAATTCGGCACGGCACCACATGCCGGGTTTGGCCTTGGTTTTGAGCGATTGATGCTTTTCGTTACCGGAATGACGAATATCCGCGACGTCATCCCGTTCCCGAGAACGCCCAATAACGCAGATTTTTAAGAATTGATTTTTAAATGAAAAATATACGCAATTTTTGCATCATAGCTCATATCGATCACGGAAAGAGTACGCTTGCCGACCGGTTGCTTGAGTTTACCAAAACCATTGACAGCAAGGACCTGCAGGCGCAGGTACTCGACAGCATGGATCTGGAACGCGAGCGCGGGATTACGATAAAGAGTACCGCTGTTCAGATGGATTATGAGTACGATGGCGAAAAATACATATTAAACTTGATTGACACTCCGGGACACGTGGACTTTTCGTACGAAGTTTCCCGATCCATCGCCGCCTGCGAAGGTGCTTTGCTCATTGTGGACGCAGCGCAGGGAATTCAGGCGCAAACCATTTCCAACGTTTACATGGCTATTGAGCATGACCTGGAAATTATTCCCATCATCAATAAAATAGATCTGGAAAGTGCAATGCCGGACGAAGTGGAAGATCAGATTGTGGAACTTCTCGGCTGCCCGCGTACCGATATTCTTCGCGCAAGCGGAAAGACCGGAATAGGAATTGAAGAGATCCTTGCTGCGGTAATTGAGCGTGTTCCTGCACCGGCAGGCGATCCGGATGCTCCGCTTCAGGCGTTGATTTTCGATTCTGTCTTTAATCCGTTCCGGGGAATCATCGCTTACTTCAAAATTGTGAACGGCAGCATTGCCAAAGGTGACATGGTGAAATTTGTAAATACCGGAAAAGAATACGATGCCGACGAGGTGGGTATTCTCCGTCTCGGCATGGAGCCTCGCCAAAGGGTTGAATGCGGCGACGTAGGGTATATTATTTCGGGAATTAAAACTTCGAAGGAGGTAAAAGTGGGTGATACCATTACGCACGTAAAAAATCCGTGCGACAAAGCCATTGCCGGTTTCGAAGAAGTGAAGCCGATGGTTTTTGCCGGTGTTTATCCCATTGAAAGTGAGGATTTCGAAAATTTGCGTGCATCGCTTGAAAAGTTGCAGCTGAACGATGCTTCGCTTACGTTTCAACCCGAATCGTCGGTGGCTCTGGGATTCGGTTTCCGTTGTGGTTTTCTCGGATTGCTGCACATGGAAATCATTCAGGA
This sequence comes from Bacteroidia bacterium 43-41, assembly GCA_001898165.1. Lineage (GTDB taxonomy): Bacteria > Bacteroidota > Bacteroidia > Bacteroidales > Dysgonomonadaceae > Petrimonas. Next base: position 6,312 of record MKTD01000037.1, read on the forward strand.
GCGCCTGGAACGCGAATTCGATATGGATGTGATTACAACCGTTCCCAATGTTTCGTACAAGGTATATGACAAAAAAGGGAATATGAAGGAAGTGCACAATCCTGCCGGATTACCCGATCCTACACTCATTGAGCATATCGACGAGCCCTATATTCGTTCATCCATCATTACAAGCACTGCTTATATCGGCCCGATAATGACCCTCTGCCTTGGCAAACGCGGCATTCTCATCAAACAGGAATATATTTCGGGAGACAGGGTTGAGATTATTTTCGATTTGCCGTTGGGTGAAATTGTTATCGATTTTTATGATAAACTGAAAAGCATTTCAAAAGGGTATGCGTCGTTCGATTATCATATTCACGATTTCAGGCCTTCCAAACTGGTTAAACTCGACATCCTGCTCAACGGAGAGCCGGTGGATGCGCTTTCTACGCTTACTCACGCCGATAATGCGCAATCTTTCGGACGCAGGATGTGTGAAAAACTGAAAGAGTTGATCCCCCGTCAGCAGTTCGATATCGCCATTCAGGCGGCAATCGGGGCTAAGATTATTGCCCGGGAAACTGTAAAGGCTGTTCGTAAAGACGTTACCGCTAAATGTTATGGTGGAGATATTTCCCGTAAACGCAAACTGCTTGAAAAACAAAAGGAGGGGAAAAAGCGTATGAAGCAGGTAGGCAACGTGGAAGTTCCGCAAAAAGCGTTTTTAGCAGTATTGAAGCTCGACTAAGAAATTGTATTCTGAACAACTCTATTCAGGTGGAAGGTGTGTGTTGCATGGTTAAATTTCCGTTATACTTTCCTCCCATTTCTATTTCAACATTATCTGCCTGAATATTGCCGTTTACGACCCCGGAGCTTTTGATGTTTAATTCCTTGCATACGATATCTCCGAAAATGCTTCCGTAGATGATGATGCGGTCGCTTTCCAGGTTCCCGTTCACTTTGGCTTTTTCGCCAATCACAATGCCCTTGGAAAGGGATATGTTTCCTTCAATGGTCCCGTCGATGCGTATAATGTCTTCTCCTTTAATATCGCCCTTAAATATTATACTAGTGCCAATCACAGTTTCTATCGGTTGTGATTCAATAGAATGGTTGCTTCTATTTTTACTGCTTCTCATTTGATATTCATTAATGGAAATTCAAGTAGTCGTCCGGATTCATCTTCTCATCGTTTTTGATGATCTCATAGTGCAGATGTGGCCCCGAGCTTCGTCCCGTACTCCCAAGCTTGCCGATAACCTGTCCGCATTCCACTTCTTCACCTTCCTGAACAGTTATTTCCGATAAATGGCCGTAGAGTGTTTTCAATCCATTTTCGTGTTTTACAACCACACATTTTCCATATCCTCCGTGCCATCCTGCAAATTCTACCGTACCGTTTGCAGTTGTTTTAACCGAAGAGCCTCTTTCTCCTTTGATATCAATTCCGGAATGATATTCTGCGCCGTAACCCGTGAACGGATTTCTTCTGTAACCGAATTTTGAGATGATGTTGTCCGATAGGGTAGGATTTCCGATGGGAGCGTTTTTTAAGGTTTTCTCTAAATTATCGAGTTGTTCTTTGTAAAAATCCGCCAGTTCATTTATTTTCACCGCCTCTATATTTTCCGGGCCGCCCATATTTTCGAAATTAATCTGGACCAATCCCCTTGCTTTCAGAAGTTCATTTATCCGGACAATGCTTTCATCAATCGATTGAAAGGCCTGTTGTGCTTTTGGAACGTTAATGAGGTTTTTTATTTTATTTGCCTTAGCTATATCATTTTGATAAATCTCGCTTGTTTTGTGGAATATTGTTAAACCTAATGCGGTAATCAGGCAAACAATAATAAGCACGACAACGGCTAAATATTTTTTCCAATGCAGAAGTATCCCCGTTGGAACAAGAAGGGTCTTATTTCTTTTTCCTTCGGTATTGATAATCAGAATGGATGTTTTACGACTACGCATGTTGATTTTCCGGAAATAACACAACGATACGATTGCAAAGATAATTTTTTTTTGAGAAGAATATGTTTTTTCGTGTAAAAAAATGCAAATTACATCAAAGTAGCTTTTATTTTAGCGAAAAAGACAATCAGGAATTTTATCTGTTGCGTCGTAAAAGTTCGCTTCCCGGCTACGACAACCGGGGAACGGTGGATTACGACACAAACACCCAAAACCGGTAACTAAAAAAGAAAGGCATTCCAAGTGATCAGAATACCTTTCTTACCAAAATATAAATAATGAGTATTAACGAAAGGAACTTAATCTAAAAACAGGGCATTATTGGGATATAGGCCTACACCCTTGATTTTGTATTTATATTTTCCATTTTTATCGTAACAAACGATATTTCCATAAGAGCCATCCCCAATTGCATCCATCACAAAAACATCTTCATTAAAAGCATCAACGGCAATGGAGTAAGGCATAGCTATTTCTGTGTCATCCGAAAGCAGATTGTTGGTAACTACTTTCTCGTTCAAACAATCATAAACCGCTATAATGGTTTTTGTGTAATTGTTAACGAGAACGTAAGCTTTATCGTTCACGATGGTAAATTTGTTGGGGGAAATGGTTGCAATAGTTTCTACTTTTCCGGTGGAAACGTTTATCTTTTTAAAAGAAGCCGGAACATCTATTTTTGTCCAATCGCTGGAATTGTAGATGTCACGGGTGGAAACATATATATCCCCTTGCGAATCGGCAAAGACCTGGTACGGATTTTTGCCCACTTCAATTTTTTTCTCTTCTTTAAAAGAGTGCAAATCAATTACGGAAACTGTGTAGTCGAAATTTCCCGTTGAATAATCCAACCCGCCGGAATTTGCCACATATATCTTGTTGTTCTTGATGCAGATACCTTCCGGATCGCGCCCCACTTGAACCGACCCGTCAATGGCGAGCGAAGTTGTGTCGATGCGTGTAACCGTGTCGTCAAACGAAGTTACATACACTTTACCGCCATAAGCTGCCGCGTTACGCGGCTGTTTTGCTTTGTTATCGGCAGTTTTCATCGGAATTTGCTTTAACGATTTTCCCGTTTTGGCATCAACAATTTCTACGGTGCTCGAAACATTCACTACCACATAAATTTTTGATCCGTACTTAATCATATCGTTTGCCGTATCACCTAATCCGCGATTATTTGCAGTTTCAAAAAACTTGTTGTCTAACTTTTGTGCAGTGAAATCATACATGGCCAACGACGCATTATTGTGGTTAAGCGACCCTTCCGATAAAATAATCAACCGTTTGGCTTCTTTTGCCGGAAGCTCCGTTTCATCAATAATGGTCTCAGGTCTGCAAGCCGTAAATAAAACGGCGGTGAACAGTAAAATAAGTAAAAAATTCTTTTTCATTTGAATTGATATTTAATTGGTTATTAAAAGTCTATAGAAATTGTTCCTCTGAAAGAGCGTCCCGGCATCGGAAAATTGCGGACGATCTCGTAATTTTTATTACACAGGTTAAGCGCCTCGAACGACAGGACGACCTTATTTTGCTTTATACAGGTGCTTTTCGATAACGAAATACTGTGATCGGCATACCCGCTTAATCGGTTGTCCGGCATATTCTGTGTAGATGTGTATCTTGTTCCCGACCACAGCAGCGAATAAGCCGCGTTTATCCAGGGTGTTTCAACGGCTGCTCTTCCCGAACCCGAAAATCGCGGTGCGTAAGGCAATTGATGTTTGTATGCCGGACTGTCGGGATTGGTCATGTTTTTCGAATCCTGAAAAGTGAATGAACTTCCTGTGAGCAGTTTCACTTTGGGTGAAAGCTCGAAAGCGCTTTCCAATGCGATATCCACACCGTTGATGTCCACTGACCCCAGGTTCATCATGCTCCACTCAAAAGTATTGCGGTTGGGGTAGGCGACGATTTTGTTTTTTATTTTGTTGTGATAGGCATCCGTGGTAATCGTCAACAGCGGAAGCCATTCGCCAATAGAAATAGAGTAGGTGAATCCGATATTGAACTGATGTGTGTCTTCGGGTTTCAAACTCCGTTTTCCTACGTGTGAATAATACAAATCGTTGAAAGTGGGCAACCGGAAAATATTTTTGTAGAATACCCTCAACCGAAAATCGATGGTTTCGAAAGGCTGAAACGTTATGCTTGTGTAAGGCGAGACCCTGCGTTGATTATCAGCTGCAGTACCCCATTTCACCTGTTCTGATGTTTGCGTGTAAAGCAAACTGGCGGTAGCCAGAAGTTGATTGGTAACGTACTTGGCTGCAATGCTTGTGAGCAAGGTATATCGGGTGGGATAAACGAAATCGGGGAGATTTGCCGACATATTATTCACCGCAACATCGGTTGATGCCGAAAAGGAAAGATTCTCAAACGCCCTGAAAAGTACCGACCCTGATCCGTAAATTTCGTTTTGCCGGAACGTGTCTTCCAATTTCCCTTCGGCATTCAGGAAAGTAGGGTCAAGATAATGCACATAACCGTGATTGTATTTGGCATTCGCCTGAAAATTCCATCTGTCGGAAATGTCGTTGCGATAGTGTGCTTGTGCGAAAAATGTTTTGTCCCATAAGCGCTGTTTTGAAAAGTCGGAAGTGTTGTAAAAAATAGTGGCTCCGGGCAGCCCGCGCTCCGATTGATAGTAGTAAGCGCGCAGGTTTCCGCTGCTCTTATTGGAAAAATCGGCGAACAGCGCTCCCTCCAGACGAAGATTTTGGACATCGGTATTTTCGCGTTTCTCCACCGATGAGCTGTCTTTTCCGGCTTCGCCGTAATGCAGGATGTACGGATATTTCCCGTTTGCCGAGAGCCACTCGCCACTTAGCGATGCCGACAGCTTTTCGTTTAATTTCAGGTTAGTGAAAACCGATGGGTTGAACATCCCGAAGGAACCAACCTTAAGTGAAGCCCGTCCGTTTATTTTTTGATCATCGTCAAATCGCGGAGCGATGGTTTGAATATTCAAAACCGATGCCGATGCAAACAGCCGTGCCGGTTGAAAGATATTATCGCTTTGTCCCGAATTGAGTGAGATTATGTCCACGTTATCCAGCGAGAATCGTCCGACGTCAATTTGTCCGGTTTGTACATCGTTTATTGTAAAACCGTTGTAATTCACTGCCGTGTGATTGGCTCCGAGACTACGTACCGAAACGGTTTTAAGCCCGCCAATACCGCCATAATCTTTCACCGTAACACCCGAAAAGTGTTTCACCGCGTCCGAGAGTTGCAGCACGTTCAGGTTACGGATGGATTTTTGCGATAAAACCTGCATCGGTGCCGATGAACGAATTTCTCTGTCGGTGTATTTCTCAGTAATTACCACCTCCGGTAAGTGCTGCAAGCTATCTAAATTGTTTTGTGCCAACAACGGGGTAGTTATTGCACAAGATGCAACAACAATTACTACAATTTTCTTTAAAATGTTCATCTTATACCGAATTTTAATTCCGGTAAAGCAATCTGAAAATGAAGCGCGTAAATAATAAAGATTTTGTTCGCGAGTCGTTTTCAAGCTTTATTTCCCGAAAGCCATTAACAGTTGTGAAACAGTGGCAGGTCTTCTGACTTTTCCTTCGAACCGCAAATCCTTCCCATTCCTTTCGAGGAACAGTGGCATTGGTGATTTTTGCGGCATCCTGCTCCCCTCCTTGGGAGGGGTTGAGGGAGGCTTTACAGCAGCGGGTCTGTTCAGGATTTTCACCTGATTCCCTTTTCATTACGCATTCCGAAGCCAAATTTGGAATACGTAACACCAACATTTCGGCTACAAAGATAAGAATAAAAAATAAAAAAACATATCTTTGTGTTATGAAGGAGGAAATTATATACGGTGTTGCCGATCACCTTTTCAGCATAGATACTCCCGATAGGGAAGTAACTTCTGATATCCTGTTTAATTATAAACCGTTTTTGGTTGAGAATAATTCAGACAACGATTTTTTATTCAGTTTAAAAGGCAATGGTAAAATTCGTATCCCCAATGCCCCTTCGGATGATGCACTCGAATGGAACGGTGTGGATTACAATGTTTATCACTCACCGGAAGGCATGATTATCTCCATGAGGCAAGGTGACGAAGAGCACCGGTTTTTTGCTTCACCGGATTGGAAGGAAGTGGTTTCCGACCTCACATTTACAAATGAAAGAGAAGCCGTCTTTCTCAACAGTTTTTTGAGATTGGCTTTTGGGATGGCATCCATTCTTAAATACAGAACAATCAAGATTCATGCATCCGTAACCGAACTAAATGGCAAAGCGCTTGTTTTCTTAGGTAAAAGCGGAACAGGAAAAAGTACCCATAGCCGGCTGTGGCGCGAATTTGTCCCCGGTTGTACGCTGTTGAACGATGATGAGCCGCTGATACGTCTGTTTGAAAACGAGCCGGTGAGAGTTTACGGGGCGCCCTGGAGTGGGAGTACAACCTGCTACAGGAACGAGTCGGCCGAAGTTGCCGCTTTCGTGCATTTATATCAAAGCCCCGATAATAATTTAACTAAACTAAAAAATGTTGAAGCGCTCTCTTCACTGTACGCGTCGGCTGCTATGCTGAGGTCGGATATCGGTAATAGGAACAGGGTGCTGGATATTGTTACAGAAATATTGCAGCGTGTGCCGGTTTACCGGCTCGATTGCCGGCCGGATTATGAGGCCGTGTCATTAACCAGATCGTTATTGTCATAAAATGGTATCCTTGATCATCCCGAATGAAATTTTCTTTTTGCATATTTTAGAGGAGATAAATTCGTATAACGCCGTAAAAATCCCGGTAAAAGGTTCCAGTATGCTCCCTTTTATCCGTCCGTTGTCGGATGAAATAGAACTGACGGGGTTAAACGAGGAGTCCATTACAAAAGGCAATATCGTATTAGCAAGGACAAGTGAGAACAAATTCATTGTTCATCGGATTGAAAAGGTAGAAAAGGACGTAATCACATTGAGGGGCGACGGTAATCTGTCTCTCCGTGAACAATGTGATAAAAAAAACATCTTTGCAGAAGTAACGGCTGTTTATAAAAAGAAGAGAACAATAAGAAAAGGAAGTTTCGAATGGAATCTGGCCAAGGAATGTTGGTTCTCCAGCCCGTTGCTGCGAAGAATTTATCTAAAAATTGACAGAAGCATGAAAAATCTATTTTATTTTCTCATTGTTGTAGCATTTCTGGCAGCCTGCTCTGGGCCAAGAGGAATGGTGAAAATTGAAATGGAGGGAAATGAGGCTGCACAGGAAGATTCCGTAGAATACGAACTGGTTGTGTTTGACACGGGATTTGAAACCTGGTATGCACTTCAGAACTCTCCGGCCAGATACCGCTCTCAGCAGTACTACGAGGGTTGGAACCAGCAATATGTATCGGAATGGAACTATCTGGCAACCCAGCCTCGGAGAAGATCGTTCTTTCAGCCCATTGTAGGATATGAACCGGGTGTGGATTATGGCTTTGAACTGAATCATAAACTGTTCTACTATTTTCAATATGTGGAGCGTGTGCTGCGGATACCCATACTGTCCAACCATCCTTCGGGGGTGATTTATTGATTAAAAAAACAAGCCTATGAAAATAAAAGAAAACATTAAAATTAAACAGATTGGAGAAGAATCTATCCTGGTTTGCCACGACGGGGGAACCCTGAATTACACGCGTATAATCTCTCTCAATAAATCGGCAGAATTTCTAATATCCGAGAGCTTCGGCAGAGATTTCACTCTTCAGGATTGGGCAGAGAGGCTGACGGGAAAATACGGGATCAGTAAAGCACAGGCTATGGCGGATGCCCGGGCATTAGTGGAGAAACTTATACAAGCAGGTGTGGTTTATGAATGACCGGGCTGTTTCTCTTTTTTTGGAACTGCTTCGTTCTGCCATTTGGAACAGGCCTGCCGACGAAAGTTTGTTTCAGTGTATCGGCCTTTCCGTTTGGGAAGATGTGATCAATTTGGCTGAATCTCAAAAGGTGAACGCCTTGTTGTACGATGGTGTTATGACCCTGCCCGGTGTCCTGCATCCGGAAAAAAAAGTGTTGTATAAGCTTTTTTTACAGGCTGGAGCTATTGAGAAATTAAACGAAAGGCTGAATGATGAATTGAGAAATCTTACGTCGGAATACGGAAAAATGAATTGTCCTTTCATTCTATTAAAGGGACAGGCGAATGCGACCCTTTATCCTAAACCGGAGCATCGTGCTCCCGGAGATATTGATCTGTTCCTTTATCGAAAAGGAGACTACGGAAAGGCGAATGAATGGGCAAGAGAAAAAGGGTACAAGATGGATGCTGAAAATATTCATCATCAATCATTTGAGATCAACGGGACTCATGTTGAAAATCACAAGAACATCAGTTACTTCGGGATTAAGAAATACGACAACCTGTTGGAGAGAGAAATTCAGGAGATCATCCGGAATCAACGTTTTATTGAACTGGAAATTGATGAACTGAAAGTTGAAATATTACCTGTTGAGTTTAATGCGTTCTATTTATTTTATCATCTTTTTCATCACTTTATCCACTTAGGTATTGGCGTTCGTCAGTTTTGCGATTGGACGCTGTTTATGCATCTGCATTCGCAACAAATGGATAAAGAGGTCCTTGTGAGTTTGGCAAAGCAGTTCGATTTGTTAAACGCCATGGAGATATTTGCATCGGCAGCAGTTAAATACATGGGGGCAGAGCCGGAAATTTTCCCTTTTAACATTGACGTAGAGGGTAAATTTGTAGATTTAGTGATGGCTGATATGTTGAGGGGTGGAAATTTTGGATTTTCTACTTTTAAAAACAAATCTTTCAGAGGAAAATGGGATGCGAAATGGCACAGGTTCAACTATTCGACAAGGAGAGCGAAAAAAATATCCGGTATTGCTCCCCATCACATAAAGTCGTTGGCGATAACTAAAATTATAACGAATCTGAAATTACTATTCAAAAAGTAAATGTTGCACTTTCTGAGGTTTCTGGCAGATATCTCCAAGGGCCATCGCAAAGCGCTCGTGATGATAACGCTGATTGGAGTATTGAGCGTGGCCGTGTCGCTGAGTTTCGTATGGGCACTGAAGATAGTTATTGATGTGGCCTCAGGAGATGCTGGGGGCTCCTTGGTCCGTTATTCACTGATTCTTGTCCTGCTCACTTTATTCAGGGTATTGCTGAATGTGGTTGATGTACGTTATACAAACATGACTGAGGTAAAGGTTGGAAATTCGATCCGTCAAGAAGTTTTTGCAAATTTGCTCTACACGAGGTGGACCGAAGCCAGCTCATTGCACAGCGGCGACGTGTTGACACGAATTATCAAGGACACGGATGATATCATAAAAACATTGATAACTGCGCTTCCGATGCTGATAACAGCTACTCTTCAACTTGGCGGGGCATTTCTGATCTTACTTGTGATGGATCCGGTTTTAGCCCTTATCCTGGGCATTGCTATGCCGGTTTTGCTTCTTTTCAGCAAGCCTTATTATGTGAAGATGAGAAATTACAGCAGGCAGATAAAGGAGAGCGAGAGCTTCATAACTTCTATGATGGAAGAAAATTTACTGAATCAATTGGTGGTGAGGACGTACGAAAGACAGGAGGATGAGTTGGGCAGATTGGGAAATCTTCAGCGGGAATTACAGCGAAAAGTGGAAGAGAAGACAACCGTTTCCGCCTGGGCGCGTTTTGTATCGGGATTGGCTTTTAGCGGCGGGTACATCACGGCATTTATCTGGGGCGCCTGGGGAATCGCCGCCAAAACGATTACTTTTGGTACGGTCACTGCCTACCTGCAACTGGTAAATCAAATACAACGGCCGCTGTTCGATTTAATGCGCTTGTTCCCAACACTGATATCGGCTCAGGCAGCCGGTGAACGATTATCGTTTCTAAGAAAATTGGAAAATGAGGAAATAGGGGAGAAGCAATTCCTGGAAGGCCGTGTGACGTTACATGTGGAGAATATTGCATACTCATACAACGATGACAATAAGCCGGTTATTTCCGATTTTTCGTTGGATGCCGGACCGGGCGAGATGATAGCTGTAATGGGAGAAACCGGTACGGGAAAAACAACCTTGATCAGGCTTATACTGGCCCTGATTGAGCCCCAAAAAGGGGTGATATTGATAAGAAATGAAGAAAAAACAATAAAAGTATCTCCGGATACCCGTTCCAATTTTGTGTATGTCCCTCAGGGGAACACGTTGTTTAGCGGTACAATCCGGAGTAACCTGTTGGTAGGAAACCCGGATGCCGGTGAGGACATGCTCGTGAAAGTGCTTGAAGTTGCCTCTGCAGGTTTTGTTTTAGGTCTGCCTGAAGGGCTCGATACTGTCCTGGGTGTAGGTGGTTCGGGGGTTTCTGAAGGTCAGGCACAAAGGATCGCTATCGCTCGATCGTTATTGCGCCCCGGAGGGATACTGTTGTTGGATGAAGCCACATCGGCTTTGGATATTGAGACCGAAAAAACTTTTCTGGCCAACCTGAAAAAACATATCGGCGACCGTACGGTTTTGTTTATTACCCATCACATAGAGGTGGCCAATTATTGCGACAGAATTTATAGAATTTGACCTATCTTTTGCTTTCAAGGTATTTTATCAAGGCTTCACTACGGCCTTTTTCATATTTAAGCTTCTCAATGTCGAGCAGGAGTGTGGAGAGCTCAAACGAGCGGGCAATGGCTTTTTTAGCCGTTTCAGACAAGGTGATCGTAGTGGTTCTGTTCCCGATAAAACTCAGGGTGATGGGTGACTCTTTAAACGTGTAGATGAATTTGGCTACGCCATTGTCATCATTCCCTGAAAAACGAACAATTTCGTAAGTGGTGTTGAGTGTGCTGAACCGGTAATTCAGCCCGTCGGTAGTGACAGGCAGCGATTCCGCAAAGGACCCGTCTTTTATGGCCACTTTTATCCGGTTGTGCCTCAATGAACCACCCGCCAGAACACTCTCGATGTACATCTGTCCTTTTTCGCTCACGGCTGAACGGAGACCGTTTTGATTAAAAGAGGTGTTTAGCGGATAGATTTTGGGAACATAATCTCCGAACTCCTGATACTGAGGATCTCTTACATAAGTAAAGCCATTCAGCATATTGGTAAGCAGTTCATAGTTGACGGTAAGCATTGAGTCGCAATAAATAATATTCCTTCGGTTTTCGGCCATCCGGATTTGTTGCATCAGCTCAAATCCTTTGTTTATTTCGTCAAATGATTTTGGAAAAAGTACCTTGATGCTGTCAATCTTAAGTTTTGCCAACGGATAATTACCTTCATTCAAAGCTACTTCGGCTTCAGCAAGGTAGGTTTTGGCATTTCTGGTTTTTCCCGAACAGGATATGAGAAGAAATACAAACACACACACTATCGGCAATATAAAATAATAACCCTTTAATTGCCTGAAATATAATTTATTTGATATAGTCACTTCCATAATCTGCATACAAAATTAAGAAATAAATTTCAACGTTAAAATGGTTTTCACGCTCATTTATTGTAATTTTGCAAATCATAACAGAATTTGATTTGACAATGGATATTTCTCGCGAAGAGATACAAGATTTTCTAGACAAAGATATCTTCAAACTTATTTCGGATGTGGCCGGCCGGATGCAACTCGATTGTTACGTGATTGGCGGTTACGTTCGTGATTTCTTTTTGTACCGCCCGTCAAAAGACATTGACATTGTCGCTGTCGGCAAAGGGATTGCATTGGCCGAAGCCGTTGCTTCAAAACTGGGGCCGCGCACAAAGTTGTCGGTTTTTAAAAACTTTGGTACCGCACAAATAAGATATAAGGATTTTGATATCGAGTTTGTGGGCGCCCGAAAAGAGTCTTACACCCGCGACTCCCGAAAGCCCGTTGTGGAAGATGGCACACTGGAAGACGATCAGAAACGGCGCGATTTCACCATCAATGCGATGGCATTCTGCCTGAATAAAGATCGCTTTGGCGAATTGCTGGATCCCTTTAACGGGTTGCAGGACCTGGAAGAGCTTATTATCCGCACTCCGCTTGATCCGGATATCACTTTTAGCGACGATCCGTTGCGGATGATGCGTGCCGTGAGGTTCGCTTCGCAATTGGGATTCGATATTTTTCCCGAAACCTTTGATGCTATTTCCCGGAATAAGGAACGCATAAAAATTATTTCAAAGGAACGGATTGCGGATGAGCTTAATAAGATCATTCTTTCGCCCAAACCGTCTATCGGATTTGTTTTGCTGGAGAAAACGGGCTTGTTGGAGATTATTTTCCCCGAACTGGTCGCGCTTAAAGGAGCCGAAACCAAGGACGGGATAGGACACAAGGATAACTTTTACCATACGCTCGCCGTTCTCGATAACATCTCGTTAAAAACCGATTACCTCTGGCTGCGCTGGTCGGCTCTCTTGCACGATATTGCCAAACCCGTTACCAAACGCTGGGACAATAAGCTGGGATGGACATTTCACAACCACAACTATGTGGGCGAAAAGATGGTACCCAAGATCTTCAACCGCATGAAAATGCCGTTGAACGAAAAAATGAAATATACGCAAAAAATGGTGTCGATGCATATGCGCCCGATGCAACTGGTGGAGGAGGAGGTTACTGATTCTGCCGTCCGGCGCCTGTTGTTTGATGCGGGTGACGACATAGACGATCTGATGACACTTTGCGAAGCCGATATTACATCGAAAAACTCTGAAAAAGTACGTCGCTTCCTGCAGAATTTCAAAATCGTCCGCCGGAAACTCGCGGAAATCGAAGAGAAAGATCGTGTGCGTAATTTCCAGCCACCCATCGATGGCAACGAGATTATGGAGATATTCGGCTTGGGGCAGGGAAGGGAAGTGGGCGAACTGAAATCGTACATAAAAGAAGCCATTTTAGAAGGCGAGATTCCCAACGAACGCCAGGCGGCTTATGATTATCTGATTCAAAAAGCAAAAGAGATAGGATTGGAACCGATAGATAAAAACAGTTAATTACCGGAGTAAATTTCAGATTTTCGCAATATTTTTGTTACTTTGCACCCAATCTGGAAAAAATCGTTTTGAAGAAGAGAAAGATATTCACGGCACGATTTGTAAATGCAAAAATCACATCGACCATTAGCATTTCGTTAGTGTTGGTTTTGCTGGGGCTTACCATACTCATTTTGTTTATGGGCAACGGGTTATCAAACTTCGTGAAAGAAAATATGAGCTTCAGTGTGATGCTCGACAACGATATTACCGATGCCGGGATTCAACGTTTGAGAAAAAGCCTGGATGCTCAGCCGTTTGTAAAATCTTCCCGATTTATCAGTAAAGACGAGGCAAAAGAACAGTTAATCAAAGACCTGGGTGAAGATCCCGAAGAATTGCTCGGTTATAATCCGGTACAGGATGCCATAGAGATTTATCTCCATTCGGAGTATGCCAATAACGACAGCATTGCGGTAATCAGTCGGATAATCAGGCAGCAAAATAATGTCCATGACTTGTTGTATCAGCAGGAAGCTATTGATCTTATCAACGACAATCTATCTAAGGTTACGATGATATTGCTGATTTTAGCAGCAGTTTTAATGTTTATTTCATTCACGTTGATCAGGAACACAATTCGATTAAGCGTCTACTCCAGGCGGTTTATTATCAACACGATGAAGCTTGTAGGCGCCAACGGGAATTTTATCCGAAAGCCGTTTATCCGAAATAATATCCTTACCGGAATTGTTGCCGGAGTTTTAGCAGATGGGATCATCTTTCTTATTCTTGCGTACTTCAGCAAAGCATATGTCGAGCTGAAACCCATCATCAGCATAACGGATTTACTCATTATTTTTTCTATCGTAATTCTGCTTGGAATTTTTATTTCCACGGTGGCTACTTATTTTGCTGTAAACCGATATCTGAAGATGAAAACTGAAAACTTGTACTACGTTTAAATTTGTCAGATAACAGATAACAGACGGTCCTGCAGTCTTAATGTTTGAAAGTGGAGCGGTCTGACATCTAATAAATTAAATCAAATTATAAACTCAAAACTTAACAATAGTATGTCTCACAAAAATCTTGCTTTCCACAAAATGAACCTTATTATTTGTGGTGTTGCTGTTCTTATTATTATCATCGGTTTCTTGCTGATGAGTGGTCCTGCAACAACTTTTGAAGGCTTTGAACCCGATATCTTTAGCGTGCGGCGTATTAAAGTGGCGCCCGTTGTTTGCCTGGCCGGCTTTGTCCTGATGATCTTTGGAATTCTATATCCGGCAAAAGAGAGGAAAGAGCAAGTATGAGTAGTTTAGAAGCAATTATTATTGCTATTGTAGAAGGCTTGACAGAGTTTTTGCCTGTTTCGTCAACCGGGCACATGATCATCACACAGGCGCTGCTGGGAATCGAGAGTACACCGTTTGTAAAGGCATTTACGGTAATTATTCAGTTTGGAGCCATCCTGTCGGTGGTATTTCTTTACTGGAAACGTTTTTTTCGATTGAACCGGATTACGGTTTTCGATAAAAGTGCGGTTGTCGGAATGAGTTTCGTACAGAAAGGACAGGCATTTCTGAAACGATTCCTGCATAAGTTCGATTTTTACTGGAAGCTGTTTATCGCCGTTATTCCGGCGGGGGTGCTGGGGTTGATTTTTGGAGACCAGATTGATTCGTTACTCGAAAATGTTTTCGTAGTGAGTGTGATGCTCGTAATTGGCGGTGTTGTGATGCTTTTTGTGGATAAGTGGTTCAATAAGCCGGGTGAAAATCAATCTATTTCGTGGCAACGGGCATTGAAGATCGGTTTTTTTCAGTGTATTGCGATGATCCCGGGTGTCTCCCGGTCGATGGCTACTATTGTAGGCGGTATGAGTACGAAGCTGGATCGGAAGAACGCTGCTGAATTCTCCTTTTTTCTGGCTGTGCCAACCATGGCCGCGGCAGCCGGCTACAAGCTATATAAACTGATAGGGGATCCCCTAAGCGCATCTATGCTGCAAGATAACATCCGTACGTTGATTATCGGGAATGTGGTTGCTTTTGTTGTTGCCGTCATCGCCATCAGGTTTTTTATCGATTTTCTAACCAAACACGGGTTTAAGGCGTTTGGATGGTATAGGATTATCGTGGGGATCCTGCTGATTGTATTGCTGTTATCGGGGACAGTTTCAAATATTGCCTGATGGATTTTATTGAAGGAGAGATTTTGTGTATCGATAAGCCGCTGCATTGGACTTCGTTCCGGCTGGTAAGGGTGGTGCGGGCAAAATTGTGTCAGAAACTGAAAATAAAAAAGCTGAAAGTGGGGCATGCGGGAACACTTGACCCGCTGGCGACCGGTGTAATGATCCTATGCACCGGGAAAAAAACAAAAGAGATTGAACGTTTGCAGGCCCAAAGCAAAGAATACATTGCCGAGATCCGGTTGGGAGCAACAACCCCTTCTTTTGACCTGGAAACGGAAATTGATGCCGAATATCCGATTGAGCATATCACACGCGAAAAAGTAGAAGAGTGCCTGAAGACGTTTATCGGCAAAATTGAGCAAATCCCGCCTCTTTTTTCGGCAGTCAAGGTCGAGGGCAAAAGGGCTTACGAGTTTGCCAGAAAGAATGAAGAAATTGAACTAAAACCAAAGATATTGGTTATAAATGATATTGAATTGTTGTTTTACAATTTACCAAGCATAACTATCCGGGTTGTTTGCAGTAAAGGTACGTATATACGTGCTTTGGCGCGCGATATAGGCAAAAGCCTGCAGTCGGGCGCATATCTTCTTGCACTCAAACGAACAAGAGTGGGAGATATTTCGCTGAACGATTGTTTAAAGGTTGAAGAATTAGACGGGTTTTTTGATCGGAATATAGTTACAAAAGAAAATGAGTAATTGGTAAAATAGTTGTAACAATGACGAACGTAATGCATTATAATAAAGAATTAGTTTAATCACATATGAAACTTTCCCAGTTTAAATTTAATTTGCCGGATGAATTGATAGCTAGGTATCCGAGTAAACATCGCGATGAATCAAGATTACTCGTGGTTCATAAAGATTCCGACAAGATAGAACATCTTATTTTTAAGGATATTCTTAATTACTTTGACGCTCACGATTTTTTTGTTTTTAACGATACTAAGGTTTTCCCTGCCAGGTTGTTTGGAAACAAAGAAAAAACCGGAGCTAAAATAGAAGTGTTTCTACTAAGGGAACTGAATCCCGCCCAGCATTTGTGGGATGTTTTGGTAAATCCCGCCCGAAAAATAAGGATCGGGAATAAATTATACTTTGGTGAAAATGAAGAACTTGTAGCCGAGGTGATTGACAACACTACATCGCGTGGGCGCACGCTTCGTTTCCTTTACGACGGGCCATATGATGAGTTCAAGGACCTGCTTTTCTCCATCGGTGAAACACCGATTCCTGAATATATGGAGCGGCCGGCCGTGCCGGAAGATGCCGACAGGTATCAGAATATTTTTGCCAATAACGAAGGGGCTGTAGTTGTTCCTGCAGCCGGTTTGCACTTCAGCCGGGAGTTGATAAAACGCATGGAGATTAAAAACATTGATTACGGGTTTCTTACACTCCACCACGGCTTGGGAGCATATCGCGATATAGATGTGGAAGATTTAACCAAGCACAAAATTGACTCGGAGCAGATGATCATCACGCAGGAGTTGTGCGATAGGGTGAATACCGCAAAAGACAGCGGCTACAAAATTTGTGCTGTGGGTACATCGGTTTTGCGTGCTATTGAAACCACAATCAGCACAGATGGCCACATCAAGCCGCGGGAAGGATGGACCAACAAGTTTATTTTTCCGCCCTACGACTTTACATTACCCGATGCGCTGGTTACAAACTTTCATTTGCCGTTCTCCACACTGTTGATGATAACAACTGCTTTCGGCGGTTACGAAAGAATCATGGATGTATATCAGACAGCCATTAAGGAGAAGTATGAATTTGGCGCATACGGCGATGCCATGCTGATCATTCCATAAAATGCCTGATAACGATACTCATATTATTTTTTTGGGAATAGGCTCCAACTTGGGAGATAAGCAAAAAAATATCGAGCAGGCGTATCGACAAATTAACAAGCGGATGGGGAAAATTATTTCCAAATCCGCTTTTTATGTTTCCGAGCCCGAGGGCTTCGAGTCTAAAAATAAATTTGTTAATTCCGTTTGTGAAGTTGTCACAGTCATGAATGCCGGTGAGGTTCTGCAGGAGACCCGGGAGATTGAAAAGGAACTGGGCAGAACAAAAAAATCTCAGGATGGAGGGTATGCCGATCGCATCATCGATATAGATATTCTGATGTTTGATGATCAGGTTATTGAAAGCAACGGTTTAATTATCCCGCATCCCCGGTTTCATCTGCGCGATTTCGTCTTAATCCCTTTTGCCGAAATTTCGCCACATACCGTCCATCCGGTTTTCGATAAAACCGTTCTGCAACTCAAAAATGAGTTGAAAAATCCCAAGGATGCATGAACAACAATGTCTATAAGCGTAACAACCTGTTCTCTGCCGGTGCAGCTACTTTTCCTTCTCCGTCATTTATCTTTTTACTTATATTTAACATTATTTGTGCAGCGTTTTCTTAAATTCTACGTCTTATGTAAAAGAACAATTAATCAGAGTCTTTTAAAGATGCATTACAATGAAAAAAACTACATTGAAAAACAGTCTCCTGCTACCAGTAGCAGCAATCTTTTTTGTGTCGGTTTGTTTGACAAGTTGTGAGAAAATACAACACGAATCGCTCTCTTTCTACTACGATTATCGCGAAGTACCCGTGAATGGCACGGTTTTAATTGGGCCGAAAACAGGCAGTGGAAATTATACGCTTGAAGTAGAAAACCCGCTTCTGCTTTCTGCAGAAATACAGACCGGTTGGTCAAGTGCAACGGGAATGATTGCTATTCACGGGAGGCTCACAGGAAATACCTGGCTTACCGTTACCGACAATGTAACGAAAGAAGCGCAAAAGTTAAAGATTAAAGTAACAAACAACTATGAGGCGATGCGCATATCAAAATATTACGATTCCGATAAAGACAAAGAGTTCCCACTTCCGCCTTCTTTGAGTGGTATCGAATGGATTTGCCTGATAAATAACAAAGCGCGGGATTTTTATCTTATCAACAAAGAGAGCATATCATTAACCGATTACGTTTTGAAAGTGCAGGGCAAAGGAACTTACACAATCGACACAGAAGGAGAAAACTACCACCTGACATTATCTTATTTGGTTGATGAGAAAGGGCAACCAACATTGGATGAAAAATTGGCAACAACCGTCTCGTACCGTTTTTTCATATCGATGAATGATTACGCGCTGCATCGGTTAAATCAAAACTTAAATTTGGGCTTCGATACATCCATGTCAAGTAACTGGAAAGAACTCATCGGGCATGATTGGGAAACAGGTATAAAAATGGATGGAGTGGGCACAGAGTATAAAATGTTCGGATTGCTATTGCCTTTCCTTGATATGCCTGTCGGTTTTTTATAATATGTAAATTAGCACTCGCGCAGGTACGTTTATAATTAACCTTCCGCGCAAATCCTTTCACGCTGTAAACAGTTGACTTTTCCGCCGTGGGGAGGACTGTCGTTTAGACACAACAAAACCCGCAAGACAATTAAGGCTTTGCGGGTTTTTTAATTAACTGCAGCGGGTAGAATTCACCTGTGCTTTATAAACGTTCCGTTTTCAAGTTCCTCAAATGCCAGGTTCAACTCCGCATGTGTGTTCATAACAACAGGCCCGCCCCACGATATGGGTTCGTTCAACGACTCTCCCGACAATAAAAACAACCGTAATCCTTCGCTCCCTGCGTTAAAAATCAGACGGTCGCCCTTTTCGAATAAAACGGCAGAATGAGATTGCACAGGCCGTGATTCTTCACCTGTTGTTCCGCTTCCGTCAATTACATAGACAAACACATTTTCGTCCGGCTGTACGGGAATAGCCGTCGTCTTTCCCGGATAGGTCATAACGTCGAGATAAAGCACCTGCACGTGATCGGGTTGTATGGCGCCAGGTGTCCCTTCATAAATGCCCGAAAGAACCCTGATTTCCCCGTTTTTATCTTTCAAAACCGGAACCATATCGACGGTGATATCTCGATATTTCGGTTCGGCCATTTTATCTTTTGCCGCCAGGTTCACCCAAAGCTGTGCTCCCAGCATCCTGTCCGATGCAACAGGCATCTCCTGGTGCAATATACCGCTTCCGGCGGTCATCCACTGGCATCCTCCGGCTGTTATCGTGCCTTTGTTGCCTAAACTGTCCATGTGGTCGATCCGTCCGCTGATCAGGTACGTTACCGTTTCAATTCCACGGTGAGGATGCCATGGGAATCCTTTTGTATAATCTTCCGGATTTACTGAATCAAACGCATCGAGCATCAAAAACGGGTCAAAATCCTTTACATCCCGATGTCCGAAAACCCGCACCAAATGAACACCTGCGCCATCCATTTGGCGGGATCCTTTTACTACTTTCTTTATTTCTCTCGTTTTCATTTACTTTTTCTGTTTTTTTGCCTGCAAGTTACGATTATTTTACGAATCACGGATGTCTGGCTGAAATTGTTTACAGATGGGAGGTACGGATAACAGGTAATCAGGTCTTTGTATAAAAAAATATAAATAAACAATTTAATAACGGCTTTATCTTTGAAAATCATCAATTTTTTTAGCATATTTGTAGTACCATTAATCGAACCGTCATGGCAATATTTGGAAAAAATTTTAAATATTATTTGGGTTACGCGCTAAGTGGTGGCGGAGCAAAGGGGTTTGCTCATTTGGGCGCTTTAAAAGTATTTGAAAGTTACGGGATAAAGCCCGATATAATTGCAGGGACCAGTGCTGGTGCCTTGGCCGGGGTTTTTTATGCCGACGGCTTTACGCCCGATGAAATCAGTGAACTTTTCAAAAAGAAAGAATTCAGGGAATTTATCGGTTTTTCCTTTCCTAAAGCGGGCTTTTTCAAAAGTTCAGGGGTCGAGAAATTCCTGAAAGATAATTTACGGTCACACTCTTTCGAGCAATTGAAAATCCCTTTCAGAGCGGTAGTGACCGACTGGGTACGGGCCCGGACTGTCGTTTTTTCGGAAGGCCGGTCGTTAGTAGATGCGGTGGTGGCCTCCTGTTCGGTTCCTATCGTTTTCATCCCTAAGGTTATCGGTGATGTTCCTTATGTTGACGGCGGATTATTGAAAAATTTTCCGGTTTCCGTTATCAGAGACGAGTGTAAGTATGTTATAGGAGTTAATGTTTCGCTTATGACGCCTTTGTCCGAAAAAACCAGCATCAAAACTACCGCTGAACGTACGTTCAAGCTGATGTCTAATTCAAACACATTGGTGGACAGAAGCTTATGTGATATTCTTGTGGAAACTGAGGAAGTGGAAAAATACTTTATGTTCGATTTAAACAATATTGATAAAATAAGGGAAATAGGATACGAATGTGCTTCAGCAGCGCTTGGAAAAGAAAAATCATTAGGCATCATCAGCAGATGCCATCGACATTATCAATTGGAAGAGAAAGTGAAGCAGCAAATAAGCAAATTTAAAAAAGCAACTTTATGAAGCCACGCAAAATATTCATCTATCAGGTATTGCCGCGCTTGCTTGGAAACACACAGGCCAGTAATATTCAAAACGGGACCATAGAAGAAAACGGATGCGGAAAATTCAACGATATAACCGGTAAGTTTATCAATCAATTAAAGAAAAACGGGTATTCCCATATCTGGCTTATCGGAGTGTTGGCTCATGCGTCCACAACAGATTATACAAAATACGGCATACCCGGGGAATACCCCGAAATTATAAAAGGAAACGCCGGATCTCCGTACGCCGTGCGGGATGTTTATGATGTTGATCCGGATTTAGCGATGAATGTAAACGACAGGATGCGTGAATTTGAAGCTTTGGTTGAACGCATTCACAATGCCGGGATGCAGGTGATTATCGATTTCGTGCCCAATCACCTGGCAAGGAACTACAAATCTATAAACCGGCCGGAAGGGGTTAAAGAGTTTGGCAGCAACGACGATACCTCGGTTGCTTTCTCGCCCGGTAACAACTTTTATTATCTGCCGGGCAAGGAGTTGGAAATACAATTCCCGGTAAAGAAAATGGCTGATGTAACCTATAAGGAGTCGCCGGCAAAAGTTACCGGAAATGATTGTTTTACCAATAAACCCACCCCATACGATTGGTACGAGACGGTTAAGCTGAACTACGGCGTTGATATGCAGAACGGTAATGAAAAACATTTCTCGGAAATTCCCGATACGTGGAAAAAGATGAAAGACGTATTGATTTTCTGGTCGAAGAAAAACATAGACGGTTTTCGGGTCGATATGGCAGAAATGGTTCCACTGGAATTCTGGCAATGGGTGATCCCGCAAGTGAAAAAGATATTTCCGCACATTATCTTCGTGGCAGAGATATACAACCCCGATGCCTATCGTTTATTCCTTGCCAACGACAATTTTGATTATCTGTACGATAAAGTAGGATTATACGACGTTTTGCGCGATGTTGCCTGCGGCTATCGACCGTCGTCGGACATTACTTTCACGTTGAACAATGTGGGCGATATCCAGCATAAAATGCTTAATTTCATTGAAAACCACGATGAACAGCGTGTTGCTTCGGATTATTTTCTGAAGAACGGAAAGAGCGGAGAGGCTGCCATGATTGTTACCGCTTGCCTGAACATAAATCCTGTAATGGTCTATTTTGGCCAGGAGCTGGGCGAACGGGGAATGGATGAAGAAGGCTTCAGCGGCAAGAACGGCCGGACTACCATTTTCGATTACTGGTCGGTTGACACGATAAGGCGTTGGAACAACCATGGAAAATGGAACGATGCATTGTTGACGAAAGAAGAAAAAAAATTGCAGAGATTTTATGCTAAACTTCTTACTTTGTGTAACCGGGAGCAAGCGTTGAGCCAGGGACTCTTTTATGATCTGATGCCGGCGAATTATGATAACTATGAGTTTGATTCCGCCAAGCAGTTCGCATTTTTGCGCGGTACGGGGAACGAATTGATTCTGGTTGTTGTTAATTTTGATAACAAAGATGCTGAAGTTGTGGTAACTATTCCCGACCATGCATTTGATTTCTTCGGAATATCTCAAAACGGGAATTTTAACGCATTCCCGTTGTTATCGGACGACAAACCTAAAATCACTTTTTCAAAAAATAATCCCATCCGGGTAACTGTTTTGGCAACCTCGGGCGAACTGTACAAAATTTCTTCTTTTTAAAGGTTTTTTAGAATTTAGTTTGTACTTTTGTCTGTCGAAAGGCTATTAAAAAGAGAGAATCAACCAATAATTTACTAACTAAGTCATAATCAACAAGTCATGCAAGACAAGCCGTTTAAGATCTTCTCGGGGACAAAATCACGTTATTTTGCCGAGAAGGTTTGCAATAGTTTAGGGTGTCCGTTAGGGAATATGATTATCGAGCATTTTGCCGACGGAGAGTTTTCGGTTTCTTACGAGGAATCCATTCGTGGAAGACAAGTATTCCTTATCCAGTCCACTTTTCCAAATTCAGATAATCTGATGGAGTTACTGCTCATGATAGATGCCGCGAAGCGCGCGTCAGCGAAGTCCATTATCGCGGTTATTCCTTATTTCGGATGGGCGCGTCAGGACAGGAAAGATAAACCGCGCGTGAGCATCGGGGCGAAACTGATTGCCGATATGCTCAGTACTGCGGGCATCAGCCGATTGATCACCATGGACTTGCATGCCGATCAGATTCAGGGCTTTTTCGATGTGCCTGTTGACCACTTGTATGCATCGGGAGTTTTTGTGGATTATATGAAAACCTTCAATCAGGATAACCTGGTCATTGCCACGCCCGATGTAGGCGGAACCAAGCGGGCCAGTGCTTATGCCAAGTTTTTGGGTTGTCCCATGGTTATCTGCTACAAGATCAGAAAAAAAGCGAACGTTATTTCGGATATGCAGATTATCGGAGACGTGGAAGGGATGGATGTGTTGTTGATCGACGATATTGTGGATACGGCAGGGACAATGACCAAGGCTGCCGAATTGATGATGCAAAACGGTGCTAAATCTGTTAGAGCCATTGCCAGTCACGCTGTGATGTCGGATCCGGCCAGCGAACGTGTAGAAAATTCTTCCCTCAACGAGATTATATTTACCGACAGCATTCCTTTTACAAAATCATGCAGCAAGGTGAAGGTATTGTCTGTTGCCGATATGTTTGCCAATGCCATTATGAGGGTGTGCAACAACGAGTCGATAAGTTCGCTGTATGTAGTATAATAGTAAGATCATGAAGAAAATAGTTGTTTGTTGTTTTATTTTATTGTGTTTCACTGCAACAAAAGCCCAAAAATTAAACTTTAACAAAAACGGCTTATTTAAGATAGCACAATTTACCGATGTGCATTATGTTCACGGAAATTCAAAATCGGATACGGCATTGTTAAACATCCAGCGGGTATTGGACACGGAAAAGCCCGATATGGTGATTTTTACGGGGGATGCTGTTACCGGAAGGCCGGTGAAAACGGCTTGGGACGCCCTGACAAAATTAGTTATCGATAGAAAAATCCCATTTGCTGTTGCGCTTGGAAATCACGATGACGAAAACGGCACTACACGCTTCGAACTCGAAAAGATCATCACGAGTTATCCGTACAATTGCAATTATCCTACAAGCGGACAGTTAAACGGTGTTATGAATAATGTGATCCCTGTTTATGGAAGCGAGAAAGATATGCAGGTGAAATCGTTGATTTACTGTTTCGACTCCGGAACGTATTCAACCATAAGTGATGTGCCGGGCTATGGATGGATAACCTCCGACGTTATCGACTGGTACAAAAAACAAAGTTTTCATTTTACCAGACAAAATAATTTTCAGCCGTTGCCTGCATTAGCGTATTTCCATATTCCCCTGCCGGAATACCGACTGGCATTCAACGACGAAAGCAACAAAAGAGTGGGAGTGCGCAAGGAAAACGAATGCCCGCCCGATTTAAACTCCGGAATGTTCATTGCAATGAAAGAGATGCAGGATGTTATGGGTATATTTGCCGGGCACGATCACGTCAACAATTACATGGTGAATTACTACGGCATTGCTTTAACTTACGGTCAGTTCTCGGGATGGAGAACCACATATGTGCCGGAGATCAACGGTGCGAGGATAGTGCAACTAACGGAAGGAAAACGTGAGTTTGACACTTGGATCAGATTTCTCGACGGAACTGTTAAATACAAGGCAACCTTTCCGGCCGATTTAACGAATAATTGAAATTTTTATTATCGCCTTTTGTAGGTCGAGATATACTCTTTTTTCAACCGTTTGGTAAGAACGTTCTTTTTTTGTGCTTTTTTATCGAGTTTCTCCAGGGACTTCATTTTGTCTTTTCCAGGGTCAAAATTATCGGAAAGCAGGAGGATAGATAGCGTTTCTTCATCTTCGCTCTTAACTTTAAAAGCAACCGTTTGGTTCTCAATAACATTGTTCTTGGCAAGTTTTACTAAGAAATCTTTTCCCTGCACAACATCGAAAACGATGTCGTCGTAACCCAGATTTGTAACTTTTACCTTTTTGATCTTCTGATCGTTGGGGTGTTGAGATTTACCCTGGTCATCCGTAATGATTCCACGAATAACTTTATTGGATTCCGACAAGAATTCCGTTAAGGCTCCCTGAACAGAATAATTATCCGGGTCAACTACTTTTATAACGACAGAGTCTTTTTTAGAGCCGTTGATGGGTTCAGACACCGATTTTTCACCCGAATAATCGGAAGTATTTACCAGCAGATAATCATTAAAATATTCGTATTCTCCTTCACCAACCATTTGGGTAAACAGTGCTCCAAAACCGCTTATATTAAATATCACTTTCCCGCTGGAAAAAAATAAGGAATCGGTCCTGTCTTTATAATTGCCTTCAAAGTCTTGAGACAGAAGAATAAACGATCCGGAAAGAAAAAAAAGGACAGCAAAATATCTTTTCATGTTACAACCCTGAATCATAAAGTTCATTTAATAATACAAAAATAACAATTTATATAAACGGAAAGTGTTAAAATCCCGACTATTATCAAATTCAAAAATATTATCGATGACTTCAGGCATATGATGCAATCTCTCCAATGCAACAAGGGCAACCCGTCCGGCTGCCCTTGTAGAATATACGAGATACTCTTGAGATTTTTACTCTTCTTTCTCTTCTGCTTCGTATTCCTTCAGGAGTTTATCCTGAACATCGGATGGAACGAGTTCATAATCCAAAAACTTCATGGTGAAAGATGCGCGGCCACCGGTAAGCGAACTCAACGAAGTGGAATAACTCGACATCTCTTTCAGTGGAACACGGGCTTTCAGTTTTTCAAACCCTTTCTCGCTTTCCATACCCATGATCATGGCACGACGGCCTTGCAGGTCGCTCATTACATCGCCCATATAGTCACTGGGAACAGAAACAACCACATCGTAAATCGGTTCCAGGATCTTTGGCCCGGCATTTTTAAATGCGGTGCTGAAAGCATTACGCCCGGCAAGCATAAACGAAATTTCATTGGAGTCAACCGGGTGCATTTTGCCGTCATAAACAATAACACGAACATCACGGGCGTATGAGCCGGTTAACGGTCCCTGCTCCATGCGTCCCATAATTCCTTTCAGGATGGCCGGAAGGAAGCGGGCATCGATAGCGCCGCCTACGATACTGTTCACGAAGACGAGCTTTCCGCCCCAATCCAGATCAATGGTCTGAACGTCGCGTGATTGTACCTTGAATTCTTGACCGTTGAAACGGTAAATTTCCGGCATGGGCATACCTTCGGTGTAAGGCTCTACAATTAAGTGAACTTCACCGAATTGACCGGCACCGCCTGATTGTTTTTTGTGACGATAATCGGCACGGGACTGTTTTGTAATGGTTTCGCGGTACGGAATTTTAGGTTCGATGAAATCAATTTCTATTTTATCGTTGTTTTCGAGTCTCCATTTCATGGTTTTCAAGTGGAATTCACCTTGTCCTGAAACGATGATCTGTTTCAATTCTTTCGACACCTCAATAATCAATGACGGGTCTTCTTCCCGCATACGGGTCAACGCTTCGCTTAATTTTTCGGAGTTAGCTTCGGATTTGGGTTTTACGGCCCTGCGATAACGCGGTTCGGGGAACTGGATAAAGTTAAACCGGTTGTCGGTACCTTTTGCGTTTAACGTGTTACCGGTGCGGATATCTTTCAGTTTAACGGCAGCAGCAATACTTCCTGCTTCCAACTCTTCCACTTTGTTACGCATTTGTCCGGCAACCAGATACATTTGTGCAATACGTTCTTTCGAACTTCTGTTGGTATTGTTTAAATCATCCCCTTCCTTCACTTTTCCGCTCATTACCTTGAAGTAAGAAACTTCACCAATGTGCGGTTCAACGGTAGTTTTGAAGAAGAACAAACTGGTAGGGGCGCTCGAATCGGGTTCTATAATCTCTCCGTCGGTATTTTGAGGAGCCGGAACCTGATCGGGTGAGGGAGCTGCCAGACAGAGGAAATTCATGAGCCTGTGAACAGCCATGTTTTTTTCTGCCGACACACAGAAAACTGGGAAAAGGTCCCGGGCAATCATCCCTTTTTGAATGCCTTCGAGCATCTCTTCCTCGGTCAGTGTGCCCTGGTCGAAATATTTTTCCATCAATGTCTCGTCGTTTTCGGCAGCAGCTTCCAACAATACCTGATAGTATTCGCCGGCTTTATCTTTTTCGCTATCGGGTATTTCCAGCACCTCAGGCGCAGTGGCCCCCGGTTTCCACTTATACAGTTTCTGCTTAAGAACGTCCACTATGCCGTCGAAAGCCAGACCGCTTCCGGTAGGATATTGAATGGGGGTGACCTTGCTTCCGTAAAATTCTTTCAGGTTGGTAATCGTGTTTTCGAAATCGGCTTTTTCGTGGTCGATGCGGTTAATGACAAACATAAGCGGTTTATCAAGAGATTCAATCTGACGGAATTGGTTGATTGTGCCTACTTCTACTCCGCTGTTGGCATCGATAAGCATCACAGCTAAATCGGTTACTCCAAGCGCCGATGAAATATTTCCTGAAAAATCGTCCGACCCCGGGCAATCGATCAACGTCATCAGCTTGTTTTTCCATTCGTATGAGAATACGGTTGAGAATACCGAATAGCCATACTCTTTTTCAACAGGAAAATAGTCGCTCACGGTATTTTTACCATCTATCGTGCCGCGTCGTTTTATAAGACCACACTCGAAAAGCATAGCTTCAGCGAGAGTGGTCTTACCCGATCCTGAATTGCCAACAATAGCAATATTCTTGATTTCGTTTGTCTTGTAAACTTTCATGATGAATAAAATTTATCTGTTTGAATGTATAAGTCTCTATAACAAAACGACTCTGCTCCTTTTTAAAGATACAAAGCCGTACTACAAAAATAGCGACGCAAGTTAGCCATTTTTAACGATATTTTCTGCTGTGAGAAACATGTTTTATAACATATATTTGGCCTGTTACGGAAGATTTATTCCGATTGGTCTTCTCTTGCTATTTTTTGTAGTAAATTGTAAAATGATATGAAGATTTTATATCTTTGCGTTCGAAATTTGATATTATTTGTATCAATAATCAAAAAAAGGAACTCATAAACAGTAATCCTCTAATTAATAATCAACAATGGGTAAGTACAAGATTAAAACCCTGAATGGAATTTCCGAATCGGGGTTGGAAAAATTCGGACAGAACTTTGAAATAGGTGAAAAAATCGATTCACCGGACGGAATCATTTTGCGCAGCGCGTCGCTGCATGAGGTGGAGCTTCCCGACAGCCTGCACTGTATTGCACGCGCCGGAGCCGGTGTTAATAATATCCCCATAGACAAATGTACTGAAAAAGGAATTGTTGTTTTTAATACTCCGGGAGCTAATGCCAATGCCGTAAAAGAGCTTGCCATTGCCGCCATGCTCTTGTCATCGAGAAAGATTGTGGAAGGAATTAATTGGACACGCTCGTTAACGGGGGACGATGTGGCAAAACAGGTTGAGAAAGGAAAAGCGCAGTTTGTCGGGCCGGAAATCCGTGATAAAAAGTTAGGCGTAATCGGGCTTGGAGCCATTGGCGTAATGGTTGCCAATGCAGCGGTAAACATGGAAATGGAAGTTTACGGATACGATCCCTATATTTCCGTAGATCATGCCTGGGGTTTATCTCGTTCAGTGAAAAAAGCGAACGATTTGAAAAAAGTTTTCAAGCACTGCGATTATATCACCTTACACATTCCTTTAACTGATGAAACAAAAGGTATGCTGAATAAAGAGGCGTTTGCGCAAATGAAAGAAGGAGTGCGGATAATAAATCTTTCGAGAGGCGAACTGGTGTTCGATGAAGATATGGTGGATGCTTTGCAAGCCGGTATCGTAAGCGAATACGTTACTGATTTTCCCAACGAAAAGGTGATTAACGTCCCCGGTGTTATTCCTGTGCCGCATCTAGGCGCTTCTACTCCCGAAAGCGAAAACAACTGTGCCGTGATGGCCGTGTTGCAGACAAAAGATTTTCTGGAGAATGGAAATATCAAGAATTCGGTGAATTACCCTGTCTGCGATATGGGCATAAGTACTGTAAAACACCGGTTGACGATTGCGCACAGAAACATTCCCAAAATGCTGGGACAGATATCTGCCGTACTTTCTGAGCAAGGTACCAATATTGCCAATATGATTAACCGCAGCCGCGGCGATTATGCCTACACGATGGTAGATCTGGAGGAGGAGATTACCGATGAAAACGTGAAACGTATAAAAGACATAGCGGGTGTGTTGAAGGTAAGGGTCATTTAACCCGCTTCCTATCGTTCATTCATCAATAGAGGTGATCTCTACCAGCAATTCATCCTGTATTATGGATTGTCCCGGCACAACGTGAATTTTGCGGATAACGCCGTTGCAACAGGCATTGATCTCGTTTTGCATCTTCATTGCTTCGAGCCGTAAAACCGGTTCGCCTTTGTTTACCAGGTCGCCCTCACTGACAAAAACATCGACTATTTTTCCCGGCATGGGAGATTTTATGTTATTGTCGGCATGTACCTCAACTCCTTTGTTGAGCAGGTTGCGTCGCAAATAGGAAAAGATAGACTCGATGCTGAATTTATATTCCACGCCGTTAACTTTCACCATAATCCGGTGTTGGTCGCGTTGGGTTATTTCGCATCGATACATCACATCATTCATGCTGAATGACGAAAAGTTATTTTTGTGTTCAATGAAGAAAACATCTTTTTCTTCACCGTTGATAATCGGTTTCGACTCTTTGGGCAAATAAATTTTATATCGGTCGCCGTTGTCCCGCATAGCAATAAACAGACGGGTTGCATCTCTTTTATATACGTATGATGTTGCCATAAATATCCTTACAATTTTATTTATTTATCCTTTTATTGAGCACCCAAACGTTGAGCGATTCACTTTTGAACATGGGAGAATCGGAAGAGTACTGCAAGTATTCTTTCGCATAAGTTATGGTTGCCGCCAGTGCCGCCATCATGGCTTCGTCTTCCGATTCGAGCATGTCGGTTGTGAAAACCGAATCTACCCAATGGGTGGTATATGTGGCCTCCCTGAACTCTTTACTGCGTAGAACGGTCCGGCAAAACGGCACGGTCGTTTTCAGTCCCGAAATTGAAAATTCTTTTAAGGCACTCAGGGTTTTCGCGATGCAATCGTCCCGGTTTTCGCCATGAACGATGATTTTCGCGATCATCGAATCGAAATAGGGAGTAACCACCGAGAAGTCTTTAACGCCGGTTTCAACACGGATGTGATCGCCGTGCGGGAAGAAAACTCGCTCAATAAATCCGGTTTGCGGCGTGAAACGGTTTTGCGGATCTTCAGTATTCACGCGGCATTCGATAGCCCAGCCTTTGAACTTAATATCTTTTTGCTTCAGCTTGAGTTTTTCACCCAGAGCAACCCGGATCTGCCATTCGATAAGATCTGCTCCGGTAATCATTTCAGTTACAGGATGCTCTACCTGGATACGGGTGTTCATCTCCATGAAATAGTACGATCCATCCTCATCTAAGATAAACTCGATGGTACCGGCGGAATAGTACCCGATTGCTTGGGCAAATTTCACGGCCAGCTTACCCATCTGTTCTCTTGTCTTAGTATCGATGCTGGCCGAAGGCGCTTCTTCTATCAATTTCTGATGTTTCCTCTGCAAAGAACATTCCCGTTCACCCAAATGGATGACGTGTCCGTACTTGTCTCCAAGAATTTGAAATTCAAGATGCTTTGGATTTGTCAGGTATTTTTCGATAAAAATATCTCCGTTCCCGAATGCGGCTACTGCCTCATCGTAGGCCGATTTGAAATGGCGCTCCATGGTTTCGGGTTTTTCCACGATACGCATCCCGCGTCCGCCACCACCGGCTGATGCTTTCAGGATGACCGGATATCCTATTTTATCGGCAAACTTTTTTGCAACTGATGCGTCGGTTATGGCGCCCGCGCTACCCGGGACGAGCGGCATCTCAGCTTTGGCAGCCATCTCCTTCGCGATCGTCTTGATCCCCATGTTTCGAATCAGATCGGACGACGGGCCGATAAACGTAATGCCGTTTTGTTCGCAAAGCGTGGCAAAATCCGGATTTTCTGAAAGGAACCCGTATCCCGGATGGATCATATCGATTTGATGTTCAAGAGCGAGCCCGATGATCTCTTCGGAATTAAGAAAAATTATTTTGTCAGACAGGTTCTCCCGGATGGAAATGATTTCATCGGCATACTCCAGATACATGGCATCGGGCTCACGATTACCTTGAATAACGTAGGTGGTCAGGCCGAGCTTTTTTGCCGACCGGATAATGCGTATAGCTATTTCACCTCTATTGGCGATAAGAATTTTTTTACTCATGTTTTATAACGGTATGTTCCCGTGCTTCCTTTCGGGATGGGAGTATTGTTTATTAGCCAAAATATCAAAAGCGGTGATAAGAACCTGCCGGGTTTTCGAAGGCTTGATCACGTCGTCGATCATTCCCAGCTCTTCCGCTTTAAACGGATTTGCAATTTCGTCTATATACTTTTCAACCAGTTCTTTTTCAGCAGACTCTCGATCTACAGCAGTAGCAAGTTCTGTTTTATTTACTATCTTAATGGCTCCGGAAGGGCCCATAACCGCAATTTCGGCGGTTGGCCAGGCAAAATTAAAGTCGCCGCCGATTCCAAGGCTGTTCATCACGATAAATGCTCCGCCATATGCTTTTCGGGTAATTACGGTGACTCTGGGAACAGTGGCTTCACAAAACGCATAAAGCAGCTTGGCTCCATTGCGGATGATCCCGGTATGTTCCTGTTCGGCACCGGGCATAAATCCGGGAACGTCTTCCAAAACAAGAATAGGAATGTTAAAACTGTCGCAAAAGCGGACAAAACGGGCACCTTTTATGCTGGCGTTTATGTCTAATGTGCCCGCTATTACTTTGGGCTGATTGGCTACAATTCCAATCGTTTTCCCATCCAGGCGCGCAAAGCCTACAATTATGTTTTGTGCGAATTTCTCGTGAATTTCGAGAAAAGTATTGTTGTCCACCAGAATGTTGATGATCTCCTTCATATCGTAAGGGCGGTTCGGATCGTCGGGGACAATCTTGTTCAGGTATTCCTGGCGCTCTTCGTTGAAATTCACATCCATGGAAACGGGTACCGGATCAAAATTGTTTAATGGCAGGTAAGCCAGCAGTTTGCGTACTTGTATGATAGCATGCTCCTCGTCTTCGAACACAAAATGGGCAACACCGCTTTTTTCGGCGTGGATATTTCCGCCGCCCAGTTCGTCCATGCTGATGTCCTGATTAAGGACTTCCTTCACCACATTGGGCCCTGTGACAAACATGTATGACGTTTTGTTGGTCATAATCACAAAATCGGTAATGGCAGGAGAATATACCGCTCCACCGGCAGATGGCCCAAGGATAACGCTTATTTGCGGAATAATTCCGGACGACCTGACGTTGTTCCTGAAAATTCGCGCATAGGCCGATAAACTGCTAATGCCTTCCTGGATTCGCGCGCCACCGCTATCAATCAAGCCCACACAAGGAGAACCGAACTTAAGGGCCATTTCCTGAACCTTGGCAATTTTCATTCCGTGTGCAAAACCCAGCGACCCGCCCATAACGGTAAAATCCTGAGCATAGGCAAATACACTGCGTCCCTGTATCAATCCGCGCCCTACCACAACTCCGTCTCCAAAAGCATTTTGAGTTTTTTTTATCGCTTTTGCCGGCTCAACGAAAGTATTCAGTTCAAAAAAACTCCCTTCGTCGAACAGCACGTTTAACCTTTCGCGCGCTGTAAGTTTGAGCTTAGCATGTTGCTTTTGCACGGCAATTTCTTCCATCTCCTGCAAGAACTGCCTTCTCTGTTCGAATATTTTTCTTTTATTCATATATTCATACGATTAAAGTTTAGGGCCAGGATTTAAGACTCAAGAACCAAAACAATGACAATTGAATTACGCTTGCAGGATGTTTGGCAAGCTTGATGATTTGCAAAACTTGCCAATCCGATACGGATAATTTTGTGCCATGAGCGGCTTTTAATCCGGTTGCTCTGAGTTTTTTAAAATGTACGGCGTGTCAAAAATACACAATAAATTCATAAATGCAAGCATTATGACGTTTTTTATTGTGAATAGAACCAATATCCATGCCGTTTAGTTTTGGGTTAAACAGATTTTTTTTATCTTTGCGGGAGCACTTCAGTATGAAAAAAGCAATTGGAACAGGTTTATTATTGCTTGCCAATATAGTTTTATTGGTTCATACCGTTATTCCTCATCATCACAATCCGTTTTCCTATTCCTGCAGCATCTCTTATCACCGGAGCGATCCCGCACATCATTGCCGGCATCTGGAAAATAGGGCCGTTACTTCTGAAAACGACAGGAGTGCCCACAGAAATTTAACTTTGGAAGATTGCCTGCTGGATAATATTTATATCCGGTTTGTCAATAATAACCACACCATTCAAACAAGCGAGCAGGGTCCGGATATCGATCTTCAGTTTTTGCAGTTGTATATCCTGACGGATAATTCCATTCGAATTGGAACGGATTATACGCCTTTACCTTTTCGGGAAAAACCACATTTAGAATCTTTTTATACCAGCCACATTACTCAATCCAAAGGATTGAGGGCTCCTCCCTGTTGCTGATTTATCTCCCCTTTGTTATTTATGATCAATTGTTTGTAATAATCATTTATCCAATTGATTATCAATTTAAATCAGTTGTCCTCCCGACGGGAGGATAATGTGCGAATTCAGTAAACTTAGACTTTAATGAAAAAAATAAAATATTACCGTATAAAAATAACCTATTTGATTTCGGCGCTGTTTTTTGCGATTACCGTAATGTCGTGTAATCGGCACAGTGAGCCGGAGCACGGTCACGACCATGTGGATAACCTGCAATTGACTTCCTATGGCGATGATTTTGAATTGTATGTGGAAGCAACTCCCTTTGTGGCAGGACAAGAAAGCGAGATCCTTGCTCATTTCACCCGTTTAGATAATTTCAAACCGCTGAGAGAGGGACGTGTTACGGCAAACTTGGTTGCAGGTACCGACACAGTAGAACAGACCCTTGAATCACCCACGCGTCCGGGAGTTTTTAAATTTACCCTGAAACCCGGGAAAAAAGGAGATGCAAAGCTGGTGTTTCACGTAAAAACATCCGATAAAATATCGCAGCTCACCGTGGAGGGCATCACTGTGTTTGCCGACGAGCACGATGCCGTTCATGCGGCAGAGGAGGCCGTGATTACAAGCAGCAACAGCGCTGTTTTTACCAAAGAACAGAGCTGGAAGGTTGATTTTGCCACCGAACAAGTCCGCAGGGAGCCTTTCGGGCAAGTAATCCGGGCAATAGGACAAATTCAGCCGTCGCCGGGTGATGAACGTATTGTTACGGCAAAAACCGGAGGTATCGTGCTTTTCCCCGGAGATAATGTTGTGGAAGGTAAAGCCATAGGGGCAGGACAGACGTTGTTCGCCATCGATGGCAGCAGCATGGCCGACAATAACCTCTCCGTCCGTTTTTCCGAGGCTCAAAACGAGTACAACCGGGCCAAGGCCGAGTACGATCGGAAAGCTGAACTGGCCAAGGAGAAGATTGTCTCGCAGAGTGAATTGTTGAGGGTAAAGACCGAGATGGATAACGCCCGGGTTAATTTCAATAATTTGCAAAAGAACTTCTCCGCCGGCAAACAATCCGTGAATTCACCCATCGGCGGATTTATTACGGGCGTTTTGGTGCGAAACGGGGAGTATGCGGCAGCCGGCCAACCGGTTTTAAAGGTTTCACAAAATAAGGACCTGTTTGTAAAGGCAGAACTGCGTCCTAAATATTTTGAAAAACTCAACCAGATCTCTACCGTTACTTTTCGCCTTTTAGAGAACAAAGCAACCTACACGCTGGAAGAACTGAACGGGCGTATAGTTTCGTTCGGGAAATCGGCCGACATTGCCAATCCGCTCCTTCCGGTTGTATTCCAGATTGATAATCGCGCCGGTTTTCTTCCGGGAAGTTTTATCGAAATGTTTATCAAAACGCAGGCACAGGGTGAAGTGTTGACGGTTGCCAACGAAGCAATTGTTGAGGAGATGGGGAATTATTTTGTTTATGTTCAGCTGACACCCGAACTTTTTGAAAAACGTCCGGTAAAAAGAGGCCAGACCGATGGGCTCCGCACAGAGATTACAGCAGGTGTCTCGGAAGTTGAACGTGTTGTCAGCAAAGGAGCAATTCTGGTTAAGTTGGCGCAGGCAGCAGGAGCGATCGACGTACATTCCGGCCACGTTCATTAACTTAAAATCCTGAATTATGCTGAATAAAATAATTAAATATTCACTCAATAATAAGCTTTTCGTATTATTGGGCGCGGTTCTGCTCATTGTGGGCGGGGTATTCACGACTCAGAAAATGGATGTGGATGTGTTCCCCGATCTCACTGCTCCTACTGTTGCCATAATGACTGATGCTCACGGCATGTCTGCCGAAGAAGTGGAGCGTTTGGTCACTTTCCACATTGAAACTTCCGTAAACGGCGCCACCAATGTACGCCGTGTGCGCTCGGCATCGATGCAGGGATACTCCTTTGTATGGGTTGAATTTGACTGGGGAGCCGATATTTTTAAAGCACGCCAGGTGGTGAGCGAGAAAATGGTTACGCTGGGCAGCGTGTTGCCCGAAGGGATCGTTCCGGTCCTTGCCCCGCAATCGAGTATTATGGGTGAAATTCTTTTTATCGGATTGAAGTCGGACAGCACTTCGCAAATGGAATTGCGCACGCTTGCGGAGTGGGTGGTTAAACCTGCAATCCTGGCTACGGGCGGTGTCTCGCAGGTTACGATTATAGGCGGAGATTACAAGCAATACCAGATCCTTGCCGACCCGCAGAAAATGGATTTTCTGGGAGTCAGCATGAATGAACTGGCACAGGCCGGGAGAAGCTTCAGCGCTAACTCGTCGGGCGGTGTGGTTCGCGATTTCGGAAATGAATATATGATTCGCGGGATAGCCCGTTCCAACGACCTGGATGAACTGGGGGACACGTATGTTAAAACAGTGAACAACAGGCCTGTTGTGATATCCGATGTGGCCGATGTGGTTATCGGTAGCGCCGTCAAGTATGGCAATGCCTCCGAGAATGCCGAGCCGGCTGTCATTATAGCCGTTTCCAAGCAACCCAATATCAATACGTTAAAAGTAACCGAAAATATCGAAAGGAACCTGGCCGAAATAGAAAAATCGTTGCCTTCGGATGTGATAATGAATACCAAAATATTCCGTCAAGCCGATTTTATCGAATCATCCGTCAGGAACGTGGGGAGCGCCATGTTCGAGGGAGCCCTGTTTGTGGTTATCATTCTTTTCCTGTTTTTAGCAAGCTTCCGCACAACGATAATCTCCATCGTGGCCATTCCGCTCTCATTACTCGGAACGGTTATCGTTCTCTACTTGCTGGGTATGAACATCAATACCATGACACTGGGCGGAATGACTATCGCTATCGGTTCGCTGGTGGATGATGCCATTATTGATGTGGAGAATGTGTATAAACGGTTAAAACAAAATCATCGAAAGCCCAAAGAAGAGCGAAAGCCGGTATTCGATATCGTGTTGAATGCCTCTGTCGAAATCCGTGCATCTATTCTAAACGCGACATTCATCATTATCGTGGCGTTTATTCCATTGTTTTTCCTTACCGGAATGGAGGGGCGTATGTTGAAACCGCTTGGCATCGCTTTTATTGTAGCGCTGTTTATGTCGCTGATTATAGCAATGACGGTAACTCCGCTGATGTGTAAGCTTTTACTCTCGAATGAAAAGTACCTGGATAAAAACAGGGAAGACAGCTGGCTAACGAGAAGATTGGTGACAATTTATGAAAAATCACTCGACTGGGTACTTCGGAACAAGAAAAAGGTGCTGTATCCAACGGTTGGATTGTTCCTGTTTTCGGTTGTATTGTTTTTCCTCATGGGCCGGAGTTTCCTGCCGGAATTCAACGAGGGCGCACTGGTAATAACGGCAGTCACAAAACCCGGTGTTTCGCTGGAGGAGACTAACCGGTTCGGAAATCTGATGGAGACCGAACTGCTGAAGATCCCTGAAGTAACCAGCACAGCGCGCCGCACAGGACGTGGCGAGCTGGACGAACATTCGCAGACGAGCAATAGTTCCGAGATTGATGTACAGTTCAAATTGAAGAAAAGGAGTAATGAAGAGTTTATGAAGGAGGTCCGCAGCGTGCTGGCAGCCGTCCCCGGAGTAGCTGTAACCGTAGGACAGCCGCTCGGGCACCGCATTGACCATATGCTTTCGGGTACGCGGGCAAGCATTGCTATTAAGCTTTTCGGCACCGATTTGAGTGACCTGTTTATGATTGGCAATCAAATTCAAAACTCGATAAAAGATATTGACGGTTTAGTAGATGTTTCGGTGGAACAACAAACCGAGACACCGCAACTTCAAATAAGGGCCGACAGGGGGATGCTCTCGAAATACGGTATATCGGTAGAAGATTTTAACCGGTTTATTGAGCTTGCCTTTGCCGGGGAAAAATTAGCCGATATTTACGAAGGCCAGCGAAGCTTCGATCTGGTTTTGCGGCTGAATGAGAATTATACGGGAAGTATCGACCGGGTTCGCTCGGCATTGATTGACGTGGGTAGCGGCCGCAAAGTGCCGTTGGAAGAAATTGCCGATGTTGTTTCGGTTGGCGGGCCAAGCAGTATCTCGCGCGAAAATGTGCAGCGTAAGATAGTTGTTTCAGCAAACACATCGGGGCGCGACTTGAAAAGCGTGGTGGATGATATCAAGCAAAATATTGATAAGAACATCAAGTTGCCCGAAGGTTACAGGATAGAGTACGGCGGACAGTTTGAGAACGCTGCAAATGCCGCCCGTACGTTACTTGTTGCATCGCTCCTGGCTATTTGCGTTATTTTCTTGCTGCTATATGGAGAATTCAGGGACCTGACTCTCTCCGCCATTGTTTTGCTCAATCTTCCGTTGGCGCTGATTGGCGGAGTCATGGCCGTATTTTTCACTTCCGGTATCATCAGTATTCCGTCCATCATCGGTTTTATTACACTTTTTGGTATTGCTACACGGAACGGGATCTTGTTGATATCTCGATATCAACACATGCAGCAAGAGGGAGAGCCACTTCACCAAAGGGTTCTGAACGGTTCCATCGACCGCCTTAACCCCATTCTGATGACTGCGCTCACAGCCGCCCTGGCACTTATTCCGCTTGTTTTTCAAGGCGGAAAACCCGGAAATGAAATTCAAAGTCCCATGGCTGTAGTGGTGTTGGGTGGTTTGCTTACCTCCACGCTACTGAATATATTTATTGTTCCCATCGTGTATGAATTAATTGAGAAAAGAAGGCGAAAAAAGTCAGGATTATAAATATAACAGTTTATTAATAAGTAAATTAAATAAATTCAAATGAAATCTCTTATTTATATACTAATCTATTTTGTTTCTTTTGCAGCAATGGCTCAAGACGGATACGATGCTGTTTTGCAACTTATTGAGACAAACAACACCACGCTGGCTGCGTTGCGGGAACAGACAGAATCGCAGAAAATCGGAAACCGTATCGGGATTTATATCTCCAATCCGGAAGTTGAGTTCAATTATCTTTGGGGAAATCCTAGCAAAATAGGACATCGTACCGATTTTGCGGTCAGACAGTCCTTCGATTTTCCAACGGCTTACGGCCACCGCAGGAACATTGCCGATTTGCAAAACACAAATGCCGAGCTCGTTTACAAGTCGGAGAGGACTAACCTGTTGCTTCTGGCCAAACAAACCTGTATTGAGCTGGTGCATTACAATGCGCTTGTAAAAGAGTATTCAGTGCGCCTTGATAATGCACAAAGAATTGCGGATACCTACCGGATCAGGTTGGACAAGGGGGATGCGAATATTCTCGAGTATAACAAGGCAAAGCTGAATTTGGCAACTATACAGACCGAACTGACAAAAATAGAAGCGGAACAGGTAGCTTTGTTGGCTGAACTGAAAAGAATGAACGGCGGAAAAGAAATTTCATTTTCGCAGGATGAGTTTTTTCCGCCGGCGCTTCCCGTCAATTTCGAGGAATGGTATTCGAGTGCGGAAGCAAAGAATCCCGTTCTTCAATATGTGAAAGGAGAAATTAATATAGGGAAAGAACAGGTGAAGCTGAACCGTGCCTTGTTGTTGCCCAAGTTTTCGACCGGATACATGAGCGAAAAAGTGGTTGGAGAGCAATACCAGGGTATTACATTGGGGGTCTCCATCCCGCTTTGGGAAAAGAAGAATACACAGCGCTACGCGCAAGCCCGGGTAAAGGCTTCCGAAATGGCGTTAGTGGATGCTAAAAACCAGTTCTATAACCGCTTAGAGAGCCTTTATGGTAAAGCATCGGCATTGCGGCAAAATGCGTTGGAGTTCCGCCGCACCATAATGGCAAACAGAAACGATACGCTCCTGAAAAAAGCATTGGACAGCGGAGAAATCTCTTTGCTGGATTACTTGCTGGAAATCGGGTATTATTACGATGCCATTGTACAGGCGCTGGAGATTGAGCGCGATTATGAGCTTGCTTTGGCGGAATTATCCGCAGTGGAGCTATAACCCTAAACCAACAAGGCAGGCTCAACAGCCTGCCTTGTTTATCTTACTGCCTTGTTCAAAAAATCATTAAGCGGATATTGTACCTTGAATATTTCCATCAATCGTTCAACTACACCCTCTTTTGTGAAAAATTCATTGTCGAGCGCGTGGTGCGTAACAAAATGTTTATTTTTCAACAGTTCAATTTCCTTGAAATCCTTCGGATAACCTTTGGGCGGGTTTTTGAGCTTCTCCTCGTTCGAGAGTTCGGAGAAGAGCTCCTTAAACCTTTTGCCGTCCAAGATCCGGCGTATCTCTTCCTGATGGTGATAAATCGAGTTCCGGATAGATTCCAGCACAGCAGGGTCGGGGGCATAAACACCTCCGGCAATGAATGATTCATCGGGCTGCAGATGAACGTAATACCCGGCCAGTCGGGTTTTCCTTCCGCCGTTGGCGATAAAAGCGCTAAAATGGGTTTTGTACGGCGTTTTATCGTTCGAGAAACGGATATCCCGGTAAATGCGGAACATACACTCGCCAGCGGTTACTGTTCCGATAGCCGGGTCGAGCTGGCTGAGCGGTACGATAAGCGTGTTGACAAATGTTTCGAATGTTTCACGTGCTTTGTTGTAATCGTCTTTATGTTCGTTGAACCAGTTCCGCTCGTTGTTTACTTGCAAATGAGCAAGGAAGTTGAATATTTGGTTGAAGTTCATAGCGCTTATTTTACGGAGTTTTTTTTAAAATGCCTTTTTCTACACTTTCGTTTATTAGATTTTCTGCATAGTTCCAAATGGAGGCGGAACCATCCTTAATTGCTTTTTTCTTGTCATACACCTTTTGATAATCCACATTAAACTCGGTCCATGTCCCGCCATTATTGGACGTGTTTTGCAGTAACGGTTCAAACCGATCCATCGATTTGGCGAACTTCGCTTCATCGGTGATTCCGTCTTCGAACTCTTTCCAGATTTCTACAAATTCTTCGGCTTGCTTTTCCGGTAGAAGGCCGAATATTCGTTTTGCCGCCGCCAGCTCTTCCCGGGTATTCGTATGATTTTTTAATGTGTCGTAAAGAAAGGTGTCGCCTGCGTCTATTTCTACAATATCGTGAATCAAAACCATTTTCACAACTTTCAAAATGTCAACCGGCCTATTGGAATGTTTCGCCAGAACAAGTGCCATCATGGCCAGGTGCCAGCTGTGTTCGGCATCATTTTCGTGCCTGTCGCTGTTGAACAGTTTCGTTTTGCGTTGAATGTATTTTAATTTGTCAATCTCTTTTATGAAACTGATCTGTTTTAATAAATCGTTTGCTTGCATTGTTTTATGATTTTTTGACCGATAAAAAACGTTTTGTCAAATACCTGCGCACCGGTAAGTGCCCTCATTTTGTTTTGGGGTTTTTGGGTACTGCTTTTTTCTTCCATATCTGATATGAGTTTACCAAATTCTGCCACAGCACATATAATCCGGGACCGAGCGAAGCTACGGGATTCAGATACGTTTGCGTAAGCCAGATGGCAAGAACGGTGTTCTTTTGTCCCAATCCCTGTCCGCCGGCAATGGTCCTGTCATATTTTGATCCGATCTTCCGGCCTGTCACGAATTGTAATAAACAGATGATTAAGGATATTATCCCGATAATAATTTCGAGCGTGTATTTCCCACCGCCCTGGGCAATTACAAAATTTACTACGTTCCCGATAACTATCGTAAGGGCTGTCGCCCAGAGATAAAAGGAGACAATTTGCGCCGAACGGATCTTCTGATGTGCCTTGGGGGATACTTTCCGCAAAAGCAGGGCGATAAAAAACGGGAAAACAATAATGGGAACCACTTTTCGGAAAATGTACCAAAACGAAGTGATAAACGGAACTTCACTACCTGTTTGTCCAATCAGTGAAAGATAAAGCGGGGCAATGAATGCCACCGAGAGATTGCTGAACAGGGAAAAAGCAGCAACAGAAGCGATATTTCCGCCCAAAATACCGGCGAC
This sequence comes from Bacteroidia bacterium 43-41, assembly GCA_001898165.1. Lineage (GTDB taxonomy): Bacteria > Bacteroidota > Bacteroidia > Bacteroidales > Dysgonomonadaceae > Petrimonas. Next base: position 47,470 of record MKTD01000037.1, read on the forward strand.
AACCGGAGCCGAGGTGGCTGTAGGAGCCAGCACGCAAATCATTGCCGCCTGAGCCAGCGTATCGTTCAATTGTCTTAAGGCCAGGTAAACCGACGCACTGCCCACATACTGAATGGCAAGCAGAATATAGTGTAACCTGGTCAAATGAATGTCGCTCCACGAGATACGGCAATAGGTGATAAACAGCATCAGCGAAAGCAGGTACGGCGTAACGGGTGACAGTACTGCCAACTGATTGTGGAATGCTATCCCGATAATCATCGCAACCGGGAGCAGGTATTTTTCTAAGAATTTTTGCATATGAAACGTTCAAGCTCCAAAATTAGTCACCCGGAGCTTTAAACTTTAAACTTTTAGTTGTAATAACTTCCCGGATTTGTTGATGTGTCCGATTTACGAAACTTGTCTTCTAAATGGATATCCAGCATCCATTGTTTGTGATCGAAAACAAAATCCCGGATGAAACGGTCAATTTCGGGCAGAAATTCTTTCATCGGGTATTCCGATACATCGTGCCCGATATTTTCCATTGTATAAAATGTGTAGGGATAACCTTCTCCCTTGAAACGTTTTGCCAAAGGCTTTGAACCAAAAACTCCCCTGTTGAAAAACCGGGTTTTGTTGTAGGGCACCAGCTTGTCTTTGCTCCCGTGGAAAAACAGGGTGGGAGCGGGACGCTGCGTGTAAGACGGAAGTCCTTCGGTACTGAAGATTGAGCCTGCAAAAGCAATCACGCCGGCATAGCGGAAGTTATCGGGCAACACCTTAGCCGGCTCCCTATGATCGCATTTTTCGTAATCGGCCTGCAAAACTGTTATTGCACCGGCGCTTGAACCGCTGATAATGATTTTTGAAGTGTCTATATTCAGTTCTTCGGCATTTTGAAGCAAATAATTTGTGGCGGAATAGAGATCGGCGACCGCTACTCCGATAGCGTTGCGGAGCGGCTTGTTGTTGAAAAGGGTTGGTGCTTTTTGCCCTTTCATTCCCAGGCGATAGTCTATGGAAACTACTTTAAAACCTTTATTCGCAAAATAATAGAAGTAATCTTTATACAGTGCGGCATCACGTGTTCCTTCCTTGAATCCGCCACCGAAGACAAACATCAGGCACGGTTGTCCGGATGTGAACAAGGAATCGGAAGAATAAACATCCATTTTCAGCTTCTGATTGTCTTTTACGGCAAAAACCCGGGTTTCTTTCTTTATTTCGGCTGAAAAAAGAGAGAGCGGAACAAACAGGGTAATAAATAATATGGAAAGTTTTATACGATTCATGAGTTATCTATAAAATTTTTTATTGCTTTATACGCTTCCTCTTTCGCCCTGTCGAAATCATCGTTCAGGATAATCCGGTCGAACCGGGAAGCAAAGCTCATTTCATATTCGGCTTTTGCCAGGCGTCCCTCGATAATTTCGGGCGAATCGGTTCCGCGTTTTTCCAATCGTTCTCTCAGCGCCTGCACCGAGGGCGGCATCACAAAAATACTCAATGCCCGGTCTCCGTATATTTTCTTCACGTTCAATCCGCCAATGCAATCGATATCGAAAACTACGTTTTTTCCTTCGGCAAGAATGCGGTCAACTTCACTTTTTAACGTGCCGTAAAACTTATCGGGATACACCTCTTCATATTCTAAAAAATCGCCTTTAGCAATTCTCTCTTTGAATTCCTGAGGAGTAAGGAAAAAATACTCCACACCATCCTTTTCTTCCCCGCGTGGCAACCGGCTGGTGGCCGAAACAGAGAATTGCAGGTTTAAATCCTGTTGCAGCATATATCGGACGATAGTGGATTTCCCCGCTCCCGATGGCGCCGAAAAAATGATTAGCTTTGACATAGACGGTATGTGCCGTTCACAACACATTCAATATTTGTTCTTTTATTTGTTCCAGTTCGTCTTTCATCCGGACTACAATTCGTTGCATATCGCTATGGTTTGATTTTGAGCCCAATGTGTTGATCTCGCGCCCCATTTCCTGCGCAATAAACCCCAGTTTTTTACCTTGCGATTTTGGGTCGCCCAATGTTTCGATGAAATAATCCAAATGGTTGGTCAGACGCGATTTCTCTTCGTTCACATCCAATTTTTCGATGTAATAGATCATCTCCTGCTCAAACCGGTTAGCATCGTATTCCTTGTTTTCGAGTGTTGCCAATCCATCGTAAATGCGTGATTTCACTTTCTCTATCCTTTCGCTTTCGTAAGGTTCAACGTCTTGCAACAGTTGCCGGATATTCGCAATCTTTTCTGCCAGTATGTTTTCAAGCATTTCTCCCTCCTGGACCCGAAAACTGATAAGTTCATTTACAGCTTTTTCGATAGTCTTTTCGATGATTGACCATTCCTCCTCATTCAGTTCCTCGCTATCCTGTTTCATTACGTCCGGCAAGCGTAGCAATGTCTGGAACCAATCCTGAGGCATGCCGATGTTGAGTTCCTGGGCCAATGACTTTATTTCCTGATGATATTGCTTCAGAAGCGTATGATCGATAGTGGCGGAGACATCTTTTGAAATATGTTCAATAGTAAATGAGAGATCTATTTTTCCGCGCTCGAGTTTTTTCGACAAGTAATTCCGCAAGCCGATCTCTTTTTCCCTATAAATCATCGGAATCCTTGTAAATAAATCGAACTGTTTACTGTTCAGCGATTTAATCTCTATAGTCAGTTTCTTGTGCGGAAGTTCTACAACGGCTTTTCCGTAGCCGGTCATTGAATGTACCATTTCCTGATTTTTTTAGCAAAGGTAGTTAGAAACTGTTTAAATTTCTTACGAAAGAGTATAATAAAGATATCTTCGCCTCCAAAAAGTTCCTTTTTTGTATTCTTCTCCCTTTTATTTGGCTCAAATAGCCCGCTATTATCGCCAAAACAAGGAAGAACTCTCCTAAAAAATAATTCTTTTTGAATAGCAAAACAAATTTAAGCAGTCTCTTATATTCATCGATTTTTACGTGAAACAGCACAAAAAAGCCGCTCAAGAGAGCGGCTCTTCATTCTATTTTGTTCGATATCAAGCATTTTCGTTTTCATCCTCGGTAGGTACAATAAGTTTGTATCCTTTCCCATGAATGTTGATGATTTCGATATTCGATTCGGGTTTCAACAATTTACGTAACTTGGTGATATACACATCCATGCTTCGGGCGTTGAAATAGGTGTCTTCTTCCCAAATTTGTTTCAGCGCATGGTTGCGCTCCAGGATATCGTTGGCGTGTGAGCAGAGCAGGGAAAGCAGTTCCGATTCTTTCGTGGTGAGCTTAGTCTGCTCGTCTCCGATGTAAAGAATTTGCTTTTGCGTATCAAAAGTCATTTCACCAAACTTGTAAATCTGCTGTTCTTTCGATTTTTTACCTTTCACGCGACGGATAATAGCTTCGATACGAAGTACCAGCTCTTCCATGCTGAATGGTTTGGTAATGTAGTCGTCCGCACCTGCCTTGAATCCTTCCAACACATCGTCTTTCATATTCTTGGCGGTCAAGAATATAACCGGAATCTCCGTATTGATGCTTCTGATTTCCTTTACCAGTGTGATGCCGTCCTTTTTAGGCATCATTACGTCAACAATGCACAGGTCGTACTTTGTTTTCACAAATCCTTTGAATCCTGCTTCTCCATCGGGGAAAAGATCTGTTTCAAATCCTTTTGCCTGCAGATATTCTCTGAGCAACATGCCAAGATTTTCATCATCTTCGCATAAAAATAGTTTTAATTTTTCTTCCATAATTATTTTTGTGTTATAACGGGTAAACTTATTATAAATTTTGTTCCTTTATTTAATTCGCTATCAGCGCGAATTGACCCTCCTAAGTCAGTTACGATTTTTTTCACGTAAGCAAGTCCCAATCCAAATCCCTTCACATCGTGAATATTTCCGGTGGAAACGCGATAAAACCGGTCAAATATCTTTTTCACATCTTCTTTCTTTATCCCAATTCCGTTGTCCTCTACCTGGATAATGATTTTGTTCCCTTCGTTCCGGGTACGGATCATTAAAACCGGAGGTACATCTTCTCTTTTGTACTTCAGTGCATTGTCGAGCAGATTAAAAAGCACGTTTGTGAAGTGCATTTCGTCAATGTTCACCATCGTGTTTTCTGCCTGCAGATCGATATCGAGCTCGCCATTGAATTTCTCTACCTTCAAAATGTGCGTGTTGGCAACATTTACAATGATATCGTTCAAATCCACTTCCTTAATTTTCAGCGTGGCTTTCTGTTTATCGAACAGCGACATTTGCAGCACTTTTTCTACCTGAAAACTCAATCGTTTTGTTTCGTCGTTGATCACCCCTGCCACGTGTTTAAACACTTCGGGTGATTTGGTGATTGATTCGTCTTTCAGCATTTGCGATGCCAGCGAAATGGTGGAAACGGGCGTTTTCAACTCGTGGGTCATGTTGTTGATAAAGTCGTTTTTCATTTCAGACAGACGCTTTTGCCTGAACAGATTCGCAATCGTAAAAATGAACGTAACCAAAAGAATGAACGTAAAAATCATCGATGGCACAAAGAATGAGAGTTCACTGTACACAAAATCCCTTTTTGTAGGGAAATAGACCTTCAGGGAGTTTAGTTTTGATGGCGGATCTCGTGGAAACAGAATCTGAGTATAGATTGATTTTTCGTCTTTCGTAGAAAATCCGGGCGAAGAATAAACTATCTTGTTGTTGAAATCGATGACCTGAAAACTGTATGGGACGTTTAAAGCGCTGTTCAGCAATTCGGACCGGATGTATTTGTCCAGTTCATAGAAATTTATTCGTTCCTCAATCGGATCATTGCTTGCCTTATACAATAGTTTCAAAATCACTTCATTCATCAGTGCCTGCTCGTACAAGTATCGTCTCAAGAATGACTGTTGCAGGTCATACGAAGTTTTAGAGATGGTATTTACGCCGTGCCGTGGCGATAAAAACACACCGCCTTTTCCTATTTCGTCGATAGAATTCTGCTTTTGAATGATCTGCTCAATTTCCGTATCACTCCCATCGGGATTAGTAATGGTTGCCTTAGCCTGTTCGGTAACAATATTGGTCGAAGCTTGGGGCTGGGTGTATCGGGAGTATCTGTTTTCCGACTCCAGCATATCTTCTTCCAGATATCGCAGGGTTTGTTCTTGCTCCAGGTCTCTCGATACATTAATAAGGCTTCGCTTCACCATTTCGTTGAATTGCTGCTCCCTTACAGACATACTTGCTTTCATATACCTTACCTGAAGGAATAGCAACGAGAAGAAAGCTATGAACATAACTAACGCAAGCAACCAGATAGTCGATTTTTTCATACTTTTGCTTTACCTGTCTCGGTTTTTTAATTGACAAATTTAAAATATTAAAGATCGTTTTTTAGTTATTAATTTAACAAATAAACGACTTTTTTGTTTAACATATCCTCTTAAAATTATAAAAAGACATAAAAACCTGTTATTTGCAACATTTTTTAAGAAGAATGTTAAAAACAGGCTTTTTTTTTAGAGAAAATTTACGTTAGCAATTACCCCTTGCCTGCATCTATAATCAATAAAACCCCGACGGATATATCGGGGTTTTGCTATATGTTGTTGCGAATAATTAATCAGGCGTTTTCTCTTTGTTGGTTTTGAAGATCCTCCACTTTCATTCGTTTCTCTTCCGCGTCGCGTTGATCGGCGAGTTTCAGTAACTTTTTCGATTCCACTATACTCGAATAGAACAAAAAGGCCGTCACCAATGTAGCGAGGTAATAGATGGAATCAGGGACAAATGCTTCCAGTATCATGATTATCCCGAGAATAATACGGACTTCGGTGGGACCGAAAATACCCGAATCTATGGAGTACTGTCCGCCGACCTTATACCTTAGTTGTGCCGTAATCATTTGCCAACCGTATAAAACCACGAACAAAAATCCCAGGTATTTCCACACACCTTGCACATAAATTGTAAATCCGAGCCCTATCAATATGGTTCCAATCCAATCGACAGTAATGTCTAAAGAAAATCCATACCATTTACGGGGCTTGTTCCTGTAATAGGCAATCCGGCCATCGAGCGAGTCGCCAAACCAATTGATCGCAAATCCCAGGAGGGACAGCAACAGCCAGTATCGGCCGTAGAATGCTCCCAAAACAATGCTTGATGCAACCAGCACGTTCCCGAAAAAGCCGATAGCGGTGAGGCCGTCAGAATTTATCCACGAAGGAATTTTTTGGACCAGGTAGGCTATTAATTTCTGCTCTGAGTTTTTTAATATATTGGTCCTTTTGCGGTCTTTCGCTATGATATTTAGCGTTTTGACCATTTTTTCTTTTGTTTCTTTTTTCATTTCCGTATTTTTTACATCTGGAAATATACCTTAACCAGGAAGTAATCAATCTGCAAATTTAGCTTTAAAAACGGTAGTTACGAATTTGTTAAGGATAATTTATCTTTAAAAAAAGTTAATTATTCGTTTTGAAACAAAAAAAATGCGCCAGAGAGACGCATTTAAAATGGTATGTAGCAGACAGATTACTCTGCTTTTGGTTCTTCTGTTGTAGCTTCAGTTGCTTCCGGGGCTTCCGTCGTTTTTACAGTTTCAACAACCTCTTCGGCGGATTCTTCTACGGGTTCCTCTACGGGTTCTTCTACCGTCTCTTCAACAACCGGATGGTTTGCAGCTTCTGCCTCGGCTTTTTTCTTTGCCAATGCTTCTGCTTTTGCTTTGTTTACTTCTTTTTCAGCGTCAAGTTTTGCTTTTTCAGCTGCGCGCTGTGCTTCTTCGTCTTTATTTTTCAGCTTTTGATTGGCTTGCAACCTGGTATTTTTCCATGCTTCGAATCTCTTTTCAGCTTCCGCTTCGTCAAAAGCACCCTTTGTTACACCTCCAAGGAGATGTTTCTTCATAAGTACACCTTCATCTGATAAGATGTTACGAACGGTGTCGGTGGGTTGGGCACCGACTTGCAGCCAATACAAAGCCCTGTCGAAATCTAAAGTGATAGTAGCAGGATTGGTGTTCGGATTGTAAGATCCGATCCTTTCAATGTACTTTCCATCACGTGGAGCTCTGCTATCTGCAACGATAATCTGGTAGAATGCGTAATTTTTACGTCCTCTTCTTTGTAAACGCAGTTTTGTTGCCATTTAGTAGTTTTTTATTAATTTTTAAAATTGCGACCGCAAAGGTAGAAAATATTTTCCTAAACGCAAAATTCGGTCGCGCTTTTAATGTGAATAATTTTGATACCTCGATTTGTTTATGTAATTTCGCAGTTCAACTTCGGATTTACATAAATTTAAAAGAGGTATGGAAAAGGAGTTTATCAAAAGAGATATAGCCGCCGTGATGCTTGAAATGCATCGGTATTTTCCTGTCATCACGATGACAGGACCGCGTCAATCGGGAAAAACCACCTTGTTGCGCCACGTTTTTGACCGGTTTCCCTATTATTCGCTGGAGAATTTAGATGTAAGACGTTTTGCGTTGAACGATCCGGTTGGGTTTCTTACTCAACATCCCGAAGGAATGATTTTGGATGAGGTGCAAAACGCACCCGACCTCTTGTCTTACATACAGGGAATGGTAGATGAAAATACCGAAAAACGTTTTGTGCTTTCGGGCAGTTCCCAATTTTCGGTCATCAGGCAAATTACTCAATCGCTTGCCGGTCGAACCGGCGTGTTGGAATTGCTGCCGTTGTCGTATGGCGAAGTTAAAAAACAAGCGGATGAAAAAGAATTAGACAACGTATTGTTAACAGGATTTTTTCCTGCCTTATATGCCGGTAAAAACATCCCTGGCTTACTCTATCCGTCGTATGTGAAAACCTACCTGGAAAGAGATGTACGCGATTTACTGCAAATAAAAGATATGATGCAGTTTCAAACATTTCTCAGGCTTTGTGCCGGGCGCATAGGCAGCTTGTTCAATGCTGCCGAATTGTCTGGCGAAGTGGGAGTGTCAGCCAATACTATCAAGTCGTGGCTTTCCGTTCTGCAAGCCTCTTACATCATTACGCTGCTGCCGCCTTTTTACGAAAATACAAGAAAACGGCTGATCAAAACGCCCAAACTCTATTTTTGCGATACCGGATTAGCCTGTTATCTGCTGGGGATAGAAACCGAGCAGCAGTTGGCAAGAGACAAAATGCGCGGACATTTGTTTGAAAACTTTATCGTTATGGAAGCCGTCAAAAGCCGTTACAATAAAGGCAAAGAGAGCAATTTGTTTTTTTATCGCGACAGCAACGGCGTGGAGGTCGATTTGATTCTGAAAAACGGCAGCGATTATACAGCCATTGAAATCAAATCGTCCAAAACATATCATCCCGACTTTGAAACAGGTATTCGTTCGCTGAGTTCCCTATTGAAAAATAGACTGACGGATAAAGCTATCCTCTATGCCGGCGATTTCGAAAACGATACAGCCGAAATTAAACTGTTGAACTACAAAAAGATGAATATCCTTTTTCCATAATCTCTACAGGGCGCATACTCTTTTTTACGTTCATCGCGAGCTATGGGTACCCCGTAAAATAGCTAAAAGGTCTCAACATGCGAAAGTTGAACCGTTCTAAATTCAAAATTCCTTCAAAATCGTTTTGCATCTTTGCAAATTAATAAATCGCAAAGATGAATATTTTGAAAATTTCCCTGATAAGTTGTTTGTCGGCGATTTGTCCCGTTTGTCTATATACACAAGCAATAGATTCGACAAGGCGTTGCATCCTTACAATGCTAATGCTCATTCTGTCGATAGGATTGCATGCCCAGACCCATAATTTGGAATACTATATAGATGTGGCTTTACAAAACAGCCCGCTATTGAAAGACTATCAAAACCAGATTGTCATTAACCGGTTGGACAGTCTTATTCACAAAGCCGGCTACAAGCCGCAAGCAGATTTATCAAGTACAAACGTGTACGCCCCCAATATAAAAGGCTGGGGTTACGATACGGGAATTATCAATAATGGTACTTTTAACGTTTTGCTCACAGTCAGGCAAACAATAATCGGGAAAGGAAATAAAAAAACGCAATTACAATTCTACAGTATTGAAAACCAGGCCTTGCAAAATACTGCTAAAATATCGGAACAGGATCTGAAACTGGCTGTTGCGTCGCAATATGTGGCTTCTTACCATGTTTTACAGGAAACACTTTACAACAAAGAGCTACTCGACCTTTTGAAAAAAGAAGAGGGAGTATTGAAAAAGCTGACGGAAAAAGCAGTGTATAAACAGACCGATTACCTGAATTTCCTCATCAGCCTGAAGCAACAACAGTTGCTCATCGACCAACAGACGGCGGATTATAAAAACAATATCGCCCTGCTCAATTATGTATGTGGCATTGTGGATACAGCGTATGTAGGGTTGAAAAATCCGAATATCGCACTACTCCTGCCGCCTTCGTTCGAGAACACGCTCCAATACGAGCGATTCCGAATCGATAGTCTTAAACTAAAAAACAGTGACGACCAAATCGACTATGCTTACCATCCTAAGTTGGAAATATTTACTGATGCCGGTTTCAACAGCACGCTGACTTATCAAGCGTATAAAAATTTTGGGGCAAGCGTTGGTCTGTCTCTGGTAATGCCGCTCTACGACGGAGGTCAACGACAAAAGCAACACAATAAAATCAGGGCTTCGGAGCAAATACGCCAAAGTTACCTGGACTTCTCGCGAAACCGGTACCGGCAACAATTGGCACAATTGTACCAGCAGTTGCAACAAACCGACGATATTATAAGGCAGGCACGGGAAGTGGTGGACTATACGCAAGTACTGGTCGAGGCTCACGGAAAATTGTTGCAAACCGGCAACGCATCCGTCACCGATTATGTTCTTGCTGTAAACAACTTGCTGAATGCTCGTCATACGGTGGTGCAAAGCATGAACAACCGTATGCAAATCATCAATCAGATTAATTACTGGAATTATGAGAAATAATATCCCCGCCATCGTCGCCGTGCTTTTTGCGGCATTTATCTTTTATTCCTGTAAGGGGAAATCAACTTCGGGCGAGGGGGGAGGAGAGCGGAAGAGTGTTACACCGGTAACCGTTACCCATCCGGTGGTAGGTGTAATGCAGGAGGAGATAGAATTGAATGCCGTTTCAGCGTTTCTGCAAAAAAACATGGTAAAAGCTACTACCAACAGCTACCTTAAATCAGTGGATGTGCTCCCGGGACAAAAGGTTACAAAAGGACAGGTGTTGTTTGTCCTGAAAGGGAAAGAGGCTGAAAATCTGGGTTCTGTTATCAATGATTTGGACACTACTGCTCATTTTACAGGAGAGGTGAAAATTATAGCCAACCATAATGGGTTCATCAACAATATTACCCATCAAACAGGCGACTATGTACAGGAAGGCGATATATTGGCTGAGGTCAGCGATGCCGGCAGCCTGGTATTCTTGATGCAATTGCCTTATGAGTTGAATACTTATTTATCCAAAAATCATGGGTTAGACCTGGAACTTCCCGACGGCAGGATACTTAAAGGTACACTGTCGTCGGCTATGCCCACGGTTGATCCTGTTTCACAAACACAAAGCATCGTCATCAGGATTAACAGTAGGGGAGGGGATATTCCTGAAAACCTGATTGTCAAAGTCCGGTTTGTAAAAAGTGTGAAAAACGGTACGGTTTCACTTCCCAAAGCGGCTGTACTGTCTGATGAAACGCAGGAACATCTGTGGATTATGAAGATGACGGATAAAGAAACAGCAGTAAAGGTTCCTATAAAAACAGGACTTGAATCACTGGGAATGATTGAAATATTGTCGCCCATGTTATCGCCGGATGATCTGATTTTGGAAACAGGAAACTATGGACTGCCCGATACGGCAAAAGTAGTTATACAAAAGTAAAGGTATGAAATTCTTTACTGATTATAAATCGCCCCTCTCTGTCCTGATGGTTATTATCATTATGGGCGGGGTGTTTGTGTATGGCAAGATGCAAACAGCGTTATTTCCCGAGATCACCTTTCCGAAAATCAAAATAATCGCCGATGCCGGGCAACAGCCGGTCGATAAGATGATGGTAACGGTCACCAAGCCGATTGAAGATGCCGTCAAAAGGGTGCAGGATTTGCAAACCGTGCGAAGCATTACCAGCCGCGGTAGCTGCGAGATTTCGGCATACATGAATTGGAAAAGCAATATAGACTTGGGTAAGCAGCGGGTAGAATCGGAAATCAGCCGGATTCGGGGTAATCTTCCGCTCGACGTGCAAATTACGGTGGAAAAGATGAATCCGTCTATCCTGCAAGTCATGGGCTATTCGCTGGAAAGTGCCAGCCGCTCGCCGGTTGAAATGAAAATGCTGGCTCTCTACACCATCAAGCCCTTCCTTTCGCAGGTGGAAGGTGTGAGCGAAGTGCGTGTATTAGGCGGAAAGACCAAAGAATACTGGCTTACGCTCGACCAACAAAAAATGAGCACGCTCGGCATTACACCCGATATGCTTAACACAGTGTTAAACCAAAGTAATTTCATACAATCGAACGGCTACCTGACGGATTACCGTATGTTGTATCTAACGGTCACCGATGCACAGATATACAATCTTGATAATTTAAATAACCTGGTTATCGCCAACGACGGCAAGCGGATTGTGAAATTAAGCGACATTGCCGAATCAACTATCCAGGAAGCCAAAGAATACATCAAGATAAATGCCAACGGTAAAGAGGGCGTACAAATCGCTATTTTCAAGCAACCCGATGCTAACTTGTTAACCATATCGGATGCCATGAAGGAAAAAATCGACGAATTAAAAAAAATATTGCCTTCCGATGTGCACATTCAACCGTTCTACGTACAAGCCGATTTTGTACAGGATACCATACGGAGCGTCAGCGACAGCCTTTGGATAGGATTGGTGTTGGCGATAGCGGTCGCCATCCTGTTTTTGCGTTCGTTCAAAGCAAGCCTCACCATCCTCGTCACCATTCCTGTTATCCTGTGCCTTACTTTGATTGTGCTGTATGCTACCGGCGGCACGCTCAACATCATGACATTGGGCGCCATTGCCGCAGCCATCGGGTTGATTATTGACGATGCTATTGTGGTGGTGGAGCAGATACACCGGACACACGAAGAACATCCGAACGAGGAATCGGCCACGCTTGTAGGGAAAGCCATTAAATACTTGTTCCCGTCCATGCTGGGCTCTTCCGTCAGCACCATTGTTATATTTATTCCTTTTGTATTGATGAGCGGTGTGGCAGGTGCCTATTTCAAGGTAATGACCGACACCATGATTATCACGCTGGTTTGTTCGTTCTTCGTCACATGGATATTGTTGCCCGTCGTGTACTTGCTGCTTTCGTACAAAGGCGAGGTCTCAAAACATCAGGTTACACACGAAGTAAAAAAACAGGGTTGGGTACAATTTTTTGTCGAAAAACCGTGGTTGAGTTTTGGCATCATAGCCGGATTCGCATTCATAATCGTTTTTGTATCCCCCCTGTTAGAAACCGGTTTTTTGCCCGAAATGGACGAAGGCAGTATTGTGTTGGATTATGTTTCGCCGCCGGGAACCTCGCTCGAAGAAACCGACCGGATGTTGAACGAAGTAGAAAAGTTGATTGTATCCATTCCTGAAATAGAGGCGTATAGCCGTCGGACCGGTACACAAATGGGCTTTTTTATTACCGAACCCAACACAGGCGATTATCTTATCCAGTTAAAGAAAAACAGAAACAAAACAACGGAAGAGGTTATCGACGAAATCAGGCAAAAGATAGAATCTTCTCAACCCGCTCTGCGTATTGACTTTGGACAGGTAATTGGCGATATGTTGGGCGATTTGATGTCTTCCGTACAGCCGGTGGAAATCAAAATATTCGGCAACAATCAAGTGCGTTTGCAACAATTATCGAAAGAAGTGTCGAAGTTGGTTGAACAAGTGGAAGGTACGGCCGATGTATTCGATGGTATTGTGATTGCAGGACCTTCTGTCGATATCAATCCCAACTACAAGAACCTGGCACAATATGGTATTACGCCTGCCGGTTTTCAATATCAGTTGCAATCTTCTTTGGAAGGGAATGTAGTCGGAAGCGTTTTTGAAAAAGAACAACTGACGCCTATTCGCCTGTTGTATCCCGGCAGCAGGGAAATAGGATTTGCGGATATCAAGCGTTTACAACTGTTTACTTCAAACAACAAGCTAATACCGATTACTTCGCTAGCCGATATTTCAACCATTGGCGGTGAAGCTGAGATAACGCGGGAAAACCTGCAAATGATGGGTGTAGTGACTGCCCGCCTCAACAATCGCGATTTAGGCAGCGTGATGCAGGATATACGCAAAGAAGCAAATCGTCAAATACATTTGCCGCAAGGCTACCATATTGAGTATGGCGGCGCCTATAAAGAGCAGCAGCAATCGTTTGCCGAATTACTGCTTATCCTGATAACTTCCTGCCTGCTGGTTTTCGTGGTTATGCTTTTCCTCTTCCGGAACCTTTGGATTTCGGCCATTATCCTGCTTATAGCCATACTGGGCATCAGCGGAAGTTTATTGCTGCTTTATCTCACCCACACCCCGCTAAATGTGAGCAGCTACACAGGTCTGATTATGATTGTGGGAATTATCGGGGAAAATGCCGTGTTTACCATTCAGCAATTCCGGACTACCCTGCAAACCACGGGTGACGCCGAGCAATCGGTTATTTACGCCATTTCTACCCGATTGCGCCCAAAACTGATGACAGCCTTAGGTGCCATCATCGCCTTGATGCCGCTGGCATTGGGAATCGGCACAGGGGCACAAATGCACCAACCGTTAGCCATCGCCGTTATCGGCGGATTCCTGGCGGCGCTTCCCCTGTTGTTAATCGTGCTGCCAAGTTTGATATTGATGATTTACTCATACCATCATCTGCGGGCTACATAATTTTAGAATTTTTAAAAATATACAGGCTATGAATATTTCCCTATCAGTAGATAATTGAAAAAGTATGACTTACTAATTATTAAGTAAATTAAATACGAAATTTTTGTTCTGTTTGTATTATTAATATTATATTTCCTCTATAAATCCTTTTTTTCGGTATGAATAAACCCTTTTAGAGTTAGTTTACATTACTTTAGCCTAATAAATATACTAACGGAAGAAC
>MKTD01000038.1 GCA_001898165.1 Bacteroidia bacterium 43-41
AAAGCTAACAGCATATAAATAAATAGAATACTTGTCTTCATTATCATTATAAAATATTATTTATCACAAACCTAAATGATCTATTTTTCCTGTGCAGATCGCTCGTGAGCTTGGTGCCGAAGAATTTCATGGGCAGCAACGAGATCCCATCGCGCCCGATAAAGCAGTTCATACGCAGGTGATCCAAGGTGTACCGCTTGCCGTAATGCCCGGACAGCATCCTTAGGCAGGCGGGGCCGTAGTCCATCGCGTCGGGTTGTTAATGAATAACTGAACATCATCTGCGTCTTACCGAGTTGCGTGGCAAAGTTTAAATTAGGGAATAAATTTCCGTATTTACGACTTTGCGAGTCGATATGCTTCAGATTGATGTTTGGCCATAAAAATAGAATACCTGTTTTTATTATGCAATAGGGTTTAGAATAGCACTTAGAAGATTTAACATCCAACAATTTATATACACCTGTAAATTAGTTAATTGCAAAAAGTATGGTTAAGATGGTATTCCGATTACTGTAGAATGAAATAACGGTTAAAAGAACAATAAGTCATCGGATCCGGAGCCGCTCATCTTAATTTTTTTTCGAATGGAACTTCGTAAGGTTAATACTGTATCATAGGTAAGGTTCAAAACAACGGCTATCTCTTTGGGGCTGAATTTTGCATAACTGAGAATAAATACCCTGAATTCGTTATTTGTGAGCTGCGGATATTGTTGCCTTAAAACGTTGGATACATCCGGATTGATTTCATTAAAAACCTGAAGGAGCGCCGGCCATTCTTCTTCAAAATTTTCACCGTAAACAATCTTATTTAGTTTCTCCAATACCTTTTTCGTAGAGTCATTTTCCTTGATCGTGCTATTCAGTAGCGCTACCTTTTTAACCGTATCAAATTTCTCCATCATTAAACGGCGTATTTTTCTTTTCGCATCAAGTTCGGAGGTATCATGCAACCGTTTCTGTTCATCCGCCATATTCCGGAGGATATCGATTTTTTGTAATGCCTGAAATTGTTTATTCCGCTGTTTAAAGGCATATAAAGTGAACGTTAATGCGCCTGTCAAAATAACGACTATCAAAATGGTAATGAATCGTTCCGCTTTTCTGAATCGGCTGTCAAATTGGTTCTGTTGTTGCTCATAATTGTATTTTTGCTCTATTTCGTAAACCGACTGGTTTTTCCGGTCGTCCATGATCCGGTTAAGGCTGTTGATCCGTTTATCCTGATAACCGAATGCTTCATCGTTATTGCCCCTTGCTTTTTCCCACTCAGCCAAAAACTGGTAAGCGCTCGCCTTGAGGTAATTGTTTTCCGATGAATCAACGTTATGCTGCAATTTTCCGGTATAAAAGGCTGCCGAATCCTGCCGTTCCATTTGCGAATATAATTTTGCGAAATTCAAATAGTACCGGGTCTGATCTTTCTTGTCCGGGTTATATTGAAGAGATTGGAGCAAATATTTTTCAGCCTCAATATATTGTCCGGTTTCTTGATATGCCACGCCAATATTTTGTGCTAACAAACTTTGCAATATTTTATCATCTGTATGTTTTGCAGTGTTCAATCCCTTTTGAAAATAAAAAAACGCGCTGTCGGGATTCTTATCCAGCAGGAACATCCGGCCCACGGCGCTTAAGCTATAGGCCTCTTTTTCGGGTTGCTCATTGTAGAATTGCGTTGCGGTTTTATAGCTTTGCAGCGCCTTGGAATATAAATCCTGCTCCGCAAACAAATCCCCCAGATTATATTGTATCAACCCTTGCAAGCCGGTATCGCCGGCTTTCGCGGCATAATCCCCGGCAGTCAGGTAATGTTCCATCGCTTTTTCATATACCCGCCGCTCACGGTGTATGCAACCGCTGTAGAACCAGGCCAGTGCGGCCATGCGGGGCTCTTTGCCACGATCGGAAAAATAGTCGCGCGCGCGGAAGATCAACGTGTCTTCATGTACGGGGCGGCGGGTCTTGTATTTTGCCTGCACCTGTGTGACCAGAAAACGCATATACTGCTCATGGCTGAGGCTTTTTTCGGGATAGAAAAGAGAATCGATCAGCAACATTGCACTATCGGGGTTGATGTCCACAAGGCCCTCAGCCACCGCCAGTAACCGGGGCGCTTCAGACTGGGGATTGCACGCCACAAAGACGAGCGCCACAAGTGTAATGATTATGGTATAAAATATATTACGCATCTATATACCCCTGTTTGTTTCAATAGGGCAAATATACCTACTTTTTTTCGTTAAAAAAATAAAAAGAATAACTTAATTCAGGGTATAGAATCTGGTAAAAGAAGAAACAGCACGTTGATAACTAATGCAGGAATTGTTCTCTACATTTTTAATAGAACTAATTGCAACTCTTCTATATTTTTGAAATCGTCGTCAAAAGTGACTAACGGGATATCTAAATAGATAGCCGTTGCCGCGATAATTGCATCAGGTAGTTTTATCTTATACTTTCTTTTTATTTCTTTCACTATCTGCTTTATGGGCGAAAGCAAGTCGAATACAAAACAACTATCCACTAATTCTTCTATCACAGCTATTTCTTCTTCGTTCATGTTCTGCCTGCCAAATAATTCCAGTTCAGTAATAGCTGAAATATACACTTGCTTCCCCATCAGAAAATCGACTACCAATTCATTGTTTTGTAACAGATAGAGGAGAGTGTTTGTATCACAAAGTATTCTAATCCCATTCATTCCTCACTCGTTTTTGATAAACAAGCGGATCCTCGTTTCCGAGAATCTTTCCAGCAAAACGACGAGAGTCAAATATTTTTTTTGACTTCATTTTTCTTAGTATCTTGTCTATCTCACGTGAATTATATTTTTTTTCTAATTCAATAATCATATCTATTCTCCTTTGTTGACATCTTCACAAAGATAAATAAAATAATCAAACAAGAACAATATATCCTGAATGTTTTTACGAACACCTCCCCTTCTCCGTTATCCACTTCAGGAATGTCGTAAATGTCAATTCTATTTTTGCGGGAAAAGTAAAGGGTGCCGGTATCTTAATGACCTGTCCATCGTAGTCCACAGGATAGACCTCCACTTCGTACCAGCCTCCCGAACGGGAAACATACCGGGTAAGTTCAATCTCACTTCACTTTTAATCTTTCCATCTCATCCTCCGCGGAATTATATTCCTTTGTCTTCTTATAATTATTAAACCTGAAGATAACGGAAACCCCAAAATTCCGGCTATCGGGAATTTCCCGCTGGTCAAAACTGATGGTGTTGATTAATCCCTTCATATTCATCTTGTTTCCATTGCATCGTATTGTCATATCATAAACTATTATTGTATGACAAATGTAATGCATATTTTAATACAACCAAATTACCCATGGATTTACTTTTAATGTCATTTTCACAAAAACTTATTATGCTTTATATAGCCCCACAATCCCCTTTGCCTCTGTCAGCAACTCACGTGCAACATGGGCTATATTATAGATAAGCCTTGCCCGACGGTTCCCGGTATCGCCCATCATCTGGTCTATCTGTTCATCCCAACAGTTTGTTTTCCGGAAACTGTCCTCTATCTGCCTTTCATCAGCGTTGTTGGTTAACATTTCCGAAACTAGCCGGAGCACATCGCTCACATCGCGACAAAGATCAAGCTCTCTTTCCGACAGATATTCAGATGATTTATGGACACCGAAAGCGGAAATATAGGATAACAACGCATGATTCAGGTTGGTGAGGTTAAAAGCCTTATCCTGGTATCTACGCCTGCTTTTGGGCTCCAACCGCATCCATTTCCAGGCCGAGGTGAGTGCATTATCGGCATTATAAGCGGTGCGCCGGTTATGCAGATAAGCTTCTTCGGTAATGGAGCCGTCATAAATACTCTCGAAATAGCGCCTGTTCTTGACCACCGCATTCAGCAACAGTCCGGGGAGCTGTTTATACTGCCAATCGGGCCAGATAAAACGTACCGCCAGATAGGCGAGCGCGCCACCGGTCACTGTATCGATGATCCTGGGTAGCATCACCGCAGCCCCCTGGTTGGAAAGCAGATTGAAAGCAGCCAGCACGAAAATAGTGATAAAAATGGCAGCTACCGTGTAATTCTTTTTCAGCCAGTAAAAAAAGAGATATATGGATGAAAGCAGCAATAAGATCTGACCCGAAAGCGTCGGCAGCAATTGTGCCAGCGTTATTCCCAAAACCACTCCCAACAGCGTACCGAAAACACGGTGGAACAGGCGCAGCCGCGTTGCACTGTAAGTCTGCTGAAAGACGATAAGCGATGTCATCAGGATCCAGGCCCCTTTTCCAAAGTTCAGATACAGCATAATGCCATATCCCAACAGCCAGGCCAAAGAAAGCCTCACGGCAAACCGGAAACGGGGATGAGCAGGATTCAGCAATGTTTTCAAGCTGTTTCTCTCCGGTTTACGTGAATGGAAAACAGCCACATCGAGCCGTGCGGTATCCTGGTCTTCCTGCACGGAGCTTTCTTCCTGTCGAAGGTTCTCTTCCAATCCCGTCAGGTTCCTCATCAACAGCGACAAAGTAAGATAATGCGGTCCATCCTTCTCCGCTTCGAGCATTTTTTGCATGGCCGACACCGTCCATTTCAATGAGAGAGGATGCTTATAGGGTTGATCGGTCAGCAGGGAGTCCGCATAAAGATGCATTGCCGATGCAATCTCCCTCATCAGTTGTCCGAATCCATCCAACAGCTCACTGTTTTTGACCTGGCGGGACAGCAGGTCGTACTGTTCGTGGCTTGAAATAGCCCTCTCTTGCATGGCCTGCAATAAAAACCATTTGCGGTAATAACGATCCACCATCGGAAGCGCGTCTCTGCTACTCTCCTCCGAGTAACTGTAAAGATTCGTTTTGCAGGTCTCTATCTGTTGCGCCAATTCTATATTTTTCTGTGCCAACTGGGTCCTGATCTGTGTCTGGACCTGCTGTTTACTCGGAAACAGGTCTGCTTTCAGGTTGATATATTCTGCCAGATAGTGGAAACCGCGAGCCAGTTGCTCTTTCAATAACCGGTATGGCCTGTAATACAACAGCAAGATGGAGACAACGGAATAGCTAAATGCGCCTACAGTAAGAAATATCGGTTGATAAAACCATTTTTCACTATTTTCGGCACCCAACATAGTGTAAACAAGAATAAGCATGGTTCCGAAAGTAACACCCTGCAACCGCGAATCGATACCGCCGGTCAGTATGAGGGAGAACGACAAGACGGCCAATACAACGGCAAAACGGATCGGGTACGGCAGGAATATTACCGTTACGCTGCTTGTAATGAAAAACAGGGTCAGCGCAACAGCAGCCGATTTCAGCCGTCCGCGCGGATGTACATCGGTCTCCCCCAACGCCATCGCGACCACACCCAGCGCCATGGTTGTCCCGATGAAAGAGTTATGAAAGATCAACTCGGCGGGAATCAACAGGAAAGCGATGGATACCGTCACCTTCAATGCCCATAAATGATCGGGATTCTTCCAGAAAACATTTATCCAAATATCCTTTATTATTCTGTTCAATGTCGTAAATTATAAAGTTACATCCACCCTGAATGCACCGAGCAGAGCGCCGGGATGATCCCGATAGGTGAAACGATGGACATATTCCACGCGTAAAAGCCCGAGAATATTGGTGATGCCTATCGATCCTTCCACATAAGGAGCGGTATTGTATTGATGTGAAACAGAGGGGAAACGATACAATCCTTCCGGAGAGAGCTCCGGATTATTTTTACTGCTCAGCCGGCCATGGGAAACCCGCAATGAGATCAACTCCTTTAATTGCAACCCGTCCGTTACCGGCATTTTCGCCAGCAGGAGATCATCTCCCACAAAAGTCATCTGCAGCGTGTATTGCTCATCGGCTACAAACTCCAATGCGCGGTTCAGGAAAAAGGAGTTGTTCACAAGATGGTACAGCTGCTGCTGATTGGGATATACTAACAACGGAAAGGGCACCTTATTCCACACCTTCATTACTGTGCCCACAGCGTCCAACCGACCGGCATTTCC
The DNA here is from genome assembly GCA_001898165.1 of Bacteroidia bacterium 43-41. GTDB lineage: Bacteria > Bacteroidota > Bacteroidia > Bacteroidales > Dysgonomonadaceae > Petrimonas. The sequence continues at coordinate 6,021 of MKTD01000038.1, forward strand.
CAACAGGAACCGCTTCTGTATCGAAAATTCCGTTCTGTGATAAGCCACATCACCGTCCATAAAATCTTTTAACCCTATCGTATGGGAAAGAAAAAAGGCCGGAGCGGTCATCTCCAGCGCTGTTTTTTCCCGTTTCTGCTGATCATAAGCCTCCCTCAGCAAGTAGCGCAACTGCACACCCACATCGGTAGTTCTCAATGCATTATCCCTGTCGAATTGCAGTTTACCCTGGGGTACAAACCGCGAGCGCCTCACCCGCAACATATGGGCCAGTCCGTTCTTATACTCTTTCTCGTAATTGATCTCGGTAAAATTGCGGTAGGTTGCTTCGTTCAACGATCGCCTGTAGGTGATCAGCAACAGGTCGTTTGGTGAGTACGGATGTATTTCCCCGGGAGAATAGAGGTCATTCTCATATACCAGCCGCAGGTTGCTCTTCGGAAACTCCTCTTCGTGATAGGCTTTTTCAGCGAACGAGTAGATGGCTTCGCCCCGGTATTTAATTCGCCGGTCTTTGAAACCGTAAGCCGCGTATCCCCTCACAAAAAAGTGCGGGCTCAACCGGGAGTTGGATGCAATGCCCGCCCTGAGCCGGATCCCTTCAACAGGGTTGTAGGTAAAGAAGGTTTGTATCCTGCCTAAATCGAACCGGTTGGTTTCCGGATCCCCCAACGGGATCCAGTCGTTTTTCACAAACTTCGTCGCTTTGGCAAGAAATCCTCCAAATCCGCTCAGGCCTGCGGTCATGCTGTCCCGCAACGCTTGAATCCTCTCTGTATAGTCATCGGGTTGTAAGGCGATGATCAACTCACCCGGGTCGCGATTATCCAAAGAGAGATACATCAGTTGGAACCTCTCTCTCGCAACCACCAATTGTCTGTTTGTGAGTGAATCGGGAACAGAAAACGAAAACTCTCCTACATTGTCAGCCACAGTTCCTATGGGAGTCCCCTGCATAAAGAGCGCCGCATAGGGCACCGGCGTACGATATTTCGCATCGATCACCACTCCTTTGACCAAGGCGTTTTGCGCAAATACCGTAACACCCATGCTTGTCAAAAATAGGAAAAACAGTGTAAAAGTTTTTTTCATCTCTACCTAATAGAGCAAAGAGTCAAGAACAAAGAGCAAAGACTGTCCTCACAGTTTTCTGTAACGTACCCTTTTGGGTTCCACATTTCCGAGGCGCATCTTCTTGTTTTCCTCATACTCGCTGTAGGAACCCTCAAAATAGAATACCTCCGAATTGCCTTCAAAAGCCAGGATATGCGTACAGATACGATCTAAGAACCAGCGGTCGTGCGAGATCACCACAGCACATCCGGCAAAGTTTTCCAATCCCTCTTCCAGCGCCCGCAAAGTATTCACGTCGATATCGTTGGTCGGTTCGTCCAGCAGCAGCACATTGGCTCCCGCTTTGAGTGTCAGCGCCAGATGCAGACGGTTCCGTTCACCGCCCGACAGCACGCCGCACAGTTTTTCCTGATCGGCTCCCGAGAAATTGAATCGTGATAAATAGGCACGTGCGTTCACCTCTTTTCCGCCTACCCGCACAAATTCCAAACCGCCGGAGACTACCTGGTAAACCGTTTTTTCGGGATCAATCGCTTCGTGTGCCTGATCCACATACGCCGTCACTACGGTCTCGCCCACTTCGAATTTCCCTGCGTCGGAAGTCTCCATCCCCTGGATCAATCTGAAGAGTGTGGTCTTTCCCGCACCGTTGGGGCCGATTACCCCTACAATACCGTTGGGCGGCAGCATGAAATTCAGGTTATCGAACAACAATTTATCGCCGAACGCTTTTTTCACGTTAACCGCTTCAATCACCTTGTTTCCCAGCCGGGGACCGTTCGGGATAAAGAGTTCTAATTTCTCCTCCCGCTCCTTCTGGTCTTCATTCAACAACCTCTCGTAAGAGTTCAAACGCGCTTTCCCTTTCGCCTGACGCGCCTTGGGGGCCAGATTGATCCATTCCAACTCCCGTTCCAGTGTCTTGCGCCGCTTGCTCACCTGCTTTTCCTCCTGTTCCATCCGCTTGGTCTTCTGTTCGAGCCATGAAGTATAGTTCCCTTTCCAGGGTATTCCCTCGCCACGATCCAACTCGAGGATCCAGCCGGCCACATGATCGAGGAAATAACGGTCGTGCGTGATGCAGATCACCGTTCCCTTATACTGTTGCAGATGCTGTTCCAGCCAGTCGATCGACTCTGCGTCGAGATGGTTGGTAGGCTCGTCCAGCAGTAATACATCCGGCTCTTGCAACAACAGCCTGCAAAGCGCCACGCGGCGGCGTTCACCCCCCGACAGTTCGCGTACCGGCTGCTCTTCGGGGGGACAGCGCAAGGCATCCATCGCCCGCTCTAACCGGTTGTCGATACTCCATGCGTCAACAGCATCCAGCTTATCCTGCAGCTCGGCCTGACGGGCGAAAAGGGAATTCATTTTATCTTCATTCTCATAATACTCCGGGAGTCCGAATTTCAGGTTGATCTCTTCATATTCATTCAGCAGGTTCATCACAGGCTGCACCCCTTCACGGACAATCTCGATCACCGTCTTATCCGCGTCCAGCGCCGGATCCTGTTCTAAGTATCCTACCGAGAAACTCTTATCGGACACCACTTCGCCCTGATACTCTTTCTCGATTCCGGCAATGATCTTCAACAGCGTCGATTTTCCCGATCCGTTAAGACCGATAATACCGATTTTGGCACCATAGAAAAAAGAGAGGTAAATATCTTTCAATACCTGTTTGTGCGGTGGAAACGTTTTGCTCACACCCACCATGGAAAAAATAATTTTCTTATCGTCGGACATAATTCGATTTATGATTTTTGATTTTTTGATTTGAAGTCACAAAGATAGTGAACTATTTCGTTAAGCAATACGAGCAAAAGGGGATAAACATTCAATCCCTTTTTTTGTTTAATAAGAAACAACCATTAAGGGAAGGTTGAAGAACAAATAGACCAGATATGAACAAATTAATAGCAATAATATCATTAATGACCATCGTACAAATAAGTCCGGCCCAGTCCCTGAAAACGGTCGCCTATATGGACGGGACACAGGAACTGAATGGATTGGTCACCGCCAATGCAGGGCAACGATTACCCGGCGTATTGATCCTGCCTGCATGGAAAGGTATCGACAATGAGGCCAGAACGGCTGCACTGGAATTGGAAAAAGAGGGGTATATTGCCTTCATTGCGGATATCTACGGTAAAGGAAATATTCCCGAAGATAACGCATCCGCCGCAAAACTATCCGGTTCATACAAGAACGACTATAAAGCATACCGGCACCGGATCGCTTTAGCACTGGAACAACTAAAAAAACAAGGTGCTTTGCCCGACAAAATAGCCGTCATCGGTTATTGTTTCGGCGGAACAGGGGCTTTGGAAGCAGCGCGGGCAGGGTTTGACGTACAAGGGATTATTTCGATACACGGCGGATTGGGCAAAGATAAAAACCGGACGAACGTTCCGATAAAGACAAAAGTATTGGTGCAACACCCGGCGGAAGACCAGAGCGTTTCCGGGGAAGATTATGACGCTCTGGTGAAAGAACTACGGGAAGGCAATACCGACTGGCAGATTATTACATACGCCAATAGCGGACACACCTTTACTAATCCCGAATCGAATGAATACAACGAAGTTATGGCGAAAAGAGCCTGGAAACACACCTTGATGTTCCTCGAAGAGGTTTTAAAATGACAGACGTGCTCGCAAATTCAAAAAACAAATTGGCGGATTATACCTCTACATCCTGCCAGAAAATAGAAAATAATTATGAGTAAAGTAAAGATCAACAACACCGATTTGGAGATAACCCGCATCAACCTGGGCGGAAATGTATTTGGATGGACATTGGACGAAGCCAAATCCTTTGAAATTCTGGATCAATTCACTGAAAACGGAGGAAATTTTATCGATACCGCCGATACTTACCCCTGGTGGGTGAACGGTACAGGAGGATTGTCGGAAACCATTATCGGAAAATGGATGAAATCGAGGGGGAATCGCCGGAATCTGGATAAAGAAGACCTGGATTTACTGGATAAAACCGGCAAATAAATCCAACTAGCACTTCAGTTTTGCAGAAAACAACATTTACAACAAATATCTCACCCCGGAGTAAAGTGTTATTGCGATCTCCTTATTTTTTCCGACAGGGCCAATTTTCAGTTTTTTGTCCCAAATAATTTTATCAAACCGAAAATATATGCTATTTTTGTAAGCCAGTTTAAAAGATGGTTTTTAGGGATGTTTTTCATCAGGTTGAACAGGCTGGAGGCAGGTATAATAACCGGCATAAAGCGAAGAAGCGTAGTAATAATAATTAGGATAAATTCTTTTAACAAATAAAATTCAATAAAATTATGATTAAGGTAGGTATTAACGGATTTGGGCGCATCGGACGTTTAGTTTTCCGGGCAGCTCAAACAAGAAACGACATTCAGGTTGTTGGTATCAACGATTTGCTCGATGTGAATTACATCGCTTACATGCTGAAATACGATACTATCCACGGCCAGTTCACCGGAACAATTGATGTGAAGGACGGCCATTTGGTGGTAAACGGAAAAACCATCCGCGTGACAGCTGAAAAAAACCCGGCCGATTTGAAATGGGGAGAAATTGGCGCTGATTACGTGGTTGAATCTACCGGTCTGTTCCTCTCGAAAGATAAAGCTCAAGGCCATATTGATGCAGGCGCAAAATATGTGGTTATGTCGGCTCCTTCCAAAGACGACACGCGCATGTATGTTTGTGGTGTAAACGAAAACACCTACACCAAAGGCGAGCAATTTGTATCGAACGCTTCATGTACGACCAACTGTCTGGCTCCTATCACCAAAGTTTTGAACGATAAATTCGGCGTCCTCGAAGGATTGATGACTACCGTTCACTCTACAACAGCCACTCAAAAAACGGTTGACGGCCCATCGGCTAAAGATTGGAGAGGCGGCCGCGCCGCATCGGGTAATATTATCCCATCCTCTACAGGAGCAGCAAAAGCTGTGGGTAAAGTTATCCCGGAATTGAACGGAAAATTAACCGGCATGTCCATGCGTGTTCCTACGCTGAACGTTTCTGTGGTTGACCTGACTGTTCGTCTGGCAAAAGAAACCTCTTACGAAGAGATCTGCGCCGCTATGAAAGAAGCATCCGAAGGCGAATTAAAAGGTATTCTCGGTTATACCAACGATGATGTGGTTTCTTCAGATTTTATCGGCGATTCACGCACATCTATCTTCGACGAAAAAGCAGGTATCCAACTCAGTCCGACTTTCGTTAAAGTGATCAGCTGGTACGACAACGAGTGGGGTTATTCAAATAAAGTGCTCGACTTGATTGCTCACATGGCTAAAGTAAACGCATAAATATAATGCAAAACGCCACTTTCGAGTGGCGTTTTTTTTGCTTTCTTTTTACCTTTTTGTCCGGTATATATTAAGCCGGATGGATTGCTTCGGTCGGACAAACTTCTGCGCAGGTACCACAGTCGGTACAAACGTCCGGATCAATCACATAGATATCACCTTCAGAAATAGCTTCAACAGGACATTCGTCTATGCAAGTTCCACAAGCAATACAATCTTCACTAATTACGTAAGCCATAATAAATAATTTGTTAGTTAATGTTGTGTGATTATTTTATTCATAAAATTTCGTACAAAGATACATAGTTTTTTAAAAACAAGAAAGTTTGTTTCATACTTAGTTTTACTGAAACAATTGTTTTTCTTGTGATTCAAAACACAAACACATCCTATTTAACTGATCATAAATACGTTGAATACCATTAATGAAATACTATTTTTACGATTTCTAAATAAGCCTGATCCGGCAAAGAGATTTTTCACTCTCATTTTATAATAACCTTGCCTTGGAAACGTTTAAATTGTAATGAAAAAGATATTCTTTTTGTTTTTTGCGCTTTCCGTTTTATCCATATCGGCTTACGGGCAACGGCAAAAGCTTCAGAACCGGCCGTATGCCGATCATAAGATCTTTCACCTGGGATTTATGGTTGGTATGCACACGCAAGACTTGGTGTTGACACAATCAGGACATATGAATGAAAACGGCGAAGTGTGGTTTTCCGAAATCCCCTCCTACTCTCCCGGCTTCAGCGTGGGAATCATTACCGATTTATACCTGAACCGCTTTATGAACCTGCGAGCCATACCCACACTGCATTTGGGGAGTAAGGATTTTGTTTTTAAAGAGCAGGGTTCGGGCGAAGAGTTTAAAACAGGTGTGAGAAGCAATTACATTACACTGCCGGTACAGGTAAAACTCGCGGCAAGCCGTATAAATAATTGCCGTCCATATCTTACTGTGGGAGCTTACGGCAGCATTGAGCCGACATCGCGAAAAAATCAACCTGTTTTACTGAAACCTTACGATTATGGGATTGAGATTGGGGTCGGGTGTGATTTTTATTTGCCTTACTTTAAATTTTGCCCCGAACTTAAATTCTGTATCGGACTGAATGAGATGCTCAAGAAAGAACGTCCCGACAAATATTCGTTAGCGCTTGCAAAAGCCACGCAAAGAATGATTGTACTGAGTTTTAATTTTGAATGATCCTCCCGTATGTTTTCTTCCCCTTTATATAACAATTCCATAAAATACTGCCGTTGAATTTGGTGGGGATATCGTCAACAACTCTGTTTTTTAAATTTTCCCGACGATCATGCCTGAAACCGGGCCTCATCTTAAAGAAATCCTTGTGTGCTTCGATAACCGATTTTGCATTGCTAAACTTTCCTCTAACCAATAAATGAAAATAGGCCAGCGCATCTAAAATCAACCGGACGATAAAGACAAAAAATAAACTCCTTGCAGGAGTATTTTTATACAACATAAATAAGTTGTTGCGAAAATTAAGGTAGGTTTTTCTCGGATTTTCTTTGGCCAACGAGGCAGCGCCCACGTGATAAACCACCGATTGTGGTAAACATTCAATTTTTTTTCCGCGTGCATTCAGCCTCCAGCAAAGATCAATTTCTTCCATATGCGCAAAAAATCGTGCATCCAGTCCGCCAACTTCGAAATAGTCTTTCCTACGAATACACAAACAAGCCCCGGTAGCCCAAAATACCGGGATTATGGCATCGTACTGCCCCTGATCCTGCTCCACGTTTTCCAGAATTCTTCCCCGACAAAAAGGATAACCAAACCTATCAATAAAACCACCGCAAGCGCCGGCATATTCAAAATACTTTTTGTTTTTTTGTGCCAGAATCTTAGGCTGGACGGCAGACACGCCGGGATGTTCATCCAGATAGTTAATCACGATTGAAAGCCAGTTTCCGGTAGTTTCAACATCGGAGTTCAGCAATACCACATATTCCGCGTCAACCTGCTGCAAGGCCCGGTTATACCCTTCGGCGAAGCCATAATTCTTATCGAGAACAATTAAGGGAACTTGAGGGAAATGAGTCCTCAAAAAATTGAGGGAATCGTCGGACGAGCCGTTATCGGCAATCACAACTTCGGTTTCGTGATCCACCGTGTGCTGCAAAACAGCAGGCAGAAACTGCTCCAATAATTTGCGCCCGTTCCAGTTCAATATGACGACCGATGTCTTCATTCTTCTTGTTTTTTCGACCGGGACCATTTGTTGTGCGACCACAGATAATAGGCCGGTTCATCCAAAATGGTCTCTTCTAGTTTCCGGGTATATTTCTCCATTACTGAAAGCTCTTCTTCGGCACTCGCATCCGCCGTTATTACCGAAAAATTACCCACGTAATATCCGCGTTTCACCTTCTTTATATCCAGATATACCACTGAAAATCCGAACTGCCGGGCAATACGTTCCATGCCGGTCTGTACCAACGTATCCTGATTAAGAAATGTGGTCCAATGTTCAGGATTGTGTTTTCGCGGCCGCTGGTCTGTTAAAAATCCGATAACCATAGTTTTACCCTCGTTTTTCTGCCGGATAATAGTTCGGTAAACCGTTTTCATCTCAATGGATTGGGGATGAAAACGGGAACGGATTTTCAGAAAAAGTTCATCAAAAGCTTTTGATTTCAACTCCTTATACACCTGTCCCGGTTCTACTCCGGGCGACAGATACAAACCTATTGACGGTACCCACTCCCAATTTCCGTAATGCCCCAGGCTCAACAGGCAGGAATTTCCGTCTTTGGTTAGCCGGTTGACAATCTCGGGATTCTTAAAAACCATACGCCGACGAATCTCTTTGTCGGAAATACGCAATGTTTTTATGGTTTCCACAAAGTAGTCGCAAAGGTGGTGGTAAAACCTTTTCTCGATCTGCAGGATCTCTTTCTCTTTTTTTTGGGGAAAGGAGTTAACCAGATTTTTCCTGACCACCTTTCTCCGGTAGCCGGCTAAATAATATACGACAAAATAGAGGATATCGGAAAAGAGATACAACACACGAAACGGAAGCATCGCCATAAGATATACTGCGCCGTATAACAGATAAAACCCGACTCCTTTTTTGTTTTCTCCGGCCATCTTTTTGCTTGTTATCCAACAAAAACGGCCTCCATGGCCATTTCGTCTTCGTTATATTCCCCTATTTTTACTGTAGTTATTTTATTTACAAGCGACGGATTGTATGTGGTGTACAACTTCACGTAATTCTCCGTGAATCCGTGCATCATGTTTCCGTGGCGCGTATGCTCGAAAAGCACTTTTCGGACACTGTTCTTTTGCGATTCGTAAAAACTGCGCAATTTACGGTCGGAGATATCGTGCAGTACTTTGCTCCTGTCGTGTTTGGTTCGCGGGTCAACAACATGGTCTATTTCCAGGGCTTGTGTCCCTGAACGTTCGGAATAGGTAAAAACGTGAAGTTGCGAAAAATCGAGCGACTCTATAAAATCGCGGCTTTCGTCAAAATAGTCATCCAATTCGCCGCGGAGCCCCACAATCACATCCACACCAATAAAAGCGTGCGGCATGACCAATTTTATTTTTTCCATTTTGTGGCGAAACAAAGCCGTGTCGTATTTTCTTTTCATCAGTTTCAACACAGCATCGCTTCCGGCTTGCAGCGGGGTATGAAAATGCGGCGCAAACCGTTTTGAGGTCGCCACAAAATCTATAATTTCATCCGACAACAAATTGGGTTCGATAGACGAAATTCGAAAACGTTCGATACCTTCTACTTCATCCAGGGCTTTTATCAAGCCGAAGAAAGTTTCGCCGGTGGTATGCCCGAAATCACCGATATTAACACCCGTGAGCACAATTTCCTTTCCACCTCTAACCACCACATCCTCTGCCTGCTTCACCAAATCGGCAATGGAGCCGTTGCGGCTTCTGCCCCTGGCGTAAGGAATGGTACAAAACGAGCAGAAATAATCGCACCCGTCCTGTACTTTCAGGAAATATCGTGTGCGGTCGTCGGCAGAACAGGAGGGTACAAAAGTCCTGATCCTGTGCGTTTTCGACGTGATTATTTCCCCTTTGTCTTTTTTCTTCAAACCATCCAGGTAGCGGATCACATCTAATTTCTGTTCCGAGCCCAACACCAAATCCACACCGTCTATAGAAGCAACTTCATCGGGTTTAAGCTGAGCGTAGCAGCCGGTAACCACTACAAAAGCGTCCGGGTGGCTTTGAATCATCCTGCGAATGGCCTGACGTCCTTTCTTGTCAGCCAATTCCGTTACGGAACAGGTGTTAATAACACATATATCGGCCTTCTGTCCCTTACGGGCGCGCAGAACTCCGGCATGGAGCAGTTGCTTGCCGATAGCCGATGTTTCGGCAAAATTCAATTTACAGCCTAATGTATAATATGCAGCAGTTTTATTTTCAAAAACAGTTTGATCAATCATTATATATATTTCACTTTCTCGACTCTTATGTCCAAACTGCAAAAATACAAAAATTGCATCAATTTACCGATAGTATTTCTTTGTCAATCTACAAATTCGTATTATTTTTGCACATAATTTAATTGTTTGTGCAAAATAATGATACAACAGAACTTTATAAAAATTTACGAAGAAAGTTTTAAAACGAACTGGGAATTATCTGCGCTGTCCAATTATAAAGACCGGGAGACCCTATCCTACAGGCAACTATCTGAGAAAATTGCCCGGATGCATATTCTGTTTAAAGAATTAGGGATAGAAAAAGGAGATAAGATCGCGTTGATCGGGAAAAACCATACCAGTTGGTCGGTAATCTTTCTCGCCACTTTCACTTATGGAGCTGTTATCGTACCCATTTTGCACGAGTTCAACCCCGAGAGCATGGAGCATATTATTGCCCACAGCGAATCGAAATGTATCTTTATCAACGAGAGCATTTGGGAGAGTCTGAACAAAGGCAACATTAAACTTCCCGTTTTTTCGCTTCCGTCATTTAATTTACTCCAAAGTGAAAACGAAAAAGCAAATGAAATTACCGGCAGGCTCGATGCCCTTTTTGCAGAGAAATATCCAAACGGGTTTAAGAAGGAAGATATTGTTTATGCAAACGTTGACAACGATGAAGTAATCTGCCTGAATTACACATCGGGAACCACAGGGTTTAGTAAAGGGGTTATGCTCACCGCAAATAATTTTGCAGGCAATATCACATATGCCCATACCCTCCAACTGCTTTTCCAGGGCGAAAGAGATTTAGCGTTCCTGCCGATGGCGCATGCCTATGGTTGCGCATTCGATTTCCTCTATGCGCTTTCTGTGGGTGTTCACGTTACCCTTCTCGATATTATTCCATCGCCGCAAAACCTTGTTAAGGCATTTCAAGAAATCAAACCGGACATTATTATTACCGTTCCGCTTATTTTTGAAAAGATATACAAAAAGAAGATCCTTCCGGTTATCAGCAAACCCATCGTAAAAATATTGCTTCGCATCCCCGGGATAAGCAATCTGATTTACAGCAAGATAAAAAAATCACTTATCCATTCTCTGGGGGGTAATTTCAGGGAAGTGATTATTGGCGGGGCAGCTTTGGGAAAAGAGATCGAAGCGTTTTTCTACAAAATAAAATTTCCCTTTACCGTCGGTTACGGAATGACGGAATGTGCACCGCTTATTTCTTACGACCATCACTACGAGTTTGTTCCTACTTCCTGCGGGTCTGTTTTAAAAGATATCATGGAAGCAAGGATCAATTCTCCCGATCCGGAAAAAGTACCGGGAGAAATTCAGGTCCGTGGTGAAAACGTGATGAAGGGTTACTATAAAAATCCTGAAGCTACAAAAGCGGCATTCACCGAAGACGGATGGCTGAAAACGGGCGATTCAGGCATTATGAAAGGCAGGAGACTGTTCATAAAAGGACGTATCAAGACCATGATCCTCGGTCCAAGCGGACAAAATATTTATCCGGAAGAGATTGAGTCGAAGTTAAACAACCTTCCTTACGTAGCCGAAAGCCTTGTAGTTGAAAGAGACAACAAACTCGTGGCATTGGTTTATCCCGATTTTTCTGCGTTGGAAGCCGACGGCCTGGCCAACGATCAGCTACCGCAAATTATGGAGGGGAATAAAGGAGCCTTGAATAAACAGGTTGCCAATTACGAGAGAATCAGCACTATAGTAATTATTGATAAAGAGTTTGAAAAAACTCCGAAGAAAAGCATCAAACGATTTTTGTACAATTAAGTAACTGTTGCTTGCCCGGCTGTTACGCAATTAGCATATTAAGATTATTTAACTATACTTTTCCGACAAAACATGTTGTAAAACATAAAAACAATATAACTTTGCACTGTTTTTATAAAACAGAGTATTATTTATCGTTTAAAATTATTGGAAAAATGAAAAAAGTATTGTTATTCGTAGCCTTAGTTGCTACTATCGGATTTGCTTCTTGCACAAACAAACAAGCTGAAGCTGAAAAAGCCAGATTAGACAGCCTCGCTGAAGTAGCTAGATTAGACAGTATCGCTGCTGTAGAACAAGCTAAAGCAGATAGTATCGCTGCTGCTGCCGCTGCTGCCGACACATTGGCTCAACCTGCCGAAAAAGTTGAAGTTAAGTAAGGAGAACTTCGAAGAAAAATTACGTGAAGCCATCCTGAACGGGATGGCTTTTTTGTTATAATCATCACAGACGTTATTACCCAACAACATCCAAATGAAGAAAATATTAATCACCTTATTCATTTTTATCTCTGTTGCAGCATTTCCACAGAAAATAGACAATTTTTTCAAAACAATGCCCAACTTTATTTTACCGGGATTGTCGGAAGGCAACAAAACCATGCTTCTGGTAGATACCGGAAAAACGGTCATTCCTTATCCGCTTGGCGAAATAGAGAAACTGGCTTATTCACCGAGCTTTCTGAAAATAAAAACTTCCGAAACAGGTACAACACAAATAAAACTGTTGCCGTTGATTAACAATACCCACATCATTTGTGTCATTAAAACCGTTTGCGCAAAGGCATGCGACAGCAATATCCGGTTTTATTCCACCGATTGGAAAGAATTGGACGCAAACACGCTCCTTTCTAATATTTCGGCAGAATCTTTTTTCGATTCATCAAAAAAAGATTCCAATAATTATAAATTTGCACTATCTTTGCCGGATATTTATCCCGTTTCGGCTGAATTTGAAAACGGCTCGGACTCATTAACACTAAAACTCGATTTGGAGAACTATCTTTCCGATGAGCAGTTGGCAGAGATCAGGCCATTTATAAAAAATGAGACCATTACGCTGAACTGGAATAATATCTCTTTCAAATAATTTCTGCACCCGTAGTTCAATGGATAGAATATCGGATTCCGGTTCCGACGATGCGAGTTCGATTCTCGCCGGGTGTACTTAAAACCTAATTTCTTACAACCACTCCTAATCATCGTTTTAGCGAATATACTTCCTACAGCTCTAATTCCAATAATTAATATTTTGTTTTCTGCTATTTTGTCATTTAATTTGCATCAAAATATAAAGTTACAAAACAGATACTAATATAAAGTTTTGTCAACTCAATTTGTCAATTATCAGTTTTTATATGACAAGTGACAATATGGCTTAATAAAAATGTCTTGAGACACTGAAATTTTGTTATAGTTACAAATCTGAATATATAATTAACATTATAATATTGTGTTTGTCAACCGAAATGATTACTTTTGCAGTACTAAAATCAAACAACAATGGAAATAAAAGCGGTATTTGCAGAACGTTTTAAGTCAGCCCGTTTGATGAATGGATTTTCATTGCAAGATTTGGCTGATGCATTAAATAATAAACTATCCCGTCAGGCATTACATCGTTATGAAAAAGGAGAAGTAATCCCGGATTCAGAGAAAATAAATATGCTGAGCAAGGCACTTAATGTAAGTCCAGATTACTTTTTCAGAACTACTAAAGTCGAGCTTAGTGATATTGAATATAGAAAATTAAAAAGAATGCCTCAAAAAGAAGTGGCAATCATTAACGAAACCACCAAAGAATATCTTTCTCGTTATTTGGAATTAGAAGAAATCATCGGACTTCCTCATAATTTCGAAAACCCTTTAAAAGACTTTGGCATTGTTACTACCTACGAGCAGGTAAATGAAGCCGCTGAACTTTTACGAAAAGAATGGTCTTTGGGAACTGGCCCAATATTCAATGTTGTAGAGCTCTTGGAAGACAAAAATATCAAAGTAGTTAGGCTAAATGTAGATGAAAACTTCGATGGACTACAAACTTTTGTAAATGGCTCTATTCCCGTTATGGCATATAATGAAAAAAAAGCCAATAAGCCTGACAGAATAAGGTTTACTCTTTTTCATGAATTGGCTCATTTACTTTTAGTGTTTGGGGATGTTACAGAAAAACAAAAGGAAACTTTATGTCATGAATTTGCAGGAGCGATGTTATTACCCGAAGATGCTATCAAAGCAGAGTTAGGAAATCATCGTAGTAAACTTTCTACTTTAGAATTAGGAAACATCAAAAAGCAATATGGAATTTCAATGCAAGCAATAGTAATGAGAGCTAAGGCTTGTGGTATTATAAATGACTATTATACTCAACAATTTTTCTTTTTGATTAAACAACAAAATTGGAAAATAGATGAGCCTATAGAATATCAAGGAGTTGAAGAGAGCAACCGCTTTGAACAGCTTTTGTTCAGGGCTTTAATTGAGGACCAGATTTCAATGTCCAAAGCAGCATCTTTATCCAACAAGTCCTTAGCAGAATTTAAAAAGGAACATCAACCTATGTTTTAGTGCTAATACTGAAAATGCCAAGAAACTTTTTGAAGGCGAAGATCTTTTATTTACGTCTTTCGTAAGAAATTTAAACAGTTTCTAAATACCTGTCGTAATAATGAAATTAAAAATAGCTGTTACGGATGCTTGTATTTTTATAGATCTCTATGATTTAGGTCTTGTAGCTTCATTCTTCCAACTTGAAATTGAGATACATACAACGTCTTCAGTTTATTTTGAATTGTATTCTGAACAGCAACAAGTTCTAAAAGCTTATCAATCCGTCAACAAACTTATTGTCCATAATCTCATAGAAGAAGATTTTTTACAAATCCATTCAGAGTCCTACCCCAAATCTTTATCCGAAACAGATAAATCTGTATTGCATATTGCCAATAAAATAAATGCCTGTGTATTAAGCAGTGATAAAACAGTACGTAATTGTGCAAAGAACAAAGACATTGAATATCACGGAATGATTTGGATTTTTGATAAGCTTGTGGAAGCGAATATTTTATCAGAAAAAGAAGCCGCTCACAAATTAAAACAACTCGTTGCTACAAATTTTATTTTTCAAAATAATAAGCCTTTAGTTGATGAAATACAAAAACGGTTTAAGCTTTGGTCTTAATCCGGTCGCTTATCCCTCTACAGAAAGAAATAAGATTTTCGTTTTATAAGACATTATATCATTCTGCGCGTCCTTAACTTTTCTTTTTTTATACTGTTTATATTTAGGTTGATTAGGCTCTAAATCATACTGGTATGGACTGTCTTTTAATTGGTTAATTCGTTTCAAATCTTCCAAGAAAGAGTTCGAATTTGCTCTCGCCGGATGTACGATATGCATTGATAATCAGATTATTATTTAAATGCAGGACTAAAAGTCGGACTAATTGAACGTTAGCCCGGCTTTTTATTAAGTGGGTCTTAATAAACTGGATACAATTTTGATATTAACTCCATTGTTCAATATATTTACGGCAAACGAAACGTCCTTCCTTTCGCTGAGTCAGGCCTCAATCAGTTCTTGACCTATCTGCTTCACGACATTTATAATTTCCTTCTCCCGTTCTTTTGAAGGCTTTTTATTTCCGCTTATATAAGCAGCCAAAAGGCTTTGTTTCATCCCTAGGCGCCGGGCAATCGCCGACACATTCAGTTCGGGATGTTTGCGGAAAATCCTTGCAACTCCTACAGGTTCCGGATCATCGTAGAGAAAGCTGTCCAGCGACATATCTTCGTCCACATCTCCCCAACGTATGCCGGAGTTGTCTATTTCGTAATTCTGGCGTTGTTCCGGGCTTGCATTCAGCAACCGCGGGTACCATAACAGCGATTGCCACAGTTCTCTTCCGTCATCAGTAAGGATGAAAATTTTTTCACCGTCAAACCATAATTTTTTAACTTTCATAGCAATACTTGTTTTAATCCGGATTTCCAGGGATTATTCCCCGAAAACCCTTTTCCATTCCTTAATAAAATTCTCCTTGTTCTCTTCGAGAATACTTTCGGCAAGTTTCACATCTTTTAGTTTCAGTCCATTATTATATACTAACCGGAGATCCTCTTCAATTTCAAATTTTGCCTCTCCATCGCTACTCTTTACGTGAATATGAATAGGCTCATGATCACGTGTGTAGAAATAGAATCTTAATCCGAATAATATTAAAAGCGTTGGCATAACTATTATATTTTACACCACAAATATAGGTTATAAAATTATAACCTGCAAATATTTTGTGAATCATTTTACGTGAAATCTTCGTTCGTACTATAATTTTATTCTCACCTTTTTAATTTTACTACTTTTGTCGTGATTTGAGGTTGTTTCCCTTTGGGTTGATTTTCTTCTAAATCATACTGGTATGGACTGTCTTTTAATTGGTTAATTCGTTTCAAATCTTCCAAGAAAGAGTTCGAATTTACTCCCTCCGGGCGTACGATATACATTGATAATCAGATTATTATTTAAATGCAGGACTAAAAGTCGGACTAATTAAACGTTAGCCCGTTTTTTTATTATGGAAGAGTGGGTCTCAATAAACTGGCTACAATTTTGATATTAACTCCATGAAGGGTTTCGTACTCATAATAAAAAAAATAATTGTCTATAAATGCCTGTAAAACATTTGATAGACAATTAAGAAGATTTATCTGTGGACCTGGAGGGATTCGAACCCTCGTCCAAACGAGGAATTAATTCGCTTTCTACATGCTTAGTCTCATTTTAATTGTAGGGAGAGAGCGCGACTGAAACCACCAAACTCAATCCTTAGCTTTTTATTTTTCGGAAAGGAGCCAAAGCTTCCCCTATCCTATCTCCGATTTGCCTGCACCACCTTATCGGCACGCTTCGAAGCCACAGCTTCCGGGTGATGTCTTGTCCCAACACCTTGGCTGGGATTAAGCGATTAACCTACTGTACTTCGGTTACGCAGCAAGAGCGTAATTGTTATTATTGCCAGTTATAGCTTTGAAGATTGATATTAAAGTGCTAATCCACAACGCACTGCATGCTTACAAACCACTTCTGCCCGCTGTCAAAACCGGTCAAGCCCATAATTGAATGATATGAATCAGACACAAAGTTAATGAATTGGTTTAATATGAACAAATTTTTTTGGAACTGTACGACAAATTACTTGCCTGGATACGAGTAAATAATATCTGTTGGCAACCTTCAAATCACAAATAGAGGTATTATCCATCGTTTTTTGAATTAAAATCTCTATTTTTGTGAGAAAATTGTCTGGTCAAATGAACAAAATTATATCGAAGGAGAATTTTTCCGATAAAGTGGTCAAGTTCGAAATTGAAGCGCCGTTGATTGCCAAAAGCCGTAAAGCAGGCCACTTTGTGATGGTCAGGGTGGGTAAAAAGGGGGAAAGGGTGCCTTACACTATCGCATCGTCAGACCCCATAAAAGGCACTATAACCCTTGTAATCCAGCGAGTTGGAAAATCATCGGAAAAGGTGTGCCAATTGGAGCCGGGAGATTACATTACCGATCTGGTTGGCCCGTTGGGAAAAGCAACACACATCGAAAATTTCGGCACTGTCCTTTGCGCCGGTGGCGGTGTGGGTGTTGCCCCTATGCTTCCGATAATTGAGGCCATGAAAAATGCGGGCAACAAAGTAATTACCGTCCTTGCTGCCAGAAACAAAGACTTGATTATCCTTGAAGATCAGGTTCGAAAATTTTCGGACGAAGTAATCGTTATGACCGACGACGGTTCTTACGGACAAAAAGGATTGATCACTGCCGGAGTGGAGCAGGTCATCCAGCGCGAGCCGGTGAATCTGTGCGTGACCATCGGTCCGGCAATCATGATGAAATTCGTATCGGAACTGACGAAAAAGTACAATGTGCCTACCGTTGCATCGCTTAACACAATTATGGTTGACGGCACCGGAATGTGCGGTGCATGCCGTGTTACGGTTGGGGGAGTCACCAAATTCGTCTGTGTTGACGGACCGGAGTTTGATGCCCATCAGGTGGATTTCGATGAAATGCTGATGCGGTTGAGGGCGTATAATTGAGCAAAGACAAAAGAGCAAAGACAAAAGAGTAAAGACTAAAGACAAATGCCAACACAAGAATATTTGCAAGCGGAAAGGGCGCAGTTGTGGCGTGAAGAATTGCGTAAAACGATAAAAAACAAAGAGAGAACCGATCGCATCCGCGTAAAAATGCCGGAAGTTGATGCGAAAATCAGAAGCCGCACTTACGACGAAGTCAATATGGGACTTACTCCGGAGCAAGCGCAGGCAGAAGCGCAACGTTGCCTGGATTGCGTCAATCCCACCTGCATTACAGGTTGCCCGGTTGAAATAAACATCCCCAAGTTCATCAAGAATATCGAGCGCGGAGAATTTCTTGAAGCGGCAAAAGCGTTGAAGGAAACCAGCGCCCTACCTGCCGTTTGCGGTAGAGTTTGTCCGCAGGAAAGGCAGTGTGAGAGCCAATGTTTTTACACGCAGAAATTGGGTAAGGAACCTGTAGCTATCGGCCATTTGGAACGATTTGCCGCTGATTTCGAACGCGAAAGCGGAAACATCTCCATTCCCGAAATTGCGGCTTCTAATGGAATTAAGATTGCCGTAGTGGGCTCCGGCCCGGCAGGGCTGGCTTTTGCCGGCGACATGATCAAACGGGGTTACGATGTTACGGTCTTTGAAGCGCTGCATGAACTGGGAGGCGTTCTCCGGTACGGGATTCCGGAATTTCGTTTGCCCAATGACATCGTGGACATAGAAATAGACGTACTGAAACAAATGGGTGTCAAGTTCATCACCAATTGCATCATAGGAAAGACCATTTCGCAGGAAGATTTGAAAGCCGACGGCTATCAGGGTATTTTCATCGGAAGCGGTGCAGGATTACCAAATTTCATGAACATCCCGGGCGAAAATCTCATCGGGGTGATGTCGTGTAACGAATACCTCACGCGGGTAAACCTGATGCAAGCTGCCGATCCAGAAAGCGATACACCCGTGCAAATGGGGAAAAAAGTAGCCGTCATCGGCGGAGGCAACACAGCGATGGACGCCGTACGGACGGCCCGCCGGTTAGGCGCTGAAAAAGCAATGATTGTCTATCGCCGTTCGGAAGAAGAGATGCCGGCACGTGTTGAGGAGGTGAAGCATGCCAAAGAAGAAGGAATAGAGTTCTTGACCCTGCACAATCCCATTCGCTACGAAGGTGACGAGCGCGGCCGTGTACAGCGGATGGTGTTGCAGCGGATGAAGCTTGGCGAGCCCGATTCCTCAGGGAGGAGAAAACCCGTTGCTATTGAAGGCGATACGATAAGTGTAGATGTGGACGAAGTGATTGTGAGCGTAGGCGTATCGCCAAACCCACTGATACCATCCACTTTTTCGGGATTGGAAATCACATCGTGGGGAACGGTTGTGGTAAATGCCGATACCATGCAAACGGCCGATAAAGCCATTTTTGCCGGCGGCGATATCGTTCGCGGCGGCGCAACGGTCATTCTTGCCATGGGCGACGGCAGAAAGGCTGCCAAAGCGATGCACGCGGCAATGAGCGGCTTTTAACCCCCCACTATCTTCCCACTGATCTGCAACAGCGAAATTTCGTAAAGCTTAGTGTTGTACTGCGCTGTGAGTAACCGTTGCTCGGCCTGGAGAAGGCCTACCTGCGCCTCACGCAACAGGATCCCTGATAAGTCACCCAGTTTATACCTGTCCATGGCAATTTCATAGTTGATCTGCGCATTTTCCAAACTCTCTTTTTCGAGGTTAGTGAGCAGGATATTGTTTTGATAAGCGAGCCACATATTCGCAAAATCGCTTTGCAGCATGAGTTTCTGGCGTTCAACCAGAAGTTCGCGGCTACTGATCCTTATCCGCGCATTTTTCTGCTCACGGCTTCTGTTAAACCCGTCGAAGATGTCGAAGCCCAATGTAACCCCTACACTTGGGCCCCAGTTCCGCTGCTTGCTAAGGCTCCCTTTATTGTAATCAAAATGTGTAAATCCGTATCCGCCATTCAACCGCAGGTAAGGATAATTCCGGCTTTGCAGTGTCTTTAGATCGAGCTCGCTCAGGAGCTTGTTCTTTTCGGTTAAAAGCAGCACGGCATTTACTTTCATCATGTTGTCGAAAAGCTCGGATTTCGACAGCATCGGGTTAAACGAGATGGTTGTATCGGCAGCCATAAATTGTTGTTCAACATTATCCGTCCCCATCATTTCATTCAACCGGATGCGTGAACTGTGCAAAACTTCGTATTGTTGGATCAGTTGCGAACTGTCCGTATTGAAGTCCACGCGTGCCTGTTGTAAGTCGAGTCGGGAGAGCGAACCTATCTGATAACGCGCTTCAACAATCCGCAACCGCTCCCGCGAAAGATTCACTGCCTGGCGTAAATTCCGCATTTGTAACGTTTGCCGGACGTAGTTGTAGTATTCTGCCGAAATATCGGCAATAAAGTTTTCCACAGCCAGCCGTGTATTCAGTTCGCCAACCGATCTCAGCTCCTGCAGGCGTTTATAGTTTGTTTGAACCTTGAATCCTTCAAAGATCGTCCAATTCAGGTTTAATCCGGCATCGAGGGTTTGCGTTCCGGAATTTCTTGTCGAGACGGTTTCGCTGCCATCGGCCGGAAATTGATCGGAATTGCTTTGGCGGACGCTATAACCCGAATTCAGGCCTACGGAAGGGAGGAATCCGGCATTGCCCGGCGTTACGTTATTGTCGGAAATCTGTTGTTCGTTCCTGCTGATTTTCAGATCGTAGTTGTTCTCTAAACCAACACGTATCACTTCATTCAAATCGATAACTGTTTGAGCATTCGATAAGAAAGGCAATAAAAGCGCAATAGCCGTAAAAGCGGATCTCTTTAATCTAAACATGTTTCCGATTTTCTACTGGTGGATAAATACATATACATTGCCGGAACAACAAACAACGTCAACAGTGTGGAGATGAGCATTCCCCCCACTACGGCAATACCCATTGCGATACGCCCGTTGGCCCCTTCTCCGGTTGCCAATGCAAGCGGAAGCAATCCGAGAATTGTGGAGATGCTTGTCATTAAAATAGGCCGCAACCGCTGGATAGATGCGCCCATTACAGCTTCGTGCTTGCTCATTCCCGCTGACTGGCGTTGGTTGGCAAACTCAACGATAAGAATTCCGTTCTTGGCAACCAACCCGATCAACATAATGATCCCGATTTGACTGTAAATATTCATCGTAACGCCGAACAACCACATAAAGAGCAATGCACCGAAAACCGCTAAAGGAACGGTAAGCATTATCACGAAGGGGTCTTTGAAACTCTCGAACTGCGCTGCCAATACCAGGAAAATAAGTACAATGGCCAACCCGAAAGCGAAAAGCAAACTGGATGAACTTTCGCGAAAGTTTCTCGATTCACCTTCCAAAGCCGTCCTGAAAGTATCGTCGAGCACTTCCGACGCAATCCTGTCCATCTCTTCCAATCCCTCGCCCAGCGAATAACCTTGCGCCAATCCGGCAGAAACGGTTGCGGAGTTAAATCGGTTGTACCGGTATAGCTGCGGCGGGGCAACGGTCTCTTCCAGTTTTACTAAATTGTCCATCTGTATCATCTGTCCCGAAGAGTTTTTCAGGTAAATCGTCTTCAGGTCGAGCGGCGTATTCCGTTGTTGGCGGTTTATTTCGCCCAGCACCTGGTATTGTTTTCCGTTCATGTAAAAATACCCCATGCGCTGGCCGCTCAATGCATATTGCAGCGTTTGCCCGATATCGCGGGTGCTTATGCCCAGCAAGGCAGCCTTATCCCTGTCGATCACGACCCGGGTTTCGGGCTTGGTGAACTTCAGGTTTACGTCTGCCATCTGAAAGTAAGGGCTTTGATTCACTTTTTCCATAAACGGCGGGATAAACTCCTGAAGTTTTTCGATATTGGGCGCTTGCAGGATATACTGGATAGGCATTCCCCCACGGCGTCCGCCGAAAGTGGACTGCTGTTGCACAAATGCACGTGCCGCCGTCTGGTTTCGAACCGCCACCGATAAAGCATCGGCTATCTCCATCTGGCTTCTTTCCCGTTTTTTTATATCCGGCAAAACCATCCGGACCATTCCGAAACTCCCCCTGATCATGGTGATGTTCGATTCGCGCTCCCATGCAACAGAATCGGCAATCCTCGAAATATTTTCGGTATAATCCCTTGTAAATTCATAAGTCGCCCCTTCGGGTGTAGAAGTCCTGATCATAACCTGCGAACGATCCTCCAACGGCGCCATCTCGGCTGGAATGACATTCCATAAAACTACAATAAGCACCAAAGCGGCTCCCGTAATCGGATAAATCAGCCACCTGCGGTGAAGGAACAACTTCAGTGATTTATTGTAAAAGGCATTCATCGCCTGGAAGAACTTCTCCGTTTTTTCATAGATCTTATCGTGCTTCTCTTTCTTTTTCAGCAGTTTTGACGAGAGCATCGGGACAAAGGATAACGCTACAAAAGACGAAATAATCACCGCGCCCGAGATCACGATACTGAATTCCCGGAATAGCCTGCCCGTCATTCCTTCGAGGAAGATAATCGGGAAAAATATGGCAACCAGCGTAATGGTCGTAGATATGACGGCGAAAAATATCTCCTTAGACCCTTCCACGGCTGCCTCCTTGGGAGACATCCCCCGCTCCACTTTAAAATAAATGTTTTCGACCACCACAATGGCATCGTCCACCACCAGGCCCACCGAAAGCACCACCGCAAGCATGGAGAGCACGTTGATGGAAAATCCGGCCAGATACATGACAAAGAATGTTCCGATAAGCGAGATGGGGATGACCAATGTAGGGATAAGCGTCACGCGGGTGTTCCTCAAGAACAGGAAAATAACCAGGACCACCAGTGCAAAGGCGACCAGAACCGTAGTTTGTACTTCAGAGATAGAGGCGCGTATAAAACGCGTATTATCGAAAGCGATATCGAGTTTAACATCTTCGGGCAGGTCTTTGCGCATCTGCTCTATTCTCAAGGCCGCCTCGTTGGCAATCACAATCTGATTGGCCCCGGGCTGCGGAATGATGACACAACTGACCATTGGAATACCGTTACGCCTGAGAATATTTTTCCGGTTTTCCGTATCAAGTTCGGCCGTTCCAATGTCGCTAAACCTCACGATACGGTAATCGTCCTCGATGATAACCATATTATTAAACTCTTCGGGGGTCTGCATCAATCCCATAGTGCGGATAGATTGCTCAATATGATCGCCTTCGATGCTTCCGGCCGGCAATTCAATATTTTCCCTATCCAGGGCGCTCTTTACATCCATTGGAGTGATATTGTAGGACGCCATCCTTACCGGATCGAGCCACAAACGCATCGAATACCGGTTTTCGCCCCAAATCTCCACCGCGCTCACGTTAGAGATCGTCTGCAAACGCTCTTTCACCGTAAGATCAGCAATCTCAGACAGTTGCAACAAAGAACGCATGGGGCTCTCCACCGTTACCTGCATAATCGGGTCGGCATCGGCGTCAGCTTTTGCCACTGTCGGCGGGTCAGCATCGCGCGGAAGATACCGCATTGCCCTGGAAACCTTGTCGCGAACATCGTTGGCGGCCGTTTCCATATCAACGCTCAATTCAAACTCAACCGTTATTCTCGAACTTCCCTGGCTGCTTTGGCTCATCAGCGAACGGATTCCGGGGATACCGTTGATATTTTGTTCAAGCGGCTCGGTAATCTGATTTTCGATCACCTCGGCATTAGCACCCGGATATCCCACTGCAACCGTGATGACGGGATTGTCCACGTTGGGGTACTCACGCACGGCAAGGCTGGTATATCCGATTACCCCGAAGATAACAATAACCAGCACCAATACCGTAGCCAATACCGGACGATTTATACTTAGCTCGGATAACGTCATACCATCATTCTATTTCTGAAATTTTTACCGGCAACCCTTCTCTCAACTGCATCACACCGGTTGTGAGCAAAGTATCTCCTGCGGAAAGCCCGGAAAGCACCTGCACCGAGGAGGAGGTCCTATAGCCCTTGGTTATCTCCACTTCCCGGGCTGCCCCGTTTTTGTAAACGTATGCGATATCCCTGCCCATTTCGGAAATGCTCGAAATACTGGGAATAACAATGGCATCGGGGATTTCTCTTATTAAGGTCTGAATGGATGCAGAGATGCCCGGTTTTAGTTTTCCTCCGGGATTTGCATATCGCGCGCGGGCTTTCAATGTCAGCGTCTTGGGATCCAATTGCGATTCCACGGCATAAACCACAGCCTTGTATGTATCTAAGTCGTTGGCTACCGTAAACGATATTTCCGCGCCGGGCGGTATTTGCCTGACCTGATTTTCGTTCATGGAGAATTCCAATTTCAAAGGCGAAATTTTCGTCAGCCTCGAAACGATCACGGCAGGTGAGGCATACGCTCCCACACTAACCTGCCGTAAACCGATAACACCGCTGAATGGCGCTCTCAATTCGGTTTGTGCAATTCTCGACTTTATCAGGTCGATATCGGCTTTCAACTTTTCCAGCTCGGTGGTTACCGTTTGATATGTTTCCTGGCTCACAGCATCTTTCTCCAGCAGCGTTCCCTGCCTGTAAACCCGATCCTGTGCCAGGGGAAGTTGGGTCTGAAGTTTTCTTAATTCAGCTTGTAAAGGCGCATCGTTTACCTTGGCAAGCAGCTCTCCCTGATTAACGAAAGATCCTTCCTGAAAATAAATGTGGGTGATCTTGCCGGATGTTTCAAAAATAAGGTCAACTTCTTCCTCAGGCAATAAAATACCCCGGGCAATGTAGAGGTCGCTACGCAAAGTTTGCGGCTGCAAAACCATAGCGGTCACGCTCAACGGTTGCCTTCCGGCTCCTCCGCCACCTCTTCCTGGTGGGCGCTGAGTTTGCGTTTGCTGATTATCCTGAGAAAACATCGATTTTATTTTCGGGAAAAAGGCCATTCCCAAAATCAACAGGCCTATAACTGTAAATACTGTAATTTTGGTATTTTTGTTCATTAGTAAGTCCAAATTTGGCCAAATTTAGCTATTAAAAATTATATTACAGGATACGAATGCCCAAAATCGACATATCGGACAATTTAATCGACGAAAAACACTATTAAACCTTCTTAGGCTTACACGCTTGTTTTTCCTTTTTTACTTTTGCGCCGCATTTCTTACATTCGTATTTCGGCTCTTTGGCATCTTTGAAATCGTCGTCTTTGCAAGCTGTCTTACCCATTCTGTCTTTTACCGGATAAAACAGCCAAAAATCTATTTTTGTTTAGAGACTGTTTAAACTTCTCACTTTCGCATGCATCAACTACTCATAAATGCGCGAAACTTGAATAGCAAAACAAATTTAAACAGTCTCTTAACGACCGGCAAGAATAAATTCGTAAGCAGTAACATTCTGCATCCCTATCGATCCGTAATAAGGGCCGATATTCCCTTTTAGTTTCACTTCCTTGCCTAAGTTTTCCGGGTGTGTTTTCAGGTTCAGGTTTTCTCTGATTTCTCCCGTAGGAAGAGATACGGGAAATGTTTTTGAACCACTCGTTTCAACGGGCGATTCGGCCAAGGCAAGAGAGGTAACTTTAATTTGACCATTATCTGCAAGGTCGTTGGAAAAAGAGCCTACAGTAGTACCACTGTAATATCCCACAATATATCCTCTTACCCAAGCGCCATTTATTGGTGATAAATTTCGGGCATCCTCAACGGTGTACGGATTTTCCGGGGTTCCGCCTCCAACGGGCCGGTAAATCTTGGAATCTTTCACCACGGTCGCCATTTCACCGGGGCCGTCCAGCCAACCGGAAATGCTTGTCGTTGCGCTGAGCGGCGATCTGGTATCTAACACAATAGTATATATGTACTTGTACCCCGATTCAAATTTTGTGATGTTCACTGCGCTATTCAGATCATACACATAACTGTATTCTCCGTTAATAATTTCCAGTGTTGCGTCCGTAAGGCTCCCGGCAGGTAAAACAATGGCTTCGGCAGATGCCCCGTCGCCACTCATTTTCATCTCGATATTTCCTTTTCCGGAAGTTGTTTGCGACTTATCCGCCAGAGAAAATTTTCCTTTAGTATCGACACCTTTTATCGTGACCGCGACATCCTTCAGTGCCGATCCGTCAATTGTCCCAAGATGAACTATTATCTTTGATAACTGGTGAGAGAAGTCGAGATCGACAAATGTTGAATTTTTATTCAAACCTGTAGCATTATTTGAATACAACAGGTCAATTGCCGCCTGGTCAGCCTGGTCAGTCACATCAACAGAATATTCAAAAGCGGCACTGACGGTTCCGTGAGGATAATAGGCAATAAAATCCACACCTGCCCCGTCTATCGGGAACTTAACATCGTGAGCAACAGCGACCGGGTTAAAAGCGCCATCACCTTCGGTTATGTATTTCGCATTTTTTGCCAGGACAGATTCCGCAGAAAGCCCTTCTCCTGCCGTTATCATATAAATTCCAATGACATCTCCCTCCGACCATGTATCGTTTGCAACCCGTGTTTTCACACCATCAATACGGGCTTTTACCCTGATACTTCTGTTTATGATTGAAAAATCAATTTTTTCGCCTTCACAGGAAAATAAAAACAACAGCATCAGAAATAAGAGTAAATGATTCGTTTTCATATTTAAACAGTCTCTAAGAATTAATTCGACAAGTTAATAAGAGAAAATAGAATTTCCAAGCAAATCTGCCTGTTTTTAATACAATTATGTTTTTCGACATAAAATGTCCTGTTTGTATCCGGCTAAAAACGACCGTTGCTCCTTTTGATATTTTTTATTTATCTTTGTAACCCAATATAAAAAATTTGTTATGTTCGAAAATTTAAGTGACAGGCTGGAAAGGTCGTTCAAGATACTGAAAGGTGAAGGAAAAATCACCGAAATTAATGTTGCCGAAACGCTGAAAGATGTTCGTCGCGCACTGCTTGATGCCGACGTAAACTACAAGACCGCCAAAGAATTTACCGAAAACGTCCGGCAAAAAGCGCTCGGCCAGGACGTGCTTACAGCCGTGAAGCCGCATCAGTTGATGGTGAAGATTGTTCACGATGAATTAGCCGTTTTAATGGGTGAAACCGCTACCGACATCAATATCAAAGGTAATCCGGCCATTATTTTGATGTCGGGCCTGCAAGGTTCGGGAAAGACCACATTCTCGGGCAAGTTGGCCAATATGTTGAAATCGAAACGCGGGAAAAATCCGCTTTTGGTCGCCGGCGACGTATATCGCCCGGCTGCCATTCAGCAGCTGAAGATATTGGGAGAACAGATTGGCGTACCGGTCTATTCCGAAGAAGAGAATAAAAATCCGGTTAAGATTGCTCAAAATGCCGTTCTGTATGCCAAACAACACGGAAAAGACCTGGTAATTATAGATACCGCCGGACGCCTGGCTATCGATGAGATGATGATGACTGAGATTACCGCCATCAAAGACGCGGTTAATCCACAGGAAATACTTTTCGTGGTAGATGCCATGACTGGCCAGGATGCGGTGAATACGGCAAAAGAGTTCAATGATCGGCTAAACTTCAACGGGGTTGTCCTTACCAAACTCGATGGAGATACCCGTGGAGGTGCCGCCCTATCTATCCGCTCGGTGGTGAATAAGCCGATAAAGTTTGTGGGAACAGGTGAAAAGCTGGATGCCATTGACATTTTCCATCCGGGACGTATGGCTGACCGGATTCTCGGTATGGGCGATATTGTTTCGTTGGTTGAAAAGGCACAAGAGCAATACGACGAAGAAGAAGCCCGCCGGTTACAAAAGAAAATCGCTAAAAACCAGTTCGACTTCAACGATTTCATCGCCCAGATCCAACAAATCAAAAAGATGGGTAACCTGAAAGATTTGGCTTCGATGATCCCCGGTGTGGGAAAACAAATAAAGGACCTGGATATTGACGATGATGCTTTCAAAAACATCGAAGCCATTATCCGCTCCATGACTCCTAAAGAAAGGACCAATCCCGAAATCCTGAACGGAAGCCGCAGGGCACGCATAGCTAAAGGAAGCGGGACCAACGTGCAGGAGGTGAACAACCTTCTCAAGCAATTCGACCAGACCCGGAAAATGATGCATGCAATGACAACAGGCGGCGGCAAGGCAATGATGAGGAATATGAGAAGAAGATAAGAAACGGAGGATATATGCAATTAATCGATGGAAAAGCCGTAGCGGCACAAATCAAAAAAGAAATAGCCGGAGAGGTGGCGCAAATCAAGGCTGATGGCGGTAAAACACCCCATCTGGCAGCAGTGCTTGTTGGACACGACGGGGGGAGCGAAACTTATGTAGCCAGCAAGGTCCGCGCTTGTGAAGAAGTGGGGTTTAAATCAACCCTGATCCGTTACGAAGACGATGTAACCGAAGAAGAGCTGCTCGCTTGTGTGGATAAGCTCAATAACGATGCCGATGTGGACGGATTTATCGTCCAACTGCCGTTACCCAAACATATCTCGGAAGAGAAGATCACGGAGGCCATCGATTATCGCAAAGATGTGGACGGATTTCATCCCGTAAACGTAGGGCGGATGGCCATCGGGCTCCCCTGCTTCCTTTCGGCTACACCGTCGGGAATAACAGAACTCCTTAAACGATACAAGATTGAAACCGCAGGAAAGCATTGTGTCATCTTGGGCAGAAGCAATATCGTGGGTAAACCCGCCGCCTTGTTAATGATGCAAAAAGGATACCCCGGCGACTGTACGGTGACCGTATGCCATAGCCGCACGAGAAACATCAGGGAAATATGTCTCCAGGCAGACATTATCATCGCGGCGTTGGGTGTTCCCGAATTTTTAAAAGCCGATATGGTAAAAGAAGGTGCGGTTGTTATCGATGTGGGGACGACCCGCGTTCCGAGCGACAAGACCAAATCGGGATTTAAGCTTACCGGCGATGTTGCTTTCGATGAAGTGGCCCCTAAATGCAGTTACATTACTCCGGTACCGGGCGGAGTCGGACCAATGACTATTGTATCCCTGTTAAAAAATACATTGTTAGCCGGAAAGAGGAAAATATAAAAAAACATCAAAAAAATATCAAAAAAAGGACAATATTTTAAATATTTAGGTTATATTTGCGGACTATTCATAATTTGCATTTTATAAAATCGCACGCGTTGATCTTTGTTTGGTCATGTGAGAATCAGGGTGTCTAATAATTGCGACGTTTATAATTCTGTTTTTAATAAGTTATTGATATGAAAGCAAATATTCGTTTCTCATACATAAATCTGTACGTTATAATCCTTCTGACATTTGCATGTTCATGCAATAAAGATCCGGGGCCGAAAAATAATTTAGGAACCCATAGTCCTTCTCTTCAGGACTCAATTCATGTGATTAACCTCTTTGTCGAAAAAATAAGAAACGATTCCAACCGCCTCCAAACTGCTTTAGAAAACAGCCTCCCCTCAAACGACAAGATCAATCAATTGGTACTGTACCAGAGCCTGGGAGATCTCCACCTGAAAAACCTGCATTTCACAAGCGCTATCCAAAATCACCGGGAGTATCTTAAACTATCAGAAGAGTTTGCCGACTCTTTTCAAATATTAAAAGCGTTAAACTTATTAGCCATAGATTACCTGACCGCTTATCAGATGGATAATGCCATAAGATATTTTTTTCGTGCACGGAAAATGGCCGCAGATTTACAAAATGCCGACAACTCCATACTCAGGGAAAAGGCCGTATCACTTAACGGGATCGGCAAGATATATTCCATGTTGGAATATCCCGACGAAGCCCTGAACTCCTTTAGAGAATCGTACCGATATGCCGAAAAGGCAAACGATGCGGAAATTCAGGCCGATAACTTAATGGGAATTGGTAATGCATATAAAGAGAAAGAGTTGTATGATTCCGCCAGAATTTATTTTAACAAATCGGCAGATCTGTTTATCGAAATAAATTCCAGAACAGGCCTCGGCTTAACATTTTTCTGTTTTGGGAATCTTAGTATAAAGCAGGATAATTATCAGGAAGCGCTCATCTTCTTAACCAACGCTTATAACACGTTGAAAGAGACATCCGACAAATTAAACTGGATGGAAGTGTGCTTTACCGCAGGCAATACTTACAAAAAACTTTCGCAATATGCCGAAGCCGAAAAGTATCTTGTCGAAGGGTTGGAAATTGCCAAAGAGTTAAACCTGCCATTTTATTTAAAGAATGCTTATTCCGATTTATCGGATATATATTATTTACAAAACAAGCCGGCGCTTGCACAGCAATATCACATCATATCGCACAGTTTTGATAACCTGATTAACCGAAATGAAACACAAGCCATTCTGTTCAATGCTTATGCCGATTATGAGAAAATGGAGAGCAATAAGCAGCTTACGGGGATGAAAACGGTGTTTGATGCCAGAAGCAACCAGCAAAGAATCATCATTGTGGCTTTTATTATAATAATCACATTATTAATTATCACTTTTCTGACCTACAACCGCTATTCAATGTTGAAAAAACAAAAAGACAAGTCGTTGGTGGAAGTAGCGAGATTGAAGTCTGATTTTTATACGAACATTACCCATGAGTTTAAAACACCCATAAGTATTATTATCGGACTAGCCGAAAAACTGAAAAAAAATACCAGCGAGAGTAAATCGCCACATAACCTGATAGACCTTGATATTATCGGAAGACAATCCGAGAACCTCCTGTTCCTCGTTAACGAGATACTTACCGTTTCAAAAATTCAAACCAGTAAAAGGATTAACTGGATAAACGGCAACATAGTGAGTCATCTGAGATACCTGCACAGTTGTTATATGGATTTTGCTGAAACAAAAAAGATCACTTACCTCTTCCACAGCGGTGCTGATGAAATAATAATGGACTATTCAAGGGAACAAATCAGAGTGATTGTCAACAACCTGCTTACGAATTCCATAAAACATTGTACTGAAGGCAAAAAAATACTCCTTATGGTTAGGGAAGACAAAAAGCAGAAGAAATGCATTATTGAAGTGGCGGATAACGGCGAAGGGATAGCAGCCAAAGACCTTCCGCATATTTTCAAGACTTTCTATCAGGGGGAATCCGACCAGCGGGAGCAGATGGGCGTAGGGATCGGGCTTGCATTCACAAAGCAAGTTGTAGAAAGCCTGGAAGGGACAATACATGTTCGCAGCGTGCCTTTTAAAGAAACGGTTTTCACGGTTGAAATCCCCATTACAAACCATCGCCATGCAACAGGCAATCAACCCTCGGAAGAAGTAGTTCCTGCGGCACGCCGCTTTGAAGTTAGTCATTCTGAATTGGAAGATGAAAAAGAAGACTCCAATAAACCTTTAATCCTGATTGCGGAAGATAATCGCGACATGATATTTTATCTGACAACTGTCCTCCGTGATGAATATAACGTTGTTGTGGCGCACGACGGCCGGCAAGCTATGGATTTTGCCGATGAAAAAACACCCGATCTCATCATTTCTGACTTGATGATGCCTTTGGTGGATGGCAACAAACTCTGCTCCCACATAAAAAATTCAGTGATGACCAGCCACATTCCCATTATTGTGCTGACAGCCAAAACATCCGATGAAGACAGGATTCAATTGATAAAAGCGGGAGCCGATGCTTATATGACTAAACCCTTCATTGAAGAAGAACTTAAGGTAAAAATCAATCAACTCTTAAAAAGCAGGAAAGAATTAAGGGAAAAATACAGCCAGGTTGTTTTAGAGAGTCAGAACGCATCGCCCGACTTGACAAATGATTCAAATTTCGAATTCTTACAGAAGGTTACCGACATTATTTATCGGGAAATGAAAAGCATGGACTTCTTCCCGCAGGGACTGGCTTCGGAAATGTGTGTGAGCCCATCCCAGTTAAACCGAAAAATCAAGTCCATATCCGGATTGAATGCAACCAATTATATCTTAATGGTGCGCCTGAACAGGGCTAAGAAACTGCTTACCACTTCTCAGAAACCTATCGGAGAGATTGCGATGGATTGCGGGTTCAACGATTTCGCCTACTTCTCGAGAACATTTAAAAAAGAATTTGGAATTACTCCTTCTAAATTTCAGCGGATGCCCCATGCGGCAAACTAAAATCCTCCTCTATTTCTCCAGGGAGAGCGCTTGAAAATACCGATGGAGATCGGTATCGCCCGAAATATCCAGTTTTTTTCTCAACCTGTTTTTCTTTGTTTGTACCGAACGATGGGTAATGAACATGCATTCCGCTATCTCCTTCGATGAGAGATTGAGAAATATCAAAGCGCTCAGCCACAACTCGGAGTCGGTTATGTCGGGATGTTTCTCAAGGATATTACGGATGAGCCCGGGATAGATATCCCTGAACCGGAAGAGAAAGGCGGGGTCATTTTTTTTGGCCAATTTCAGCAACTCTTCGGAAGCGCTGTTCAGTTTTTGCTTCAGTACCGACACTTCGTATTCCTTCTTCTGCATCTTCTTTCTGTTTTTTATTGACCGGCGGCGGTGGCCAATAACGGACGCCGAGACGACAATTACAAGAAGAAGAACCGTCAGGGAGGCAAACCTGCGTATTTTCCGGTACGATTGTTTTTGCTCTTCTTTCAGGAGTAAAGCGACAGCTTCTTCTGCGGCCTCGTTTTTGGAGTTTCCCAGTTCGGCATTCAACTGCAGATATTTCTCCCGGTACAGTTTTGCCGAATCCTCCTCTTCCTGTTTAGAATAGATATCCGACATCCGTTTGTAGATCTCCGATAATTCGCCCTTCAGGTTGGTTCTCTTTACATTCTCCAATCCTTTCCGATAATAAACTAAGGCAGAATCGTTGTCGCCCTGCTGTGCATGCAGGTCGCCCCACCGGGCATAGAGCCACGAAGAATAAGGATAATCATACTTCAGGATAAGCAATTGAGCTTTATTAAAGTAGTACTCGGCCGAGTCATACTGCTGTCGTTCAGTATAAAATTCACCGAAATGAGTATAAAGGTTGATCTTGTTTTTAAATGTATCATTTTCGTCGGTTGTCGCTAATAATTTTTTATTTTTTTTCATGTAACAGAGCGATGAATCCGGCATATCCTTTATTATATTGTAGGCTATGCCCAGATTTTCGTAAGCCAGGCTGGTAAAACGGTCTTTCTCTTCTTTATCCTTTATTTTAACGGTATAAGCATATGCTTTATGGAATTCGTTCAACGACGCCTTACCCAGACCAAGCAGGTAATATACCTGACCTTTTATCCTGCTTATCTCCGATAGCATCACCGGGTCGCCTTTGCTGTATTTTTCCTGCTCCGAGAGCGATAGGTATTTCATCGATTTTTGATAGTCGCCCAGGTATGTAAGCGCCTGTCCGATGTGAAAGGAAGAGATGGCTATGCCTTTGGAATAGCCTGTTCTCCTACTCAGCGACAGGGCTTCCGTGGCCGGTTTGAGCGCCCCCTCGGGATTTACTTTTGCTAATTCCGCAGACACGATGGCCAGTAAACTATCTGCTTTTTTTGTTTCGGCCGATGAGACGGGCCGGGCATTTAAACCGGCCGCAAGTAACAATAAAGAGCAACAGAACAAAAAATGTTTCATTCAAGAGGTGTTAATAATTACCGCATCGACTACAAAAATAGCATTATTGCACATCATTCCAAAATTTAATTTTTATTCTTTTTGTACCTGTCGCCGATTTTTCCACCTCAATCGGAGAGAAGAAAAGAGCTGTTTTTACTTGGGAAATTCTTTTTACAGAAGTATCATGTACATTTCTCCTGAATATTTAACACTTTGAGATACAATAAAGTATAAAAATATATTTATTTTTTATTGTCGATGTTGTATCTATGATGTATCAAATTTTTGCCAATTTATTACAAAAAAGCGATCTTTGCACGGTTTTTTTTGGGTTAATACTATTCGCATTCGAAACAGAGCAATTAACCAATTTTATGAAAGGTTAAAGCCTTGTGTCAAATTTATAGAGCCAAGAAGCAAGACACAAGAACCAGGACAATTTAATTATGCCTGCGGGGTGTGATAATGTCCGTGTTTCGCACACTTTTCATAAAGTCCGGACAGGTGACAGGTAGTTTGTACTTATTGTGCTTGAAATGGTAATCACAGGATAATCGCAGATGAAATTTGAGAAAATTGTAGAAATAATCCACAGTTCCGGAATTTTAGTATTTTATAAGAAAAAAACGTCATAGTTTTGCGGACGAATGGATCGGACAGACTACGCAGATTGAGAAACCACATAGGTTTAGTGTCTATTATTTTTAAAATCTCATAAGGTTTAATGGTCGTGTAAATTCAGGATTGTTTGCATAAATACTCAAATAATGATGTCTATTTTTTGAATAAAATGTTCTTTATTTTAAAAAGATGTCAGTTTGATGATCACTTCCATCAGAACAAAAAAAATCACAATGTATAGTTCGAAAGGTACAACAACAAGATAAATTTTTATTTGCAGATACAAAATGGGTAAATTTAAACAATTAATTGTCGCTATTGTGTTACTATGTACATTCAGCGGCACTTATGCACAAGTGGCCGGTGTTAAGACAAATTTGATAGTCGATGCCACTACAACAATGAATGTTGGTTTAGAGATCGCAACAGCTCCCAAGAATACGCTGGATCTTTATGTTAACTGGAATCCGTGGGAACCGGGTGGAGGAAGGCTTATAAAACACCTGCTCATACAACCCGAATACCGTTTCTGGTTTTGTGAAAAATTTGCAGGTTCATTTCTGGGAGTCCATTTGCATGGCGGCCTTTTTAATATGGCGGGAGTGAAGCTGCCTTTTAATATGTATCCCGGATTAAGGGACAACCGTTATGAAGGGGAATTTATAGGGGGCGGAGTATCCTATGGTTATCAATGGGTGCTGTCCAAATCGTGGAACCTCGAAGCAAATGTCGGAGCAGGATATGCTTATATCAATTACGACAAGTATCAGTGTGGTAACTGTGGAAAACGTCTTGAGAAAGACAGGGACAAACACTATTTCGGTCCTACCAAAGCGGCTCTAAGTATTGTCTATGTATTCTAAAAAAATTAAAGTTCAAATGAGAAATATATTTATAACAGGCCTCCTTTTGCTATCTATCGGCGCCTTGCGGGGACAATCATCACCCGGCAATGTGCGCGTGGAAAACCTGACTGTACAGCGGTCGGACAACAACACCTTAAACATAAAAATGGACCTTGTCCTGCCCGAAAATTTGAAGGTTGAGTCTAACCGGATGATCACTTTTACTCCTATTGTACGCGGGGCCGATAGCCAAGCGCTGCTGCCTGCCGTATATGTGTATGGAAGAAAACGTCAAATTGTGTCGGATCGTAATGACCGTCTGCCAGAAGATGCCGAACGGGTATTTCGCCGTACTAACGGACAAGTGCAAGTGATCAGTTACGGCGCTTCCCTGCCGGCGGAATCATGGATGAACAAAGCGGAACTGGTTCTTGAACAGGATATCTGCGGGTGCGGAAACAGGTCGGAAGAAATTAAGTTCATCGCGCTGACCGGCATCAACCTGCCACAACCAAAGGTGCTCCCGGGTATCCTTTACCGTGCGCCGGAACCGGAAGTGGTGAAACGCCGCGTCCTGAAAGGACAGGCCTATATCGACTTTCCCATCAATCAGATCGTTATTTATCCCGATTATATGAGGAATACGATAGAGCTGGCCAAGATAGACAGCACGTTAAGGGGTTTTAAACCCAGTGATATCCAAAGCATCAAACTCCACGGATATGCTTCGCCCGAAGGGGCTTATCAACACAATGTTTACCTGGCGCAGGGACGTACAAAAGCACTGAAGGACTACATCATTCAGAAATTTGGAATTCCAGAACCGGTCATCAAGACCTCTTACACACCGGAGAACTGGGAAGGGTTTATCCGTTTAGCCGAAAGTTCCCAACTGCAAGAGAAAGAGCGTATTCTTGAAATAGCCAGGAAAGAGATCGATCCCGATCTGAAAGAGGCCGAATTGAAACGGATGCCCGAAGCATTCCGGCACATGACCCGCAACTGGTTCCCCGTGCTGCGTCATACCGATTACGAAATTGAATATCTCCTGCCCGATTACACAGCCGAAGAGGCACGTAATATGGTAAAAAAGAACCCTTCACAGTTAAGTTTGCGCGAAATGTTCGATGCTGCCCTGCTTAGCGGAAAAGGCTCGGATGAGTACTATCAGTTGATGGAAGCGGCTGTACGTACCTACCCCGATAATCCCGATGCTAATCTGAACGCCGCTGCCGTAGCATTGGAACGGGGAGACCTGCAAGCAGCCGAAAGGTATATGGAGAAAGCCGATCTCTCTACGCCGGAAGCAAAGAATAATATGGAATATATCAATATATCGAAAGAAAAGCAATGATAAAGAATATCTGTAAAATAGCAAGCGCTGCTCTGTTTTTACTTTTTGCATCTTGCATCAAGTCGGACTACGACACCGAAAACTGTCCGGGCTTATACACTATTACCCCTATCGTTCCGGTAGAATTGCAACAGAAAAATAACGAATTCCTTCCAAATACAAACACCTCTGTGATGTATCCCGGCGGAGAATGGCGCAAGACTGAAGTCGGGCCGGAGAAGCTGTTGGAACTGACCAAAGGGCAATACAGGGCCGTCTCCCTGAAAGGAGAGAGCGACCGGATAGGATTGCAGGATGGGACAATTGTTTCCGTTAGTTCTGCCGATGGCGCGACCGGCGATCCCGGTGATTTTGTGGGAGGTTATATCGATTTCGGGGCAGGAAGCGGAGCGGTCGACTGGGGAGTCATCAATTACGATCTGCCTACCTATATCCAGACCCGCGCATTGACCCTTAAAGTGAAGATAGAAGGCGATAACAGCGCATTGGTGGAGTCCGTTACGGCCACTGTGGACGGCATCACTCTTTCGCGCGACCTGAACAACGCGTTTATCGAGAACGGCAAGCAAGACCGTTTCCCGGCGTTGAGCGCCGGTTACGCGGCTTACACACTGGATAAGAAAGATGCAGACGGATATTATACCGACTCGCACCGGTTGTTGGGGTTAGATAGTAAAACCGCACAAAACCTGGTACTGATCCTTCATTATAAGGATGGATTTCAAAAGGATTTCAATTATGAGATCACTACCGACCTCAACGGGTTTCACACCAAAGAGGTGCTCACACCCTGGGTTATCCGCATCGTACTCCGTGCGGGAGCCGACTTCACAGCCACTATAGAGGACTGGATTTCAGGGCCGGAAGAGTGGATAGACGCCAAACCTGTTTAATGAAAATAAAACAACTATATATGAAAACTTCTTTTTTCAAATTTATCTTTTTATGTACACTCACAGCCTTGTTTGCTGTCGCTTGTACGAACGATGTAGTGCAACCAGGCGCGGAGGATGGCGTTGCTGTCCGTATTTCTGCCGATGCCGGCGGGTTGCAGGGCAGCACCCGGGCAACAAACAATGTTTGGGATAAGGATGATGTCATCGGTGTCACCATGGTCACTCCTCAAACATTGGACGTGATCAACCCTTACCGCAATTTCGGATATATCACTCCGGGCGACGGTAAATTCTCACCAAACAATGCCGGGCAGATCATCTATTTCCCGACCAACGACGCCGAGGTAACATTCAAGGCATACTATCCTTACAAAAAGGATCTGGCGCCGAACCTGTTGATCCCGGTATCTACCAAAGACCAGAAAATACTGGCCGATATAGACCTGATGACGGCGGAACACCTTTCGGGAACTTCCACCAAAGATCCCAACGTGAAACTCCATTTCTATCACCGCCTGGCCAAGGTGGTGGTCAACCTCACTACCGACAACGCCGGCATGTCGATTCTCAACGGCGCGCAATTGGTGATGAAAGGGCTGAAGACAGAGGCTGCCTACGACCTGTTGAATGAGAAGCTTATCGTGGATAATAATCGTCCCGATGCCGGCGTAGCCATTCCCGTCCTCAATGCCAGGGGAGAAGCTATTGTACTGCCAAGGCTCGCGGGCGAAGGCGTGGAATTTGAAATAACAACCACCGATGGAGGAAAATACAGGGCTGCTTTAAGCAACGATCTCGAACTGAAAGCAGGATATGTGCACACCTTCAATATCCGCTTGAAATCGCCGGCTGGGATCAGCGCGACCATCGAGCCGTGGATCGAAGGCCCCACACGACACTTCGACGTGATCCGCGTGGTTACCGGATTGGGAGTTACCGAAGGGTTTGAGGCCGGCCATAAACTCGATCTCTTCCTGAAAGAGGGTTCCGACCCCGAATTTGGGCTCCTCAACCCATTTACCTACGAAGGCAACAACAAATGGACTCCCGGATCACCCATATATTGGGAAAGTATTACCGGCAACCCGGCGGTATTCCGTGGCGCTACCATTTTAAATAAAGCATTGAACAACACCCAGATGGACGATATCCTTGTATCGAAAGATGTGGAGGTAACGCCCTATACCGGTGTAAATCTCGAGCTGGAACATGTGGGATCGAAAGTGACCGTCGTGTTGCAATCTTCCGACGGAACCTTTACCACAGCCGATCTGAACAAGGCTGCGGTTACACTTCCCAACTACCTGAATTCGGGCTCTTATAACAACAAGGGTGAATTTGTTCCGGGTACTACCCGCACGAACATAATTCCTGAAAAAGGGGTAGCGATCTTCCCGCCCCAAACCATCGGGAACGGAAAAAACATACTCACCGTGACCCTCAACGGCCGCCTTTATGAAGTGAAAGCGGAGGGAACAACCGGTTTCGAGTATAAAAAAGGGTACGCTTATACATTGATCCTCGATGCCAGCAAGGCGAAAGTGGAGATGAGCGCCGTGATCAAACCGTGGATCGAAGAGACCATCGAATTTAAAGAAATCCGCGTCGGTTCGGCGGATCTGGGAAAAAATAGCGGTGATCTGGCAGACAACGATGAGCTGTTCCTCTTTACCGGGGATAATACCAATCGTACATCACTACCGGGTAAATTCATATACGACAAAGCCGGTGACACCTGGAGGTATGAAGGACCTTCGGCGCCGCTCTACTGGGAAGATATCCCTGCTGACGGTCGTATCTACGGGTCCATCACCCGTCCCGCCATCAACCCGGCTGCGGGTAACAATCAATCGCCCGACTACATTACCGCCGTTCCCATCGAAAACAAGGGAGGCGCCAACAATACCGCCCTTAACTTCAAGCTGGCGCATCAGGTGGCGAAAGTGAACGTGATGCTCCGCTCTGCTACCTACGACGAAAGTAAACTGTCGGGCGCCAAGATCACGCTGCCCGGCTATACTATCGGCGGACGGCTGGATAAGGGGATATATGTACCCGGCACCAACAAAGGGCCCATCTCTCTCGATGTCCCGAACACTTCATCCTATCTGCAACCGCAAACCATTGCTTTAGGGCAGGATCTTGTAAAAGTGGAGATCGATGGCCGCACTTACACGGTTAAAAACACCACTCCAGCCGCTATTGAATATGAAGCGGGGAAAGTGACCAACCTGATCATCACCATCGAAAAGACAGGTCTGAGCATAAGCGTGGAAGTAACAGGCTGGACAGAACTGCCGC
The DNA here is from genome assembly GCA_001898165.1 of Bacteroidia bacterium 43-41. GTDB lineage: Bacteria > Bacteroidota > Bacteroidia > Bacteroidales > Dysgonomonadaceae > Petrimonas. The sequence continues at coordinate 45,262 of MKTD01000038.1, forward strand.
CACTGGAATTCAACGGGCTGTTCTTTACGGTAGCCAATAAGGCATCGGCCGGATTTGAGAATAACGACGAGATCAAATTCTACAAGCTGGCTTCCGGCGAAAATTCCGTGGAGGACAATAACAATATTTATAAATACGAGGGCGGGCCGGCTCACGGTACGCTTAGTCCGACGGGAACCCCTTGGTACAGGGATGATTTCAAAACAGGTGATTTGATCACGGCTGTCTATCCCGCTACTGTCTCTGTTCTCGCTAAAGGTGCAAGCACTTTCAACTGGACATGCAAGAACACAGGGACTACCAACGCGCATGCCGATGATATTATGGTAGCAGCTCCCGTGGCAAACAGAAATTTAGGAGAGATCCAAGCCGACGGGAATGTGGATTTCGAATTCAAACACGTATTGAGCAAGGTATCCATCAACCTGATCGCAGGGGAAGGATTCACATCGGATGAAATCAGACCGAGCGTGGTAGAGATGAATAACTTCAAACTGTCGGGTACGGTAAATGTAGTCAACGGTACGGCCACTCCCACAGGGAATGTTACCGCCGCCTTCACTCCGGTGAAATTGGCGCAGGTATATACGGTGGAGGGTAAAACGGTAGTATTCAGCTATGAAGCGTTTGTAATGCCGCAAACCATCACCGGCAATACCGTGATGGTAACGGTGAAACTTGGCGACGCAAAGTTCGAAGTCAAGCTGCCGGCGGATAAACTCTTTGCCGCAGGTGCACACAATATGCTGAACCTGACGCTGAACAAGACCGGCGTTGTATTGTCCGCTTCAATTGTGGACTGGAATAAAATTCCTGATATCGATGTTGAATTACATTAATTAAACCGAGCAACTAATAAATTTTGATCAGATATGAGACGTAAATCATTTTCAAACATATATAAATCACTCTTGGGCGGAGCACTGTTGGCCGTATTGGCAACGGGCTGCAACACCGAAGATTTCAATTCGCCGTCCACCGATGAAAAAGACGCCGTGATCATTTCGGCCGGCGCCGCCCTTTCCACGGACGTCGAGTCGAAAACCCGCGCTGCCAACACGGACTGGGAAGCCGACGACCTGATAGGGATAACCATGTTGAGTACATCAACCCCAGCAACGCCCGTTTACACTAACCGGCAGTATAAGGCTGCTTCCGCAGGGTCGGGCAGTGTCCAATTTAATCCTGAATCGGAGAGCCAGAAGATGTATTACCCTATCGACGGTAGTGAAGTAACCTTTAAGAGTTATTATCCCTATACGGGGTTGTCCGACTACCGCACTTATCCCGTCAATGTATCGGGACAGTCAGATATTGCCAGGTTAGACCTGATGACGGCGGAGCATAAAAATGTGGATGCTTCCACTGCTAACAGCAAGAACAAGAAGGATGCCCATTTGGTGTTCCATCACCGGTTGACAATGGTTACGGTCAATCTGCGTACAGAAACCGACAGCCCTATCGATTTAACCGATAGCAAACTGGTAATCAAAGGAATGAAAACTACAGGAAACTACAACCTGCTGACCGATGTGCTGACCGTAGATGCCGGAAGTGTGCAGGATAATATCATTATTCCTCTCTCAGCCTCTTATACCGGTCGTGCCATTCTCCTTCCGCGTGAAGCCGCCGAAGGCGTCACTTTCGAAGTGACTACGGCAAACGGCGGGGTATATACGGCAAAGATGGAATCGGGACTTGAGTTGAAAGGAGGGTCCAAATACACCTTCAACCTGACATTAAAAACCACTCCCGCCCTGATCACGGCCAGTATCGAGGATTGGACGGAAGGACCTACCAGAGATTACGATGTAGTCAATGTAATTGCCGGCACAGGTACAAACTCCGGTTTCGAAAAAGATGCCGAACTGAAGCTTTACACCAAAGATCAGGGTACTACTGAATATAGTGAAGGAGGAATATTTACTTTTAACGGAACGAAATGGGAAAAAAGCGGATCTCCTCTCTTTTGGGAAAGCTTTACCGGGCCGAAGGTTGACTTCAAAGCGACATCTACTTATGCTCCGGCATTGAATTCGACACAAATGCCCGATTACCTGGTGGGTAAAACCACAGGTGTGGAATTATACAACGGCGTTCATCTGGAGATGAAGCATGTAGGTACAAAAGTGACGGTCAAACTGAACTCCAGCGACGGCACCTATACTACCACGAACTTGCAGGGCGCTATCGTAATCTTGCCAGAGTATCTTAACTTCGGTTCGTTGAATGAAACTACAGGAGAATATACAGTAGGAACAGGCAAGGGCGATATCACTCCTGAAAAGCAGGGAGCTGCTACTCCACAAGATCGTGTGGCTATCTTTCCTCATCAAACCATCGCAGCCGGAACTACTTTGGTAAAAGTAGTAATAAACGAACATGTGTATGAAGTAAAAGATGCCTCTGCTTTCGCTTATGAACAGGGCAAACACCACGTAATCAGTCTGAATATTAAGAAATCCGGTGTGGATATAACCGTAAGTTTGAAAGATTGGGAGAAGGGTGGTGACCATGAAGCTGAAGTAAAGATTGGCACTCCGAGTGGTACTGGAACGAACAGTAATATTATTAATGGAGACCGACTTTACCTCTTTACGGAGGTAACCTCAGGAACGCGTGAAGCCGTGCGGGGAGATTTCACCTATAACGGAACCACTTGGGCTTATTCAGATGCAAGTAATCCGTTATTCTGGGAAGAGCTGCCCAATACCGGAAAGATCTATGCCCAGATGGAGCGTGCTGCCGTGAACAGTACCGCAGGGTACAACCAGTCGAAAGATTATATTGTGGCTACTCCGGTGGATAATTCCAGTGGAACAGGTTCTACGGGTACGAGAATCGACTTTAATATGGTACACGCGGTAGCGCAGGTAAAAGTTGTTTTGCGGTCGTCTGATACCTATACGGCAGCTCAGTTAAAAACTGCCGATATATATCTGCCGGGCTATTCATACGATGGAAGTCTGGATAAGGGTGTTTACACGCCGGGGACTAAGACCGGAACGATCCAACTTGATAAACCGGATAATACTGAAATCTCAACCCGCTCTTATTTGCAGGCACAGAAAATTCCTGCCGGCAATACGGTGGCAAGGGTGCAGATTGGTACGCGTACATACAATGTTACGTATGATCATGCTGTAGTTTACAACGCAGGTGAGATAACCCACCTCTATATTACCATAAAAGGATCGGAAGTATTGGTAAGTGTGAAAGTAACTGACTGGCAGGATCAGACCCCGGTGGAACTTCACTATTCCTTCAATGAAAGTCCTACAAGCGTTACCGGATTTAAAGAAGGTGATGTAATCAAGCTCTATGACTTAGGTAATGGAACTACTGTTACGGATAACAAGAATTATACCGTGAATACGGTTGACGGTAAAAAAGAATTAATTTCTGACGGAACACCCTGGTTCAGGGATGATTTTGCCAATGGCGACCGAATCGTAGGCGTATACCCGTCTACCGTTTCTAATATTACTACAGGGAATACCTTTAGCTGGGATATGAACGGTAAGAGTGATCCGACCCGCGAAAATGATATCCTTGTAGCTAAGGATGGTATTATTGCAAACAAAAATGCCAATGTTGATTTAACATTCAACCATATATTGAGCAAAGTGACGGTGAATATTATCTCCGGTACAGGATTTGCCCCGAATGAAATAAAAAATGGTGTTTCACTGGTACAGTTAGTGGGCTTTATGCAGCAGGGAACGGTAAACATCTCTACGGGAGTCGTTTCCGATCTCTCTACTTCCGAGTCTCTCACACCTACAAATATTACACCTGCAAATACGAATGTCGAAGTGTCACCGGGAGTTACAAAAAATGCCGAGTTAAGTTACCATGCATTGATTCTGCCGCAAACGAAAGGAACGAACACCACGTTGGTAAAAGTAACGCTGAACGGTATTGAATATGATGCGAAATGGACCGGTTCATTCAATTTCGAAGCCGGGAAACATCATATCTTGAATATCACCTTGGCGAAAACGGGCTTGAAACTCTCCGCAAAAATTGCCGAATGGGTACCCGGAGCTAACGGCAGTATTACGATTGACTAATTTCTAAAGGATTAGAAGATGAAAAGAAGATATTACGCATATATAGGGAGCCTTTGCTCGCTGCTCGTTTTTACGGGCTGCGACAAAGAATCCGTCACTCCCGACACGGAGGAAAAGGTGCCGATCACCCTTTCGGCATCTTCGCTCCCGGTATCGGTGGACATCCAGGTCCAGACCCGGGCAACAGAAACAATAAACAACAAATCCATTGGAATTGTGGCGGCAAAAGCTACGGACAGTAATCTTACTGATGTTGTCAGTTGGACTGGAACGGGTTATTATCTCGATCATGTGCGGGCAACCGGTACAAATACAGACCTGCTGAACGGAGAGAAAGAAGTGGCTTTTGCACCACTTCAATATTGGCCGTTCAATCCCGGCGAGTACCTGGCTTTTGTCGCATACAGCCCATACTCCGGAACCGGCGGTGATGCCAGGGTGACTCGTATAACCGGAACGAACACATTAAAGGTTTCGGCCAATAGTACGGAATCTTTTCCCGATTTTCTCTATACCGAACCCGTAGGTGCTTTCAACAAGGAAACTGCGAAAGCTAATCCGGACAAGGCTGTTTCCCTGGGTGAATTCCAGCATGCGATGGCGAAGTTGGATATCGAGGTTAAATTGGTGGATAAAGACGGAAAACCGATACCGGAAAGTCAGTTTCCCAATCCGAATCAATTGAGGATTACGGAATTGAAAGTCCTCACTAAGGTGAAAAACGGGGAATTCGATTTGCTTCAGACCACTTCACCTAAAGTATGGACCTCGTTAGATGGCACAGGGACAGAACAAATCGTACGTACCCATATCAGTTCACCTATCACATTAACGGCAGATCTTTCTACCTATACCGACTGTTTTTTACTGCCCGGTACGCAGGACAATAGTTATGTATCTATCACGATTCAGGAGTTAAATTCTGCAGGAACTGCCCCGATTAGTACAATTATCAAGAAGGCCAAAATAACGGAATTTGAGGTTGTTCCCGGGATAGGAGCCACTCTCGAAATGGGTAAAACAACCAAGCTGACCATCAAAGTGAAGTATGTACCTATTCCCGACCCCGAAACGGGTATTATTCTGGAGGGGCAATTGGTGGAATGGGATTATAAAGGAAAAAGTACCGTTACGATTGAATGATTTAAATGCAGAAAGATATGTTGAAACAATTCTATAAATATATAGCAGCGTCCCTGTTCGCGGGAATCATCGCTTCCTGTTCTTCCAATCCGGTAGTGGATGCACCACCGACTGAGGGCGATGTGCCGGTGGAGCTAAACGGAATGCTTACCCGGGCATTAGGAGATTCCGGTGATCCGGGTAACGGACAGCTAATAACTACCGGTTATCCGCTGGAGGCTTACAGTACTAACGGAGTTAATTTCTTCCTTACGGCCAGAACAGTTGATGCTCCTGTATCGAATTACTTTATAAACCGTCCGATAACAATTGGTGATCACGGGAAAGATCAGGGAAGGAATAAACTGGACGGCAACGTTTACTACCCGCTAGGGAAAAAAGCAATCAACCTGTTCGCACATACAGTAACAGCGGATGCCAATGGAGACATCACTTTAACGGCAGGTACTGCACGTGGTAACGATGTGCTATTAGGTAAAGGTACAGAGGGGGACGGGAAAACACTGAAGTCCGGAAAATCCGATGATCCTGTAAAATACATCACCTTCAAACACCTGATGACACGGGTGGATGTGAAGATAGAAGTGGATGGTAGTGTAGAGGATACAAAACCCACAAAAGTAACTATGCGGTTTTCACGGTCGGAAACCAATGGTCCAATTGTGAACAGAGGCACCTACAATATATTCAACGAAGGAAATGCAACAAACTATGCATCGGCGGAGTATAGCTTCTCAGACATCACAACAACGGCGCAAACCCATTATTTAGTTCCCAATGGAGCGAACCTGACTACCTATGCCGAGCAGATATTATCCTATTTAAAAATTGACGACTATGTCGCAACGATAGAGGACCTGACTCCTATTCGATTTCCCCAGACTGATAAAGGGAACGATTTCATCCTGAGTCCCGGCCTTGCCTATGATTTAACATTCAGAATCAACCGACTGAAAATTACGGAGATAAAATTGACGTTGAAAGATTGGAATACCCAAGGAGGTACTTCCGAATGGGGCTACGAGCCAAAGACCCTGACACTTAACACCGACGAGTACAAGGTTGCCAATGACGATAGTAAAATTACCAAAATGGTATTGAAGTACAAACATACCGACAATAAAACATATCAATACATCGGTGAAGGAAGATGGGACAACGGAGCAAACAAAATTGACTTCGTCACCCTGCCTGATAAACTTTCGGCTATTGAAGCCGGGACACTTACGGCAGACCTCTATACCGAAGGCGGGTTATTAGCGGATAATGTTGATATTGCGCCCTCCGATGCTGTTCTCGAGGTTCTCAATTTTGGTAAATATGGCATGAAGAAAAATGGAGATGTCTTAGAGATTTCCACGCCTCTGCAGTTTGCTCTGATGGTAAATGATGAAGGAAAGCCGGATAATCAGAAATATCGGCTTACCAAAGGGCTCGATATGGGTAACACGGCCGTATCCATCACGCCGTCAACATTCCCCGCAGGTTCTGTATTGGACGGAGCCGGACATGATATCCTGAACCTCAATATTAACGGCAACGGACTGTTTACTGAGAACAGTGGTACATTAAAGAATTTCCGTATTGCTTCGGGCCTGATAAAAGGAAACGGGACCGACGCTATCGGTGCCGTTTGCCGGACCAACAGCGGAAAGATAGAGGCGGTAACGAATGGAGCCAATATTGAACCTGCTTCCGGTCAAACAATAGCCGGTGGTATCTGCGGGATAAACAGTACCGGCGGAACAATCGTGGCTGCCGTAAACACCGGGAATGTTTCGGGAGGCACAACCGTTGGAGGTATTGTGGGAAATAACCAAAATACAACGGCAGGCGCTATCACAGCGTGCCTGAATGTGGGTATGCTGAACAAGGGCGCAGCCACGTTGGGTGGTATTGCAGGAACATCAGTATCCGGTACATCTATTGTAAACAGTTGTTTCTGGCTCACCGGTACGGCAAGAAAGAATCAGGCCGTGAGCGGAGAGTTAGCGATAGGAAATAATCCGGCCGGTGCGGCCGTAAATAGCGCCGACTTGGTGGCTTCGGTGATCCGTGGTAATGAAACGATTGGTAAATTAAATGACGCATTAACTGCGGTTCCTTCACCCTGGAAATTTAAGCTGGATCCGAATAGATCTTCCTGGCCGATAGCAACGAAACCTTAATTTAAAAGCGAAAATGTTATGACGAGAACAATGAAATATATCATTTATGCGTGTGCAGTGCTCCTGACCGTAGCGTTCTACAGCTGTTCGGATGACCGTTTGGAGCACGAACAGCCGATAAAGGCGGACGGCACGCTGCTCAACTTATATATAGGCAGTGTGGATCAACCCTCTACCCGATTGGCTGAGTTGACGGTTGACGAGATAAGTAAAGATAACCGTGGTAAAAAAAATGTTGGGTTATATATCTATTATCAGGACGATTATAGCGCCAATGACCTCACCAAACCGTATGTCCGCAATTTGGAATGTGAAGTGCTTGATGGAAAAATAGTGCCGAAAGATAAGGGTGATATCTATATCTACGACCGGATGACCATCGTGGCTTTCTATCCCTATAATTCCGATGCCAATGATTATACCTTCAAATCAAAGAACGATGAGAAAAGATATCCCATCACCGAAGGCGATTACTCCCGGCAGTATTACATTCCTTACCGGGCACAGGCCAATGTGAACCCCACGAATGCTTATTATGTAAGTTTGAATTTGGTACCCCAGCAAACCGTCAAGATACAAGTGGTGCTGGTGTCTGATAATGAAAGTCTTTTCCCGGAAAATACGGATGGGAAGGATGGTAAGGTGAAGTTGGTACCGGGTATTGATCCCCAGGGTGACGCAGAAGATAGACGCGAGAACTGGGTGGATATCGTAGCACAGCCTTATGGCGGTACACCAGATCCTGCATCCAGCGGATCGCATGTACAACGCTATACTTCTTACATCTGGAGAAATAATGATCCGAAGAGTATAAATAATCCGCATCATGGAGATACTCCCAATCACAACGACAATACTTTCAAAAAGGGCGATGTATTGCTCCAAAGCGATAAACTGACCTTGTTCTTTCCCGAAGATTTAAATATCCAGGAAGGCAATGTGTATCGTTACGGCTACAATATTACTACGGGGGAGATGTTTATCCCTACGTCGGACAATTTAATATACGATGTCGCGTCGTTGGCATCAGCCGGAGGTGGAGGATATCAGGTATGTGATGTCGATCTGAAAGATGTGGTGAACTGGACTCCGGTAAACCTGACAGGTACGTATGACGGTGGAGGACACGCGGTGAAGAATATGAAAATTACAGGTATTCAGGCAGATAGGAATGTCGGTTTATTCGGAAGTGTGACCGGCGATGGCGCGATGGTCAAAAACCTGTATTTGGAGGAACCGGTAATTACTGTAACAAATCCCGATGAAAACCAGACACTACATGTAGGCAGCCTGGTAGGACAACTTAACAGGGCGTTAACGCCTGAGGAAATTGAGCAGAGAATAGCGGCACTCAGAGATGAATTGGCAGCGAGTCTGCCTCCAGGGCTCCCCCAATCGGTGATCGATGCTTTGCTGGCTGATCTGATAAAAGATTACACAGGAGGAGGCACCAGTAATATACAGGGCTGCAAAGTATCCGAGCCTGTGATTACGGTGAGGGGAAACAATGTGGTCGTAGGCGGCTTTGCAGGAACGGTGGGCAGCGACAAGGACTATAAAGGTGCGATAAAAGATTCGTATGTATCGGGCGGAAGTGTAAAGGTAAATACAGACGATGCCTCGAAAGGAGAAAATGTATGGGTAGGCGCCTTTGCCGGTGTGCTCAAAGGCGGTACGATAACCAACAGCTATACGACAGCTACGGCGGAAGGGTATGTAAAACCGACACTTCCTGCTACAGAGCCGGAGGATGTTGCCAAAGGATTTGCCAATGTAGTTACCCCTACGCCTACCGGAACAAGAGTATCGGGTAGCTTTACTGCCGATCTGAAAGAAAATGCGGAAAGCGGAGTAAGTGAATTCAGTTCGGCATCATGGCCGTCATGGGGTACAACCGCTGAATGGCCTAAAGCCAACAGTACGTTGGGTAATTACTGGGGCAATCTGGGAAGCACTCCTTCCAACTATCCGACGTTAGTATGGGAAACACCGTTGAATGTCAAAAAATGAGAATTTGATTATGAAGATAAGATTATTATATGCCTTATTGGTTTTAGGAGTTGCGGCATCATTCAGTTCGTGCCGGGATAACGCTGTTGAGCCTATAGAGCCGGCAGAAGGACAGCAACTCACCTTTCTTCCCTCAGTGAAGAGCATGAATGAAGAGGTGATCCATACACGGGCAACCGGTAATGTGTTTTTCGAAAATGGAGATGAGATAACCGTTAAGATTACGACAAGCAGAGGGGTAACCCACCCAAACTATGCCTATACTTATGCGGGCGGTACATTTACCGGCAATTTCTTTTTCACTCCCGATCAGACCTATATCACTCAATTGGAGGCTCTATGGCCGGCTGAGGGGTCCCAAGGCAGGGCGCAAATCATCACCGACCAGCGGAAATACGATGATTACAAACAGGCGAACCGTTTGAGAGCGACGGGCAGTACGGAGAACATTATGCCAACAACTGCACCTGTGCCGTTGGTGTTTGAGCATGAGCAGAGCAGGATCACCTTCCGATTGGCGGGACAGAATGCCAACGGACTGATCATTAAATCACTCCTTCTTGAACTTGAGAAGGTTGATCTTGGAGATGGAAAAGGATCGAGAGGCGTTGGCTTCTGGGCATATTGCGAAGATAAAGGCGCACTGAACGCAAAAATGATACTGCCAGCCGGTATTCAATTCGGGCCGAATTTAGATAATGACGAACGGATGAAAATAGGCTTGGTGACGGTGGGTACAGCAGGAAATTCCGCCGACGATTACCGGGGAATCATGTATATCCCCAACAGAACGGACATCATATTGAAGGCAAATCACGATTATCTGGTAACCCTTACGCCCGAAGGTTATGATCTGATGGCTACCGTTACCATTTCCGGTTTTCCACAGCCCGACGGAAATCATGTGGGTGTACCGTTTCAATTGCCTGTACAGAATACTGAAACCGGGAAATATGAGATAAACACCGTCGCACAGCTGGTTACAATTTCGTGGCTGCTGGATGGTGGTTTGAACGGCGAGAAGCAAGCAGATTGGATGGCTCGTGAGTTTGATATTGTGAGTCCTGTTGTCGTGTCTGATAAGATAAAAGCGGAAGGTGACCGCTACCTGAATGTTACTACGCTGAAAAGCAATAAAGAAAAGTTTACCAATACCGACAAAGCTACCTATCCCAATGGTTCCAAGGTGTTTGGCGATTAATTTTGATAGTTTATAAATAAAAGTGAAGCATGAAACATAGTTTTTATATATACATGATTACCCCGATATTGGCCTTCAATCTTGCCGGATGCAGTAAGACGGACGAAGTTAATATCGGAGATGATATGCAACAGATAGAGGGTATTGCATTGGGATTGGGTGCAGTGGGAACACCCGCCGCTACCAGGGCAACGGTCGGTGGTGTCACCTATTCCGTGAATACGGTTGAAGATCCAACACGGACAAAAGATGACCAAAACTTTATAACAGGCAGAAGTAAATGGAAATTAGATTTTACTTTATATAATGGAGATGTTCCCACTCCGTATGGGCCGGGATCGTTTACCGGTGTGACAGACAGTGATAACGATGGAAATTGGAAGCCCGGATCAGATTATTTTTTCCCCAACTATTTCAAACCTTGGGCGGAAGCCTGGCTTTATCCCGACACAAAAGACAAAACTGTTGCTAAGAATCAATCTAATAGAGATGATTTGACTGCTCAGGATATATTGTACAGGCCTAAAAGCCAGCTGAATCCTATTGCAAAAAAAATAACCGTTGAACTAAGCCATCGGCGGGCAATGATCAATTTCAAATTCGAGGGGCTTGTCCGAGAGGATATTAGTGAATCAACCGTCCTCGTTCGGTTGGGTACCGATGTTTATACTCCTTATAATGTAAGGACAACGGGTACGCTAGAATATATGTTGATCCTGCCGGAGAATACGCCCGCGTCAAGTGAGATTATAGTGGAGTATAAGACTATGGGGAATCCTCTCCAGCAGCCAATTGAATATAAACAGAAAGTAAAGTTGATTGGTACAGGCACATTAGGAAGCAATAACTGCTATTGTTTTACCTTGTCGGGCAAAGAACTGAAAATATCTCCGGTCACTATCGTAAACTGGGCTACAGGCCAACCGGTTTCAGGAGAATATGTAGCTGTGACCGCCTATCCTACGTTCAAAGGACCGGCAAACAGCACCTATTACTTCTATTATGACAATCAATTGACGGAAGATGGGACTTTAACCGGAACTCCGAAATTGCAGGAAATTAAATTCAACAACGACGGGGAGTGCACCATTAAGCCCGACGGACGAATCATAACCCATATTTTTAAAATTTCAAATCCGACGACAGAAACGTATTGGAATTCATACAAGTTGACCGATCCTATAATATTAGGCGACACGGAGAAAATGTATATCGATTTAACTACAAAATCCATTCAAGCATTCAATCCTTAATCAGAGACGTAAGCGGTTTATACCGCTATAGCCTCCCCCCATCTTAAAAAAATTGAAAACCGTATAACTTTGCTTATACGGTTTTTTTCATTAAACCTTATCCGGAGGAACAACAAAAAATTAATTTAAATTATTTGTTTATTAACACATTGAATATGTAGTAATTAATGTATTGAAATGCTCGCATAATCACAATTCAAAAATGTTAATGCCTTTATTATTCAAATAATTGTCTATTTAGTTATAACAAAAAAAATGGTTCGTATCTATTTTTACGACTGGAGATTTTTTTATTTTCTTAATGTTTTATCTTTTAAAAATTATTATCTATGAGAAAAATTGTTATACTTTTTGCATTTGTTGTTGTATCGGCAATTGCTATCACGTACTCTTCCTGTTCCAATGATTTGAATCTTGCGGAGGAAGAGAATGCTGTTGCCGTTATTGCAGAGACGCGCGCAGTAGAAGTTCCTCCATGTGTAGATCCCTGTCGCGACGTACAAGAAGTTCGCCTCTTGGCAGGGCAACATTACGAAGCCGGAAAAGTGTATGTGGTTAACAACAAAGAGAAATTGTTTGTTGCTTATGAAGCTACAGGAGATTGGAAATTGAAAGTGTTGCATCTTTTTGTTGGAGCTTGCGACAAGTTGCCGGTAAACAAACAAGGCAATCTTGTTCCGGGACAATTCCCCTACAAGGTTGAATTTAACGAGCTGCAAAACTTCTATTATTTTGAAATTCCGCTGAGCTCACTTCCCGAAGGATGTGTGTGTGTTGCAGCTCATGCCGAGGTGGTAAAAGTAGTTAACGGTAAAATTGTACAAAGCGAAACAGCCTTTGGCGAAGGCGTAAAAACCGGTAAAAACTGGTTTATGAAATTCGAATATTGCATACAGGAATGCCCACCCGAAGAACCGCCGGTAGATGTATGCTATAAAGACGAAACAGCTTGGGCGGCAGGTTCCCGATATGTAGCGCAAGGCAACTGGGCAACTTATACCCCTTATGTGGCCAATACTCCTATCAATATTTATGCAGGTCAGAGTTATTTAGTCGGAACCGTTACTTTTTCACCGGTTGTTGATGGTAAAGTTACCATTACTCTCGCTGCGCTCAATGGAGCGATATTGCAGGATGTTGCCGAATCGGTAAAAATTCAGGGATACAATACTGCTCCAAGCGGCAACCCGGCACCCGGGCTATTTACTACTTACAAAGGCAAAGAAACAACAATAATTGTGGAAGCATTCGCTTACTATGGAATTCATTTAGACGTGCGGCGCGTTGTGGATTGCGAGTAAGGAGGTGTTCCGTTAGAATTTAAAGAGAGGCAGGAATATCCTGCCTCTCTTTAATTAACGGGTAACGGATTATATCTAAGTTGTTTAAAAGCACTTGGAGAGACACCCTTTTTGTTTTTAAAAACCCGGTAGAAAGAGCTCTCACTCGAAAAACCCGACATTCGCGCAATTTCAGAGATCGATAGTGAATTGGCTTTCAAAGGCGAACGAAGCAACTCTTCGGCATAAGTTATCCTGTAACTGTTCACCAAATCGCAAAAGCTGGTATTGAGTTCTTCGTTGACCACCCTCGAAACATAAGTACGATTGGTTTTCAACAACAAAGAAACATCAGTGATCTTTAGCTCTGGATTTTTAAAAATTTCCTTTTTCTCAAACAAATAGATCAACTGATCCCGTAGCGATTTCAGATTGTCCAACCCGGGGATATAATAATGGGCGGCGGTTTTTTTCCCATTAAAAATCTTATTGAATTCATATTCGTTGACATTTCGGGTAAAATACTCAATCGTAAACAGTTGCATATAACTCACGTAACCACTGAAAAATATACAGCCGGAATAAATTACGGAAGGTATAAACAGATACAAGGGATGCGAAATGAAATAGTTTTTTCCAATACTGCTTACAACCAACGAAACTAACGAGGCTAACAGGAACGCTGCAAGCACCCATTTCATGGGAGTTAAGTCTTTTCCTCCAATATCGGAGTAAAACGCTTTTACTCGTTTGTTGTACGTATCCATGAGTTTGAAACCGAAGTAGCCCGATAAAATAACTTGAATAAAAAAGAGGGCTTTAAACAGATATCCACGCAGAATCTGCAACCGTACCAATGGAGAATAAGGCTCGTAGCCGCTTTTTTTGTACATGACGGCTTGAATGAACGACTCCACTTCAGCAGGTGTCATTAAAACGTAAATCACTACACTGTAGATGGTCAGCAGTACCGATGGCAAAACAAGCCAGGACCACTTATATTGTATCTTCGTATCTGTCGTCAGCAACCTTATATAATAGTAATAAAGAGGGAAAACAAACAGCGAAGTAAATATCCATACACTGTCCAGAAGGGTATATAATTTATATTCATGGTGCGCCAGTCAAGGTAGTATATTAATCGTCCCTTTGGCAAGGATTAGGCAAGTGTTCTTTGAAAGTGACCTATCATCACCGGCTTA
>MKTD01000039.1 GCA_001898165.1 Bacteroidia bacterium 43-41
TGCTTGTACTTACTCATCCCGCAAAGTTATCAATTTTAGGCATAGCCCCAAAGAACATGACCACCACCAAAGGTGGTGGATTTTTAAATTGAATTAAAGAGAATCGGATTTATAAAGGTATTCGCCTGATTATTACTGCCCGAATGGATACTATTATTCAGCCGTTAAGTGTTGATATAGGTTTTGGTGATATAGTAATTCCCCACGTGAATGAATTAGATTATCCCCTGTTATTGCCGGATTTGCCTATACCACGTATTTTGGCTTACTCACCGGAAACAGTCATTGCTGAAAAATTTCAAGCGATGATAGAACTATCGGAGACAAATAGCCGTATGAAAGATTTTTATGATGTGTATCGGATGTTTAAAAAAGGGGATATAGATAGCAAAAACTTGGAACTTGCTATTAATGCTACTTTTGATAGGCGTTTCACACGGTATTCAGAAGATCATCCGATTTTTACGGATGACTTTGCTAAAAGTGAAACTAAACAAGTGCAGTGGAAAGCTTTTTTGAAAAAAATAAATTCTAAAGATGGAGCAACGGAACGTTTTGAAGACGTTGCAGGCTATATTATGAAAGAGCTTTATCCTTATTGGCTGAATAGGAAGGAAGAATAAAAGCCTTACGTTTTATAGTACACCCACCAAATTATACACCACTAAATCTAAAAAATAAACAAAATGACAACAACAGAAAACACTAACCAAAAAAACGGGCGAGAGGACCTTTCTTATTTCACGCTTCTCTCATTGCAATCGTAACGTAACGAAATGTTTTCCATACTTATATAATTATTTTTATTTTTCGTACTGCATTTCGCACAAAGGTATAAAATTGTGCGAAATATATGCTTATTAATGATATATCAAGTAGTATCAGGTTAATCACAAAATCTGCTTAGAAGCCATTTATATAAAGCAAAAGCCGCTATTTAAGCGGCTTCCCACGTGATCCGCCTGGGGCTCGAACCCAGGACCCCATCCTTAAAAGGGATGTGCTCTACCTGCTGAGCTAGCGAATCAGCCTGATGCTTTCTTGCAAAAGCGAGTGCAAAGGTAAATCAAAATTTTTTAATAAGCAAAGCTTGTAGAAATAAAATTACATTATTTTTTTAACAGTCGCGATAACTTATTAATAACGATAATGTTCAGGTTTGTATGGTCCATCGATACTTACACCGATATAACTGGCCTGTTCGGGAGTAAGTGTTGTCAGCTTCACCCCGATCTGGGCAAGATGTAACCTGGCTACCTCTTCATCCAATTGTTTTGGGAGCCGGTAAACGCCTATCTCATAATTATTCTTCCAGAGCTCGATCTGTGCCAGTGTTTGGTTGGCAAACGAATTGCTCATCACAAACGAGGGGTGCCCGGTTGCACAACCCAGGTTCACTAAACGGCCTTCGGCAAGCAAAAACAGGGAGTTTCCTTTCGGAAAAGTATATTTATCTACCTGCGGTTTAATGTTCAAGTGTTGAATTCCCGGGAAACTTACCAGTTTGTCTACCTGTATTTCGTTATCGAAATGTCCTATGTTACATACAATAGCCTGGTCTTTCATCTGTTGCATATGCTCGATAGTAACCACATCGCAGTTCCCGGTGGTAGTCACAAAAATATTACCTTCTTTCACGGCTTCTTCCATGGTGGTGACCTGGAATCCTTCCATAGCGGCTTGCAGTGCACATATTGGATCAATTTCCGTAACAATGACCCTTGCCCCGTAAGAGCGCATGGATTTGGCACAGCCTTTTCCCACGTCGCCATAACCCAGCACGACAACCACTTTTCCCGCAATCATCACGTCGGTGGCACGTTTTATGCCGTCGGCCAGCGATTCGCGGCAACCGTACAAGTTATCGAATTTCGATTTGGTAACCGAATCGTTCACGTTAATGGCAGGAACCAGCAACTCGCCTTTTTCCATCATCTGATACAGCCGGTGAACGCCGGTTGTGGTCTCTTCCGAAATACCCTTCAGCTTGGCCACGGTGCGGTGCCAGCGTTGGTTGTCCTCCTTGAGGATACGGTTTAACGTATCGAGGATGGCCTGTTCTTCGCGATTGGCCCCTTTTCTATCAATGGTTTTTGCGTCAATTTCTGCCCGATAACCCAAATGCACGAGTAACGAAGCATCTCCGCCGTCGTCAACTATCAGGTTAGGCCCTTTCCCTTCGGGGAACCGCAATGCCATTTCCGTACACCACCAATATTCTTCCAACGATTCGCCTTTCCATGCAAAAACAGGAATACCCGCGGCGGCAATGGCGGCAGCGGCGTGGTCTTGTGTGGAGAAAATGTTGCAACTGGCCCACCGTACGTCGGCTCCTAATTCAACCAATGTTTCAATCAGTACCGCTGTTTGTATGGTCATATGCAGCGAACCCGTTATACGGGCTCCTTTGAGTGGCTTTTCAGATGCGTATTTTTTTCGGATTGACATCAAGCCCGGCATCTCGTGCTCGGCAATTTCAATCTCTTTGCGGCCGAATTCGGCCAGCGAAATATCGGCAACTTTATAAGGAAGGGTGGATGAAAAATTTTGTTCCATTTCGTTTTATCTATTTTTAAGGTTACAAAGTTACAAAATTTACAGATTGTTCCTAACTTTGAAAATAAAAAGCATTGGAAGCTTGAAAATTATTTACTCTAAATATCTGCCTGTAAGGGGTTTTCGCGCAATTAATCTTTTCGGCGTCGTTTTCGCCAGAAAAGAGCAGCCGGAGTTGAGCCGGCAGATTATCAACCACGAGTTGATTCACACCAGGCAGATGCTGGAGTTGCTGGTTATCGGGTTTTACGTTTGGTATGTTGCGGAATGGATAATCAAGTGGATTATTTACAAAGACCGGTTTATTGCATACAGAAATATTGGATTTGAGCGCGAAGCATTCGATAACGATGGGGATTTGGATTATTTGAAGTGCCGGAAACGGTACGGATTTGCAAGCTATGTTTAGCAACAAGATACGTTTCAATTAAAGATCACAGAAAATGAAATACCTGCGAATGTTTTTTTTACTCATTCTTGTGGGCACAACTTTCATCATGTGTGCGCAAAAGAACAAAAGAGATATCCAATTAAAACAATATATGACTATGGGATACAATCAATTAACTCCGGAAGAGGAGTTCGTTATTTTACATAAAGGGACAGAGCGCCCTTACACAGGCGAGCTGTTAAACAACAAGGCCGAAGGAACCTACGTTTGTAAACGATGCGATGCACCGCTGTATCGTTCCGAAGACAAGTTTGAGTCGGATTGTGGATGGCCTTCGTTTGATGATGAAATTGAGGGTGCCGTAAAACGGGTTCGCGATGCCGACGGGCGTCGTACCGAAATCCTTTGCAGCAATTGCGGAGCACATTTAGGACACGTTTTTCTGGGTGAAGGCTTTACGACCAAACAAACGCGCCATTGTGTGAACTCCATTTCCATGAAATTTATTCCTGCGGACAATCCGGTTCTGCGGAAAGTCTATTTTGCATCGGGCTGCTTCTGGGGAACTGAATATTTTTTTATGAAAGCCAAAGGCGTGAAAGAGACTACCGTCGGATTTATGGGTGGACACGTGGATAATCCTACTTATGAACAGGTTTGCCAGAAAAATACGGGACATCTGGAAACTACCGAAGTTGTTTTTGATCCGGCAGAAACAACGTACGAAGAGATGGTGAAGCTGTTCTTTGAGACGCACGATTTCACGCAAACCAACGGACAAGGCCCTGATATTGGCCCGCAGTACTTGTCTTGCATCTTCTATTCAACTCCGCAGGAGAAAGAAATTGCAGAAAAATACATCGCCCTGTTAACGGATAAAGGATACAACGTGGCAACAATGCTCAAGCCTGCATCAACATTTTGGAAAGCAGAGAATTATCATCAGCAGTACTATGCGCATAGGGGAACGAAACCGTATTGCCACAAGTACACCAAAGTTTTTTGACGGGCTATTTGAGCCAGGATATTTTATTTATTTCTCTCGTAAGAAATTCAAACAGTTTCTAAAACTTTTCGATGATCAAATACGTTTATTACATGTATTGTTTAAATATAAAATTATCAAAAGGTTTAACTAACAAAAAACAGAAGATTATGAAAGCATTTCGTTTGGTATCGATGCTCGCATTGATTCTTGCACTTGGAGTTGCAACAACTTCATGCAAAAAAGTAAAAGACGCTGATGTACAAGCTGCCGCTCAAACAGCATTGGCCGCTAATCCCGATCTGTCAAACGTTTCGGTGGCTGTGTTGAGTCAGGTAGCCACTCTGTCAGGAACGGTAAAGGATGATGCCGCAAAAGCATACGCAGAAAGTACGGTAGTGGCCGTTAAAAATGTGAAATCGGTTGTTAACGACGTCAAGGTTGTTCCTCCTGCTCCCGATTTTACAGCTATTGACGCCGCTCTTAACGCCGGTTTGGTTGATGCGCTGAAAGATCACGCCAAGGTAAAAGCCGAAGTAAAAGACGGTGTAGTTACATTGACCGGAGAGATCCGCAAAAAAGATTTACCTACGCTGATGCAGAAGGTAAACGCCTTGAACCCGCAACAAGTTGTAAATAACATTACTGTTAAATAATCGGGAACATGGCATTGTTAGACAAGTACAAAGAATTGGTTGACCTTGCAAAGCAATATGGTGCAACCGTAAGCGAGGAAGGCAACGTATTAAGGGTAAAGGGTGAAGTTCCGTCGGGCGCTTTGAAAGACAAAATGTGGGAGATCTACGACAGAATTGATCCCAATTTCAAGAGCAACGACCTGGTACTTGACGTAAACGTTAATGCCACCGAAGGCGGCAAAGTAAAAGTGATTACCCGTGAAAGCAACTTGAATATCCGCAAAGGCCCGGGGACTGACCAACCGATTGTGGGAAAAGCTGCTCACGGAGATATTATCACGCTTATTAGCAAGGCTAATGACCAGTGGTGGTTAGTACGCGACAACGACGGCGAAGAAGGATACTGCTATTCTCAGTATCTTGAGCCGGTACGGTAGGCCATAAAGAATTTGATGGTGAAAAGACTTCCGTTCTTAAAAGGAGCGGAAGTTTTTTTATGCGTTGGGCGGACAACTTATCTGTAAAAAATTAGGCGGAACAGAAAAATCACTACCTTTGCAGATTAATTTATTGTAAAATCAGTGTGTGTTGATTTAAGGTTATGCAAACTAATGAGAACCAGACGGGGCAGTATGCCTTTACCATTATTGTGCCTGTCTATAATGAAGAAGATAACCTTGCCCGGTTAGAAGAAAAACTTGGCAAGTATCTGCCCCAGTCGCTTTATAAAGCTTGTGTTTTGTTTGTAAACGACGGTTCAACAGACGATAGCGGAGACCGTATCCACAAAATGTGCGAAAGGCACTCCGATTTTTTCTATATCGATATGGTAAAAAACGGAGGGCTTAGTGTTGCGCTTAAAGCCGGTTTTGATTGTTGTTTTTCGGAGTACGTAGGGTATATGGATGCGGATATGCAGACCGATGCGGATGATTTTAACTTACTGCTCCCCGATTTAAACCGTTATGAGTTCGTTACGGGCATCCGTGTTAACCGCAAAGATTCATTTTTCAAGAATTTACAATCGAAAATAGCGAACGGTTACCGGCGGATGATGACGGGCGATGGTGTCTCGGATACGGGATGCCCGTTAAAGGTGATGCGCACGGAGTATGCCAAACGCCTTCCCATGTTCCGGGGGATGCACCGGTTTCTGCCGGCACTCATTTTGTTGCAGAACGGAAAAGTGCAGCAGATCCCCGTAAGGCATTATCCACGTTTAGCGGGAAAATCGAAGTACCATTTGTGGAACCGCCTTACCGGACCTTTTATTGACTGCTTTGCCTATCGGTGGATGAAAAAACGATACATAAACTATCAGCTCGCTGCCAGTAATTTGAATTGAATATGCAAGGAAGCCCAGCCTGGATATATGCGATTGGTTTTTTGGCACAAGCCTTTTTTTCGGCCCGGTTACTGTACCAATGGATTGTTACCGAAAAGGCTAAAAAAGTGCTTTCACCTCCCGGATTTTGGATATTGAGTATTTTTGGATCGTACCTGCTGTTTATTTACGGTGTGTTCAGGAATGATTTTGCCATTATTCTGGGCCAATTAATCTCGTACTACATCTATTTGTGGAACTTGGATATGAAGGGGCTTTGGAGAAAGCTCCCCGTTGTCTTAAAATCCATTTTATTGCTTACCCCCGTTGCGGCATCCGTCTTTTTAATGCGGGATATTCCGGCTTTTACCGCTACGTTCTTTCAAAACAAAAATATCCCGTTCTGGTTGTTGATTTTCGGTTCTGTCGGGCAGGTCTTGTTTACTTTCCGGTTTATTTATCAATGGGCATATTCAAGGCATCATCACGAATCTACACTACCCATTGGCTTCTGGATTATAAGCCTGCTGGGTTCGGCCAGCATTATCGCTTACGGGATTTTTCGGCTCGATCCGGTATTGGTTCTCGGGCAATCCTTTGGCTTTGTGGCGTATATCCGGAATATAATGATCGATCATTTAAATAAAAAGCATTTGTCGAATGAAGAATAAGTATCTGTACCTCATTTGGTTTATCGCATTGCTGCCGGTGATGATCTTTCGCGATTATACACCCGCTAATGAGTTGCGTTATTTAAGCATTGTGGATGAAGCATTACGGAACGGCGATATTTTCACTTTCACCAATCAAGGTGAAATTTATGCCGATAAACCTCCACTGTTTTTTTGGCTGATGATGGCCGGAAAAATAATACTGGGCGGGCATCATATGTGGTTTTTATCGTTATTGTCGGTTATACCGGCAATGGTCATTTTCATGACGATGGAAAAATGGGTACGGGAGGAAAATCCCGAAAATCAGATCGAAGCCCTGCTGATGCTGATGACAACCGGTTTGTTTACCGGGCTTGCCGTTTTTGTGCGGATGGACATGCTGATGTGTATGTTTATCACGTTGGCGCTCCATACATTTTATAAGATATACAAAGGAAACGCCCGGAAAAGCGACTCTTTTCTTTTCCCGACATATGTTTTTCTCGCCCTTTTTTCGAAAGGGCCTATCGGAATTCTGGTCCCGTTGTTATCAACGCTCCTCTTCCTGCTGTACCAACGAAAAATCCATACGTGGAAGCAATATTGGGGTTGGAAAAGCTTGCTAGTCCTGCTGTTGGGATGTGGCATTTGGTTTGCCGGGGTTTACATAGAGTCGGGGAGCGAGTACCTCGATAACCTGTTGGTACATCAAACGGTAGGAAGGGGAATTAATGCATTCCATCACAAACGTCCGTTCTATTATTACGCTACATCGGTTTGGTACTCTTTGGCGCCGTGGATGTTTTTTTCCGTTGGATTAATTGTTTGGGGAATGGTTCGGAAAAAGATTCAAACCGAGCTGGAACGTTTCTTTTTGATCATTATCCTGACCACCTTCGTCATGCTATCGGTTATCAGTTCAAAGCTGGCCGTGTACCTGCTTCCTGCTTTTCCGTTTTTCATTTATCTTTCGGTACTCTTATTGAAAAAAACCGACAAAACGAACATCTGGTTGCGCATTTCGTTAGCCGTTCCGGCGGCTGTTTTTGCCTTGGTTTTGCCCGCTTTAATTTATCTCCCAAGAACCGATGAAACTTTTTTCGTCGGAGTTCCGCTTGTTTATATAGCGGCAGGTATTGCTACGCTCAGCGGTTTAGCGGTTTTGTATTTGTTGTTTTTCAAAAAACAGATCTACTGGCCGATCCGGGTGATGGCTTTAGGCATCCTGTTGACGGTATTTGTTGCCGGATGGTCCATCCCGCAACTGAATCCCTATTTGGGATGGAGCAAATTGTGTGAAAAAGCCTATGCCGTAGCAGCTGAGAAAAAGGTATCGGATTATTACGTCTATGGTATCTCGCGGGCTGAAAACATGGATGTCTTTTTTAAAAAAGAGATTATTTTAGCGGATAAAGAAGAGATAGTGAATAATAAGCTGGCCGGACAACTCCTTTTGATATCGAAGAAGACCATTAAAAAGAACAGCGATATCCAATCGGCCATTCTTGGTAAAGAGCGATATGAAGTTGGCAAGTATGTAGTTGTGGCATTATAATCGTACAAAGATGAAAATATTGGTTACCGGCGCTGCCGGATTTATTGGTTACCACGTTGCAAAAAAACTGTTTACACAGGGTTTTGAAGTGGTCGGGCTCGATAATATCAATGGATATTACGATGTTGGGTTAAAATTTGCACGCCTGTCGGATTCGGGAATCCGGAAAGAAAAAATAAAAACAGGCGAATGGGTACAAAGCGATAAATTTCCAAGCTATCGTTTTATGCAACTCGATTTAACCGATCGGGAAAATATGTTTTTACTTTTTAAGAATGAAAAATTTACCCATGTAATCAATCTTGCTGCACAAGCGGGTGTCAGGTATTCACTCGAAAATCCCCTGTCTTACATTCATTCCAACATTGTTGGTTTTACCAACTTGCTCGAAGCTTGCCGCACGTTGCCCGTCCAACATCTGGTGTATGCCAGTTCAAGCAGCGTGTATGGCGAGGATACGCCCATACCGTACAAGGAATCTGCCCGTACCGATCATCCGGTAAGCTTATATGCCGCTACTAAAAAAGCCAATGAACTGTTGGCTTACAGTTACAGTAAACTGTATAAATTGCCGGTAACCGGTATCCGTTTTTTTACCGTTTACGGGCCATGGGGACGTCCCGATATGGCTCCCTGGCTGTTTATGTCCGCCATTTCGAAAGGCAAAGCCATAAAGGTATTCAATAAAGGGGATATGCAACGCGATTTTACGTATATTGACGACGTGGTGGAAGGTGTAATGAAGATTATTCCGTCTCCACCTCAATCCGTCGTTCCGAGTATGGTTTATAATATGGGTTGTTCGTCGCCCGTGCAATTGATGAATTTTATCCGGGTTATTGAAAAAGTTACCGGAAAACATGCGATTATGGAGATGGCCGACATGCAACCCGGCGACGTTGTTTCCACGTTTGCCGACACCTCATTGCTCGAAGCCGACTTTGGATACAAACCCTCCACGCCGGTAGAGCAAGGTATCGAAAAATTTCACGAATGGTTCAGGGATTATGAAACGGGAAAATTTGGATAGGCAACGGGTGGTTTTGCAAGTAACTTTCCCAAGATGGCCGAAGAGATGAAATCCGCCGCTTTAGTATTTAATCCTCCGCCCATCACCAGCATATCGGCACGATCACGCGATGGCTTTATAAACTCTTCGTGCATCGGACGCACGGTTTGGTAGTAGCGTTTTATTACTTCCTGGGCAGTTCTGCCGCGCGACTCCATGTCGCGTT
Organism: Bacteroidia bacterium 43-41; assembly: GCA_001898165.1. Taxonomy (GTDB): domain Bacteria; phylum Bacteroidota; class Bacteroidia; order Bacteroidales; family Dysgonomonadaceae; genus Petrimonas. The sequence continues at coordinate 9,338 of MKTD01000039.1, forward strand.
CGATAATGCGCGAAAGCCGGTAATCCGACTCTACCTCCAGATAAATACGCATATCCATCTCTTCGCAGAGCTCGGGCTGTGTAAGAATCAAAATTCCCTCAACCAATAAAATCTTGTTGGGTTTTATCCGGATCGTTTCGGGCTGGCGGGAACAGGTGAGATACGAGTAAGTAGGGGAATCTATCTCTTGTCCCGATTTCAGTTTTTGTATATCGGTCAGCATCAAATCCCATTCAATGGAGCCGGGATGGTCGAAATTCAACGCCCTGCGCTGCTCGATGGGCAAATGGCTGCTGTCTTTGTAGTATGAATCCTGCGTAAGCAGTGAAATCTGGTCGTAGGGAACTCTTTCGAGAATGGAATTTACCAAGGTTGTTTTTCCTGAGCCGGACCCCCCGGCAATACCGATTGTGAACATAGAACGATTTACAAATTACAATTTATGATGGTGGATTGGGGATTTATTCCCTGGCGAACAGTAGTTTAAGTGAATTGATAATGTCGGCTTTGTTGCTGTTTTCACGAAGAATAACCAGGACAGTGTCGTTTCCGGCAACGGTTGCCATAACTCCCGGAATATTGTTGGTATCGATATCCTGAGCTATTCCGTGGGCATATCCACCCGGAGTTTTTAGAACGGCAAGCTGGCCCGAGAACTCGATGTTGATGATTCCGTGACGGGAAAAAGGGGAGGTCATCCCAAACTTTTCTGCTCTGGGCCGGGGCAATTGAATCCCAGGCAGCCGATAAAAATAGTTGCCCGCCGCGTCGGGCGTTTTGGCCACCTTCATCTCTCGAAAATCGCGCGACAACGTAGCTTGCGTCAGCTCAAAACCCCTCTCGGAAAGCTGTTTCAACAATTCCTCCTGACTCTCAATGGAGTTCTTGCTCAAAATCTGTGCAATAGCTTCCTGACGTTCGTCTTTTCCGGGTCTCTTCATTTATCACTTCCTCCAAAAGTGAAAACAACCGGTATGGGCGCCGGAACTTTGATGGGCGTATTCCCAACCATAAGTTTAGGCCAAAGCTTTACTGTCACTTTTGTTTCATCGGACGACAAGCCTAAAAAACCGCTCAGCTCACGGGCTACCCGGTCGCGGGAGTATCTGTTCATTATATTTTTCAAATCCACTCCGATAGATAATGGCAGAACGGATGTTTGCCCCGGTTCAACACGGACGGGAACATCCATCTTCCCCGTTGTGATTTCCATTTCGTTGATTTCAATGGCATACTCGAGCGCGTTTAGAAAGGCAACCGCCTGATTGGGATTTTTTACATCCATTTTGAGGGTCATGCTGAAAGGGATGGTTTGTAAATTCCCTCCGGTCAGAATACTCGAAATGGAAGCAAAGTTAGAAAGAGAGATGGTGGAACCGTCTCCCAAATTTATCCCCGCCAACTGCATATCGGAAATGGAGTTGTACTTGTATTCGCATTGCGATAATTGAATGGCTCCGCCAATTTGCTTAAATACATCACAACTTGGCAACGAGAAAATCAGTAGTGAAAGAAATACTATTTTTTTCATCTCTCTATAGTTTTTTTAGTTGTTTATTCGATTATCGGATAGTTACCATGGTTGCCCCAAATCCGTATTTGCTGAATGAAGCATCCTGGGAGTAACAATTCTTGTATCTGTTTCTTATTTCCTTGAGCAACGCATTCTTTAATACCCCGTCGCCCTTTCCATGAATAAAGACTATTTTCTGGCCTTTTCGTTTAAGATTCTCCTGCATCACTTCATTAAATTTCCTGAGTTGAAATTCAAGTATCTCGGCGTTATTCATGCCTTCCTGGCTGTCAATCAGCTGATTAATATGTAAATCCACTTCAATGACCGGGTCTTTCTCTTTCCTCAATACTTTTTGTACACGGGGGCGGTCTTCGGAAACGTTCTTTTCCTGCATGGCACGCTGGATATCGCCTGCCGAAACCAGCATTTCCCATTCGGGAATATCGTCCCGGGTGATGTAGTAAACAAGTGCTTTTTCGTCAAAATAATCGTTCTCCGTAAAACTGTGCAGCTTGTAAAACTTTACGGTATCAATACGCAATTCAACCGAGACCGGATTCTTGAAACGGTACGTTTTGTTATGCTTGAACGATACAAACTGAACGCAAACTTTTTCCAAATCGTTTAGCTGCGACTTATCGAATTCTTCGATGAAAATCTGCGTGTTCGGTTCAACAATACCGTTGAAACGACTTTTCCACGAGTTGTTTTCGCGACTCATGTAGTTGAAGAACAGGTAATAATTACTGTCGTTTACAAAATAACATTCAAACGATGTCTGGGTTATGTTTTTGATATCGACAGGCAGGTAAACCAGGCAGGTTGTGATTTTTTCGCCTTCGGCGGTTTCGGAAATCAAGTTCGTCTCGTTAAGATGAACAACCGGTTCTTTATCGGGAACCTCAGCCTCGGGTTGACCTAATTTTTCGTTTCCAGCAGTTTCCACAACAACACATTCCGAAACAAGAACAGGTACGTCAAATCCGTTTTCGTCTTCAACAATAACCAGTTGCTTGTTTAAAAAACCTTTTACTTGTCCACCGCCAACGGTGTTCAGAAAGCGCACTTTGTCGCCGATTTGTAATTTCTTCATTCGAACCTGCAAGTTTCTTAATTACATTTTTTGATGCAAGCGCAAAGTTGCCTAATTTTGTCGGATTATTTGCAGAAATAGGAATAAAAAAAGACTAATTTTCTTAAAAATGAAAAAATGCGATGTTGAAAAAATCAGAATTGCCGATTATAATTATACGCTTCCCGATGAAAAAATAGCCAAATATCCTTTACAGAAAAGAGATGCTTCAAAATTACTGCTCTTCGAAAACAATAAGATATCCACTGTACATTTCTCCGGGATTGCGGCACAAATTCCCGAAGACAGCTTAATGATTTTCAATGATACCCGCGTAATCCATGCCCGGTTGATTTTTGAAAAAAACACGGGTGCCTTTATCGAAGTTTTTTGCCTTTCTCCCTTTGCTCCAAAAGATTATTCAATTAACTTTCAACAACGTGCAACCTGTTCCTGGTGTTGTATGATTGGCAACGCAAAGCGCTGGAAAGACGATGTTTTACAAATGCAAGTCTCCATAGAGGGTGAAGAAGTGTTGCTTTCAGCAAAAAAAACAGTGAAAACAGGGAGCAATGTGATCGTTGAGTTCTCGTGGAATAATCCGGATTTTACATTTTCCGAATTGTTGGAAGTTGCCGGCAAGTTGCCTATTCCCCCTTATTTAAATCGTGCTTCGGAAGCGAAAGATGATGAAACGTATCAAACCGTTTATTCGGCAGTGGAAGGATCGGTGGCTGCCCCCACGGCAGGATTGCACTTCACGCCCGAAGTTATGGAATCATTGCGCAAAAAGGGAGTCAAACCTGCTCATGTAACCCTGCATGTAGGTGCCGGGACCTTCAAGCCCGTGAAATCTGAAACGATCGGTAACCACGATATGCATACGGAATTTATTTCCGTTTCAAGAGAGACCGTCCAAGCTCTGTACGAAAATGAAAACAGCCTGATTGTGGTGGGAACCACATCGATGCGCACAGTGGAAAGTTTGTATTATGTGGGTAAAAAAATACTTCAACAACCGGATATCGACCCTGCGGAATTGGTGGTTTTTCAATGGGAGCCCTATGATGAAGAAAATCCAATTTTGCCAAAGCTCGCCTTGAAATCCATCATCGATTATCTCGATAAAAATAGTTTGGATCAATTGCTTGCCCTTACTCAAATTATGATTGTTCCCGGTTACGAGTTTCACTATCCGCAAGCGATGATTACCAATTTTCATCAGCCGCAAAGCACGTTGCTGTTGCTGATTGCTTCATTCATAGGTGAAAATTGGTTGCAGGTTTACGAGTATGCTTTGCAAAACGATTATCGTTTCCTGAGCTACGGGGATAGTTCATTGCTGTGGAGAATATTATAAAAAAGAAAACTAAACAGGGCTTTTTGTATCGGTTTGACAGGTCTGATGCCATTTTTGTGAATAAAATTTAGTATATTTGTACTTTTAGATTTATACTTCAGAATATTAATAGGTTATCAGTTTGAAAATAAGATAATTTTATGGAAAATATAAACGAGGCACTGAGCCTTTTGCTGGTGGGTTTAATAACTGTTTTTGTTATTTTATACCTGGTGGTTTTAATTGGCAATCTGGTTATTCGCTTTACAAACCGATTTATGGCGACAGAACCCATAGCCGTGAGAAAAGAGATTGCAACCGGAAAAGCCAAACCTGCCAATCCCGCAAAAATTGCTGCCGTCATTGCTGCCGTTGAGGCAATAACCGGAGGTAAAGGGAGAGTAGAAAAGATCGACAAAATAGAGAAATAAACAATAATCATACGAACAAACATGGCAAAAGAAATTAAATTCAGTTTACTGTACAGAGACATGTGGCAATCGTCGGGCAAGTATGTGCCGACGGTTGAACAGCTGCTGGAAGTGGCTCCTGCAATAGTGGATATGGGATGTTTCGCGAGAGTTGAAACCAATGGAGGAGGATTTGAGCAGATAAACCTCCTTTTCGGGGAGAACCCAAACGTGGCCGTCCGGAAATGGACACAGCCGTTTAATGACGCCGGCATTCAGACACACATGCTGGAGCGCGGGCTGAACGGTATTCGCATGAGTCCCGTACCGGCAGATATTCGCCGGTTGATGTTCCGGGTAAAGAAAAAACAGGGAACCGATATTGCACGCTCTTTCGATGGCCTTAACGACCCGCGCAACCTGGAAAGTTCCATAAAGTTTGCCAAAGAAGCCGGTATGATTTCGCAAGCCGCACTTAGCCTTACAGTATCGGAAGTACATACCGTGGAGTACTACACCAAACTTGCCGATACACTGATTGAAATGGGCGCCGATGAAATTTGCATGAAAGACATGGCAGGGATTGCCCGTCCGGCAAGCGTTGGAAAAATAATCAAAAATATTAAAGACAGACATCCTGATATTCCCATTACCTATCACGGACACGCTGGGCCGGGATTTCAGATGGCTTCTATTCTCGAAGCGGCCTACGCCGGCGTCGATTACGTGGATACCGCTATGGAACCGCTAGCATGGGGAACGGGACATGCCGATGTGCTTGCTATCCAGGCAATGCTAAAGGATGCCGGATTTAACGTGCCGGATATCAATATGAAAGCATATATGAAAGTCCGCTCTCTGACACAAAAATATATAGACGATTTTCTGGGATACTACATCAATCCGAAAAACAGGCTTATGAACTCGTTGCTTATCGGCCCCGGCCTGCCCGGCGGTATGATGGGAAGCTTGATGGCCGATTTGGAAAGTAACCTGGAGTCATTGAACAAGTGGCTGGCAAAAAATGACAAACAGGAGATAACATTAGACGATTTACTGATCAAGCTTTTTAAAGAAGTGGCATACGTATGGCCCAAGATAGGAAACCCACCGTTGGTAACCCCGTTTAGCCAGTACGTGAAGAACCTGGCATTGATGAATGTCATGCAGATGGAAAGAGGCAAGGAGCGCTGGTCGATAATTGCCGATAATATCTGGGACATGATTCTGGGCAGAGCGGGAAAACTACCGGGAACGCTGGCACCCGAAATTGTTCAGTTGATAAAAGAACAAGGCAGGGAGTTTTACGATGGGAATCCACAGAACCTTTATCCTGATCAGTTGAATGAATTCCGTGCCGAAATGAAGAAAAACAACTGGGATTTCGGACAAGACGACGAAGAGTTGTTCGAGCTTGCCATGCATCCCGAACAATACAGAGCGTACAAATCGGGCGCTGCCAAAACCGCATTCGAACAAGACCTGGCCAAGCGAAGGGCTGCCACACAAGTTGAGAAACCCCAACCTGCCCCGGTGGATGCTCCGGCAAACGGGGTAACTAATAATTTCCAACCCCGGCAGTTGGTTATTAACGTGGATAACGAAGAATATATGGTGTACATATCCTATCCCGAGAACGACGGTATTCCGTTTCATCCCGTAAACAAGGCTGTTCCACCCCAACCAAAGGTGGTGGACAATCGGTCCGATTTTTCCAATGGAAAAATAAAGGAAGTAATCTCTCCCCTCGAAGGAAAGTTTTACTTGACCAAAGACCCTTCGGAAACGCCGTTGAAGGTGGGTGCCCAGGTGAAAGTTGGAGAAATAATCGGCTATATCGAATCCATGAAAACCTATAATGCCATAGCCGCCGAAGAAAGCGGAAAGGTGACTGAGATCTGTTTCTCAAACGGCGACTTAGTGGAGGAGGACGATATACTTGTAAAGTTGAACTGAAATATTTAATATACATTACTGAACTTTCGCACGTTTTCTCGGATAACACATGCGGCTAAAACAGAGGCGGTCGCAAAATATCGTCAGACGATGATTTAGTCGCAATCATACGACTTGCGAAAGTTGAATATACATCACAATAAATAATGAATGATATTTTTTCGAATTTAGTGGAGATGACGGCTTTTGGAAGCATTTCATGGGGTACTCTCATCATGTGGATCATCGCTTTCATCCTCTTGTATTTAGGTATAAAAAAACAATACGAACCGTTGCTTCTTGTCCCTATCGGGTTTGGCGTGCTGCTGGCCAACCTCCCAATGGCGGGGTTGGGCGTGGTGGATAACTCGCTTGTTCAATCTGCCGACGGGAGTTATATGAACCTGCTTGATATTGCCAGTGAGTATGGAATTATGAATTTCCTTTATTATGCGCTGATCAAGACCGGATTGCTGCCGCCCATTATTTTTATGGGAGTAGGGGCGTTGACCGACTTTGGCCCCATGCTCCGTAATCTGAAACTTTCGTTGTTCGGTGGTGCGGCGCAATTGGGTATTTTTACCGTCCTTATCATAGCTGTAATGGTGGGTTTTGATATGAAAGAAGCCGCATCGCTGGCAATTATCGGTGGCGCCGACGGGCCAACGGCCATTTACACTACTATCAAATTAGCGCCGCATTTATTGGGTCCCATAGCCATTGCCGCCTATTCTTATATGGCGTTGGTGCCGGTAATTATTCCGTTAGTAGCCAATCTGTTGATGACCGAGAAAGAGTTCCGTATCCACATGAAGAAGATGGATAAACAATTTCCTCCCAAGAACGAGATCAAACACTTGAAAGCGGTGAAGATTATTTTTCCGATTGTTTTAGGTGTCGTGGTAGCTGTTTTTGTGCCCTCTGCCGCCCCGCTAGTGGGAATGTTACTGTTCGGAAACCTTGTGAAGGAAATCGGGTCCAACACAAGCCGGCTTGCCGATGCGGCTTCAGGGCCGATCATGAATACGGCAACCATTTTCCTCGGCTTGACGGTTGGTGCCACCATGACTTCCGAAGTGTTCCTGTCGCCACGGACGCTGGGCATCATCGTGGGTGGTTTCCTGGCGTTTGCCATCTCGGTTGCCGGCGGTATATTGGCAGTGAAATTGTTTAATATGTTTTCGAAGAAAAAGATCAATCCGCTCGTGGGCGCCACAGGTTTGAGCGCCGTACCGATGGCATCGCGTGTAGCAAACGAAATGGCGTTGAAATACGATAAATCCAATCACATTCTGCAATATTGTATGGCAAGCAATGTGTCGGGAGTTATCGGATCGGCTGTTGCGGCAGGTGTGTTGATATCGTTTCTGGGATAAACATTAACTTATTCGCTGACAAACAACCGTTTGCTGGAAAACAACGGGTCGCAGGTAACGTTGATCTTTAGTTTGCGCAACCCCGCTTCGTCTCCCGGAGTGGGGATGTGAGTAGAGTGCATTTCGCAATTGTTCAGTTCAGTCAGTTTTTGCAGCGCCATTTGTGCTGCCGGATTGGAAATAGCGCTAATTGCCAAAGCTATGAGCGTTTCTTCCACGTCGAGGCTGGCATTTTTCCCGTTCAGGATGTCTTTTTTCAGGTGGGTAACCGAGTCGATAATGTTTTCGGGCAGGAGGATCATGTTGTCGGGCAATCCCGCCAGGTGTTTTATAGCATTCAGTATCATACCGGAAGAGGCGTGCAAAAGCGATGAATTCTTTCCGGTAATGATGGTACCGTCCTGCAATTCGATGGCCGCGCCGCAATAGATCCCCGCATAGCCCTTACCGTTCTTTTCGGCTTCTTTCGCCGCTCTCCGGGCAGGCTCAACCACCAGCCGATCTTCATCTTTGGCTCCGACCCTTTCCATAATTTCGGCATTTCGTTCAAGTGTTTTCGTACCGATCTCGCCCATTGCATAATCGACAAACCCCCTTAAATGACGGCGGATAATTTCCTGATAAGCGGCCTCCTTGCAAATCTCATCGTCAATAATCCCTGCGCTGATCCGGTTTACCCCCATATCCGTGGGAGACTGATACACAGAGTCATCGCCTGTAATTTTCGTCAAGATCTCTTTCAGGAGATTAAAGGATTCAATATCACGATTGTAATTTACGGCTTCCACGCCATATGCTTTCAGGTGATAAGGGTCTATCATGTTTACATCGCCTAAATCGGCAGTTGCCGCTTCGTAGGCTATGTTGACCATATGGTTTATAGGTAAATCCCAAATAGGAAAGGTTTCGAATTTGGCGTACCCGGCATTTTTACCCTTTTTATAATCGTGATAGAGATTACTTAGGGCAGTAGCCAGTTTTCCGCTGCCCGGGCCCGGGCCGGTGACTACCACGATGGGCTTTGTGGTTTCGATGTATTCATTGGCTCCATATCCTTCGTCGCTAACAATCAAATCAATGTTTTTAGGATAACCGCGCGTAGGATAGTGCAGGTAAACTTTGATGCCTTTCAGCTCGAGCTTGTTTTTGAAGATAACGGCGGCGGGCTGTTTCTCGTATCGGGTAATGACAACGGCAGCTACGTTGATGCCGTACCATTTTAAGTCGTCGATGCTTTTCAGTACGTCCACATCGTATGTGATGCCGAAGTCTGCCCTGATCTTGCTGCGTTCTATGTCGCCGGCATATACGCACATGATAACATCTACCTGATCTTTCAGCTTTTGTAGAAGCCGCATTTTAACATTAGGCGTGAAGCCGGGCAAAACCCTGGATGCATGATAATCATACAAAATTTTTCCTCCGAATTCGAGGTATAACTTATCGTTAAATCGGTTTACACGTTTGAGAATAGCAGAGGTCTGTTCTTGCAGGTATTTTTCGTTGTCAAAACCAACACGACTTAAATTTTCCATCTTATAATTTCCCGAATAATAAATAATAGTTGTCACTTACTTTCGGGACTCAAAATTACTCAAAATTTGGGAGAAATCCTCTTTAATTGAAGAAAACTTTTGAACCCTCTATTCAATATTTAACGCCGTCGTTACTAACGGAGCGGTAGATTATCTGTTTCCGGAGAATATATTTTGTAACGATTGTTTTGATGTAAAAAAAACGTGTTTGTAAATCACAAAGTAAACCGATACACATTGGTATCTCTTTTCCCGAAACCTAATTTTTGATAAAGTTTGTTAGCCGCTGTACGGGCAGGCGTGGAAGTCAAATCCACTTTTTCTATTCCTTTTGCCCGTGCCATATCCAGGGCGTGATTTACCAGTAACGCCGCCACACCTTTTCCACGTGCATTCTCATCCACTACCACGTCTTCGATCCATGCTTTTTTCCCGGTAGGAATTTTATATACGACAAGCGAAAGCGTTCCTAAAATTTCATCGCCTTCCCGGGCTACAAAAATAAAGGTATTTCCCGTCTGCAGAATTTTCTGCAACTCTTCACGTGAAGGATAGCTGTTTCTTCCCGTAAGTTGAGGTATTAGTTTTTCAAACGCTTTCGAAACAGTATCATCAATATGGGTCAGTTGTTCAATCTTCATCATTAGAAATTATCGGGTGGGGTACTGAGTGCTGTTATAGTAACATCCTGAAAGTCAGTATCAAAATTAGCTAATAACATCTCAACAAATTTGGTGTGGAAAAAAGTATAAAGTTTCGATGTTACATGCTTGCGGTCTTTTCGCTTGAGTAATCCGAAACGTAATTCATTCTCATCCACCCAGATTTGCGGTTTCAGGAAGGCCTCATTTTTCCACAACAACGGAGTAGGGGTAATGCGCCCGTCCGCCATGACCGTCCATTTTTCAACTTTCCGGGTTGCAATACCTTCGTAAATTTTGTCGAGCAGCAGGTTAGGATCGTGAGTCTTTATAATAACAGCCATAGTTTATACAAACTTTATGATTACAAAAATAGCTAATTTTGTTATGGTTATAACTGAACTACTTCAGCTTAAATGGTATCCCTGACTATGCAGTTCCGATGCGCGAAAAAGGGCATAGGCCGCTTTGTCCAAAGGATAATCCCAACAGCCGAGGCTATGGTGTATCTCGCCTCCGAATCCCGATTTAAATTTGTATAGCCCATACAGCGGATGTTCGGGGTCGGGCGACGGAGAAATGCCGAACATGTCGTAATCGGTACAGCCTGCCTGTTGTGATCTTCGGATTGCCTCCCATTGCAACGCGTAGGTTGCCATGAGGTTACGGTGCTGCGATGAGGAGGCGCCGTACAGGTATGATCCTCTGCTGCCTGTAATGACCAAAAACATGGCTGCCAGCGGCATTCCGTCGTACTCCGCAACCAGGAGGCTTACATCGGCCGGCGAACTGGTGTTGTCTGCACGGGCGTCAAGGACGGCCTGGAAATACTTTATATCATTCAGTAGCAGGTGGTTCCTTGTAGCAGTCTCTTTATAGAGTTCATACCAGATATTTATTCCTTCCATACCCACCGATCTTACGGTCACTCCTTTACGTTGCGCTAATTTGATGTTATAACGCGTTTTCGGCTTCATCTTTCCGAGAAGGGTCTCGCTATCCTGTGTCAAATTAAGATAGATCGTGTTGGCCGGTAAAATATTGGAATGGGCTTTTTTGAAATTCCATTTGTGCGTACTGAAATTGAAACGGAGTTCCTGTGAGTGGTTTTCCGGTTCACCCTTCCATATCCCGTTTTCGTCGAAATGATCTCTCTCGCTGGCCCAATACGATTCCCAGCAGAGATCATAACGAATGAGGATGCAATTGCGGGGGAGGATCGAGCGGAGAGACTCGGAGAGTTCCTCCAGGAACATACCCTGAAACTCGTCGGCCGGCTCAATCTCGGGCCCGTAAGGCACATACGCCACAGAATGATTCCGGTCGATCTGCCGCAAAATAATCAGCAGGTCTGATTTCACGTGTGGGCGATCGTGCAATTTCGGAAAGAGGTCTGTCCTTCCGGATGTAAAATTGACGGCAATGGTATTTGCTCCCAATGATGTTTTCACTGCGGACCAGAAAGCCGTTTGCTGTAAAATAGGGGTAGCGTATAGCTCTTCTGTCTCTTTGACGCAGACGTTCGTTAGCATATCTTCTTTATAATGACAGCTATAGTTTATAAGCATCGATGGCTGCCTTTACCGATCCGTGGAGCAGCAGCAGATTCTTAGCCTGTTCGTATGACAATCCCAGTTCATCTACAATCATGCGTGTGCCTCTGTCCACCAGTTTCTGGTTGGTGAGTTGCATATTTACCATTTTGTTGCCTTTTACACGGCCAAGTTTGATCATCGTGCTTGTAGTGATCATATTCAGTACCATCTTTTGCGCTGTTCCCGCTTTCATGCGGGTACTACCGGTCACATATTCCGGGCCGACAACAGGTTCTATTTTTATTTCCGCTTCCGCTGCTACGGGTGAGCCGGGGTTACAGCATATAGCTGCCGTGAGAATTCCCTTTTCACGGGCATGACGCAGCGCTCCTGTCACATAAGGGGTGGTGCCCGAAGCGGCAATGCCTACCAATGTGTCGTTTTCATTGATCTTATAGGCTATAAGCTCTTCCCATCCTCTGTCCGGATTGTCTTCGGCGGCCTCTACCGGATTGCGCAATGCAATGTCCCCTCCGGCAATCAGACCGATCACATAAGTGTCCGGCATACCGAAAGTAGGTGGTACTTCGGATGCGTCGAGTACACCGAGCCTGCCGCTTGTGCCGGCGCCGATATAGAAAAGCCGCCCTCCGCGTTTCATCCGTTCCACAATTCCGGCAACGAGTTTTTCTATCTCGGGAATGGTTTTTTGTACGGCAAGCGCTACTTTCTGATCTTCCCGGTTGATCTCTGTAAGGACCTCGAAAACAGATTTTTTTTCGAGATTGTCGTATAACGATGATTGTTCTGTTATTTTAATAAAAGTCATAATCGATTTGTTAATGTACCAATTGATAATTGAGATAAGTAAGTTATTCCCTGTTCCGGTAATAATCAATTAATCCCGACATGGGCGATTGGGCAATCGTTCCAATCCCGATCCCTTTTTCGGCCGCCATTTCTTTTAGGGGATCGGAAAAATACCAGGCAATTGAGCCTACAAAATTAACTTTATTTTTTTGATAATCGTATTGCATGACATTCCTTTCAAAAAAATCGGAAAAAGTGTGGGTGACGATCCGGCGGATGCTCCGGTCGTCGATATGTTTGAGCAGGAACGGGGAAAGGCTTGCCAGAAAACGGCTTGGGAAGGGTTGCCGATATACCTTGTCGATGATAGAGGCGGGGGTAAGGCTGTATTCATCGAGTAACGCCTCTTTCAACCCCTCGGTGAGCCGGTTTTTTAATGCGTCGCCTACTAAATGTTTTCCCAATACGGCGCCACTACCTTCATCTCCCAGAATAAAACCGAGCGGTGAGATCTGTTTCACAATAGAGGAACCGTCCCATTGACAGGAGTTGCTTCCGGTTCCCAGGATACAGGCAATCCCCGCCTCGTGTCCGCACAGGCTGTGTGCAGCCGCTATCAGGTCGCTATAGACATGGATGGTGTTAGCCGGGAACGATTGACGAATGGCATCGCGCACCAACGCTGTCTTTTCCGGGATACATCCTGTTCCGTAGAAGTAAACCGCCTCGATATTCTTGTCTTTTAACACTGGATAAACGTGAAGTTTTATCTCTTCGGCAATTTCTTCCTGCGTTTGAAATACAGGGCTGATGCCTTTACTCGAAAACCGATGGATAATTTCACCGTTTCGGGTTAAAGACCAATCGGTTTTTGTAGCGCCGCTATCGGCTATTAAAATTTCTTGCATATACTGTTTTAATAATACTCGCTTTGCTTGTGAGACATTCACTTTGTTCGTGATGGTTACTCGCTTTGCTCGTGATAGTTATTTATTTGTCATTGATTTTGAGTGTTTTTTGAGAAATTTGATCAGTTTGAAGTGAATAATGTCCCAATCATTTAACAGGCTCTATCGCAACGGGGTTACCTCTGTCATAGTTTGATGTAAATATTTTTCTTGTACAAAATGTATCCGAACAGCCAGCAAATCGTTACGAAAATAAGGGCATAGAGCAACGATCCGAAATAGTCGCCCGCCCAAGGGTGTAGCAGCGCTTCGTAAATAAATGCTTTGATGGAGATCGCTTCACCCTGCCAGGTAAACCGGATATTGGAGAACAAGGTGGCCAGCACGCCCGCAAACACATATACGATAAGCGGATTTATACCGAAAGCATGGAAGAACCGGCTCCACTTCTCTTTTTTATGGATATCGATGATCCAGATAAGCAATCCCAACAGTTGGGCGGCAAAACCTGTAGTGGTGAGGACGAACGTGGGGCTCCATATTTTCTTGTTGATGGGACAGCCGTACTGCAGCAGTAGCCCGGAGAACGCGAGGACGGTTCCCCAGATCAGCAGTTTTTCCACACGGGTATGATTATCCTTATTTTCGACGATCAATTTTCCGAACAGGAATCCGATCAACACATGGGCGATGGCGGGAAGTGTGCTGAGCAGGCCTTCCGGGTCGAATGCGATCCGTTCGCCTGCCAGGGTATGATCCTTATACATGTGATCGGGACCCCACAAAGCCTTATCGATCACGGCAATTATATTCTGTTCCGACAATTCAAAACCTTTCCCGAATTGGAGTATCAGGAAATAGCCTAACAGCAACAGGCCCGTTACCCATGGCAGATATTTGCTTTTCACAAATATCGCGATGAGGGCTGCGGACCCGTAAGCCAGCGCCAACCGTTGTAGTACGCCCAATATACGGAGGGTATCGAAATGGGATGCGGCCCGGAAGAAAGACTCTCCCGAAGCCAATCCCCTGCACAGCAATCCAAACCAGCCCAGCGCCAGTCCGATCACGAAAATAAGGATGGTGCGCCGCACAATCTTCCATATGGCTGCTTTGGAAGGCTCGAAGTGAAATTTTCGCAGCGAGAAAAAAGTGGATACTCCCATGATAAACATAAAGAACGGGAATACCAGGTCGGTGGGTGTGAGTCCGTTCCATTGTGCATGGCCGAGGGGTTTATAGATATAATTCCATGAGCCGGGATTGTTGACCATGATCATGCCGGCGATAGTAATTCCCCGGAGAATATCGAGCGAAAGTAACCGTCCGCTCTGCTGAGGTGTAGAAATTGTATTCATTTGTCTATTAGAATAGTTTTATTGAACTCTCACATCTGTCCTTGGATAGTGTATGCGACTAAAGCGGAGACCTTTAGATGTTTTACGGGGTACCCATAGCTCGTAGTAAACGTAAAAAAGAGTAGTTGTCTGAGCGAAGCGAGTTTTACTCTTTTAGTTGACGCGAGCCAGGATGGGTCGTAAAATATCGTCAGACAAACGATTTAGTCGCAATCATATAATTTGCTAAAGTTCAGTTTTATATAATCATCGTCTTTACCTGACTTTATATCAATGGTAAAGATAGTATCTCTTCGACAGTTTCCTGAACGATTCTTCATCTTTTGTCCAGTAGGATTGAATATCGGCAAAACGATGGTTTTTAGAAAATTCCAGGCGGATAGAATTGCTGCCGCTCACCTTGTCGAACATATCAAACCGGTTTTCGGGAGCATGGTCGAACACTTTTTTGTCGGGATAGAGCTGCGCTGCTGCCTCCATCACATGGAACTGGATATCCGACAGGCGTGCTTTCCCGAAATTGGTCAGGTATATCTGTACTCCCTGGAAATTCTCCCCCTGTCCAACCGAGTAGTAAGGCTTCAAATGAATAGGACGGAACGTTACTCCCGGCAGCTGTTTTGCATTCAGCGCTCCGGCAAACTCTTCGGCATTGATCCACTCGGCGGCGAACATTTCGAAAGGAAGCGTGTATCCCACGCCGATAGACATATATCCCAGTTCGCCCAAAATACCGGATACCGGATAAAAATAAGCCGAATGAGCAAACGGGATATGCGGAGAGGTCGGGACCCAAGGCAAGCCGGTATCCTCGAAGTTCATCTTCCGGCGCCACTTTTTCATTTTTACCACGGTTAATTTACAAGGTTCGGGGATCATCCGTTCACCGATGATCATTTCCGCCAGTTCACCACAGGTAAGCCCATAAACATAAGGAATCCTGAGTTGGCTTACGAACGAAAAGAATCCCTCATCCACCAGGTTCCCTTCCACTTTCAGTCCGCCTAACGGATTCGGACGGTCGAGCACCACAAATTCGATATTGTTCTCTGCCGCAGCTTGCATAGCCAGATACATGGTAGAGATGTAGGTGTAAGAGCGGCATCCGATATCCTGAATATCATATATCAGGACATCTATGCCCTCCAGCATCTCCTTAGTGGGTTTTCGGGTAGCTCCGTAGAGGGAGAAAACGGGTACGCCCGTGTTGGGATCGGTGAAAGAATCTATTTTGTCGCCGGCATGCACATCTCCGCGTACGCCGTGTTCAGGTCCGTATAGCGCTGCGAGTTGCACGCCGGGAGCCTCATGCAGGATATCGATAGTCGATTTCAGGTTATTGTCCACTCCCGTGGGATTGGTGATCAACCCCACGCGTTTTCCCTGCAGTATTTTGAAATTGGATTCTTTCAACACTTCTATTCCCGTCTTCACGTGTATCTTCTGTGCATAAGAGGAAGAAGAGATGAGTAAACCACATACGATAAGCGCTGTGATCAACCTTTGTCCGCTAAAAGCGGTTCGTTCTGTTTTTGAGAATTTGTCCATACGATTAGTAAATTGTCATTAGTCATATTCCTGTCCGGTTGACTCCTCGGACGGAGCGTCCTTTTTGGCTTTCCCGAACTCTTTATCAATTTTCATAAAAGGGATCAGCAACAGGGTAGGGATTGTTGCGATCATGATAAAGACAAAAAAGTGTTGGTATCCCAACTGCTCCTGTATCCACCCGGCAGCCATTCCCGGAAGCATCATGCCCAGAGCCATGAACCCTGTACAGATGGAGTAGTGCGCTGTCTTGTGTTCACCCTGTGAAAAATAGATCAGGTAGAGCATATATGCCGTGAATCCGAAGCCGTAACCAAACTGTTCAATCGCCACTGCTACATTTACCCAAAAGAAATTTTCCGGTTGGTATATTGCCAGAAAAAGATAAGCGAGGTTGGGAAGCGTGATGGACAGCGCCATGGGCCATATCCAATATTTTAATCCCTTACGGGAAGCTACAATTCCTCCGATAATTCCCCCAAGAGTAAGTGCTATTACGCCTACGGTACCGTAGGCTATTCCCGCATCCTGCGTGCTCAGCCCCAATCCCCCCACTTCACGGCCGTCGAGGAGGAAAGGGTAAGTCAGTTTCACCAACATAGCTTCGGCCAGCCGGTAGATCAGGATAAAAGCGATCGCCAGGCCGATACCTTTCTTTGTGAAGAAAGATTCAAACGTTTTTCCAAACTCAATAAGTACCATCTTTGGGGTATGTACCGTTTTGCCGGTATCTTCCGCAGGGTAAGGCAGCACAAAGCGGTGCCAGGCAAAGAAAGCGATAAACAGGCCTGCCAGGATAAAGAAGGTGATGCTCCAGGACAAGGGAATGTTGGCGGTGCTTTTTTCAAGGGATCCCGCCAGGATGACCAACAATCCCTGTCCGGTAATGGAGGCGAAACGGTAGAAAGTATTGCGGATACCCACAAAAAAGGATTGCTGTGAATCGTCCAAGGCAAGCATGTAAAAACCGTCGGCGGCGATATCGTGTGTGGCCGAGCTGAAAGCCATCAGCCAGAAGAAAGCAAGTGATGCCTGCAGATAGAAAGGAGTGGGGAGGGTAAAAGCGATACCCGCAAGCCCGGCACCTATCAACAATTGCATGGATACAATCCACCAACGTTTGGTTTTCAGGATATCCACAAAGGGGCTCCAGAAGGGTTTGATTACCCACGGAAGATATAACCAGCTGGTATATAGCGCTATTTCTGTGTTTGAGAGTCCGAAACGTTTGTACATGATAACCGAAACGCTCATTACTGCCACGTAAGGTAATCCTTCGGCAAAATACAAGGTAGGGATCCAAGCCCAGGGGTTGCGTGTTGTTTTTTTTACTCTTTTTTTCTCTGTCATTTTTCTTTACTTATTTCTAATTTCGGGCTATTTAGTAATTTCTTATGATCTTCGATTGAGGAAAATAGTGCTCCAGTATCTGTTGATAAGTGTATCCTTTTTCAGCCATTATAGCCGCGCCTATCTGGCAAAGCCCTACGCCATGGCCCCATCCGGCGCCGGTGAGCGTGAATGTTTGAGGAATACCGTTCTCGTCTTCGTCCTGCGTATCCACCACGAAAGCGGAACTGTAGAGGTGCGATTTCGATAGTGTACGCCGTATCTCCAGCTCTTTTCCGATCGTCATTACCCGTTCCGTACCGATTATCTTCAGCCGGATGATGCGTCCTGAGGTCCCCCTTTCGAGCGGTTGCAGGGCGATAATTTCACCAAAATCGATTCCGGAACGTTCCCTGATCAGGGTTGATAACCCTTCCTGCGAATAGGTGATCTTCCAGCGGTAAAAATCGGCTGTTTCCCGATCGTAATCATTCAACACCTGTTTTAATACCTGCGCATCCTGTGTGTTACAGAAGGCAGGTGGTGAGGAGCGGATCCACTCTTCTGCATTTTCTTCCACGGTCAGGTCGGGCAGGGGAGAGTCCTCCCTATGATCGGGTTTTGCCTGCAGATAGGGATGAACCACAGGCTCCCACACGTTCTCGAATGTTTCCGTCACGCCTCCGCAGCATTTCGAGAAACGGGCATCGCAGATTTCGTTGCCGAACATGAGCGCCTCGCCGCGTGTCCGGTCGATGACCTGCCGTACCAAGGGGGTAGATTGGCGGGTAATTCCCTGGTAGCGCTGGCAGTGGTCGTCGGCGCATACATCAAAATTAAAATGGTCTTCCCGGTCGTACCACCGGATGATCTCCGTAGGTGTTTCGAACGATGTCCGGTAATTGGCCCCGTCGCTTTTAAGGTCTTGATTTTTCAAGATCTGTGCCAGCAGCCAGCTCCGGGAAATAACGGCGTGTGCTTTCAGCAACTCTTCGGAGCTTGTGGCGCTCATCTCGGATGAGATCACACTGGTGAGGTAGTCTTCTAACGAAATGATGTTGATCGCCGAAACACCCCCGTTCTCCACAATGAATTTCAAACTGCCCAAAAAGTGTTGATCTTCTCTTCTTTCCCAATGGAATTGTACGCCGATGATCACGTCTCTTAATGCGAAAGCGTTGTAGTGCAGGTCATCGGCTTCGAAAGCGAGTTCATCGAATGCCTCTCCGTTAAAAAGGAGTTTTCCGTCCGTAACTTCAACCGAATAATCTCCGGCTTGCATGTTCCGGCTGTTCAACGTATAACCGGAGGGCAGTGAAAAATCGATTTTTTGCTGTTGCAACAATATGCCTACATGAATGAGCGGTTCTTTCATTTGAGTTTCTTTCTTGCCTGTAATTCCCATGTCCTGATCCTGTCTTTATAAAGGTTATGTGCGTTCATTTTAACGATGTCGAGCGATGCATCGCTGTTGTCCTCCCAACGGCGGCAGAGGTAGAGTACATCGTAAATACGTCCGATCTGGTAGCGGCGCGAGATGTTCAGCCCCAAGGCGTAATCTTCGCCGTAGCTGGTGTTGGGCACTTTGATGGCGCGCAGTACCGGTGTATAGAAAGCGCGTGGCGCTCCCAGCCCGTTGATGCGCAGTGCGTTGTTGCGCCCGTTCTCGGGTGTCCACTCCCGGTGGTCGATAATACCCGGGGGGATCATTTCCATCTCGAAGTTAGTCATCTGATACGTACCCACCACCATGGCGCAGTTCTGTTCGTAGAAAGCGTTCACTATTTTCCGGAGCGTATCTTCTCCGCTGTACACATCGTCGCTGTCGAGCTGCACGGCAAATTTTCCGCATTTAGGATGGTGCACTCCCATGTTCCAGCAGCCACCGATACCC
The DNA here is from genome assembly GCA_001898165.1 of Bacteroidia bacterium 43-41. Taxonomy (GTDB): domain Bacteria; phylum Bacteroidota; class Bacteroidia; order Bacteroidales; family Dysgonomonadaceae; genus Petrimonas. The sequence continues at coordinate 28,544 of MKTD01000039.1, forward strand.
AGATCGTCGCGTTCGGGAATAACATGTATGAGCCGCTCATCGTTTTTAAAATCATCGATAGCCTCTGTAGTACCGTCGGTGGAGTGATTATCCACCACGATAAGGTTGAACGGGAAATCGGTTTTTTGCTTCAGCACGGAGGCGATGGCATCCCGGATGGTCCTGATACGGTTACGCACAGGAATGATTACCGACGCTTCATACTCAAACTTATCTTTGTTGAACTCAACCGTATCGAATTCCGGTTCCAGGTATGCGCCCACATCTTTGAGGTGTTGTGTGCAGGCCTGTTCCATCTCTACCTGCACCTGCCGGTTTTTAGGATCCACATAATCGAATATTTTCTGTCCCGAAGCACGTGTATCTTCCTCCATTTCGGTGTAGAGATATTCGTTGATATGTACCAGCGGGTGGTGTTGCGACATTTTGAGCCGCAGGTCATATAGTCCGGCAAACCGATACTCCTCATCCATCCTGCCTGCTGCCTCTTTCAAAGCATCGGCATTGTAGAGCAACAGCGAGCCGAAGTTGAAATCATCGCGCAGGCTCCCCTCCTGATAATCTATTACGGGGTGATTCTTTTTCTCACCGTTCGTTACGGCGTAGTAGTCGGCATACACCATCCCCGCCCGCGTGTCTTCGGCAATGCGTGTCATCCGTTCAAGAGCGAAATATCCCAGCCGCAATACCGACGGTTTCAGGTAGATCAGCGTATAGCCGGTTTGGGATGCATGAGCGATCTTCCGGACGGTTCCGGTACTTTGCAGTTGGTCGATAACGATCTTTTCACAACCCTCCGGGATGGCGGTATTTTCATCCGGAGTGAGCAGATAAATACGTTGTATCCGTTCCGATTGTTTGAGCTCTTCTACTGTTTTTTTTGCTTGTTCCGAATCCGTAAAAAGGATAAAAGCGTCTATTTTTTGCATATGATTCAATTAAATGTGTCAATAAGTCAATGTGTCAAAGCTTCCAGCAGTCCCTTTACCAGTTTATCCCGGTCCTCCGTTTTTTTTACGGCTTCTATTGGGAAGCCCAGAACGGCTGTGCTGTATTTTTCCCCTTTATAAATGACGCCGGCGCTTAAATTATTTTCAGTATAGCGAAAAACGGTAAAAGCATTATCGTCTGCCGGCTCAATGGCATCGGGATATTCCACGGCATAGCTTTCGCTGTTCAGGGTATGGTAATAGGTGTAATTTCCCTGCACGGACGTGAAAGGCGAAGCCACCGCTTTGATCTGTCCGGTCACTGCCCCGTAATTATTGCGCCACTTGTATTTGAGGATATCTTGTGCCCACTTCCTGTCTTCTGCCGTGGCGTATGGATTGTCCCACAAGTCGGTTCCCACAAAAGCGCCGCTCACAATGATACTGCCACCGTTGTTACAGTACCCGGCTATGGCATCCTGGTACGGTTTGGTAAATGTCTTGAACCGTGGCGGTTTTGCTCCCCGCGCTACCGACCATTCCCGTTGTTTACCCAGGATCCAGTCCACCATTTTGTAGGATTGTAAAGATACGTCATTATTTTCAATCGCACCGGCGGAAGAAGAGACAAATGAGTACTCCGCTCCGGCAAAAGCCTGCCCGTGAACGAACGGGTAGGCGAACGTGTTGCCCGCGATTGCGGTGGTCTCGTAGTTTGCGTTGCTGTCGCCAAAACCCGACGCATCGTCGTCCATCCAGGGGATCACACGCCGGAACTCATGCATATGCCCTATAAAATGGTGTTCGGCAATGTAGGGAACACCGTTATCCATATGCCCGGCGAAACCGGCAATGCTGTCTCCTGAAGTGGTAAAACTGAACGGAGCAGAAATCCTTGTAAACCCGTTTACGATCAAAACCTCTCCCTTCTGGTTCGTTTTACGGCATACAGAGAGGATCTCCGATGGAAAACTGATCCCGCCGCCGTTCATTGCGACCACCTTAAAGCTGTAGATGCTGTCTTTTTGTATGGACGTAACGTAACGGTTATCGTTCACCGCAACACCGTTATCGAAACCTCCCCCGTTAATCCGGGTGTAAACGATATATTTTGTGGGATTCGCCGATGGTTCCGCCGCGTCGATCGTCGGTTGCCACTTCAGCTCTACCTCCTGCTCCCCCGAAAACCGGGAACTGAAATTTTTTACCGGCAGGGGTTGTACCACATAAGGACGGTTATACCCGGCAGCCAGGAACTTGAGCATCCCTTTGTAGATAGAACGGCTCACGGTAAAGCGAAACGTGGGGTCCAGCCCGTAGCGCATATCGGCGAAGTTTTGGTGCGAGAGCAGTTCCAAAAGCATTGTGGGTACGTTGGGTGTGCGTGCTTCGGCGTAAGAGCGGTTCCAGAGGTGGCGCCGCGTCCAGTCGGGTTCAAATTCGCGCCGTATATCGTTTACGACCTCATCCATCACGAGTTCGGAGAGGTCGCGCGACGCCCATCTCGACTTTCCGTTTCTGAACTGTTCGTCGTTAAAGTGTGTCATGTAAATGCCGAGCGTACCCACTATGGTATCTCCCCAGAAAGTACCGGCATCGGTATGGAAGGCAAAGGCCAGGTCCAAAGGAATATTGAGTCCTTTCTCTTTGGGCAATACCGGAGAACCGCCCGCCAGCCAGTTCACCCATACGCCGCGGCCGGCATAATCGTCCGTATAGTCATTTTTGCTTTCTGTACGGTTGTAAACGGAATCCGGCACACCCGCCCACTGCATCCAGTAACGTGCACCTTCGGCATAGCGGGGGTAACCGCTGATTTCCGGAGAATAACCGATCTTCGGGATCACTGTCTTTTTCGCCGTCTGGGTATCCGAACTTTTGGTGTTTTCCCCTTCAAACCCTTCGGGATGGGGCATCCTGGCTATATTTCCCATTCCTCCGCCTATCTTTATCGCGTCGGCGGTAACGATCCTGCCGGCATGGCTGCTTTTGTTGGAGAGTGTGATCTTGTGCCCGTTCCCTTTGTCGAAATTAAAATATCCCAGGAAGATCCAGGTGCCGCCGCCCATCTGCTGGTTGACACGAAAATCGGTTCTCCCGCCTTCGTGATATACGCTGTAGAGCGCATCGTCGCTGCTGTTCTTTACGGTCTGATAAGAGATATAGACCCCATATTCTCCCTTTTCGGGAATATCGGGACGCCATTCCGCGAGACTCTCCTCTCCGCGGGTTATTGTTTTTGCTTGCCTGGCCGTTCCCATCCGGAAAGGATTCTCACCATCTAAATAGATCTCTTTAGGATTGGCAAATCCCGCTGAGCCTGTGTTCTGCCACGCCTCTTTTCCGTTGGTTTCTTCCACCCTGCCCATGCTGTCGTCGTTGTCTATGATCAGCTCAGTTTTGTTGTAATCCCGTTCCCGCGGCAACAGCACGTTGGCTCCCGCGTTCTCCAACATCGGTACTAAGAACGGCAGTACGTAACTTTGCGTGTAGAGGTCTTCCACCGTTTGAAAAATACGTGCCCGCTGCCATTCCCACCGTCCCAGCTTCTGTTCGTAATACCAACCGTGGCTTTGCCACAGGGCGATGTGGTTGTTTTGCAGCCCTTTATCTAAATTCCCCGCAGGAGAAGAGATGTTGGTTACCAACGATTTTTTTACCGGGTGTGCGATCATCCGGTTTTTATCTTTCTGCTTGCTCCGGAAGAAATTGGGAATCAGGTGGCTGATCTCCTCTCCATCGGAGAAGACGCCGATACGGTATTTTTTTTGTGCCGGAGGCAGGTAATAACGTACGCTGTCGTAGATATGCAGCACAGTGCTCTCCCGCATCGGGAGATACGACAGGGAGAGGTTGGTATGAAACTCGATGCTCTTTTTCCGTTCATTCACCGCGATGCTGTCCACCGTAACCCTTCCGGGGCGAAGCATAACCTCTTTGTAGATATTGGTGAGCGAGCTGTTCAATTTTTTCCTCAGGGAATCGTCGGCAAGATTTTGAGAGAACGATGAATAAGAATAAGACAATGCAAGGATGCATGCTATAAAAACGGATTTTCTCATACGGCTATTTTATCTTTTTCTTTCAAACTTTTACAAAATTAGGAAAACGAGTGAACCACATCAATCTTTTAGTAGTGTGTTTATACTCTTGAATTCGTAACCTCTTTTTTTCAATTCCCTTATCAGATCATCCAACCGGTTGTAGAGCTTATCGGTCCGCTTCGGATCTGTACCGATATGGATCAGGAGCAGGAACCCATTCAGGCTATGCTCGTCTTCGTAGGTTAAGATACGGTTGTAAATGGTCTCCGAGGAGAGGTAATTCTTCATATCGGGCGTAGTGTAATCGGCATTGGAAGTGGTTCCCGGCGTGAAATTCACTATTTGCACACCCATCGCTTCGGCCCAATCGCTGATATCCTGATTGTACCATTCGTAGGGCGGTATGAAATAGCGGGGCGACTCTATTTTCAATCCGATCTTTCCCATTGTCCGGTAGTTGTCGTTCAGGTCTTTCTCAAACTCAGGCCGGGAGATCAGGGTAGAGTCACGGTTTTGCCAATCGGCATATAAAAGATGCTTGTTGGAGTGCGGGGCAAGGTAGTGCCCGTCCTTTTGAAGATTCCGCGCAAGGGCGGGATATTTCCTGTAGAAATCACCCGTCAGAAAAAAAGCTCCTTTTATATTGTTCTTTTTCAGCACTCTTTGTATTGTTTTGGCGCCGTCGGCAAATTCGTGTCCGGTAAAGACAAGCGACAGTTTTTTTTCGGATGTATCGCCGCGTACGATGCCGCCTGCTACTTTTTGCGGCTGTTTTGCCTGTGCGCTCAGATAACCGAGATAATAGGTGAGCGACGCCGTTCCGTCCATGGTAGGCTCGTTGGTGGAATAATCGGCGTAGTCATCGTGGTACACCACGTCATCCGATTGGAAATCGGCATATTCATCTTCATTGGCCAGATAGATCCCTCTTAAACTGCTGAAAATCGAATGATAGATGGGGCCATCAACAATGCCGCCTGTGACCGGCATCCGGCGGAGGTGTGTAAATGCCGAATGCGGATCTGTCGGCGTATCGCCCTGTTCGGGATATCCTACGATCATGGATGTACCCCATGGGTTACATCCCAATAACCAGTCGCGCATGGCGGTCTCGATCTCAAGGAAGGAGTCATCCCCTGTAATTTCGTGGTACAACCTGCATTGGGTGATAAAACCCACCGTCAGGTTATTGGAGCACCAGATAAAAGGGATCCCGTTTAAAAAGGCATTCCCCTCGGCCCTCTCCTTCACGCGCTGCAATCCGGTCTTCATATTCCGTATGAACTCTTTTTGGGCACGCAGGTCGCTGTTCTGCACCGCTAAGTGATAATTGGCCAGGTTTACGAACGGGTACCATTGGTAATGCCGTGCCGAATCAGCTCCCATCCAGGGGGTAACAGGTTCCAGCCTGCCATAATCGACCGCTTGTTCCAGGTATTCTCTCTGTCCCGAAGAACGATACATTTCCATGGCTGCCAACTGCATATCGTCCGCCCAGTTATCCTCTTCGTAGAAGTAAGGCGCCCCGCCGGGTGCGGTTTGGGAAACGCCGGGATTCTCAACCCCTTTGCGGTAAGCCTCTCCGGCTTTTTGAGCCAATATATCAGAAAACCTGGGATAGTATGCCGCCAGTAATTGGGATCCCAAGGAAAATGAAGAGGCATATTTGCCTAAGGTAGAAGCCATCCCGGTACTCCTGTTCTTGTAATTGAACAATCCTTGCGGTTTGGGGCTGACAAAATAGACGGGACGTTCTTTTCCCGGGCCCCACCCATAATCCACCTTCTGCTGGTTAGGCAGTGTAAATCCCACATGGTCGCGGTCGTCGGCCAGTTGATTGAAGTAGGTATTGGAGTCGGGATTCATCTTCACCAGCCAGTCCAACCCCCATTTGGCTTCATCCAGGATGTCGGGGATACCGTTGGCTCCTTTAAGTCCGTTTGCGTCGTACCTATCCCCGAACGATCCGGGATACCGGCTGTATGCAAAAAGCATCTGATAGACGGCATTGGCCGACGTGGCTACATATTGCAGGTAATCCGACGCATCGTGCCATCCACCGGTGGTATTGAAATAGAGCCCGTTGCGTTTACCGTCGGGGTCACCCACGGAAATGGCGTCGTGCACGTGGCACGAATCTTTCAGGAAAGGATTGTATCCGCACCGTTGTTGGCGCATATACATTAACGGGATATCCGCTGCCCCGGCATATACATTGTTGCCGATCCGGAAGGGGACGGATTCCACTTCTCCCGCTTTCACAATATATGTTCCGGGCGTTTTAAGCGCGGTGAAATTGAGCCGTGCCGATGATTCGAACGCCGGTTGTTTTCCCGTATTCCGGATGTCCGAGCCGGTGAATGCAACTTCTCCGGTAACCGGATTTATGACCTGAAATTCGCGGATAGCCTCGTTTCCTTTGCTGATCCAGACGGCCATTTTTACGTCATCTTCCAGGTACCCGACCTGGTTGACCCGTATCCATGATGATTGGGAATAGCCTGTATAGAAAACAAAAATAGACAACAGAAGTACAGTTATTCTTCTCATAAAACTACATTAAAAAAACAGCAAAATACTAAACATCCCTTAAAGACAGGGCTGCCAGATAAAAATTAGCTTTTGAGAGTTCAATTTACTCTCAAATAACAATACAAGCGAAAAGAGGGTAAAATCATATGGAGATATTACCCTCTTTAAAAATATGAGTATCAGGGTTTTAATTCCATCCCGGAGTTTGGGTCAAAGTGTACCCTTTATCTTTATATTGATCGATTTGAGCTTTTCCGATAGGCGCTAAATAGACCCTGTCGTCAAATGTCTGTCTATCTGCTCCTTTCTCGATCATATAAAAACCAACCATTTCATCACCATTTTTTCCATTATAAGTGACAATAGTTCCATCTGCTTTCCTCACTCTTAGAAGCCCTACTTTCTCACTTGCCAACTGAGCAGGAAGTTCTTCCTTGATATTTATCCACAAACCGAGTAGATTGTCAGGATATTGCGTTGCACTCATATATTTAATCTTTTTCCAACGTTTGATATCCAGCAACCGTGAATATTCGAAGACAAATTCCATTCTCCGCTCTCGTCTGATCTCCCAAATCAATGCCGAAACATCAGATTCACGATCCGGATCATCGGGTAATGAAGCTAAACTCATGGGAGCAGTTTTCTGTACACCTTTTGCAATAGCTTCCGCATCCAAAGGCCTATTCCTTATTTTATTGATAGAATTGTTAATGTCGGTTTGCGTAACCGCTGCGCCTCCCATAGTGGCAAGTTCTGCTTTGGCTTCAATCCAGTTTAAAAGTACTTCTGAATAACGCATTACAGGAGCGTCGTTTGTGTTGGTATTGCTTGCATAAATGGCGGGAATGTTCCCTGAATTCCAGTATGTTGGACCAGTTCTATCTATAAATTTACTTGCATACAACAATGTTGCCGACTGAACCTTAGGAACACTCTGAAATGTTGCTTCAAACCTTGGATCGCGTGTTTTAACCATGTTTCTTATATTCAGCGAATCGGCATTTTTAACTGTCGATAATTTATAGGGTTGTCCATCAACGCAGATAAACGATTTTGCCAACGATAGGTTAGCCGATGGAATTTGACTTTCATACCCGTTCGAATAAGAGGCGACGTGGTGTGTTACACTTTGTGCCGCATCATAATGACGATACATCAACATCTCTTTATTTCCTTTCAAATCTTGTGAACCAAATAGGCTTCTAAAATTTGACGTGATATCGTATTTTCCACTATTAATCACAAAATCACCGGCAGCAACAGCCAATTCAAGATATTTTTTAGCTCTTGCCTGATCGTTATAATGATATTTTTGCCAGGTTCCTTCGAACAACATAATCCGTGAAATAAATCCGGCAACGATATATCTGTTAAGAACGTTATCGCCATCATTTAACCTGACATTTTCAAATGCAAACATTAAATCATCGTAAACATGATCCATCACTTCTTTCCTGGGCGTTCTATCTTTATACATCTGATCATGATCGCTCGCGTCAAAGGATGCCTCATAATAAGGAACATCCCCAAATACGCTAACAAGCCTGTGATATTCAAATCCTTTGAAGAACCGGGCAACACCCATCCAGTGTTTATATGCTTCCTCACTTATTTTAGATTTGGAAACATTTTCGATTCTATCGATAAACAAATTTGATTTACGAACCCATGCAAAATTCCAGTTTGGGCCTGCGTATTGTGTCAGCATATCCGGTGTTTCAGAAGTGCTTCCTCTACTTGCAGGTATGTTCGATTCAAAATTTGATTGAACGTTTGCATTAGAAAAATCATCGCTAAAGTAGTAGCCTCTCAATGGTGCGTAAGCTACTCCCCATGCACTATTGTATCCCACGAAATAATTGATATAGAAGTCATTGGCAAACAGTCGAAGATCTGTTTCATTTCTCCAATAGGTGTCGTCGATCATATTATTCAATTCTGGTCTGTCAAGCACATCGGAGCAACTACTTATTAAAAAAGCGATGAATAATATGCTACTTAATAATATATTTTTTTTCATTCTTTCTTGATTTAAAAATTAATTTGTAATCCTAGCGATCCGCTCTTGAAGACAGGTGTCCCAACCCCTGTTCTACCTAAGTTATAGTTCGTTTCGTTAAACATTGAATAGCCCGAAATTACTTCCGGATCAATAGGCAAGCCCCTTAAATTATCTAAAGTGAAAAAGTTTTCCAAAGAAGCATATATGCGTACCTTTTGAAGCATGATTTTATTTAATAGGGTTGACGGTAGGGTGTAGCCTACAGTGATATTTTTAACCCTAAGATACGACATGTCCAATAAATATTTTGACTGGACTTGCATATTGTTACCTGTGTTACTTCCTGCCATATTGTATGGTGCAGGATAAAAAGCATCCGTTTTGTCCGGTTTCCAAAAATTACCCGCAATAGCCTGTGGCATTGCTCCGTCAGAAGCGTGGTATCCGGGAGTTGTCAGGAACCCTTCTCCCCAAATCTGCCTGCTTCCTACACCTTGCAAGAATACAGATGCATCTACTCCGTGCCAATCAGCACCTAGACGTAATCCGTACTCAAAACGAGGGGTTGAATTCCCTATTATTTCCAAATCTCCATGGTCATCCAGTAAGCGGCTTCCGGCATCTATTTCTCCATCTCCATTGAGATCTATAAATTTTACATCACCCGGGCCAAAAAAGAAATTTGAATTGTTTTGCAAGAATACCTGATATATTGGTTTGCCATTAGCATCCGACAGCTTATTAGCTGTTTTTCCAGCATATTTACTACTTTCATTTTTGGTGAGAACGATTTTCTGTGGATTACCGTCTGCATCTAGGGCAAAATCACCTTTTTGATACAATCTATCTGTTCTATAACCCCATATTTCGCCATATTTCTTGCCCTCATACCATCCATCTACACTCTGCGTATCTCCATATTTTAATACTGTGGTTACTGCATCAGAGAGTGTTCCCATTACATTAATACCTAATCCATTTTCAAAACGATGATTATAATCTATGCTTATTTCCCACCCATCGGTTCTCATGGAACCATAATTGCCTTTCGGGGCTCCTGCTCCGAATGTGAGGGACACACCTTCACCCGGTACGATCATATTCTTTGTATCTCTTCGATACAACTCAGCGGTAATACCAAGTGAATTATTAAACAGCCTGAGATCAATTCCCAAATTCGAACTTTCCAAATCCTGCCATGTTATATCTCTTACAACAGCAGCCGGAGTACCCACTGCTGTAGCTTTTGAGCCACCCGGTTCAAGCCAGCTAGTTTGTGACGTAGTCATGGATGGAACATATAGTCCGCTCGGAACCGTTTGGTCACCAATAATACCCCATGAGGCTCTAATTTTCATCGATGTAACTACGGGAAGGATCCATTGCATCCATGGTTCTTCGGTTATTCGCCATCCGGCAGACACTGAAGGAAAATAACGCCACCAAAGCCTGGAAGGAAATTTAGAGCTTCCATCGTAACGAAGATTTCCTTCCAATAAATATTTATCTCTGAATGCATAATTAATGCGTCCGAAATAACCTAATTGCGCCTCTTGATACGTATTACCTCCCGATGTCATTGTGCCGACAGCTTTACCAAATTGAGGGTCAGTAATGTCCGCTAAATCTGTCTTTTGAGACCAGTTGTTTTTTGCATCGTAAGTTACCCTGTTCACTCCCAACAAAAACTTGAGTGCATGGTCTTCTTTTAGATTTAGATTATAGGTAGTGGTAATGTTCAATGTGTTTGTCACCCCGTTCAATACATTTCTGTAAATATGATCAGGGTTGGCCCCGTGAGCGGTATATTCCGTTAAACCAAGTTGATAGGCAGGCATTGCCTTTGGAGTAGTTGATGGTACTTGTTGGCCTTGCTCATTTACATAAATTCTGTTCCCGTTCTCATCATTTAAGGGAACAGCGCCTCCCCATGAATTTAATGCGGTATATCTGGTTCCTAACCGATTATTGATGTAGGTCTCATTTGCATTTGTAAAGTCAAAATCAAGTATCCAATTTTTCGTTAGATTAACAAGAGCTCCGATATTTACATTAAAATACTTATTCTGTTGATTGGCGGTATTGGCCTGTTCAGTCTCAGAAACTGGACTACGCATAGGTTGTCCGTTTTCATATCCGAGTGGCTGAATGGGGCCCCAACGATACAAATAGAGCCATGGATCGGCTGTTGTACTATTTGTGACATAGGGGTACCTCTTATTACGATCTGAATAGATAGCACCCGCTCTAAGAGTTACGTATTTGCTGATCTCCGTACTTAATCTGATTGTTCCATTATATCTTGAGAAATCATCATGTTCCGCAGGTTTCATCATTCCCGTTTGATTTAAATAACCTAAACCTACATTGTAGGTTGTCTTTCCACTCTTTCCATTCACTGATAAATCGTGATTAATAGTCGGAGTCCATTCCTTTATCATATAATCATATGGATCATACGTGCGTAAACCCAATTTCCGACTATTCGCATCAACATACCAGTCCCGTCCATAGACCATCGGTTCTTCCGGTCCCATTTTGCCATAAGTGGAATGCCATGTTTGCGATTTCTCAAAACTATCCCTCGTAATTTGCCAAAAGGCACCAGAGACAGATCCGCCCACTCTTTCCATGGCCAAAATAGAATATTCCATCGCATCTAACATTCCCATCTCCATTTTTTTAGAAATATTCTGCCAAGCAAAATTATTTGAATACTGTACATTTACTCTATCCTGACTTGCTCCCTTCTTCGTGGTTATTAAAACCACACCAAACGCACCCTTGGATCCGTAAATGGATGCGCTTGCAGCATCCTTCAAAATAGAAATAGATTCTATATCATTGGGATTGACAATTTGTATGCTTGGTATTTCCACATTATCCAACAAAATAAGAGGTTGTGATTTTCCCTCAAAAGAGCCAATTTGTCCCCTTATTTTTATCAAAGGATCAGAACCAACTTCGCCACTCGGAATTATAACCGAAAGACCGGGTGTCGATCCTTGCAGTCCTCTACCTACATCGGTAATGGGGCGACTATCTAACGTTTTTCCAACATCTACCGATGAGACTGCTCCGGTAAGATTTTCTTTCTTTTGTGTGCCATATCCCACTACCACCACTTCTTGCAATGCCTGGGTGTCTTCGAGTAATGTGATATTGAACTGGTTCTTTCCGGCCGTATTAACGGTCTGAGACAAATAGCCGATATAGGAGATATGGATGGAGGCATTGTTGGCTACCTGTAGGGTGAATCTGCCGTTAATGTCTGTGATGGTGCCATTGGACGTACCTACCTCGACGATATTGGCACCTATAATAGATTCTCCGTTAGCATCCGTTATCGTTCCGGTAATCGTTTTATGGGTTTGCTGCACCTCCTTGACAGCCGGTTCTTCTACCTTCAGTACCTTTTTTTCTTCATTGGTCTCCGGTTTTTTTGAAATGGTGACCTGTCTGTTGACAACAGAGTAAGTAAGATCTGTATTCTTCAGCAAAAAATCCAGGATTTCACCCATAGACTTGTTGTGAAAGGATACGTTCACGTTCGTTGATAAACCTTTTTCGGTATTATCCATAAAGAGGAATAGATAGTCGCTGTTTTTTTCTAATTCACGAAATGCATCTTTCAACGTTACGTTCTTCAATTCGGCGCTGACCGTTTTGGACTGAGAATAGATGTTTTCAGCCGTGACGGAAAAAATGCAAAAGAAAGTGATTAAAAAATAGATTTTCATAATTTTTAAAAACTTATCATTTTTTTTCGTGGTAAATACTTTACATGTATACTTTTGTTGCATATCTTTGTATTGAATTTTAATTTGTTACCAATAGATTACGATTCACTTTGCAGATTTTGCTATCGCTTAATCGCAAAATTCACTTCGTAGGTTTTGCTATCGCTCGGCATAGCTCAAACTTGTTTGATCTCTGCTCTTGCTTAATCGCAAAATTTACTTTAGTCGAATGATGTTGCCGCATTATTCGACTTTTTCTTTTTTCTTTTTATTTTATCATAGGCATATGCGATTGATTTAAATTAATAATACCGATTTCTTAGTTATTGATAGATGAATATTGTTTCATCACTCAGTTTTTCATATTTAAAGTAAGTCATCTTTGAAAAAGCTTCGAGTACATCATTCAGGTTATCTGAAAGGAAAAGTTTACCCGAACAGGTTTGCTTATTCAGATCCAGTACCGGGTTGTATCGGAACTCTACGTTATAGTACCTTCCTATTTTTTTCAAAACCTCATTCAAGGGCATCTTGTTTAATTGCATATAGCCGTCCGTCCAACTGGTATAATCTGAAACATTCACCTGTTTGCACTGGATCAACTTGTTTTCGATCTCAGCCATCTCATTGGGTTTTAATAATACGGTGCTGTTATGACTTTTCACTTCCACCGAACCGTTCACCAGTACAACAGACTCCTTAGCGTCTTCAGAGTAGGAAGAGACATTGAAGGACGTTCCGTGAACAGTGATTTGAGAATGGGGGGTATGGATCACAAAGGAACTGTTTCTTTTCTTTACAACCTCTATAAAAATTTCCCCTTCCACATTAATTTCTCTTCTCTTTTCGGAAAATGTACTGGGAAATTCCATTTTCGTGCCGGAGTTCAGGTGTACCTTCGATCCGTCGGCCAATATCAGGGTCGATCTTTTCCCATAGGGTACGATAAGGGTGTTCACCCGGTTATCGTTCAAACCAACTTCTTTCTGCGTAAGCGGGTTCTTGATCACAGCGCTGTTTTTCTTTTCGGAAAGATTCAGGGTAGAATTGTTATCGATTTCCAGCACATCGTTGCCGGTAAAAAGTTGTATATTGTTATTGTCCGTTACCCCTCCAACCGAAAACATCCCGGACTCCGTTTTTTTTGGCCCTTCATTGAAAATGAAGAAGGTAGATATTAACGTCAGCAACAATACAGCGGCAGATGAAGCATATATTCTACGCCATTTTATTTTTTTTCTTTTTTCAATTTTTTCATTCAGTTTCTGCAGCGCCGAAACTTCATTGATCTGAAACGTGCCTCGTTTGCTCCGTATCGTTTCAAACGCTTCTATAGCCTGATTGAACGGATCCCTGAACTCCTCATTTTCCTTGAGATAATTCTCCCAGAAAGCATCCAGTTCCTTAGTAGGGTGAATTCTCCAGTAAACGAAAAGGTCGTCGCACAAAAAATCTTTTTGATCCATAACTGACTTCATCACTTGCCTTTTTAGCGCATTTACTACAAAGACTGAATGAGGAGTAAAACGGGGACAATATTAATGAATTTTAACTAAGTGATGTTAAAAAAAAGAGAAGAAAAAAGAGAAGAGTGAGTTCTTAAGTTGTTGGCTTTCTTTCATCTTTTGCAGTGCCCTGTAGGCTGATTTCTTTACCGCATCGGGTTTCATCTCCAACAATGCTGCTATTTCGTCGAAAGATAAATTGAGGCGATAATGGAAATAGATTATTTTTCGTTGCTTCGGGGGCAAAATTCTCATGGATTGTTTGATGCTGTCTTTCAGCAGCAATTCGGTCTCTTTTTCAATGATTTTTTCAACTACACTGTTTTCATTCTCCAGTAGGATATCATTATAATTGATATAATTTATTTTGGACTCTACATTATGGATATCAAATAGCCTGTTTTTCAGGCAGTGGAGCAGGTAGGACTCAATATTCCTGATATAGGTTAACTGCTTGCGCGAAATGAAAATTTTATAAAAAACATCCTGTATGGCATCTTTGCATACCTCTTCATCAAAACCAATTTTGAGTCCGTATGCAAAAAGTTCATTAAAATAACCGCAATAAAGCTTCGAGAAAGCAGCCTCGTCACCTTGCAGAAATTCTTGCCAACTGTCCGCGCCCATTTTTACAGCTTCTCTTTTTTTATATAGGTCAGAAATGAATAATCATACTTATGGCTTACGTCCGCCTGGTATGCTTCGCGGTGAATTAATTTCCAGTCATCGGGGTTGATCTCCGGAAAAAAGGTGTCGGCATCACCAAACGTGTAATGGATGCGGGTGAGATAGAGCTTATCGGCGAGGTGGAGTGTTGAGCGGTAAAGTTGTCCGCCGCCAATGATAAAAGCGGTCTCCTCATCCTTGCAACAGGCCAGTGCTTCACCCACAGAACGGACCACCACACAACCGGGATAGTTATTTGCAGCATCGGAAGTGATCACGATATTGGTGCGGTTGGGCAGCGCTCCTTTGGGCAGTGATTCATAGGTTTTTCTTCCCATAATAACACTGTGCCCGGTGGTGAGCTCCTTAAAATGTTTCAGGTCGGCGGGAAGATGGCAGAGCAGTTTCCCGTTACGCCCGATGCTGTTCTGTTCGTCGAGCGCAACTACAATGGCTATTTGTGGAGTTTTGTGGTTGTTCATACGCTGACAGCGCCTTTAATGTGTGGGTACGGATTGTAATCCGTCAGTTCAAAATCTTCATACCGGAAGCTAAAAATATCCTTTATATCGGGATTGATTTTCATCCGGGGTAATGAACGTGGTTCTCGCGAAAGCTGCAAATTGATTTGTTCCAAGTGGTTCAGGTAGATATGTGCATCGCCCAATGTATGGATGAAATCGCCTTCTTCTAATCCCGTAACCTGTGCCATCATCTTCAGCAGCAGGGCATAGGACGCGATATTGAAAGGTACTCCCAGAAAGATGTCGGCGCTGCGTTGATAGAGCTGCAGGCTCAATTTGCCGTCGGCTACATAAAACTGAAAAAAAGCGTGACAGGGCGGGAGGTTCATGTTCGGCAGGTCGGCCACGTTCCATGAGCTGACGATGATACGGCGCGAATCGGGATTATTTTTTAGTGTATTTACCACTTGCGAAATCTGATCGATATGTCCGCCGTTATAATCGGGCCACGATCGCCACTGGTAGCCGTAGATATGTCCCAAGTCGCCCTTCTCGTCCGCCCATTCGTTCCAGATGCGTACACCGTTGTCATTCAGGTATTTCACATTGGTGTCCCCGTTCAGGAACCAGAGCAACTCATGTATAATCGATTTTAAATGGAGTTTTTTTGTAGTGAGCATGGGAAATCCGTCGCTCATCCTGTAGCGGCCCTGATGCCCGAATATGCTGATGGTGCCGGTGCCGGTGCGGTCATCCTTTTTAACGCCCTCATTGAGTACGCGTTGAAGTAAATCTAAATATTGTTTCATTTTTCTAAAAAAGAGTTTCATACAAAAATACAGGTTTATTTTGTTATCTCAAACCTATCATCCGAAAGATTGATTGATGAAAATTCAAAAAAACAGACAATATCAAAATTAATTGTTGATTTTTTCCACGTAAATCTGTTTTTATAAAACTAAATCAGTTTTATAACGTCAAATAGGTATCTTTATGAAGATTATATTATAAAATTAACAATATGGATTTATCTGAATTATTAAACGGACCAATCGGACAAACGGTTATTAACAATGTATCCCGTCAGTTGGGGATGGATGAAAGACAGGCTGCGGGCGCTATCAGCATAGCTCTTCCTGCTATTTTGGGTGGATTGCAAAGAAATGTCCAATCTCAACAAGGTGCCCAAAACTTAAACAATGCCTTGAACGATGCAAGACACGATGGAAGTTTGTTGGAAAATATAGGTGGTCTTTTGAGTGGAAATGCTCAGGCAATCAGTCAGGATGGTGGGAAAATTCTGGAACATATTTTTGGTAGCAACCGGCCGGCTGTAGAGCAGGGGATCTCTCAAAAAACCGGAATCAACCTACAAAAGACCGGTCCGCTACTGGCTCTTCTGGCACCTATCGTGATGGCCTATCTGGGAAAGGAAAAGCGTCAGGCCAATACCAATGCCGGAGGTCTTGGTGACCTGTTGGGCGGTTTATTAGGCGGCGGACAATCGCAGAGGCAAAGTGGCGGCGGATTAATGGATATGGTTGGGGGCTTGCTGGATAAAAATCACGACGGTAATGTTCTCGATGATATTTTGGGAATGATTAAATAATGAAAGTGTAATTTCTTCTGTTTTTTGCAAAAAGTCTTGAATAAGAATTTTTTTTGTATATCTTTGAAATATGTAAACAATTGCTTTAAAAAACCGTTTTAAGAGTTAAACGAATGCAATTTTTTTCAGTCAATGAATCAAGAAAAAACTTTTAATGCTTACGCTTATGAAAAGAAAATTATTTACCTCCCTCTCTGTTGGAGTCTTTTTGTCGGGAATGCTCCTTATGGGTACTTCGTGTAGCAATGACGACTATTTAAAAGATTATGAAATCCAAAAGATGATTGATGAGTCGCTCAACGGTCAGTGGAAAATAATCAATATTACCGTAAAGAAAGGAGATTGGCAGTGGGACGATAAGGTACGGCAATACCAGGCTATCTATGATTTGCCCCAATTAACCAAATCTATTTATGAAGAAGGAGCCGTCTTAGGCTATCTGTTTTTAGGGCAGCAAGGAGACGACGAAGTTCAAAAGCCCCTTCCTTTTGTAAATACCTATTCTGCCGAAATTGATGAAGCAGGTAATCCGATAGCGACGTTTACAGAAACCATCAGCTATGACGTTCAATATAAAGATAACGGTAAAAGTACTGTCGCATTTATCATAAAAGACTCGCAATTGGCGAAAGACCTGGATGCACCGCAAAACTACAATTTTAGAATTGTATTGATCTGGTAACTGACACAAAGAACCAATAAAGAGGCCGTTAGAGTAATCTTTACCGGCCTTTGTCTTTTTTAACTTTCTCCTTCATTTCGAACTAACAAGAAATTCTTGTGAGTTACTTCTTTTTGCAAATCGCCTTTGCTTAAAATACCGTTAATGTGCAAGCTGATATTCTGCTGAGTAGTGTCAAACAACAAGGCAATTTGTTGTTGCGAAAGCCAAACATCCTGACCGTCAAAACGTACATTTTCCATCCATTACTCATCCTCCTTTCCTTTCTTCTTCGCTTTCTTTTGCAACGCTTTAATCGTATCCAAATAAGCCTGCTCCACGGACGAAATTGTTTTCACCTGATACTTCCTGTATTCCGCTTTGGCTTTATCCATCGCTTGCTGGTGGCTAATTTGTCCGGCATCCGTTAAAAGTTTTTCGCCGGTTGAAGAGAGGATATTATCCAACTGTGTAACATAGTCCGACATATACATCGCATTTCGACGCATAGCTTGAATTTCAGCGAAATCAAAATATCCGGAAACAAGATTGTTCAATATTTTAAGCTCATCGGCAGTGAGGTAGTTTTTGGCGACCGTTATATCTTTTCCCGTGGGCAATTCGCCGGAAAATGTAGTTAAGCCCATAAACGGTTTGTCGGAATCAGCTCGCTTGTAAATAATCTCGGCAGCCGTATGTCCGTGTGCTGCAAAGTGAAGTTTGTTCTGTACAATTTTGAAAAATTGGATAGATATATCGGATTTCGGGTCATAATCTACACTCGTTGCGTAAAGGTCGAGCACCTGACGATAAAGTACTTTCTCAGAAGAACGAATATCGCGGATACGGTCGAGCAGCTCTTTCCAATACCTTCCACCACCTAATTGCTTCAGGCGTTCATCGTCCATCGTAAATCCTTTTATAATATACTCTTTCAGGCGTTCTGTGGCCCAGCGGCGAAAGTGAGTAGCGACAGCCGATTTAATGCGGTAACCGACTGAAATAATGGCATCTAAATTATAAAACTGCGTTTGATACGTTTTTCCGTCTTCGGCAGTATGTGCAAATTTTGCACATACTGAATCTTTATCTAATTCTCCTTCTTTAAATATATTACCCAAATGTTTGGTTACAACAGTTCTATCAACTGCAAACAATGTTGCTATTTGCGCTTGAGACAGCCATACAGTCTCGTGTTCCATCTTCACCTCAATGCGGGTATTCCCGTCTTCGGTTTGATAGATAACAATATTCCCTTGATTATCACTCATGGTTTCCTCCAGTTTTTAGCATTCCTTCCAACTCTTTACGAGCATTGACGATATCCAAGTCGAGCTTTTTCAATCGTTCAAGTATCACACTTTCAAATCGCGCAAGTATTTCCTCCATCCAACTGAATTGAGGCATTCCTTTGAAGCGATTTAGCCTATATGTTTTAAACGCAAATATATTGATTTTTATCGAAAGCTTCTATGTTTAAAACCAGTAACTTTTCAACACTATATAAACAGCGGCAATGCGTCCGCTACGATAAAGGAACTACCGCCGATGAAAATGAGATCGTTTTTATCGGCGTTTTCTTTTGCGGCCGTAACGGCTGAGGAAACGGAGTCGTAGGTGGCGCCGTGCAGACCGAATCCGGCTGCTTGCTGCGCCAGCATTTTTTCATTCAACGCGCGTTCTACCGATGCTTTGGTGAAATAATAGAGGGCATCTTCAGGCAATAAAGCAAGTACGGACTTCACGTCTTTATCGTTTACCATACCGAATACAATATGGAGCTGGTCAAATTTTTCTGAACGTAATTGTTCCGCTATATACCTTAATCCATGGGCGTTATGCGCGATGTCGCAAATGATCTTCGGAGAAGATTGCAACTGTTGCCATCGCCCCATTAATCCGGTGATCGTGATTACGTTGGCAAACCCTTTGTACACAGCTTCCCGGGGAATATCGTATCCCGTTTCGAGGAGGACTTCCACCGCCGTCAAGACCGTACGGGCATTCTTGTCCTGTGCCGGCCCCTTTAATTCCCCCATCAAATCCGGATATCCGTCGGCTTGAAACAGCCATCCGGATTCTCCTCTCGCTGCAACAAAATTGTTCATATAGATTTCGGAGAAGACAATGGGAGCATTCACGGATTGTGCTTTGTCAGTAAAAACCCGAGCTACTTCCGTATGGCCCATTTCACCAATCACCACAGGCGTATGTGCTTTTATTATTCCCGCCTTTTCGGCGGCTATCTTTGGCAACGTATCTCCCAGATACTGCATGTGATCAAACCCGATATTGGTAATGATACACAAATCGGGTGAAATAATGTTGGTACTGTCGAGCCTTCCGCCCAAACCCACTTCAATGACAGCCACATCCACTTCCTGCTCTGCAAAATAAAGGAAAGCCATTTCCATCGTCAGCTCGAAAAAAGAGGGCATGATCGGCTCAAACTGTTCACGGTATTTTTTTACGAAGTCAACCACATATTTTTTCGGGACTACCTCTCCATTCACCCTGATCCGTTCACGAAAATCCACTAAGTGTGGCGAAGTGTATAACCCGACTTTGTACCCCGATTGTTGCAGGATGGCTGCCAGCAGGTGCGACGTAGAGCCTTTGCCGTTGGTTCCGCCCACGTGGATGGTTTTGTATTGGCGGTGCGGATGATTGAAGATGGCGTCGAGCCGGAGGCTGTTGTCCAATCCGGGTTTATAGGCGAGATGCCCGATACGCTGGTACTCGGGCATTTGGGTGTAGAGGTATTTTAATGTTTCGGGATAGTCCATATTATTATAATGTAGGCGTTCCGGTTCAACCGAAACGCCTATTTCAATTATTTGTTTTTTCGATCAATTCTTCAACGGCAGCACCGAATACTGTTTTGAGTAACGCAGTTGCTGATCAACGTAGTTCTCGTCATAAGAGATCGTTACATCGGTAACTTTGCCGTTTTCATCGGTAACCAGCTTGTAAACCGGGTTCACGAAACCTTTGTACGGAGCCAGATCCAACTTGGCGTAGCGATCCAGAATCTCTTTGTGCAATGCCTGATTTACCTTCACGGCGTAGGTTTCCACGAGTTTTTTGCCGGCTTCGAAATCGCCTTCCGACTTGATGCGTTGCACTTCCGAAAGCAACTTGCCAAACAAATCGCGCAGTTTCGCATAATCATTTACCACAATATACGTTTTACCATTTTGTTGTTTCATTTCAACAACGTTTTCGGCTTTTCCGTTTTCGATAACCCAGTTCGAGATAAGGGCACGGTTGCGCATATGTGCCTGTTCAATGTCTTTTCCGGGTTGAATGCGCGTCAGTTGCGTCATAGCGCCGTTCATAATGTATTTGTAATACTCTGCTTTGTATGCATCTGCATTGGGAAGGAGCCCCAGTTCCACCAATTTTGCATCGCCCAAATAGTAGAGTGCGAACAGGTCGGCACGAGCTTCTTCGAGCGGTGAGCCGTAGGCTTTCAGGGCATCGCCGTCCACGCCGGGAAGTAGTTTACCCGAACCGTGTCCAAGGCATTCGTGCAGGTCGGTGTGCAGGTTGTCGGTCAGCGAGCCGTATTTTTTGGACTGTTCGCGTTCGGCATCGCTCCACATGAACTCTTCGTTGAAACCGCTTCCCTGAGCCGCATTATCGTAAGCCGACGTAATGTTATCAATAGTAACTGATTTCGATCCATAGTCGCGGCGAATCCAGTTGGCATTGGGGAGGTTTATTCCGATGGGAGTTGCCGGATAGCAGTCGCCACCCAGGATAGCTGCGGTGATCACTTTTGCCGATACGCCCTTTACTTCTTCTTTTTTGAATTTATCGTCAATGGGTGAGTGAGTCTCAAACCATTGCGCGTTATCGCTGATAAGTTGCGTGCGTTTGGATGCTTCTTCGCTTTTGAAGTTCACCATCGATTCCCACGTTGCTTTCATTCCCAGCGGATCGGTGTAGGTTTCGATAAAGCCATTAACGAAATCCACGCGCGAAGCAGTATCGGTTACCCATTTTACCGAGTAATCGTCAAATGTTTTCAGGTCGCCCGATTTGTAATACGAGATCAACGTGTTGATGACCTCTTTTTGCTGCTCGTTTTCAGCAACGCCGGCAGCTTTTTCCAACCATCCTATAATGCGTCCGATGGCCTTGTCGTACATTCCACCCAACTTCCAGACTTGTTCGGAAAGCGCGCCGTCTTTTTTCACAACCTTACTGTTTAATCCGTAGGACACCGGCGTGTTGTTGTTCGGGTCTTTCATCGCGTTGTAGAAATCTTCTACTTCTTTTTGTGTAACCCCTTCGTAGAAATTCACAGCCGATGTGGCCACTATATCTGCTCCTGCAGCCTGATTCATCCTTTTAGGCATCACTTTGGCGTCGAACATAACCGGAAGAATTTCCTTCAATGTCAAGTCGGCAGCCATTCCGTCGCGGAAAGGCATACGGCCGGGGTCAACCCCCTTCACGATCGACACAAAATAATCCTGTGAGAACTTCGGCATGATTTTGTCTTCGGAATAGTGGTGGTGAATGCCGCTTGCCATCCAAATCTGTTTGAGGTAGATCTCGAAATTTTTCCACTCTTCCGACGATTTGTCGCCCATATAATTTTCATAAACACCTTCGCAAACACGGCGGATGGTCAGGTTATACCGGTTGTGCTGGTCGAATAGGATATCGCGCCCTTCCAATGCGGCTTGAGACAGATAATAAATCAATTCTTTTTGCGCTAATGGCAAAGCCTTAAATCCGGGAACGTAGTAACGAAGTATTTCCACATCGGCAAACCGGTCAACTTTATATTGGAAAGTGGAATCGGGCATGTCCGGTTCAGTGGATACCTGCGAGGTTTCTGGTTTGTTGCCCGTGCAGGCAGCCAACAGAAAAAAGGTTGATAGCATAAAAAAAACTTTTTTCATTTTTAATATAGATTTGTTTGTAAGAACTTTTCCGCGGGCGAAAATAGTTCAAAACAGGCAGAAAACCTATTATTTTCTGAATTATTTTTTCCGATATCCTGAACCGCGGGAAATAACCTGCTTCGTAAAAGCTGTTCCACCCCTTGGATATGGTTGGCTTGAGGACTGAAATCTTCCCGGGCCATGGTTACATTGAACTCCATGGTAAACGGGAGATGACCCAATTACGCATTCTTACAAAGTCGCCCGCATTGCAAGTTGAGGAGTGTATACTTGAAATTTGTTGTATGAAGTATTGGCGAAAAAATATTCTTAAAAATTATACTTTTTACTGGAAAATTGTAACTTTGAACTTTCGAAATGATACTTTGATGATTTGAGAAAAACTCAAAATCAACAATATTATAGAATTAGATATGTAATTTCCTGGCTTCTAACTATTGAATTCTAAATTATATGATGACACTGCAACTGATAAACCCTAAGAGCATTGCCGTAATCGGCGCTTCGGAAAATATAGAAAAACCCGGAGGAAAGGTACTGTATAACGTGAAAAACGGAACGTTTGAAGGAAAACTCTATGCGGTGAACCCAAAGCACGAAAATATCCAGGGCGTGCAGACCTTTAAAAATGTGTCGGAATTACCGCAAACCGAACTGGCCATCCTTGCCATTCCTGCCAATCTGTGTGTGGCAGCTGTAAAAACCCTGCTCGAAGAGAAAAATACCAAAGCAATCATTGTCCTCTCTGCCGGATTTTCTGAAATGGGGCCTATAGGTAAAAAAATGGAGAGGGAGATGGCGCTCCTGGCCGACAAACATAAAGCAACCCTTATCGGCCCCAACTGCATTGGAGTGATGAATCCGTTTCATCAGTCGGTTTTTGTCTCTCCCGTACCGAAAATGGAGTGGGGGGGCACAACGCTTATTTCCAGTTCAGGCGCAACCTGTGTTTTTATTCTGGAATCGGCATTGAGCAAAGGGCTTGCGTTCTCTTCCGTATTCTCGGTGGGAAACGCGGTCCAAACCTGTATCGAGGATGTATTGGAGTACCTGAACGAAACGTATGAGGATGGCAAATCACCCAAAATAATCCTGATGTACATCGAGAGCATCAAAAAACCACAGGTACTGCTGAAAAACGCACAGGAGCTTATTGCCAAGGGGTGTCGCCTGGCTGCAGTGAAATCGGGAATATCCGATGCCGGAGGTCGTGCTGCAGCTTCCCACACGGGCGCCATGCTGAATTCGGATATGGCGGTTGATGCGCTGTTCCGGAAAGCAGGTATTATCCGCTGCAACAGCCGTGGTGAGCTGACGGCTGTGGGAGCCGTGTTGCAACACCCTAAACTAAACGGCAAACGTATAGCGATTATTACACATGCCGGAGGCCCGGGCGTTATGCTTACCGATGTCCTTACTATCGGCGGGATGCAGGTACCCCGCTTGTCCGACGAGTTGATGAGCGATTTGCATAACGAACTGTTCGAAGGCGCTTCTACTGCCAACCCCATCGATATTCTGGCCACGGGAACATCCGAACAGCTGGAAAAATGCATTGCCTTTTGCGACAAATTAGAAGATATCGACGGGATTGTGGTTATTTTTGGTAGCCCGGGATTGTTTTCCAATATCGATGCTTATCGGGTAATCCGTGAACAGCAGAACAGCTGTCTGAAACCTATTTATACTATCCTGCCTTCAATTCTCAACGCTAAGGAGGAGATGGATCAATTTGTGGACGAAGGCGGAGTATTCTTCGAAGATGAGTTTGTGTTGGGGAATGCGCTGTTGAGCGAAAGCCGGTATGTTGCACCCGTTGTGGAAAAAGAGGCGGGAAAATTGAAAAATGAAGCAGAAATAAAAGCTTTATTAAAAGGAAGAAAAGGATTGATACCTACCCATATAGGTTTTGAGGTATTGGACCTGATAGGTATAAGACGACCGAAAAATAAAATAGTTTCAACAGAGCCGGAAGCGATAAAGGCAGCACAGAAATTGGGCTTTCCGTTGGTGATGAAAGTGGTGGGACCTGCACACAAATCGGATGTGGGCGGTGTTGTGCTGGATGTTGTAACTGTGGATGCAGTGAAAGAGAATTTTAAACGGTTGATAGGGATAAAAAATGCCGCCGGGGTTGAACTTTGCCAGATGGAACGAGGCTTGGAGGTGCTTATCGGGGTGAAAAAGGAACCGGGTTTCGGTCATATCATTACGTGTGGCTTAGGTGGTATTTTTGTTGAAATCCTCAAAGACATTCAATATGCTTTGGCGCCTGTCACCCGGACGGAAGCGTTAAGGATGATCCGTGCGTTGAAATCTTATAAAATGATTCAGGGCGTTAGGGGAAAGGAGGGCATAAGCGAAGAGGTCTTTGCCGATGTGATATGCAAAGTATCCGACTTGCTGGTTGCTGTTCCCGAAATCGAAGAATTGGATTTGAATCCGCTTATGGGGCACGGGCACCATCTCTCAGCCGTGGATGTTGTTATTAAGATATAAGCCTACCCGAAAAAATGAAGGCAACACTTATTATTATATTGTTTATGGTTGCTTTTCCTTTATCTGCACAGGAACCTGCCGATAGTGCCCGTACTGTTCTTTCTTTCAACGGACAAATAACCGGGTGGGAAGTAACGAAGTTTCCGGAGCCGGTAAGTTGGCAGACGGGCGGACGATTTCTGCCTACATTGCTTGGCGAATACAGTTGGGGGGAGAATTCAAAACTCAGTTTTGAAGCATCGGCACACATCAACGGGAGTTTGAATTTTTCGGATTGGAATTACGTTGACGGATACGGCGAAATAAAACCTTACCGGGTTTGGTTGCGGTATTCGGGTAGAAACTGGGAACTGCGTGGCGGTTTGCAAAAAATCAATTTCGGCGTAGCCCGGATGTTTCGTCCGCTGATGTGGTTCGACAGTATGGATGTGCGCGACCCGTTGCAGTTGACGGATGGTGTATATGGCATTTTGGGCAAGTATTTTTTCGAAAATAATGCTTCCGTCTGGCTTTGGTCGCTGCTTGGGAGCAAACAACCAAAAGGTTGGGAATTGATCGGTAGTGCCCGCCGTCGTTCCGAAATCGGCGGAAGGGTTGAATTCCCTGTTTTTTCCGGAGAAATGGGAGTGAGCACGCATCATCGGAAAGCAGATGTCCACCTGAACGAAAACCGCATCGGGTTTGACGGGCGATGGGATGCGGGCGTCGGGCTGTGGTTCGAAACAAGTTTTACCAGGATGCAGAAGAACAGTTACGGTATCGCAGTCCATCAGGATGCCGTAACCCTGGGGATGGATTATACTTTTGCGGTTGGAAACGGAGTCGGGATGACGTTGGAGTATTTTCGTTACCATGCCGGCGACAAGTTTATGCGAAACGGAACGAACCTGAACCTGATTGGGGGAATGTTTACATATCCGGTATCGGTGCTGGATAACCTGACAGCGATGTTTTTCTATGCCGGTAACCATTCGGATATGTGGTTCAATTACATCAACTGGGCGCGGACGTACGATAACTGGAGTTTTTATCTGATGGGTTACTGGAATCCTGAAATCAGTTTGCTGCTGGGCGGGCAGAACGAAAGCAAAAACCTGTTTATGGGAAAGGGCTTTCAATTGATGGCGAGTTATAATTTCTAAAAACAGATGTTGACAAAGATAATGGCACAAAATTCAATCGTAGAGGTTAAAGGCTTGGTGAAAAGATTTCCAATGGGATCTTCAGGATTCTTCACAGCGCTGAAAGGGATCGATCTAACCGTATCGGAAGGCGAGTTCATGGGCCTGGTCGGCCCGAGCGGTTCGGGAAAAACAACGTTTTTAAATATTATCGGAACGCTCGATAAACCGTCGGAAGGCCGGGTGGATGTGCTGGAGAAAGATGTCGGGAGCCTTACTTCCAAGCAAGCCGCACAACTACGGAAAGAAGAGATGGGTTTTATCTTTCAAAGTTTTAATTTGCTGCCGGTTTATACGGTTTTTGAGAATGTGGAATTTCCGCTGTTGCTGCTTAACAAATCAGCCGGCGAGCGCAAGAAACGGGTGATGGAGACGCTGGAATGGTTAGGATTGACATCGAAAGTAGATTCGCGGCCGGCGCAACTGTCGGGAGGCGAGTGTCAGCGGGTGGCCATTGCGCGGGCTATGGTAAAACGCCCGAAACTGGTGTTGGCCGACGAGCCGACAGCCAACCTGGACGCTGAAAATTCGCACAACATTCTGAGAACCATGCTGAAGTTGAACGAAGGACTAAAAACCTGTTTCATCTTTGCCACGCACGATGAAAAAGTAATCAGCTACCTGCAACGGATTGTTCATCTGGAAGACGGCAGAATAGCGAAAGACATGAAGGTCCGGAGCTCCGGCACACTTTAAGTAACAGAAAGTACGCACGATGATGAAATTACTCAAACTTGTTTTTCGAAACCTTATCGGCAACGGGCTGAAAACGTGGCTGAACGTGTTTGTGTTGTCGATCGCGTTTGTGTTGATTATTTTTATGCAGGCGCTTTTGCAGGGTTGGGACAGGCAGGCCATGGCCGATACCGTAAAGTGGGAGATTGCCGGAGGGCAGTATTGGAACGCAAAATATGACCCGTTTGACCCCTTTACGCTGGATAGTGCCGTGTCGGAGCTCCCCAAACAGTTTGCCCGTCAATACGAAACCGGACAGATTGAACCTGTTTTGATTGTTTCCGGTACTATTTACCCGTCGGGCCGGAGCATGCCGGTATTGATGAAGGGCATCCGCCCCGGACAAAAATTGCTGGAACTTCCTACGACCCTGTTGATGAATCCAACCGACAGTACCGACATTCCGGCGATCATCGGATCGAATATGGCGCACCAGGCGGGATTGACGGAAAACGATATAGTAACGCTGCGGTGGCGCGATGCAAACGGTACTTTCGAAGCACAGGATATCCGCATTGCAGGAGTATTTAAGACGTTTGTCCCTACGGTAGATGGCGGACAGATCTGGCTCCCGCTCGATCTGTTGCAGAAAATGACGTTGAACCCCGATAAAGCGACCCTGCTCATTAAATCGAAAGAGGTGAACGAAGCGCCCGTCGCCGGTTGGGACTTCAAGGATGTGAAGGAGCTTACCAAAACATTGAGGGAAACCTTGCGCTCAAAAGCTGTTGGACAAAGCATCTTTTACGTTATTTTTCTGTTGCTGGCTTTGCTGGCGATCTTCGATACGCAAACGCTATCCATTTTCTACCGTCAGCGCGAAATTGGAACGTTTGTGGCACTTGGAATGACTAAAAAAGAGGTGGTGAGGTTGTTCACGCTCGAAGGGACAATGAACGCCATCCTTGCCATCGTTCTCGGCGCCGTTTATGGCATTCCCCTCTTTATCTATTTTGCCGTAAACGGTATCCCGATGCCGTCAGGCACAAGCGATTTCGGAGTTGCCATTTCCGATAAGATTTATCCGGCATTTCCGCCGAAACTCATTGTCGGCACCATCTTGTTCATTATTTTAGTCACGGCATGGGTAAGCTATCTCCCCGCACGGAAAATTGTGAAGATGAATCCGGCCGATGCCATCAGGGGAAAAATTTAAAGATATGTTGAAGTTTTTATTAAAGGGATTGATGCGGGACCGCAGCCGGAGCCTTTTACCGGTTATCGTTGTAACATTAGGCGTGATGATTACCGTGTTTATGCACGCCTATTTGAGCGGTGTGCTCGGTGAGAGCCTGGAAAAAACGGCTGACTTCAGCGAAGGGCATGTCAAGGTAGAGACAAAAGCATATGCCGATAACCTGTCGCAACTACCGAACGATCTGGCACTTGTTGGCGTTGATACACTGGTAAAAAGCCTTGAAAGGCTATATCCCGAATACAACTGGGTGCGGCGGATTGATTTCGGCGGGTTGCTGGATGTGCCCGACAGCGCAGGAAACACGAAAATGCAGGGTGCTGTGATGGGAAAAGGTCTTGACCTGTTGCAATCGGATGACGAAGCAACCCGGATGGGACTCAAAAAACTGCTTGTGAAAGGGCGGTTCCCTTCCAAAGCCGGAGAGGTGCTGGTCAGCGATGAACTTCTCGAGAAGTTGCATCTCAGGCCGGGCGACCGGGTTACGCTGATCTCTTCTACCATGTTCGGCGAAATGGCCATCTACAATTTCACGGTGGCCGGTTCGTTGCATTTTGGGATAAACCTGCTCGACCGGGGCATGATGATTGTCGATATACACGATGTGCAAATGGCTCTGAATATGGAAGATGCGTCGGGAGCCGTGCTTGGATTTTTCAAAAACAATTTGTACAACGATAAACATGCGGTTGCAACAAAGACAGATTTCAATAAACGTTACAAAAACGACGGAGATAAATTTGCGCCCGTCATGTCCTCTCTCTCGGAAAACGGACTGATGGGCTTTTCTTACACTTTTGTCAAAAATATAGCGGGATTCATTATTCTGATATTTATATTTGCCATGTCAATCGTACTTTGGAATGCCGGCTTGATAAGCGGATTAAGGCGGTACGGCGAATTCGGGTTGCGCATGGCCATTGGTGAGGAGAAATCGGAAATTTACAGGTCGCTTATCGGGGAAGCCGCGTTGATAGGTATTATCGGAACAATTACCGGGACCATTTTGGGCTTATCTGTTTCGTGGCTTATGCAGGAATACGGCATCAACATGGAGAGCATAATGAAAAGCTCATCGCTGATGATTTCCGACACGCTGCGGGCGCAGATCACTCCCACCACCTGGTTTATCGGATTAGTTCCGGGAATTATTTCGACGGTTATCGGGGCTGCACTGTCGGGAATAGGTATTTATAAACGTCAGACAGCAAATCTGTTTAAAGAGTTACAGAATTAACCGGGACACCGCCCGGAACGGCAAAGCAGCTTACCGCTTCACAAAAAACAACAAGAAAATGAAAAAAACGATATTTTTACTCTCCTTATTTTTCTGCAGCACTGCCCTTGCCCTGCAAGCGCAGGACTACCCTTCGGGGAATTCCCTGCTGGACAAGATAGATGCCAACATGTCGTCCAAGACGGTGATCATGACGGCATCCATGCAGGTGAACAGTGCCCGTGCAACACGGACCATCACATTGAAGATGTGGGGCGAAGGCGATAAGAGAACCTTTACCGAATACCTCTCGCCGGCACGCGAGAAAGGAACGAAAATGCTGAAGCTCGATAATCAACTTTGGATGTATTCGCCATCCACAGACCGCATCATCCAGATCTCCGGACACATGCTGCGCCAATCGGTCATGGGAAGCGATTTGTCGTATGAAGATATGATGAACGATACACCAATGCAGGAGCAATACAACGCTGTGGTTACCGGCGAGGAAACAATAGACGGCAGGAAATGCTGGGTAGTTGAAATGACAGCCAAAGTGAGCGACATCAATTATTATTCCCAGAGATTGTGGGTGGACCAGCAACGGCTTATTCCGCTCAAGATGCAGCAGTTTGCCAAAAGCGGCAAACAACTGAAAGAGACAACGCTGCTCGATATAAAGCAGGTACAGGGACGTTGGTACCCCATGAAAATGGTTTATAAAGATATGCTGAAGGAGGGCAAGGGAACGGAGTTCACCATAAGTGAAATCTCCTTTAATCAAAATATCCCGGCGAATATTTTCAATAAATCTAATTTAAAGTAGAATATCAATAACACAAAGCTGCCGCTCCCAATATTCCCGGATGGTTGAGTTCCGATTTTACTATTTTCAGATTTTTGATGGAGTTGGGGTAAGGGAAGTCAATCAGATGCCCATACATGGATTCTTTGAATAAAGAGAGCGAATTGGCGATAGCACCCCCGAAAATAATGGCTTGCGGATCAATGGTAAGGACGATCATTTTCACCAGCACGGCAATATGTTTTCCGTATTCGTGCATGATCTCCAGCGCTTTTTTATCGTTCTGTTCTGCTTTTCTGGCAACTTCGTATCCCGTAGTATTGTAGTTGTTTATAAAGAAAAAACTCCCGCAGTATTGTTCGAGGATACCATCCAGGTAGGGTATCTCGCCAAATTCTCCCGATCCGCAGTTGGCATCGCTCAACAGGTTCCCTTTCTGGATTATTCCGCCGCCAACACCGGTTCCAAGCGTGATCCCGACAAAATTTTCAAAATTCCGGCCAAGCCCGTAAATACGTTCGCCTTTGGCAAAACAATTGGCATCGTTATCGATATGGACCGGTACGTGGAACTCTTCTTCCAACATCCGTTTCAGATGTACTTCATCCCAATCCTTGATGTTTTGAACGTGGTAAACGATACCTTTCGCACGATCTACCACGCTGGGAACGCCAATCCCTATGGCGCGCGTTTCATCGGTTTTTAATTTGCGGATAATATCTTTCAACACAGCGAAGGTGGTTTCGCCGCCTTCCGCTGCCCGTGTATCGGCTACTTCTTCTTCCACCATGTTCTGTCCTTCAATTAAACCGCCCTTTATGGTGGTTCCTCCCAAATCTATTCCGATGATATGTTTCATTGTGCTGTTTCTAGTTTCAAATAACTCAGATTTACAAAACTAAGCAAAATTAGTGAGTTGCACTAACGTATTTGAAAATAATTGCCTCAACTTTCGCATCTATTAATTACTTATATAAACAGCTAAATATAAGACATGTAAATGTTTTGTCGGGAAACCCGTCCGATGAAATAGGCGTAATCTGATAAGCTGTTTGAGCGAAGCGAGTTAATTATCAGATAGCCTATGAATCGAGAACGGGTCGCAAAACGTTGTTAGTCGCAAGATTTAGCTGTAATATTTACGAAACTTAGAAACTGTTTTGAATTTTTTTATGCACTGTTTTATAGAAACTGTTTAAATTTCTTCGTCATTTTTTGATGGATTTGGATTTTCGTTTCGCATCGTATAGCGGGCTATACGGAAGAAAGGAAAGTTCAAAGACGCGAAAAAGGGCACAAAACAGCATAAAAGAGAGAAGTAAAAAAAATAATTCGTAAAATTCAAAACAGTTTCTTAAATTAATTTGCTCTTGATGCAAACCTTAAAGTAAGTTATTCGTTATACTCTTTAGATTTACATTTTAAAATCATTCTAAATAAAATTTACTATCAAAAAACTACAGCTAAATGATTTTTGAAGAGTTCAATCCATCGGAAGATAAGATGCTCAAAATCATCGATAATGATGGCCGTGTTGTCCGTCCCGACCTGTTTCCGGAAATATCCGACGATACTATTGTTGAAGCCTACAAAGCCATGCTTTTTGAACGTGTAGCCGATGAAATGGCCGTATCGTTTCAGCGGCAGGGGCGTATGTTTACCTATCCACCAAACAAGGGGCAGGAAGCTATTCACATTGCAGCCGGCAACGTGATACGCGAAAACGACTGGCTCGTCCCGGCTTTTAGGGAAGTAGGGTTGATGTTGGCTAAAGGCGTTACAATGAAAGAGATATTCCTGTATTACAACGGTAATGAACAGGGGAGTAACTTTAAAAATGCTCCGCGGGTATTACCCATCAACGTACCCATCGGTACACAGTTACCCCATGCTGTTGGAATAGGATATTCCATAAAATACCGGAAAAAGGAGGATGTTGTGTTTACCTATATAGGTGATGGCGGCACTTCGGAAGGTGATTTCAGCGAAGCGTTAAATTTTGCCGGTGTCTGGCAGGTACCTGTGATTTTTACCATACAAAACAACCAGTATGCTATCTCCGTTCCGGTTTCCACACAAACCAATTCTGTTAACCTGGCGGTAAAATCGGTGGCGTTTGGTATTCCGGGCATTAAAGTGGATGGAAACGATTTCTTTGCCATGTACCTGGTATATCAAAAGGCATCGGAACATGCGCGGACCGGTAAGGGGCCGGTTCTTATCGAAGCGCTTACGTACAGGTGCGGCGCACACACCACTTCCGACGACCCTTCCCGCTACCGGACAAAAGAAGAAGAGGCAGAGTGGGAGTTGTCCGACCCGTTGTTCCGGTTGAAAAAGTTTATGGAGCACAAAGGAATATGGAAGGAGAACGAAGAAAAACTGAGAGAAAAGTATAAAAAAGAAGTGGAACAACAGTTCCTTGATGCGGAGAACTTTACTCCGTATTCTTTAGAGGATGTTTTCGACTATATGTACGTGGAGATGCCCGACGACCTGAAAAAACAGAAAGAAGAATATCAACAATTTTTAGCTTGGAAAGGGAATAGAAAATGAGCGTAATGACAATGGTTCAGGCGATTAATAATGCGTTGGATATCAAACTGGCCGAAGACGGCAACGTAGTGGTTTACGGGGAAGATGTAGGTGTTGTGGGAGGGGTTTTTCGGGTGACCGAGGGGTTACAGAAAAAGTACGGCGCAGAACGTGTATTTGATTCTCCCCTGGCCGAGTCGGCGATAGTAGGGACGGGGGTTGGCATGGCTCTCTCCGGTTTACGGCCTGTGGTAGAAATGCAATTCGATGGTTTTTCATATCCGGCGTTCAACCAGGTAATTTCCAATGTGTCGCGCATGCATAACCGTTCGCGCGGAAGATTCAGGATACCTATGGTTATCCGGTTCCCGTACGGTGGGGGCATCAATGCCATAGAGCACCATTCCGAAAGCCCCGAAGCGCTTTACAGCCATATTCCCGGCTTAAAGGTGATAGCGCCCTCAACGCCGCACGATGCGAAAGGATTGCTGATATCGGCCATAGAGAGTGATGATCCGGTCATTTTTATGGAACCCAAACGGATTTACAGGGCCATAAAACAAGAGGTTAGCACCGATAAATTTACTATCCCCATTGGAAAAGCAAAAGTGCTCACCGAAGGCACGGACGTTACAGTAGTGGCTTTCGGAGCAATGATCCGTGAATGTCAGCGAGCAATGGTCATGGCGAAAGAGGCGGGTATATCGGTGGAATTAATCGATCTCCGGACGATCTATCCTATCGACAGGGAGACCATTAGGGTCTCTTTGCAAAAAACGGGCCGGTTGGTGGTTGTGGCAGAAGCACAGCGATCGTTCAGCGTGGGTTCTGAATTGATTGCCATAGCCAACGAAGAGGCTTTCTTACACCTGGAAGCTCCGCCAAGAAGGGTGATGGGCTTCGATACGATTATTCCGCTGGCGCAAGGAGAAAAATATTTTATGATAACTCCCGAAAGAATTTTTTATGAAATAGAGAAAACGGTTAAGTTTTAAACCAAGAATCAGATGAGATATATTTTTAATTTTCCCGATATAGGAGAGGGACTCGAAGAAGGAACAATCCTTGAGTGGTACGTTGTAAAAGGCCAGTCGGTAAGTACCGGGGATGCGCTTGTGAAGATGGAAACCGATAAGGTAGTGGCTGATATTCCGTCACCGAAAACAGGAACTGTTGTAGCCCGGTTTGGAGAGGTGGGCGATATAGTAAAAGTAGGTAGCCCGTTGGTTGAGATTGAGGTGGAAGGAGTTTTCGCGGAAGAGGCACAGGCCGAGGCGAAAAAAGAATTTGCTTTTGAACCGGAAGAGAAAGCCGAAACCGTGGTGGGCACGATGGAAATGGCTTCAGGAAGTGCTGTTTTACCCGCCAGCAGCGAAGGTGCAGCAGAGCGGCAGCCCCAAAAGGAGAAACCACGCCGCAAAGCTTTGTCCACGCCTGTAGCGAGGGCTATGGCCAAAGAGCTTGACATCAACATAAATGAAGTTACCGGAACAGGTCCTTCGGGGCGTGTAACAAAAGCAGATATCGAAAACCATAGGCCTGCCAAGAAAATATCAGCGTATGATTATGATGATATCACTTACGAACCGCTTACCCAAATCCGCAAGACCATTGCCAGGAATATGATCTATTCCAAGCATAACGCGGCTCACATGTCGGTTTTCGAAGAGGTGGAGATATCGGATTTGATAAAGATCAGGGAAAAATACAAGAAAAAATATGCCGGGAGAGGGGTCAAGCTGACCTATCTTTCATTTATTGTGAAGGCCACCGTTAATGCACTGAAGCAACACAGGCAGTTGAATTCGCAGATAGATATGGAAAACGACCGCATGATATTCAACAACCGCTATAACATAGCGTTGGCTGTGGATACGCCTGCCGGACTGGTTGTTCCTGTTATCAGGGATGCTGACCGGTTAACTATTTTTGAGATCGCCAAACGGATCGACGAGATATCGGAGAAAGCGCGAAAAAGGGAGCTTGCCCTGGAAGATATGAAAGGCGGAACATTTACCATTACCAACTACGGTTCCATTGGAGGACTGTTTGCCACGCCGGTTATTAATTATCCGCAAGCGGCTATTTTAGGGGTGGGCAGGATATCGAAAACACCTGTGGTGAAAGACGATGCCCTGGCAATCGGCAATGTACTGGCATTATCGCTTACGGTGGACCATCGCATCGTTGACGGGGGAGAAGTTACACGGTTTATCAACAAAGTAATGGAATATCTTGCCGATCCCGTGGCGTTGCTTATGGAGTGACGAACAGAAATTAAAACACAAAAACTAATTCAATATGGATTACGACGTATTAATCATTGGCGCCGGGCCTGCCGGATATGTAGCCGCCATCAGGGCGGGACAAGTCGGCTTGAAAACAGCTGTCGTGGAAAAACGCTATATCGGGGGGATGTGTCTCAATTGGGGTTGTATCCCGACGAAAGCTATTCTTGAAAGTGCGAAGAACTTGAAAAAGTTGAGGAACATCTCGGAGTTTGGCATCGATGGAGTAGATGCCGATGCGGTTGTTTTTAACTGGAGCAAAGTGAAGTCGAGGTCGAAACGTATCACCCGGAAACTGACTGCCGGCGTGAATTTCCTGCTCAAGAAGAACGGCATAGAAGTGATTGACGGAACCGCAAAAATAGGCGCGGACAACACTGTGCTGGTCGGAGACAAAAGAATAACGGCAAAACAGATCATCATCGCCACCGGTTCAAAACCGAAACCGATGAGCGATGCGTTCTCCAACGCTCCCGTAGTTGAAATGGAAAACCTATTCGAAAGGGAAGATTTTCCGGAAAACATTGTTGTAACCGGTAATCATATCTCCTCGGTAGAAATGGCACAGTTTTTCAGGCTCATCGATAAAAATGTAACATTGGTGGCCAACAGCGATTACTTTTTGCATGGGTTGGATACGTTTCTTATCGATCACGTCACGAAGAAAATGGCATCCGATAAAATTGAGTTGATCACGAATGCCTATCCTGAAAAATATGCAGATGGAGAACTGATATTCGACGGTAAAAAAGTGAAATGCGACCTTATCGTGAATTGCAATTCGCGCAAGGCGATCATCCCCGAAAGCGAAATATCCCTGCAACTAACCGAACGCGGATTTATTAAAACAGACGATAATTTCCAGACCAATATCAACGGGGTTTATGCCATCGGCGATGCCGGGGGAAAGAGTTTCCTGGCACACATGGCTTCGGCACAGGGAATTCACGTCATAAACGCCATAAAAGGGATAAAGGCCCATTTTGATTATTCTACTTACCCGATAAACATGTACACCACCCCCGAAATTGCACAGATCGGGATGACGGAACAAAAAATAAAAGAAGAGGGTTACGACTACAAGATAAGTGAGTTCCCGTTGTCTGCAAACGGAAAGGCGCTGATTGAAAATAATACGGAAGGTTTCATCAGGCTGCTTTCCGACAAAAGATACGGGCAGGTTCTGGGAGTGCAGATTGTGGCTGAGAACGCCACCGATATGATTGCCGAAGCGGGCGCTTACCTGAAAGTTGAGGCCACGGTTTACGATGTAGCCAACACTATTCATGCTCATCCCACCGTTTCGGAAATATTTTTCGAAGCCGGTTTCGAAGCCATGGATAAGGCTATACACAAGTAAAATCGGGTACTGATCACCGCCAGAAAACTATTCCGCCCTTGAGGTTATAAACGGTAGAAAATCCCTTTTTTGCCAGCACTTTGGCGGCATACATGCTCCGTGCTCCGCTGTGGCAGAAAACGGCAACCGGACAGGTTTTATCTAATTTCTCTATTTTTTGCTCAAAATCAGCGGATGAAACGTCAATCAATTTGGCTTTATTTATGGTGCCTTGCGCATATTCCTGAGCCGTCCGGACATCAATATATAATATACCCAAGAATTTGGACAACAGGTTAAGCCAAAATAAATGCTTAATTTTGTGATATGAAAAAGACAAGAAAACAACATTCAGCTGCC
>MKTD01000040.1 GCA_001898165.1 Bacteroidia bacterium 43-41
AAAAGTGGCACGGTTTGAACCGAAAAAGGTGGCACACATAGACCGAAATCACTGGCACAAATCAAACCGTTTTATCCAGAAGCAAGCTTTAAAATCAATTATTTGATGTTGTATTTCTAAAAAACACTACCTTTTGTCTTATCATTTAAAAGAGGAAAAGTTCTCTTTAAACACGTTCCAAAAACGGAGTAAGTAACGAATGAGCGGAATATAAACATTGATAGTTAAGATACTGACTGCATAAGGTTTAGATAGGACAAGTGAAATCCGTCAACTTCTCCACTTGCTCAATAGCCTTGTCCCAAATAGAATCTTTATATATTCAAGCCAGATAGATACAAGTGTTTTATGAGCAATAAGGACATCAAACTTCACAGTAATTTTATCTCCGATATAAAGAAGATTATTACGACAGCCAGAAATTCAGCAATAAGAAGTGTTGATTTTGAGCGGGTAAAAATGTATTGGAAATTAGGGGAACGTATTTTTGTCGAAGAACAGCAAGGAAAAGACCGGGCCGAATACGGCAGCTACTTAATACGTAACCTCTCTGCCAGTATTACCCCAGAGTTTGGAAGTGGCTTTTCATATCGTCAATTAGCGTTTTGTAGACAGTTTTACCGGACTTATCCAAATATGAACGCACTGCGTTCACAATTCAATTGGTCGCAATATCGTCTTTTAATTCAGATTGACAATGAGTACAAAAGAGAGTATTATGAATTGGAAGCCGTAAACAACAGATGGTATCAGCCGATACGCGGGTAACCCAGGTTCTCTTCCATTCGGTCACTTATCTCACGTGTGTTGTTAGCTAACGCGTATAAACCGATGATACGGTCAGAAACACTGTCCATCATAACACGCTCACATTTTTTTATAAACTCAGGCTCAAAACGGGAATCACAGTTGCGGGGCGTGTGAACCGTTACTTCACCCATACCGAGCGAGGAACTGCAGATAGACTTTGCAGGTGATCCGCAAAACAGACATAATAACAAATGAATGTATATCAATTGGATACACGCTTATTGAGTTAAATCAAAAAACAAATGAAATATATGAATTGGAATAATTATTTGCCCCTCATATATTCTTGTATGGTTAGACTGAAAGCAGTAATTGAAATTAGCGATATGTGCGTCCAGTAATTCACTGTTTTGTAAATTACCAAAACACAAACCACCCCGCTTTATCCGAAAAGTTTGGATTTTCTTTTTTAAATTATCTATTACCTGCTGAGGATTACCGGAAATAATATAACCTAACATTCCTCCAAAAGGCTTGTTGGTGGAATATTTATTTATCAAGAACCGATAAAGACCTCCGTCCTCATCTTGAGATTTTGTCTTTTTATGGATATATGCATCTGCTTTTGTCTTTGTAGTGTCTATAGGCTTACACTCCAACACAAAATATTGATTCAGCCAATCCCCATTCTCAAACTTTAAGTCGTAATACCCAACAGTCTTATCTTGATTACGGGCCTCCGAATTCACCCTAAATCCCTCTAATACAAAATCTTCGTTATTTTGGAGCCTTCTACGGACATAATCTGTTATTTCTTCTTCTTTCTTTTGTTTTAAAGCATTCCGACAAGTCGCTGTGAAACTATTATAAGTATCCGATAGGTATTTGAATATTTGTGTCAGATAGAAATTATCATCAAATTTAGAAACTTCTTGCATGTGTTTCTTACGCATTGTTTTAAATGCTTCTGATTCATCATCAGATGATGCCACGTATAGAAAACTTACACCGCTCATTCTCGCAAAAGCTTTTTTATTTCAACTTTTGCATCATCATAAGCTGCCGACTTTGTCCAACTCTTCGGGTTCGTGTCTTTTATTATGAAGATGCCATCTTCTGAATAAATACGTTCTTTTAATGAAACAAGAACAGAACTACCAACCTGTTTCAACAATTGATAATTAATTGATAACTGTACCTCTTCTATTTTGGGCGATTGGATATTATTTTCTCCAAATGTAATTTTAATGCCCGATATATCTAAAGGAAGATTGGGATTATATGAATATTCCATCTTAACAATTCCTGTTTTCAGCCGCTTTCTAAATGTCTTAAAAAACACATTGCAGTAATCCTTAAGCATTTTTTTCGTTGTCTGCTGATTTTTGGGTATAAAAAAATCAGAAATCCGCTGTTTTTCGATATAATCTAAATCATATAAGTCAAAAACCAACTCATTTATCTCATTTTTTTTGTCTTCAAAAGAATAATCTCCGTTTAATATTCCCTTCGACAAAACATCCAGTTGTTCAACAATTATTTTATCAAATCTTTTGGGCATAGGTATCTTTTTCAGATCCGAAGAATCCAATCTTGATAATGCACTATCAATTCGTTTTCTAAGTTTTACCTGCGAAAAGTAATTAAGCAATTCGGAATTGAGACAACAAACAACAGCATGGTATAATTCCGGATTTTGCAGTTTGATAACATAAATATCTGTTCCAAAATAAATTTTCTCGTTTGAATAAACTGCCCTTATTTCACCACCAATTCGAGAACAAAGTATTTTTTCACCTGTATAGATTATTTGATTTCTTGGCCTATGAAAATTAGAAATATCCTCTTGACAATAGGTATCTATATCTTTCACGTGAAACCTATCTAGTTGAGCAGATTTGACAAAGGGGATGGTGTGTTCTTTATCCTTATTTTTACTGTAATACTTGTCCAACAAAGCTTGTTTTCTCAGTTCATATTCCTCTTCCGATAAAGTTGTTTTATCTTCTCCAAACTCTTTTTTTAAAGCATCCTCTCCCCAATCTTCAAACCCTCTGTAGCTACTATATCTCTTTTTATCGACAAGCATAATATCGACAATCGACAAGCATTCTTGTTCCAACTTATTAGCCAACGCCAACTCTTGCTCGTTACCAATCAAATAGTCTCGCAATTTGATTTTTTTCTCTAATAAATCTTGTTGTTTTACTACTATGACATCGCTCTGATTCAAAAGGATGGTTTTGAATGTTTCTGCAAAGCTATTGAGCTTAGGTAAGAAATATTCTATGGAGTTGAGTTGCTTGTTTAGATTATCAAAGATCAGTAAACAAGCAGGTTCTTCGGCATAATCAAAAAGAATTTTCTTTACGTGGTACAATTCAAATATTCTTTCTAAACGATATGAAGAGAATATGAATCGTTGAAAATTATCTGATTCATTTATAAAATTACTGCTATTTACTATAAATCCGAATTTTGTATTTTTGTCACTCCAATATTTGATCCTATGCAGGAAACATTGGGAAATCTGCCGTTCTCTGGAAAAGTACTTCCTGTTTTTATTCCAATAGGAATAATTGATGGCATCATTTTCATCCTTAGCATTTTTTCCAATGACAAACCAAGGAGGATTACCAATGATATAGTTGAACTTTTCATTGATAAATGGAGCTTCACTCCCCTCTATCAATGCGTTGGTTACCTGTATATTTTCACTGAAGTCTATCGAAAATAAAGTTTTACCATCTTCGGCCTGGATAATTTCAGCAACAAGTTTGTTTAATTCAAAGGCCGTGATGTTATTTAATACTTCCAAATAGAGAGAAAAAACAGCCAATCGGGCCGCCGTATTTTCTATCTCTATCCCAAAAATATTCCTTTTGATAAAATCCAAACGGTGTTGAATTTTATCGTACGTCCCTGTTATATCAGCAGGGGATTTATACATTTTACGAAAAGCCAAAACCAAGAAAATCCCTGACCCGCACGAGGGGTCAAGCACCTTCCCTTCTTGTCTTACAACGTTATTAATAAGCAAATTGACTAATCCTTCGGGTGTATAAAAAATACCTTTCTCGGCTTTTTGATCGTCTAAGAATATTTGATAAATATGACTTATAAATTCAATCGGAATAATATCAAATTGAAAATCAAACAAACAAAGTTGCCCATCTTTTGTTCCTTTTATGGTATGAGCAATTGCATCTAATGCGCTGTCTAATAAATCAGTATCTTTTATTGCTGGTGTCTCAAATAGTTTATTATTAAAGACCTCATTGATTTGGCAAAATAATTCATTGATGCTTTTTGCAGCCTTTCGTTCTAATAAATTTTTATAGTAAATATCCTTACTGCCGAAATATTTATGATAAAAATTGGAATTAATAATTTTCTTATCTTCAAGGAATTTTATAAAAAGAGTCCTATCAATAAGTGCCTGTACTACATTGCCACGTTCCTCTTTATTTGGGAATAAATTTTTATAAATATTGTCAAGCTTCACCCGTAAGGAACTAAGGCTATCGACAAGTGCCTCATCTACTGTTTTACGCTGCTGTTTTACTCTTTCAAGGGCATCACTATATTCTATCCAAAACGCACCTGTAGTAATATGTTCCTTGCTGATCTTATTGAGTAATACCGAATCTTCAACATTGGTTGGAATAGAATCTATATGCAATAAGTCTTCTTTAGGGGAGGTGTTTATATACTTTATTTCAATGCTATCATTTTTCTCTAAAAATAAAAGATCAGCCTTGTTCTCATTCCAGACTCGTTCATGAATAATTTTTAATTCATCGGTCGGAATATTGGCTGCCTTAATCCAATAGAAACGGGTTTTTACTTGTTCACTTTTATCTTTTGCATAATAAAAAACTGTACCTAACTTACTGGATAAATCTTCATTCCGGGGAAATGAAAGAGGTTTTCTGTCCAAATCAATGTCAGAAAAACCTATTCGATGCAGTAAATTTTCATTTTTCATTATAACCCAATTTACCAAATACAAAGATAAGAAAATAGTTTAAAAAGAAGAAAAGAATCGAGAATGAACTTCCCACTGCCAAAGCGGTTGGATGCGAATGAATAACGAAAGTATTATCCCGATAATTGCCTTTGCGACTCATGCTTTGATTGGCTGCTGGTTGGCATTCTGTGTCTGACAAAGTTATGAATCCGTATTGTTTCAATACAATCCTGAATATTTTTTCTGTATCGTATCCCAGTAGTCCACATAGATTTTGCAAGAAGCAACTCTACTTTGGTATTCCTGTTCTCTATGGCCTGTATATTACGCCTCCGTTGTTCCGGCGTCAATACATCCATATTTACTTAAGTTTTTTAAACACTTCATAAGGACATATCCTTGTCGGATTATAGGTCCCTTCCTTTCTCATCCCCGATCCGCCCGGAATAATTCTGTCACCCGTGTTACGGACAAAATCGTTCATGTCAATTATTAACCACTCGACAAAATTACGTTTAGCTTGATTATCGACTCTCCGGACTATATAGAAATATTCAATTCCGGTTTTTTGGGTTATTCGTCTGAGGTCATCAATTCTTCTTACATCCATGCCGAATCCCCGGGGAGTGCCTTTTGAAAGATCTTTTTCTTTTATCTCAAGAAACTGCATTTCGTGCGTTACTCCGGAATTGATAATAAAATCAATATCGCCCGGCAATCCTTTCTTAACGCCAAACCCCAGAAATCCGTCAAAGATTAATCGCTGAACGTATAATTTCAGGAGATCGGTTTCATTGTAATGTCTCATCTTTTGGATATAAGATGCCTTGACCGCTTCTCCCCGTAAAATGTCAGGCCGTCTTTTGAATCGAAACTCTTTAAGGAAAGTATCGAAAGGCACACCCGTGAAGTCGGACTTCTCATTATCGAAAAGATATACATTTAGTTCCGGAACGGGTAATCCCGTGCCTGTTTTCATAATGTCTTCCTTTCTCCAGTCTCCAAAAGGAGCGGAATCATTCCATCGAATAAAATACATTGACTTGCAGGGAATCTGTCCGAGAGATCTATATACATTTATATACGCGTCACTAAAACAGGATTCGGGACTAACCGTAAAGTAAACCGGACAGTTAAGCGTCTCCTGACCCTCATTTACGGGAAGCAGATACCCACCGGTAAGACTGACGGTTCCGGGCCGGTTGTTCCTGAACCATTCCGCAAACTCAAGTTCTCCGATAAACCCTTTATATCTGCTTGAATATGGTCTGTTCCCTGTTACATTTTTTGAAATAAGGATATGCAGACACTCTAAAATTTGTTCATTTGTATCAGGGCAACACATTGAATTTATTACGAATTTGATTCCCGAAATAACCTCCCCCCATCTTTCAGAGAAAGATGTTTTCACGGTCCCGTTCCGATACTCTCTGATGACAGCATCAAATTCATGCAAACTTACATAAAAAAACTATTTTTTTATACGCCGTCCGATAAAAATCGAGACCCCAACTGTTC
>MKTD01000041.1 GCA_001898165.1 Bacteroidia bacterium 43-41
TAACCCAACTACATTTCAAAGACCCCGTTTGAAGGCTATGCCTTCATCTTTTTACCAAATCCACCTCCTTTGGGGGTGGTGGTTTAATTTTTAATTAATAAAATAGGTTGTCCAAAAAAACAACGTCCAACGAAGTCTGATGGTTTCAATTGATTGCATTTTTTAAATACTCCCCTTAAACAACCGTTTTATTTCTTTTGTTCGTTCTTAATTTTCTCAACGGATGTTTTATTGAAAGTACGCGTCAAATGTAATGCAGATAAAAATAGCCTCAAAATAGAAATAAGAATAGTGTGGAAATTTTCAACAAGTTTTTAACTCTTTTTCCCATTATAAATATATTTTTGATGTTTATTAGGGAAAGGGGATAGACTCAGGAGTATTTAAGTTGAAACATCCTCTCCGGAACAAATAATCTCTTAGCCAAATCCTGCAACTGTCCGGCATTTACGGCATCTATCCGGGTAAAAACCTCTTCTAAAGGAAGATAATGGTTAAAATGAAGATAGCTTTTGGCCATTCTCAACGAGATACTTTCATTGTTTTCGGAAGCGATACCCAACTGGCCTTTATACTGCCTTTTTGCAGTAGCCAGTTGGCTTGGAGAGAGCTGAAATTCCCTGAGCTTTTGTAACTCTTTATCAATAAGCTTTAAACACTGTTCCACCTGTTTTTTATCGCAGGCAAAATAAATGGAAAACGATCCCGTATCGGTGTATAACGCAATGTTCGATTCCACGTCATAAACCAGACCGTTTTTTTCGCGCAGCGAATTGTTTAGCCGACTGTTTGTGGCTCCACCTCCTAAAATATGATTCAAAAGATAAAGTGTATATCTATCCGGGTGAAACATATCGAAAGCATGCGTTCCCAGTATGACATGTGCTTGAACAGTATCTTTTTCAACTTGATATCTCTTTGCAGATTCACCCAGAGGCTGTTCACGTTTTTTGGGAAATAAATGCCGGGGTTCAGCACAACCAAAGTAACGCTCACTTAAACGTACCACTTTAGAAAAAGGCGTTTTCCCGAATGAAAACAAAACCATGTTTGCGGGAGAGTACTGCCTGCATACAAAATCTTCAACCTTTTTCCTGTCAAAAGCGAGTAACGAATCGGCGGTTCCCAATATATAATGTCCGATCTCGTGATTGGGGAACATGAGGTTCTCAAAATCATCAAATATCAACTCCGAGGGTAAGTCGGCATAACTGTTCATTTCATCTAAAACAACGTCTCTTTCTTTCTGAATCTGATTCTCAGGGAAAGTGGAATGAAAAACGATATCGCCCAACAGTTCCACAGCCCTCTCAAAATATTCGGATAAAAACGTGGCGTAAATAAATGTTTCCTCTTTTGTGGTATAAGCATTAAGCTCGCCGCCAACGTTCTCCATACGGTTAATGACATGATGCGCTTTACGCTTTTCAGTACCTTTAAACAACATATGTTCCACAAAATGGGCCATTCCGTGTTCGTCCGGAAGTTCGTCCCGCGACCCCGTATTGACCACTATTCCGCAATACGATATTTCCGATGGAAAAGGTTGATAAATGACACGTAAACCGTTGGATAATTTATGGGTTTGAAACATAATGGATGATGGTTTCTAATTTCTAATTTTTTTCGTTAGATAATGCGTTTTTTGCTCCGGCGATAATTTCTCGATAGCGTATCGCAGCATTGTCCGGGGCATTTGTGTGCAATGCTTGTCCAGAAAATAAGTTAATGTTTTTTCGTCGCGTTTACCCGCCTCACGCAACATCCAGCCGCAGGCTTTGTGCATTAAATCGTGACGATGAGTAAGAAACTTTTCAGAGAGTTTCAACGTGTCGGCAAAATCATTTTTACGGATAAATGCCAGGGTGGAAATAATCGATATACGTTGCTCCCAGAGATTTGCACTTCCCGCCAGTTGATATAAAACCGACCGGTCGTTATCCAATAGCCATTCTCCTACGATACTGTAGGACGACACATCCACCAGATCCCAATTATTGATGCCGCGAGTATTGGCAAGATAAAACTCAAAAATCTCTTTACGCCCCGCGTTATCGGCTTTTTTAAACTGATCCGCCAGAATTATCAAGGCGCAAAACCGACATTCGTGATAATCGTCATCCAACAGTTTTTTGAGTTCGTCAAACGAGAGGTTCTTGTTGGCTTTCGCCACGCTCCTCGATTCGGGTACGGTAACACCGATAAATCGGTCGCCTTCGCCATATTGT
This sequence comes from Bacteroidia bacterium 43-41, assembly GCA_001898165.1. Classification (GTDB taxonomy): domain Bacteria; phylum Bacteroidota; class Bacteroidia; order Bacteroidales; family Dysgonomonadaceae; genus Petrimonas. Next base: position 2,229 of record MKTD01000041.1, read on the forward strand.
CCTTTCCCGGTCTTAAAAAAATACCTGGAATGGTCTGCTTTTCCGGGATTTCCAAAAGAGAGCAATTGCCGCTTTACGATTTCTGCTGTCATAAAAATTATCAATTATTTAAGTTTCGCATATATTCAATTACAGCTAAATTTAAAACATTGTCGGACGTAAGATTTAGCTGTATTTATGAATAGTTGATACATGCGAAAGTTGAGTCAATTATTTGTTTACGATTGAAACTTCGTATTTACCCTCATAAAACCCAACAATGTTGTGCACCATTTCCTCCGCCATCCGGTGGCGGTCTTCAATGGTTCTGGTCCCGGCATGAGGCGCAAGCACCACATTATCCAACACCAATAACTCGGGGGAGATTTTAGGCTCATTCTCATATACATCCAGTCCGGCAGCCCAAATTTTCCCTTCTTTCAGTGCTTTGGCCAATGCTTTTTCATCCACCATATTTCCACGGGCCGTATTAATAAATACAGCCGTAGGCTTCATCATGGAGAGCTCATTTTCCCCGATTATCTTTACGGTTTCGGGAGTAGAAGGCGCATTAAGCGAAACATAATCGGCTGTTCGCAGTAACTCGTCAAAAGCAACGTATTTTGCACCGTACCGCTCTTCAATATCCTTGCTCAACCGGTTCCTGTTGTGATAGATGATGCTCATCCCCGACGCTACGGCGCGCCTGGCCAAGGCTTGCCCGATTCTCCCCATCCCGATTATCCCCAAGGTCTTTCCAAAAACAGGTAATCCGGCATCTCCATACACGCTCCAATCAATCGCCCGATGTTCACGCAACTTCCGGTCGTAATATCCAATCCGCCTTCCGGTCGCAAGCAACAACGCAAATGCCAATTCAGCCGTAGGCTCACACGTCGTTTTGGGAATATTTGTAACCGTTATTCCCTTTTGGGTGGCATACTCCACATCTATATTGTTGTAACCGACCCCGTAATTCGAGATCATCTCTAATTTCACTCCCCTGTCCATTATCTCCTTATCCGTATAGAAACTGAAATTAGGTATTAAAACCTCATAATCGGGGATCATCTCCAATACCTGCCCGCGTTTCATATCTCTATCCCGAGGCATAAAAACTTCAAACTTCTCAAAAAGTTCGGCAAGAGGTTCTCTGTGCAGAGCGCTTGTTATAAGAATTTTCTTCATGATCGGATTATTTTTTCATTAAACGAAAAAGGAGCAAGTACTGCTACCCGCTCTCTTTTCGCTCTTCAGGCTGGACTTGAACCAGCGACCCTCTGATTAACAGTCAGATGCTCTAACCGACTGAGCTACTGAAGAATTTTTATTCATCTTTTAAAACTTTACTTTTCGCTCTTCAGGCTGGACTTGAACCAGCGACCCTCTGATTAACAGTCAGATGCTCTAACCGACTGAGCTACTGAAGAATTTCACTATTGTTTTCAGAAAAGTGATGCAAAAGTACTACAAATTTTCAAATATTCCAACAGCTTTGTCATAAAATTATGCGATATGTTTTCAACGCAAGTTTTTATACAAAAATCATCTTTTATTTAAAAAAGTTTTTATTACCTTTGAAATCAAATAAACGAGTATTAAAACGCTTTTTTATGATTTTCAGATTCATAATTATATCGGATGAGGTAGAGAGCTTCAAAAGAGAAATAAAAATAGATGCCGACAATACTTTTTTGGATTTATTCAAAGCGATTGTCGGTTGCACCGGCTTCAACGAGAACGAGATGGCTTCTTTCTTTATTTGTGACGACAACTGGCATAAGGAGCAGGAAATCACTCTTGTGGAAATGGATACCTACTCCGACGAGGATCCTTATACGATGGAGGAATGCGTGCTGAACGACTATTTGGAAGATGAAAAACAGAAATTACTTTTCGTATTCGACTACCTTACCGAGAGAGCCTTGTTTATTGAATTGTCGGAGATTATTACCGGTAAAAACCTGAAAAAACCGCTGTGTACCCTCTCCATGGGCGAAGCGCCTAAGCAATACCTTAATCCCGATGAGACCACAGGCACGACTGCTTCAATAGACGTAGATGAATCGTTCTTCGGGGATGAAGGTTTCGATTTAGAGGAGCTCGACAAAGAGGGTTTTGACGGACTGGACGATATTGAAATATCAACAGAAGAGAACGACTTGTATTAACGCAAGAACCATCCACGTAAACTCATAATTCAACGCATTTTATGAACACTTTGCTCGTGCTTATGGGACCGACCGGCGTGGGCAAAACAGAACTGAGCCTCCAGATTGCCGAACAGTTAAAAAGTCCCGTTTTGTCGGCAGATTCCAGACAAATTTATAAACAAATGACCATCGGTACGGCGGCGCCAACCGATGAACAGCAGAAACGGGTTTCTCACTACTTTGTAGGAATACTTGAACCGGAAGATTATTACAGCGCCAGCCAGTTTGAAGAAGAGGCTGTTCCGCTGATCGAAAACCTGTTGCAAACAGTTCCGGTTGTGGTGATGACCGGTGGTTCGATGATGTATATTGATGCTGTCTGCAAAGGAATTGATGAGATCCCGACTATAGATGAAAAGTTACGGGAAGAGGTTTATGCCCTTTATCAGAAAGAAGGATTGGATGCCATTCGTTCCCGTTTGAAAATATTGGATCCGGTCTTTTACAATCAGGTTGACCTGAAAAACCCCAAGCGGGTAATCCACGCGCTCGAAGTATGCCTTATGTCCGGAAAGCCATATTCATCGCTGCGCACAAATCCCAGAAAAGAAAGGAACTTCAATATCGTAAAAATCGGGGTCACCCGAAATAGGGAAGAGCTGTACGGGCGGATCAATCTTCGCGTAAACAAAATGATCGAAGAGGGATTGGTTGAAGAAGCCCGGAAACTTTATCCGAAACGGCATCTGAATTCATTAAATACCGTGGGATACAAGGAACTTTTCGAGTATTTCGACGGGAATTGCACCCTCGATTTTGCCATCGAAAAAATAAAACAACATTCACGAAACTATGCCCGCAAACAGATGACGTGGTTTAAAAAGGATAAGGGAATTAAGTGGATCAACCTTTCGGATAACACATCGGACGTGGTAGAAAAAAGTATCCGGCTGATCACCCAAAGCAACCCATAGCCTCTATTTCTTTTCGGCTTTCAGCCCCAAAATCCCCATCGAAGTATCTACTTTCCCTTCTATCTTATTGCCTTTCACCTTTGAGACTACGGTGACATACTCCGATTCAACATAAGCGCCCAACCTCAACGTATCGGATTTGAGCGAGACATTGGATAATTTCACTTTATAGCCTGAATCGAGAACGAGATCGCCCGACAATGCCTTATCCTTCTCCACAAGAAAAATAACTCCTTTTTCGTATCCGGAAGGTGCTTCAGGCACACTATATTGCCACTTGCCCGCCACGGACTTATTACTTTGGGCATTTACACTAAAAAACGCTCCGGCTATAAACAACAATCCGGAAACGATCAATAATTTTCTCATATTATCAATTTTAAACGTAAGAATAAGAATTAGAACCAAAGATATGAAAAATGTTTGATAAATAAGTTTCCGGCGATGAAAATGAACCCAAACATATTTTATAACGTTTTATTGGAGAAAGGAGAGTAAAATATGGACCAATCAGCATATACACCCATTGATCCCGATTTTTTTGAATTATTCCAAAAAGAGATCAAAAAAGAATCGGTAAAGGTTATCTATTTCGACACGGTTCAATATCCGTATCTGAAAGAATCGAACGGAAAGGCAACCGCAATCGTTAACAAACAAAAAGCGGGACAGTTTATGGTTTTCGCAAATGGCGATGAAGTACGGATCGACCGGATTATTGTTTACAACGGTAAACCCGGCCCCGCTTATGATGAATACGACGCTTACGCCCTCGCCCCACTCACCTGCAAAGCAGGATATGACGAAGATGACTGCCAAGCTTAAGCATTGACAAAAATAGTTAAGTTGAATAACAAAAAGGGTAATTTCGTTACCTTTGTTTTCTTAAAAACAGGATCAGTAATTATTTATGGCACTCAGACAACAACAGGAACTCAAACAGACTCAAAAGTTATCGCCCTTGCAAATGCAAGTGATAAAACTGGTTGAATTGAATTCGGTAGAGTTGGAGGACAAAATAAAACAGGAGTTGGAAGATAATCCTGCACTGGAAGAAGGAAATGAAGAACTCAATTCAGAGAATTCAGACGATGATTTTCCGGAAAGTGAAGATAACTTATCGGAAGAAGATATTGTGTTAGGCGATTATTTTTCCGAAGAAGATATTCCTGATTACCAATTAAATAAATCTTACAGAAAAGACGAGCCTGATTTTATCGAAGCAACTTATTCCGACGATAAAAGCCTCAACGAAGTTTTGCTGGAACAAATTGGCTTACGCCAGTTGAATGCCCGGGATCAGAAAATTGCCGAGTACATTATCGGTAACCTCGACGAGAACGGATACTTACAACGAAGCCTGCAAGCCATATCCGATGATCTGTTGTTTCAACAGAACCTCGATATTAGTGAGACAAAATTACAATCCATATTGGAGATCATTCAAGACCTCGACCCCGCGGGCGTTGGAGCGAGCGATTTGCAGGAATGCCTGAAGCTTCAGTTGCAAAGGAACGAACCCACGAGGGAAAACAGACTGGCGCTGGAGATTATTTCGGATTATTTCGAAGAGTTTTCGCGTAAGCATTATGACAAAATCATGCGTCAACTGAATATCTCACAAGACGATTTGCGCAACGCCATCAACGGTATCATTTCACTCAATCCCAAACCCGGAAATGCTTTGGGCGATTCAATAGAAGTTGCCATGAGCAACATTACGCCCGATTTTATTGTGGAATCCTACAACGGTGAAATCAGTATGTATTTGAACAACAAAAACATACCGGAGTTGAAAATAAACCGCGATTTCTCCGAAATGCTACAGGGATACGCTCAAAACAAAGAAAGTATGAGCAACGATGCCAAACAAGCTGTATTGTTTATGAAACAGAAGGTAGATTCAGCAAAATGGTTCATAGATGCTGTGCGACAACGACAAAACACGCTCCAAAGGACAATGGAAGCGATCGTTAATTTTCAGTACGATTTTTTCGCCACAGAAGACGAGACAATGCTCAGGCCAATGATACTTAAAGATATAGCAAATAAAACCGGATTCGATATTTCAACCATATCCCGTGTAAGCAACAGCAAATACGTACAAACCAACAATGGCGTTTATCCGCTGAAGTTTTTCTTTTCCGAAGCGATGCAAAACGATGCGGGAGAAGATATTTCGTCGCGTGAAGTAAAAGTTCTTCTGAAAGAATGCATCGAGAACGAAAATCCCTCCAAACCGCTTACCGACGAACAACTGACAACATTGTTGAACAATAAGGGTTATATTATTGCCCGCCGCACAGTAGCAAAATATCGTGAACAGTTGAATATTCCTGTAGCGCGTTTAAGAAAAAAAATTTAACTTTGCCGTTTCAAAAGCATAATCCAGTAATGAATCAATTTGCCCGCATCATATCGTCAGTATTTCAGCCGTTATTAATGCCCATTTACAGCATTTTACTGCTGTTTGTTTACACGCATTTTAAATTTTTGTTTGCCGGGCAGTTCTGGACAATAATGGTACCTGTAATCCTTTTTTCATTTGCGGTTCCCGGCGTCCTTATTTACGTGGTTTACAGGTTAAAATTGATTTCCGACCTGTCACTTAAGATCAGGAAAGAACGTTTTATCCCCTATTCCATCGTATTGGTCTCTTACCTGATAATGATATTTTACTATTACCGGATAGGAATGCCGGATTGGTTCCTTATGCTTGTCGCTTCATCTATCGCAGTTATCCTCATCGCCATATTCATTACCATTTGGTGGAAAATAAGCGCTCATATGTTCGGTATCGGAGGGTTGCTGGGAGGAGTAATGTCGGTGAGCTATTTCATTGAAAGGTCTAATCCTTTTTACCTGTTTATGGCGCTTTTTATAGTATCCGGGTTAGTTGGCGTATCGAGGTTGATATTGCGACGACATACTTTCGGACAGGTTGTCGGAGGATTTCTCCTCGGATTCACCACCTCCTTTCTCTTCGTATGGATTGGAACCTGAACAGGTGACGGATGAAGTGAAAGATGTCTTTGCCTTTAAAAGATTTTGCAGTAAAGAAAATATATAGTATTTTTACCCCACAATTAAAACCACTTAAATTAAAAATTAATTTCTATGAATTTTCCTGAGAATTTAAAGTATTCAAACGACCATGAATGGGTGAAAGTTGACGGAGACGAGGCTTACATCGGTATTTCTGATTTTGCACAAAGCGAACTCGGAGAAATTGTTTTTGTTGATATCACAACAGAAGGAGAAAAAGTTGACAAGGGAGCTGTTTTTGGCAGTATAGAAGCTGTAAAAACCGTTTCAGACCTCTTGATGCCTATAACCGGCGAGGTGCTTGAAGTGAATCCAAAACTTGATGACCAACCCGAATTAGTAAACAAAGATCCTTACGGAGAAGGATGGATCATAAAAATAAGTATCGAAGAGAAAGCGGAACTCAATAAACTTCTCTCAAGTGATGCATACAAGACCCTGATCGGACAGTAAACAAAACAAGCAGAGACGCGGGACACCCACGTCTCTGCTTGTTTAATTTCCCCTATACCTATGAGCCCGATTATAAGTATAATAATGGGTAGCACATCCGACTTGCCCGTGATGGAAAAAGCTGCCCGGTTTTTCGACGAGATGGAAGTTCCGTTCGAAATAAACGCACTGTCTGCACATCGCACACCCGAAGCTGTTGAGCAATTTGCAAAAAATGCCCAGACACGAGGAATAAAAGTTATAATAGCGGCAGCAGGAATGGCAGCACATTTACCGGGTGTAATTGCGTCAATGACTACACTTCCTGTTATCGGCGTTCCCATAAATGCGTCATTGGACGGTATGGATGCGTTGCTAGCCATCGTGCAAATGCCTCCGGGGATCCCTGTCGCTACTGTCGGTATTAACGGGTCGTTAAACGCCGCTATTCTTGCTTTGCAAATGATCGCAACCGGAGATGAAGCGCTCCGGCAAAAATTAGCAACCTACAAAGAGGGCCTGAAGCGTAAAATAACCCAGGCTAACGAAGAGCTGGCAGGTATTAAATTTAAATTCAAAACCAATTGATAAAAACAAGCTACTCCTTTCTGTTAATAATAACAGCATAAAACGCCGGAAATTTACAGAGACAATATTTTTCAATTTTAAGAGGCATACTTTTTCCCTTATAAAGGAATAAGCAATGTTCACAATAATAACAGACACGGTTATTAAGACTTATAAAACGGTAACAGAATGAGAATAGCTTTTTATTTAGCTTTCGATCTAAATCCCCAAAATGGAGGTATCGAAAGAGTCACCAATATATTGACAAAAGAATTTGTTGCAGCAGGACATCAGGTATATTTCGTGTCCTATATTTCTGAACCGGAAGCAGAACATACTGCTCTTGCGGCAGACAGGCTTGTTTTACCTGATAGGAAGAAATTGTGCTCACGTGAAAATCAAACTAAATTTACCGATTTCATAAATAAAAACAGTGTAGATATAATTGTAGCTCAACATTCTCACGATATGGAATTTGCCACACTTCCATTTTTGGTTAAACAAAATACAAACGTAAAAATACTGTACGTTTTTCACCCAACACCATTTATTCAATCTTTATCAATAGCAGACACCTCTTATCCTATTCTTAAGAGTGAAAGAACATTGCCGAGGCTATGGAGAAGGATGGGAAGGATCATCCTGAAAAGACAAAAGCAAAAGTCGAAAAACAACAAAATGGGAAAGCATTTAAAACGACTTCACGAAATGGGTGACTATATTCTTGTTTCATCGGAAAAATACATAGATGGTATTCTTAAAATATCGGGCATACAGTCTCGGGAAAAACTTTTTGCCATTGCCAATCCCAATACTTACAGAGAGGAAGATATCCAAACCGCACAAAAAGAAAATATCCTTATTTTTGTTGGACGTTTATCGGAAGAGAAACATCCCGAAAAAATAATGTTAATATGGAAGCATATCCAAGACAGGTTCCCGCAATGGAATTTAAAAATCTTGGGAGAGGGTAAGCTAAAACATGAGTTGGAAGAATTACATAAACAACTGAAATTAGAACGTTGTTCCATAGAAGGGCGGCAAGAACCAACTCCCTATTATGCCAAAGCAAAAATACTACTTTTGGCCAGCGATTTTGAAGGATTTCCCATGAGTATAACCGAAGCCATGCAACACGGCGTTATTCCGGTAGCTTTCAATTCATTTGAAGCCTTGTCCGGCATCATAGAAGAAAACGTTACCGGAATAAGTGTTACACCATACAGTTTACAGGAATATGAGGAAAAACTAGCTGCGTTAATGAATAACGAAGAGAAGATAGCAAAAATGTCAGTAGCTACAAGAAAAAGTATTTCAAGGTTTTCCGCTCCTGATATTGCAGTTGAATGGATAGGACTGTTCAGAAAATTAGGTGTTCAATAATTTTCTCTAATAAAAATACACCATGAGTGAGCCTCTCATCAGCATCATCATACCGGCATATAATGCTGAAAAGTATCTCGACAGATGTCTGGAATCTGTCTGTGCTCAAACATTAAAAGAGATCGAAGTTATCCTCATCGATGATGGGTCCACCGATTCTACCTCCAATTTGTGCAACACCTGGGCTAAAAAAGATGAAAGAATAAAGGTTATCCATCAGGAGAACAAAGGCGTTTCGGCAGCACGAAACATAGGAGTAAGGTTAGCCCGGGGCAACCACATAGGCTTTGTAGATGCTGATGACAGGGTGGAGGTAACTATGTTTCAGCATTTATACGAAATTGCTTTACAAATGCGATGCGACATAGCCACCTGCGGAATAATACGCATAAGTGAAAAGGATGTCCCCCTTAAGTATTTATGTAACCATAAAAAAAACGAGGTTAGTGATAAGACAAGCGAATTGATAAAATTGCTAAACGACAAATCCGAAAAGAGCTATCTCTGTAATAAAATATTCAAAATAACCCTCTTCAAAGGGATTATTTTTCCGGAGGGTTGTGTATTTGAAGATCTGCACTCTACGCACAAATTATATGCAAAAGCAGAGGGGATTGTCCATATAGCAGAAAATTTATATTACTACCTTTATCGTCAAGATAGTATTGTAAATCATTTTACTCCTAAAAAAGAAATTGATTTTTTTAATGCCAATCTGGCCAGATTTCATTTTGTTGTAGCATATAAAAATTTTACTCACACGCAACAATTGTTGTTGAAGAATAGGACTATTCGAAGACTGATAAAAACAGATCACAAATTCAAAAAATTAACGGTTCACAATCAATTTACCACAGATAAGATGCGCATGGAGAATATTATCCGGAAAATTTATTCACCCGGGTATCGTTCTGAAGATTACAAAAAGCACTTATGGTGGTTAAAGATTAAAAATATACCTTTGCTTCTTTTTAAATAAAATAGAATGTGTTCTTGGTTGCACGCAGGTATTGCAACGTCAGCAGGCTTTATAACAAAATGAACCCAAACGTATTTTATAATGTTTTATACATGAAAAGAGATTAATAATAAATATAAAACTTATAAATAAATTCTGAACACACATATTAGAACTTTAATAACAGTGAAATGAAAATTGACTTTGTAATAACGTGGGTAGATATGAACGACCCGGAATGGCAGAAAGATTTTGCCAGGTATTCGGGGAAAATTGACAATACAAAAAACGAAGTTTCAGTAGCCCGATTCAGGGATTACGGACTGCTTAAGTATTGGTTCAGAGGCGTGGAGAAATTCGCGCCATGGGTAAGAAAAGTTCATTTTGTTACTTGCGGACAAAAACCGGACTGGCTCAACGAGAATAATCCGAAGTTGAATTTAGTTCATCATAAAGATTATATCCCAAATGAATTCCTGCCGGTTTTCAATTCCAGCCTGATTGAGATCTATCTGCACAAAATCCCCGATTTAGCGGAGCATTTTGTTTACTTCAACGATGATTTTTTCATCATCAATCACTTGCCCGAAGAGCGCTTTTTTACGGATAATATCCCCAACGACATTGCCGCTTTTCGAACCAATATGGGCAGATCGTTATGGAGTAAGTGTCTGAAAAATAACATACGGATTATCAATCAAAAATTCGATAAAAAGGAGGTACTTTTGCGGGATCACGATAGATGGTATAATCCTGCTTACGGGAAAAAAGCCAATCTGACTTACCTGCTAAAGCCTTACGGTAAATTTATCACTTTGCGCACACCACACAATGCCCAGCCTTATTTAAAAACAACCTTCAACGAGGTCTGGCAATACGCCGGTGAACAGTTGACAAAAATGTCGAAAAACAGGTTCAGAAGCCCCGAAGATTATACGCAAGAACTGTTCAGGACATGGCAAATATGCAGTTCAAATTTTAATCCTTACAACACGTATCAAGATACAAAGATGTTTCCTTTGGTGCTCAAATCGAAAAAAGCCATAAAGGCGGTCCGCGAACAATCGTATAAATTAGTTTGCTTAAATGACAATCAACATATCCGAAATTTCGATAATATGTTGAAAGAGCTAAAGGCAGCCTTTAATCACATCTTACCCGAGAAATCAGGTTTTGAATTATAGAACACCGGAGGATCGTAATAATCATTGTAAGGCAGTTTAGATATGGGTATTTCAAAATATATACTCCCCCCCTCGCTCTATAGATTAAGAAAACGAAACTCTTCCATAAGGCGTCAAAACAGAGTAGCTAACGCATGGAATCCGTTTATTGATGATTATTTTCAGGGAAAAATAGAAAAATATAATCTGAAACCGAAAAAACAATTCGGAAAGGAAGAAAAAATAATCTGGCAGTATTGGGGACAAGGCATTCACAGTAATTCAGTACCCGAATTGGTTCAAATTTGTTTCAACTCTGTAGATAAATACAAAGGCGATTATCGGGTTATCCGCCTTTCAGACAAAACCATAGCAGATTATGTGGATATACCGGACTTTGTTCTTTGGAAAAGGGAGAATAATCCCCAATTTACCATGACCTTTTTTTCAGACTTGTTGCGACTGATATTACTCAATGTATATGGTGGCGTTTGGCTAGACGCCACCGTTCTTTTAACAGATTATTTGCCACAGGAATATGCCGACCTTGACTATTTCCTGTATCAACGTTCTGAAGAGGAGAAACATAAGAAATATTGGTTGAAAGTAGATCCTTTTTATTTCAATTGGCGCCCGGACTTTAAAGTAAAAATGCTTAGCAGTATCATTTTCGCAAAAAAATCGAGTGAAGTTATCCGCTGCCTTCTCGACATTATGCTTTATTTCTGGAGAAACAGCGAGAAACTCTCTTACTATTTCACACTTCAAGTTATCTATAATGAGATAATTACAAGAAAGCTGCCTCATTTACAATGCCCCATAGTAAATGATTGCAACCCGCATATCATTCAAAAGAAACTGCAAAAAGGTTATCCCTATTTGTCTTTCAAAGAGGCCGTACATGTTACCTCCATTCATAAAATGACATATTATAAAAAAGAAGAGCTTGAGAAGTTGAAAGAATACTTATCCTGTCTGTAAAATTACAGGAAGGCATGAGGCAGGATAGTTACGAAAAAATATTCCGGTAATATTTGCGAATGATATAAGATAGGCGCCCCGTATTAACGCCGGGTATTTTAAAATTATGCTGTTTTGCAAAGCTAAGAACCTGCGCCTTGGCATGCCTCTTATCAGCACGTCTTTTATCCCGGTGGTTTTTTTCTCTATTGGTAAGAATAGAGTTCTCAGAATAATTATACCGGTACTCCGCTTTCGGTACGGTAACCAACTTTTCAGAAAAATAGACGGCTGGGAGCGAAAAAAGTAAATCTTCGATAAAACGTCCCTCCTCAAACCTCAAGTTGTGCTTCTTAAGAAAGTCTAAACGAAATAAGTAGCGCCATACATATCCCCATTTCCCCACATACGTAATGGTTAATTTATCATTTGTTGTCGTAAATAGCTGCTGGGTTTTAAAACGCTGCGTCTTATACTTTTTGTGTTTTTGCACCATTCCTGCACATGCGATATCCGACCGGGTTTCAACAATAGCTTTCACCATCTCCTCGTAGAAAACATCATTGATTCCGTCGTCAACGTCGACAAAGTGGATATACTCGCCTGTGGCAGCATCTATACCTGAATTTCGAGCAGCCGACAGTCCTTTGTTTTTCGGATGAGTAATGATCTTCACAGGATACCCGCGAATGATTTCACCCGTTTTATCTGTGGAACCGTCATCAACAACAATTACTTCCAAATGCTTATAGGTCTGAGACATCACATTATCCAAACAAGCTTTAGCATATTTCTCGCCGTTATAAATTGGAATAATAACTGTAATCAATGAATCTGCCATTTTACCCTAAGTTTCAAGGTAAATTAAGGTTTACTGCCATCGTACCCCCATTTCAGGTAAACGCTTCCCCAAGAGAAGCCGCCACCGAATGCGGTGAGGATAAGTTTGTCGCCTTTGCGGAGTTTATCCTCCCACTCCCATAAACAAAGCGGAATGGTTCCGGCACTGGTATTGCCGTAACGTTCAATATTTATCATTACTTTTTCACGGGCAACACCGGCACGCGCCACTGCTGCATCAATAATGCGGATATTGGCCTGGTGCGGCACAAACCAATCTAAATCTTCGTGTGTGAGGTTATTTCGCTCCATAATATCGAGCGAAACTTGCGCCATATTAGATACGGCATACTTAAATACCACTTTCCCCTCCTGATAAACGGTGTGTTCGTTTCTCTCCACCGTCTCATGCGTAGCAGGATACTTGCTTCCGCCCGCTTTCATTTGCAACGGTGCATAACCCACACCGTCGGAATGAAGGATAGCATCGATGATGCCCAGGTCTTCTTCCGTTGGCTCAATCATAACGGCTCCGGCAGCATCACCGAAAAGAGGACAGGTGGCACGATCGGTATAATTAGTTACCGACGACATTTTATCGCCGGCAATCAGGATAATTTTTTTGTATTTTCCGGTTTTGATAAATCCGTTACACACTTCAAGGCCATACACAAATCCCGAACAGGCCACTTCCATATCGAAACAGAAAGCGTTCTTTATTCCATTGTTTTCAGCAACGATAGATGCCGCCGATGGAAAAGGATGATCGGGTGTTGTTGTGGCAAAAACCACGCCATCGACCTCTCCGGGTTTAGTATTGGTTTTCTTGAGCAGTTCCTTTACTGCCTCGGTTCCCAAAACAGATATTCCCTGCTCCACCCCTTTTAAAATTCTCCTTTCCTTGATTCCCACACGAGTCATGATCCATTCATCAGAAGTATCTACCATTTTCGATATCTCTTCGTTGGTAAGTATGTAATCGGGAACAGCTGCTGTAATTCCTGTAATGACGGCGTTTAAATTTTTCATTATTCTGCTTTTTTTAAAAAAAACCCCGAAAAACAAGGTTATTCAGGGTTTTGCTTATCACTAAAGAATAAGTTTATACAGCAACTTCTTTTTCAATTGCTAATTTTCCTCTGTAGTATCCGCACTCACCACAAACAGTGTGATAGATGTGCCATGCCCCGCAATTTGGGCAGATGGCCATAGTAGGCATTTGGGCATGGTCGTGCGATCTTCTTTTTCCTTGTCTTGCAGACGACTGTCTTCGTTTTGGATGTGCCATTTTGTATATGTATTAACGTGTTATATTTAATTATTCTTCTATATTCAATCCTTTCAGGCCTTCCCATCTCGGATCGATATTTTCTGTTATTTCTTCTTCATCGGCAAAATCTCCATCATCGTCCGCCATATCGCCCCCCTCATCGTCATCATCTTTGCTTACAGCCCGGTGTTTACGAAGTTTAGTGGACATGGTTTTGTTGCACTTGCCCGGCTCATGAACGTGCTTTATAGGAATGTTCAACGCTACAAACTCATATAAAAACCAAGCTATGTTGATCTCACCCTCATCTTCCGGAATAATGACTACCTCATCGCTCTCTTCCGAATATTCTTTTCCGAGTTTTACAATCAAGCGGTTTTGTGAATCAATCTCCTGATCGAAATCATCGAGACAACGATTACAAGGCACTTGAACAATGCCCTTTAAATCGAAATTAAACTCATACGTGGATGATGTTTTTTTGACAGTCAACACTACTTTGACATTGCCTTTTTTCACCTCATCACCGTCAATCGCCTCGAAAAACTTTCTATCTAACTCATACTCATAAGTATGTTTTCCCTGCGACAGATTTTTTAAAGGAATATTGTATAAGCTGAATTTTGCCACTTTTTTACTTAAAAATAAAGCGGTGCAAAGATAGTGATTTTTTCTTCACACTACTCTTTTTTTTACATTATTTATTTTCTCGTATAAACCGTAAGGGTCCCTCATTTAGATTTAGCAGCCGTACTTAACACGATCTTCTGCATCTTATCGAAATTCTGTTCAAGGCTCTGCAAAAACTTAAACTGAGCTTTTGAACGTACTAAGTTGTGATTGCCATAGGCAATTTTATAATAAGTATCGCCATCGATATAGTCGGTTAGGAAGCGCACGGTTTGCATATACGTCAACAATTTGGCGCCAAAGGCGAGATTCTCTATTTCCACATCGGTGAGAAAAGAGGTGGCGTTTTCCAGATAACCTTTGGTGTATCCCTCAAAAATGGCCAAATCGAGCGAAACACGATCTAAATCCGGATCGTCTTCTGCTCCTTTATTAGCGCCTGTGCGGATAAAGTCCCCGAAATCCGACAAGACATAACCCGGCATAACCGTATCTAAATCCACCACGCATAATACCTGGTCGTCCTTATCGAAAAGGATATTGTTTACCTTGGTATCGCAATGATTGGTACGCTTGATCAATTTCCCTTCCCGGTGCATTCTCTCGGCTTTGCACATCTCATCGGCGCGTGCCTCCAGTTCATTTACAAGGTCCCGGACTTCTACCAAACGTCCCACTTTGTTTGCCCGAACCGAATCCCTGAAAGTCTCCAATCTCGATTCGATATTGTGAAAATTCGGAATGGTTTCGAACAATGGTTCGCCCGGCAAATCGGCCAGCATCCTCTGAAAATCACCGAAAGCAAGTCCGGCCCTGTACGCCAACTCGGGATTTATTTCATCATAACTTTTGCTATCCTTAATGAAATCCATCATCCGCCAATAATTACCCTCTGCATCCTGATAAAAAAGCTTTCCGCCGGATGTGGGAACGAGTGTCAACACCTTACGGTCAATATCTTCCACCCCGGCATCCATCAGTTTCTGGCGGATATGCATCGTCACACGCAAAATATTGCTTTGCAGCTCAGGGACATTCTTAAAAATAGAATGATTGATCCGTTGAAGCACATATTCTTTCTCTCCGGCTTTTACCTTGTATGAATCGTTGATATGGCCTGCTCCCAACGGTTTTACCTCAATATCTTTACTATCACCGGTAAATTGGGCTACAATTTCTTTTAATTTACTAATCTCCTGCATAGTACAAAATATATTTCTGTTAAATTGTTTGATTGGCATGTTGCGGGTTTCCCGCTCCAAATTACTCCATTTCTAAAAGTCCGAAGAATTGTGGAACGTGAAAATCAGGGGAAGGCAAATCGATTGGGCTCCAACTGATGAAATGCGTTTCGGGAGTTTTATCACCGCATTTATAGAAATTTGCGCGGATTTTCTTACCCGATAAATTTTCATCAGCCTTAAAACCCATGGCTTGTTTTGGGATGACAAGGTACATCGTCCAGTCACTTACTTGTCTGTTGTTCTCATACCTATGCCTGATGGTGGAAAAACGGGTGATCGAAGGCATGTGTTCCGTTAGCTTTTCTGCCATTTCCCGGGTTTCGTGTCTTGCAGCCAGAAGCGCCCCCAACACATTGCATTCAAAATTCCTGTAAACGGCTTCGCCGTCACGCTGCATAAAAAACTCCACGCAGCTGTCTTCCCAAACCGAACCGAAATCTTCGGTATTCACGGCTCGTATCTCTTCGCCGGTCACTTCATAACAGAGGTATAATTTTTCTCCGTCGTGGGCAACACGAACCAGAACCGGAAGTGATTTCGGAAATTCGTTTTTCCAGTTTACCTGGTCAATTTTAGCTACCGCGCCGGCTTCGCGCAATAAATTTATACCATCGAAAAGGGTTTCACATTGCGAGATGTGTTGTTTGGGTACTTTGAGGGTTTTCATCAGGAGTCGTTATTTTTCTCAAAAGTACCGGTTTTCATCGGATTTAACAAAAATGCCGGACACTTTTTTACTGTAAAAGTTCTTCTACATCTTCCACTGTGAGTTGCGGACGAATAAGGGCATCGATAAATTTTCGTAACGGCGGACCGTCTCGGTGATGCTATACACCACGGTTACAGCATCGAACGAAGCAAAAAAGGTTGCAAAAGATAACCGAACCGGGGATGAAGCGTGAGGGTTATAATGAGGCGGTCGGTCATTGATTTAAATTCGCGAACAAAAACCTTCTTATCTCTTCTGCTTTCGTATCCCGGCGAACAGCATAATCTTGCAATTGTTCTTCGGAGACAGGGCCGATAACAAAATATTTCGATTGCGGATGGGCAAAAAGAAAACCGCTGACCGATGCCGCAGGAACCATCATTCCGTTCTCCGTCAATGAAATCCCAACCTCTCCCGATTGAAGCATGTCGTGCAATACAAAGCTCATGGTCTGGTCGGGGATGGACGGATATCCCACGGCGGGGCGGATGCTCCTGTACCTTACGGCAAGCATGTCGGCAACGGACAGGTTCTCGTCCGCTGCAAAACCCCAGTATTCTTTCCGGATCATGTGGTGCAGCCACTCGGTTGCCGCTTCTGCCAACCGTTCGAGCAACGATTTCATCAACAAAGCCGAATATTCATCGCCTTCGTCTTCATAAACCTGCAGTAAATCATCGGCTCCATCCCCGGCTGTAACGGCAAAAGCGCCGATATAATCTTTTTTCCCCGATGATTTTGGTGCAATAAAATCACTCAGGCACAAATATTCATTTTTATCGTTCTTCTTTTGCTGGCGCAACATGGGAATACGGATACCCTCAGCCACAATATCGTCGTTTTCGCTGTAGGCCTCATACAAGCCGAAAACGGCATTGATGTATCCCGCTTTGTCATTCACCAGTTTATGGAGCAAATCGTACGCGTCATCGTACAACTTAGCTGCTTCCAGGGCCCTCTCCCGCTCATCGTCTTTGAATTTTGCAATCCATCTCTCGCGCTCTTCCGGTGTAGATCCCGAATGGGCAATGGACCCGAATTTCGCAGATAAATTCCAGCCGTGAAAGAAAAACTTCCAGTCGATGTACGGAATTATATCCTCTACGGGAATATTTTTCATGACTTTTCTCCCCATCATCCGGGGCGTTTCTGCGGAAAAGTTATGCCACTCTATTTTGTAAGCGTTTTCCCGCGCTTCGGACAGCGGGACCAGGTCGGCCTTCTTGTCGGTGCTGTTTTCGCGGAGCAGGGCATATTCTTTGCGCATCTGTTCGGCATAATCCGCCGTGGTCTGCGGATTCAACAGGTTTGCCACCACTCCCGGGCTTTGCGATGCATCTTTCACATACACCACGGCGCCCCGGCTGTATTTCGGTTCTATTTTCAACGCCGTATGCAGCTTCGACGTGGTGGCACCGCCGATGAGCAGCGGCATACGAAAGCCGGCCTTTTCCATTTCGGCGGCAACAATGGCCATCTCTTCAAGCGAAGGTGTGATCAGCCCGCTCAATCCCACAATATCGGGTTGTTCGCGGATAATGGTTTCTATAATTTTTTCAGGCGGGACCATCACTCCCAAATCCACAATTTCGTAATTGTTGCACGACAACACGATGGAAACGATATTTTTTCCAATGTCATGCACATCGCCTTTCACGGTTGCCAACACAATTTTCCCGGCTTTCCGGGCTCCACCCGATGATTTTTCGGCTTCGATAACGGGTTGAAGTATGGAAACTGCCCTTTTCATCGTGCGGGCGGCTTTTACTACTTGCGGAAGGAACATCTTCCCGGAACCGAATAGATCGCCCACCACATTCATCCCTTTCATCAGCGGCTTATCTATAATGTCAACGGCGCGCGGGTAAACGGTAAGCGCCTCGGCAATATCTTCGTCCATAAAATCGCTGATCCCCTTTACGAGAGCATGGCTCAACCGTTCGTCAAGCGACAGGGAGCGCCATTCGAGTACTTTCTCCTTCGGCTCTCCGGATGTTTTGTTTTTTATGCTCTGGGCATACTCCATTATCCGCTCCGTGGCATCTTCCCTGCGATTGAAGATGATGTCCTCCATCAGCTCTTTCACATCGGACGGAATATCTTCGTACAACACCGATTCCGCCGAATTGACGATTCCCATATCCATTCCGGCCTGAATGGCATGATAGAGGAAAACCGAGTGCATCGCTTCGCGGACATAATTGTTTCCCCGGAACGAAAAAGAGAGGTTGCTCACCCCACCACTCACTTTAGCGCCCGGCAGGTTGGATTTTATCCACTTCACAGCCTCCATGTAATCTACTGCGTAATTGCGGTGTTCTTCCATCCCTGTAGCGATGGCCAGCACATTGGGGTCGAAAATAATGTCTTGCGGATTGAAGCCGTTGCCGACAAGCAATCCATAGGCTCTCCCGCAAATCTCGATGCGGCGACCGTAGGTGTCGGCTTGTCCCGTTTCATCAAAAGCCATCACCACAACGGCGGCTCCGTACGATTTTACTTTTTCGGCCTGCTCCAAAAATTCCGCTTCGCCGTTTTTCAGCGAGATGGAGTTCACGATGCACTTCCCCTGCATGCACTTCAGCCCGGCTTCAATCACCTCCCACTTCGATGAATCGATCATCACGGGAACGCGCGAAATATCGGGGTCGGATGCCAGTAAATTGAGAAAACGGGTCATTTCCTGCACACCGTCGAGCAAGCCGTCGTCCATATTTATGTCGATGACCTGCGCCCCGTCTTCTACCTGTTGGCGGGCAATATGCAAGGCTTCTTCGTAATTCTTCTCCTGAATCAGGCGCAAAAACCTGCGTGAGCCGGCCACGTTGCACCGCTCGCCGATATTCACAAAATTAATTTCGGGTGACAGCACAAATTCTTCCAATCCTGAGAGATGCATCAGCTCCGGCTGTTCAACGGGAGCCGGCGGTACGGCATCTGCTACAATTCCGGCATATCGGGCAATATGTTCGGGAGTGGTTCCGCAACATCCGCCGATAATATTTACCAACCCTTCATCGATAAACTCCCGGATCTGCGATGCCATTTTTTCCGGTGTTTCATCATACTCACCCAGCTGATTGGGCAATCCGGCATTGGGATAAGCGCTCAGGTAGAAAGGCGAAACGCGGCGCAACTGTTTCAGATAAGGCTTCATATCGGATGCGCCGAACGAACAGTTCAACCCCACCGAAAGCAAATTGGCGTGGCTTACCGATGTGAGAAACGCCTCGATGGTTTGCCCGGAGAGCGTTCTGCCTGCTTTATCCGAAAGCGTTGCCGAGAGAGAGATGGGGGTGTTTTTCCCGCGTTTTTTGGCCACTTCGCCGGCGGCAAACAGCGCAGCTTTGGCGTTGAGCGTATCGAAAATGGTTTCGATAAGCAGAATATCCACTCCGTTTTCCACCAAGGCATCAATTTGCTCGAAGTAAACACCTCGTAAATCATCGAAAGTTACGGCACGATACATCGGGTTTTCCACGTCGGGGCTCATGGATGCGGTCTTGTTGGTAGGGCCGATGGATCCGGCAACAAAACGGGGTTTATCGGGATTTTTGGCCGTAAATTCGTCAGCGGCCTTTCGTGCGATTTGCGCGGCCGCTGCATTGATCTCCCTTACCCGATGCGCCATTCCGTAATCGTCCATCGAAATGGCGTTGGCATTGAACGTG
The DNA here is from genome assembly GCA_001898165.1 of Bacteroidia bacterium 43-41. Taxonomy (GTDB): domain Bacteria; phylum Bacteroidota; class Bacteroidia; order Bacteroidales; family Dysgonomonadaceae; genus Petrimonas. The sequence continues at coordinate 22,207 of MKTD01000041.1, forward strand.
TTGGTTTCTATAATATCGGCCCCGGCAGCCAGGTAGCTGCGATGAATCTCTTCAATAATTTCCGGTTGAGTGATAGAAAGTAAATCGTTGTTTCCTTTCTGCAGCTTAGCCGTATCTTTAAACCGTTCGCCACGATACTCCTCTTCCGTGAGTTTGTAGCGTTGTATCATTGTCCCCATTGCACCGTCGAGAATGAGGATGCGGGAGTTTAAAATTTCTTTTATTTCCATGCTTTCTCCTTGTTCATTAAAATATTTCCAACCGAATATAACGCTTTTCGACTCCAAACGACTATCCACGCTACCGCCAGCCTTACTCCCAAAATCCACCAGACCGATACTCCAAGCGCTACGAAGAGCAAGTTATCTTCGATAACGGAATGGGAAACCGCCAAGTGATAATTCAACAGTTCAGCATCCGACCTTGTCACTTTTCCATCGTTCATCTGGTCAATCATCATCGCTCCACCATAGGCCAGCCCAACGATGTAACCGATAAGCCAAAGAAATCCGGTACTTGCCGGCAGCCCAAAAAACCGTAAAACAGGTTCCATAGCCTTCGATAATTTTGTTATCAGGTTGTAGTGCTCCAGCGTTTTATAAAGGACATTCAGCGCTGTAATGATCGTGAAAATCAGCAATGCCATCTGAACCGAACTTTTTAACCACAACACCAGCACATCTCCAACAGAAGTCATCGCTTCGGTATTTACTTTGGCGAAAAGCGGCATTCCCATTTCAGCCGGAAGGATCAGGTTGAGCAGAATCCCTACCAATATACTGACAACAACCCTTAACGTAAACATTGACCAGAACGATGTTCCGGTTTTTGCCTGAATGGTGCATTCAACGGGCAGGTTGTGCGCGATTTGACACATCAGTGCCAGAATAGTAAGCTCACGCAACGTTACGGTCATCGACATAATGATTGCCAGTGGCGCGTAAAGTGGGAGAAAAATACTGGTGATAAATATAATTGCCGTGCTTCCTGGCAAACCGAGGTGCAGGAAAACAGGGTCGAGGAACTGCGCAATGAAAGCCAATGCTCCAAAATAATCAAGGAACCTGACCAGCAACGAAATGGGCAAAATAATTTTGAGCAGCCACAGGGTGGTGCGTCCCGATTTTTTGAGAGAAGGGAAAAGTATTTGTTTGGGAAAGTTCATTTTTTAAACATCCGGTCCATTGAGCGTTTATCTTCTTTTTCTTTCAACGATTGTCGTTTATCGTATTGTTTTTTCCCTTTCGCCACGGCAATGACCAGCTTTGCCAGTCCTTTATCGTTGATAAACAAACGTATGGGCACAATCGTAAATCCGGTTTCTTTGGTGGCGCGGGTAAGCTTCCGCAATTCGTTCCGGTTCAGCAACAGTTTTCGGTCGCGCCGTGCCACGTGATTGTTATATGTGCCGTAAAAATATTCGGCAATATGCATATTCCGTACCCAGAGTTCGCCTTTTTCCAGCAGGCAATACGTATCTACCAAACTTGCCTTACCCAGGCGGATCGATTTTATTTCGGTTCCAGTAAGCACAATACCCGCGGTATAGGTTTCCAGCAGTTCGTAATCGAACGTGGCGCGTTTATTTTTTATATTTATGGGCGCTTGTTTCATTTTCTTAAGACATTGAAACGGTCACTTTTATCAATAATTCCAGTAAAGCTTTAATAGAAATAGGGACTAAAACAATAAGCAATGATGCAATAACGGTGAAACTCAACTTTTTGTTTTCCACCACATGCAAAAACTCACCGGCTCCCACATAAACGATGTACAACGTATAAATTGCGGCAAACCACAAAAAACGTAACTCCGGCAATAGCGGCATCGTCAAAAATAAAACATATACCACCACCGATGAGTATCCCACAAAGGGTTGTGCCGCATTCAGATTTTTACCTGACCCGAATTTCGGAAAAAGCTCATTCAATGCATACGATACAAGGTAAAATCCGCCAAAAAGCGCCGACACCACAACAATAGCTTGTTTTAATGCCCAATGGATGCCACCGTTTTCTACAATCCACATTCCGCCAATGAATGCGGTAATGGCTGTGAATCCAAAAACCGGAAACAGAAAATTATTGATAAAACCCTGTTGATCAACTCCCTTATCGCTAATTCTTCTCCATCCTTTTCGCGGCGATGCAACAAAATAATAAATCGTTTGAAGAATATTTTTAACCATTATCTTCTGATCTTGTGAAGTGCAAAGGTAATGATTTCCGGCGAAATTATTTGTCCTGAACAGAATGGCTGATCATTAATGGCTGGCCTGCTTCTAATTTGTTCAATTCCGACAAGGAAATAGAGAAAGTATCCATACCTTTGTATCGGCGAAAAAACTATTTTCATCATTAAATGAGCGACAAAATGGTTGAATATCTTGAATTTAAGGATGCGAAATGCAAAGATTGCTACAAATGTTTACGCGAGTGTCCGGTTAAAGCAATTGAAGTAATCAATCATCAGGCTAAAATTATCAAAGATCGTTGTATTTTATGCGGCAAATGTACCGTTGTATGTCCGCAAAATGCTAAGATCGTTCACAGCGAACTGAACAGAGTCTATGAGTTGCTAAAAGGCAATGATAAGGTTATCGCCAGTGTGGCGCCATCTTTTATTTCTAATTTCGATGTGGAAGACTTCACGGCTTTCAAGATAGCCTTAAGGAAGCTGGGATTTTATGATGCTGAGGAAACCGCTGTGGGCGCACAGATGGTAGTACGCGAATATAAACGATTGATGGACTCGGGACGATTCCGCAACCTCATCACATCGGCCTGTCCCGCAGCCTGCCGAATGATTCAGACCTATTATCCCAAAGCATTGAAGTATCTCGCCCCGGTGGACTCCCCCATGCTTGCCCACGCAAAAATGATACACGGGCGCGTGCCCGATGCCAGAATTGTTTTCATTGGCCCGTGCATTGCCAAGAAACGCGAGGCGAAAGAGTCGGGGCTTATTGACGGCGTGCTTACTTTTGAAGATTTGGATGAAATGTTCAAGGAGGAAAACATAATATTAAGTGAAATATCCAATTTGCCCCCGGAAAACGGGCAGGGGGAATTCGCCAATTTGTCCAAAACGTTTCCAGTCAGCCAGGGAATTATCAAATCGTTTGAAGGGGAACCGGTGCAAAACTTCGTCTATATGGCGGTTGATGGCGCAAAACGTTGTGTGGAAGCACTGGAAAACATGGAAAGCCTGTCGAACGTATTCCTGGAACTCAATACCTGCCACGGCTCCTGCATCAACGGGCCTTGCAACCTACCCCGCGAAGGCGGTATCATTAAAGCCACCGCCGAGGTGCAGGCATACGTGAAGAAAGAGATAAAAAAACGCCCGTTACAGGAAAATCCGCCGACGCCATCCATAAGCTTGTTTCAAAACTATCCGCGCATACGCGATACCAGTAAGGCCGCATCGGAAAGCGAAATAAGAGCCATTCTGGCAAAATCGGGAAAACTGAAACCCGAAGACGAACTGAATTGCGGAACATGCGGATATTCCACCTGCCGGGATAAAGCCCGGGCAGTGTTTAACGGCTATGCCGAAATTGAAATCTGCCTTCCTTATATGCGCGAAAGAGCGGAATCGATGTCTTACGAAATCATTCACAACAGCCCTAATGGCGTTATCGTACTGGACGATTCAATACGTATAGTGGAGATCAATGCCAAAGCCAGGGAAGTATTGGGTATTCCACTCGATGGCTCCCTGAAAGGAATGCCTGCTATGGATTATTTTGATGCTTCCGATTATGTTATCGCCTACAATACCGGAAGAAACACGGAAAAAGGGAAGGTGTACATCCCTAAAACACAATCCTACATCAACCTGTCCATCAATGTCCTGAAGAATCAACACATAGTATTTGCTATCGTAAAAGACATAACCTCGCAGGTGAACTACGAAGATAAACTCACTTCCGTAAAATTGGAAACACTGGAGACAACCGATAATGTAATAAAAAAGCAAATGCGGGTAGCACAAGAGATCGCATCGCTACTGGGTGAAACTACTGCCGAAACCAAAGTGGCTTTGTTGAAGTTGAAAGAGATATTTCAAAAAGAGTAAAACCGCCGTACAATGGATTTATACTTGGAAACGGGCTATACATCGCTTCACAAATACGGTGAAGAGCTTTGCGGCGACAAGGTTGAATACATTGAAAAAGACGACTGCTTCACGCTTGTCCTGGCTGACGGCTTAGGCAGCGGAGTAAAAGCGAACATCCTTGCCACGCTTACTTCCAAAATACTTTGCAGTATGATGTCGAACAACATCTCCATTGAGGAATGCGTGGAGACCATCATCCAATCGCTGCCCGTGTGCAAAGTGAGGGGCATTGCCTACTCCACCTTCTCCGTTATCCACATCAATAACAAAGGAGAAGGATACCTTATCGAGTTCGATAATCCTCAGGCCATTTACTATCACGATGGGCAATGCATGGATTTACAACGGACGGTGCTGGAAATATCCGGCAAAAAAGTGTACCGGAGTGCTTTACAATTACACGAAAATGACCTTGTGGTGCTGATGTCCGACGGCGCTCTCCATGCCGGTGCGGGGAAAATCGTGAACTTCGGCTGGCAACGCGATGACATTATGAAGCACCTCAACCGGATTGTAAAACCCGACCTGTCTGCCCGCTGCATCGCCTGCTTCCTCGCAGCCGCCTGCAATGACCTGTATTTCGATAAACCGGGCGACGACACAACCATCGCTGCCGTGAAGATTCGCAGAAAAAATCCCGTCAGCATCATGGTAGGGCCACCCGTGAATAAGGAACAGGATACCGTTTGCGTATCACGGTTTATGAGCAGGGAAGGGAAAAAGATCGTTTGCGGAGGGACAACCTCGCAGATTGTTGCCCGCCACCTGAACAAATCCCTGAAAGCAAGTTTCGAGTTTCCCGACAAGGAGGTTCCTCCCACCGGCCACATCGACGGTATCGACCTGGTAACCGAAGGCGTACTTACCTTGCGGAAACTGCTGGCATTGTCTGAAAAATACCTTTCCACCGTTGACCTTTCGCCCAAAAAACAGAATAAACCCGATGGAGCTTCCCTGCTCGCCAATATGTTGTTTGAAGAAGCTACCCACGTGCATTTTTTTGTGGGACAAAGCGTAAACCCGGCTCATCAGGACCTTCCTATCGACAGCACGATGAAACTGAAGCTGGTTGAGTCACTCGCCCGGAATCTCCGCAAAATGGGGAAAGGAGTAGAGGTTGAATATTATTAAATAACCATAGGTGCACACACAGTCACCTTCGTTTACAACATTCGAGGGCTGCAAGGCCGGTTGTGATAAGAGACTAAACGTCAGGAAACGGTTAGTGAACTTAATTTGTCAGCCATATCTTTAAGAGCGAAATTCAGTATTTTTTTATCTTTATCAGATAAATAGCGTGGTTTTCCACTTACCACGTGGCCATGAATCCGCTGGCTTAACCATGTCTTGGATTTATGAAAGTAATTTTCTGCAATGTAAGACAAATTCACAAATTTTGCAACTTCTGCAAGTTGATCCCTCACTAAAACGTCCTCTTTAATTTGCCTCAGTTCACTTTCAACCTCATCAAATCCGGAAGCAATAAATCTATGAATTTCGGCAATTTCTTCCGCCGACGTGTATATCTCTTTCATTCCAGCCGCTTTCCGGGTGAAATCATCACCGGAAAGTTTTTTTAGTTCAGCTAAATCTTTATTTAAGTCTTTCATCTTATATCCTTTTTTAACTCCACTCCGTTTCTTATCACGATACAAATATATATAAACGTTTGTTTATATGCAAATCTATAAGCATTCAATTTTGTTCTCTTAGCGTCTGGCAACCATGAAGCCGTCAGACGCATTTGTTTTTTTATTACCTTTGAAAAAAATCGTCTATCCTATGTAAGATTTTTCCGGCTTCCCCGTCTATATAAATGTATGAACGCTCAGCAATTCCAACTTCAAATCCTGTGCTATTCCGATAAGTTGTATCGTATGGCACGGTCGATATTAAAAGACGAAAGCCGTTCGCAGGACGCGTATCAGGATTTGATGATACGGTTGTGGGAAAAGCGTAAACACTTGGAAATAATTGAAAACAGGCAAGCGTTTTTACTTACGTCGATGCGAAACCTGTGTATCGATTTACTCCGGAAACAGCAACCAAACGGGGAAATTCCCCTCAATGCGGAACACCATGCACCCGATCCGCATCAGCTTACGGAACAGACCGATACAATAAACACCATCAGCCGGATGATAGACTTGCTGCCCGAGATGCAACGCGCCATTATCCGGATGAAAGATGTGGAGGAAATGGAGGTTGCGGAAATTGCAGAAATTATGTCGATAACAGAGAATGCCGTTACTGTAAATCTGTCGCGGGCCCGGAAAAAACTCCGCGAAATGATTCTTACTCATCAACAACAGGAGAAAATGCTTTATGAACAATATAGATAACATACTGAATAATTATTTCGAAGGCGTGGCATTGCCTGAAGAAGAAAACGCGCTGAAGGATTACTTCCGAAGCGACACTGTTTTGCCTCAACACGAAGTATATAAACCCTTGTTTGCTGGATTCGATAAAGAAAAACAAATCGTTGCTCCCGTTTTTGAGATTCCGGTTGCAAAGGGCAATAAAAAACCGGCATTGGTCCGAAAATTGTGGATCACAGCAGCAGGTGCGGCAGCAGTTATTCTTTTGGCTCTTACTCTGTTTCCGTACAAAAACAAGGTCGGAACGCCATCCGATGACTTTATGGTTTTCATAAACGGAAAAGAGATAACCAACCCGCAAAAAGCACAACAATACGCCGATAAAATGTTTATGCAAGCCAACGAAATTATCCGCACCAGCTATGAACCTTTTATTGAAGCCAAAGCCATACAAACGAAAATGGATGCCGATAAGATCTTTAACGATTTATCGCAGAAAATCAATTACATAGAATCAATAAATCAATAACTTAAAACCCCGAAAAGATGAAAAAAAATTTCTCAATTATGTTTATGACGCTCGCTTTTGCTACTACCCTATCGGCTCAACAACTCGAAAGGTTGTTCGATAAATACATGGAAGATGAGCGTTTCAATTATGTGTATCAGAAAAAAGCAAGCTCGATGGATAGGCTGAAAGATATGGAAAATTTTGACGTTTTGGCATTAGACAGATCGACAATAAGCCTGGGACGTCAAATGCTCACGTTGAATTCAGCCGACAAATCGCTGGACGAAAGTTTTACCAGAGAGGTGGAAAATGCGCTCAAAGCTGATAAATATGAACAGGTTTCGATAGTAAGAAACGGGAAAAACCGCGTGGAAACATATGAGAAAATCAGCGACAAAGCCATAGCTAAAGTCAGTTTCATAAAAAATCCCGGCAATATTATGGTCACGTTGAATTTATACGCTCCCAAGAAATAAGATTCATTGTCTTGTTTCCGTTTTTTATTACTTTTGCGTAATGAAAGAACAAAAGCCATACCGCGATTTTTCTGAGTTTCTCTCCCTGCATTTTCCGTTTAAAGTACAGAAAATCTCCATCAACGCCGGCTTTACATGTCCCAACAGAGACGGGAGCAAGGGCCGCGGCGGATGCACTTATTGCAACAACCAAAGTTTTAGTCCGGGATATGGAAAACCGGTAAAAACCATATCGGAACAGTTGGCAGACGGTATTGTTTTTTTTTCGCACAAATATCCTGAGATGAAATACCTGGCCTATTTTCAATCGTACACCAATACGTACGATAGTGTGGAAAAACTTATCGCGATGTACGAAGAAGCGCTTGCCTACCCCGGTGTAGCCGGTTTGGTTGTAAGTACCCGCCCCGATTGTATGTCTGACGAATTGTTGGATTATTTTGAGAAATTGAACAGGAAAACGTTCGTTTTAATCGAATATGGCGTAGAGAGCACGTTAAACAAGACATTAGAACGCGTAAACCGCCAACACACCTGGGAAGAATCGAAGGAAGCCATTATAAAAACGACCGAAAGAGGCATTCCCGTGGGGGCGCATCTCATTCTCGGCTTGCCGGGTGAAACACACGATGACATTATAGGACATGCACAAAAGTTATCCGAGCTTCCACTTACTACCGTCAAAATTCATCAGTTACAAATTATCAAAGGCACGGCAATGGCAAAGGAATATCGATTACTGCCGGAGTCGTTTCACATTTTTGAACTCGAAGAGTACGTTGATTTGTGTGTAGATTTTTCTGAGCGGCTGAACCCCGGTTTTTACATCGAACGGTTTGCCTCACAATCGCCTTCGTCGCTTCTTATCGCTCCCGACTGGGGAGTGAAAAATTATGAACTGACGGAAAAAGTGATTAAGCGATTCCGGGAAAGAGAGTCCCGGCAAGGACGGTTGTTTATCCCTTTCTATGCGTAATAAAAGTGTTACCTTTTTCCACACTTCAAACGGCGAATGTTATTGTACTTGACTCGAAGAAGAAAAAACAACCTATTAGTTGTATTAATAGAAAAATATATTATCTTTGTCATAAAAATTTATGTATGACATTTGATAACATAACTGAAGATGGTCGCCTCTGGGCGGTTCGGTATGATGGAGAAGTAGATAATGCCCTCTATATAATACTTGACAGATGGAATGATGTCAGGTGGCTACGGACGTTCTTCAAAAATAATTTTAATGATCTTGTGTCACATTTTAAAATAACTGATATAAATCAGGCTATAAATGATACTCTCGATGATGCGGAACGTTTGCAGTACCTGATAATGGATATTTCATCCGAAGCAGACCTTGATGAACTCTTTCGTCATTTAGAACCCAGTCGCATGAAAGAAGTATTGTTGGGTAAAGAAAAGGCAAAGATTAAAAATAGACGACAACATGCCTCATGGTTAAGAATTTATGCCATCAAGTTATCACAAGGCATTTATATAATAACGGGGGGTGCTATCAAACTTACTGCCGCCATGCAGGAAAGGCAACATACTCTTGAGGAATTGACAAAAATGGAGATGGTCAGAAATTTCCTTTTAGACGAGAGTATAGTTGATAGTGATGGATTTGAGGATTATCTAAGAGAACTAAAATAAGAATGGATATGGAAACAACAGTAAACAAAATAAAAGTATATGCTTCAAAAACGCCTTCACGCTGGCGAGAAGAGGCAGAATTCCGTATAGGAAACAAAACATGGTTACGCTATTCGCAGACAGTCGCCATGAAGATGTTAGACAGAATGGAAGAACTGGGTTTGACTCAAAAGATGTTAGCTGAAAAAATGGGTTGCAGTCAACAGTATATATCTAAAATATTGAAAGGCAAGGAAAATCTGTCTCTTGAAACTTTATTCAAGATAGAAAAGGTACTGAATTTAAAATTCATAAATGAGCCGGAGTTCGTTTGATAAACAAATGTGGAATAATTACCGGCATTCACATCTTGAAATTCCACTCGCGTTGGGAATATTTATTCCGGCGCAATATTTCAATAGCCTCTACATCAGCTGTGGAGAATGAAGTTAAACCGGCAAGGCCGAAACAGGTTATCATCTCATTGGCAAACCTGTTGACAAACTCATCAAAGGGGGGAGTCTCCTTTTGTTCTTCTTTCAAGAAAGAACTTATATTTTTTACCGGGCTGGGCACCGAAGCGGTTGCTTTTGCCACAAAATTTCTTTTTTCCGGATTGAGTGAACGTTGCAAATTTTCTAAATTACTCTCATAGAGCAACGTACCGTGATGCAGTACCCTCCCTTTCGACACATGCGAGGCGGTTCCGGAAATCTTGTACCCGCCGGGCAACCACAAGTCTTTTCTTTTTCCTATTCCGGCGGGAATATCCAATTGTTGAAGCACATATATCACGGGCAGGAGAAAGTCAGCGCTGAGGGGCGCCTCTTTTTTATCGGAAATAAAAGAGTAGTTCAGGTTCCCTGAATCGTGATAGACCGCTCCCCCACCCGATAACCGCCGGATAATGCGTATATCGTTTTCGATACAGAAATCCAGATCCACTTCATTCACCACCGCCTGATTGTAGCCAATGATAATGCTTGTCGTGTTTACGTACAGCAACAAGTACTCTCCCGGCGTGGAAAAAAGATACTCTTCCGCAGCCAGGTTAAAAGCCGGTATGGCAGAAGGGGAAAAGATACATTTCATTTCACATGAAAGGCAATGCGAAGTTCGTCAATCTCCTTATCTCCAATGGGGTTCAACGGCCCGATAACGGAAGCCATCACAAGTGAATTGGCCGAAAATTCGGCAACTTCCAGGTAATCAAACGTGTTAAGTAATTTATCTCCTGTCACAAAAACGCTGTCGTTTTCAACCATAATCACCCGGTTGTTGTGGAACATACTGGCCACGCTGTCCACATCGTTATAGATCAACCCAAAAGGGATTGAAGGCACATCCTGCAGGAAGATCCAACTTTCGGGGATAGTGCGCACATCGAATTTTGTTCCGCTTACCGCATGAGCCATCAGGTTTACCGGCTGTGTACAGATTATGGAATTGATATGCGGATTGAGCTGATAAATCCGTTGGTGCAACGCTACTGAACGGCTGGGCGTTTTTCCGGCTTCCGCCATTCCGTTTTTGATTTGTACAATGTCGCCCGGTAAAATATCCCAGCGGGCAACATCGCGGGGCGTAATTAAAAAGTCATCGTCATGCCACCGGACAGACACCGTTCCGTAAGTTGATATCATCAGGCCCTGATTGCAAGCCCGGCGAATGATATTGACCATTTCAGTACGCAAAGCACGTTCATCGGACGGGTAATCGACATCCATAAAATGTGAAATATTTTTCGGGATATGGTTCACATAGCTGGCTACTTGTTTATCGGAAAGATAATTCACTTTTCCGAGTTTTGCTGCGTTTATAATGGTACGACAACAAAATTCCAACGTCTCAAATCGCTGGTAGGCATCCATCATATCGGTTCCGCCCAACACCACACCGTGATTTTCCATAATTACCGCCCGATACCGTTTGTCTTTAAACTCGTTGGCAATTTTTATGCCGAGATCTTCGCTCCCGGGTGTGCCATAAGGTGCAAAACCGATATCGCCACAAACATTATAAGCCTGAGGAACAATCTTGGTATCGGGGACGGTGCCGGCGATGCTGAATGCGACCAATGCCGGCGGATGAGCATGAATGATTGAAGTTATCTCAGGCCTTGCTTCGTAGATAGCCTTATGAAAAGGGAGTTCCGACGAAGGCTTGTGCGGGCCTATAACCGTTCCGTCCTTTTTCACTTGCATAATATCCTTTGTGGTCAGGTTCCCTTTATCCACACCCGACGGTGTGATCCAAATGTCTCCGTTATCATCCCGAATGGAAATATTTCCACCCGAAGTAGTGGTCATTCCGCTTCGGTATATTCTTCCGATGATCACATTGATTTGTTCCACCGGATGCATTAATTGAGTGTCTAATTGTTTCATATATTTTGAGTCACGCGTTACGGGTTGTAGGATGGTTAGACAATAGATAGGCCTCCGCTTCCACGCTCCACAAACCGTTGTGCCGATCGCAGATTTCAGCCAATTCTTTAAAGAATCCGTCCGTTTCGCCTAATTTTACAAAATCGGAAATGGGAGTAAGCGGCATCTCCATATGTGTATAGATTAATTTTTTACCTCCGGGGATATGGGGCAGGTTGTTCGTGGCATCGGCAACAGCGTTCAACCCTCCGATGTGGGTAACCAATCCGGCAGGATCCAACCCTTTGCTCATGATATCCAAAGCTTCCACCATATCACTGTTATTACCTCCACTGGTACCAACAATATGTGTATAAGCGTAATGGACATTATAGAAATTCAACATGGCACTGAAATTCGGATTGTCCGGGCCTGCAAAGAAATTCAGACAACCGTCGAAAGCCAGGATAGCATCACCTTGCTCTACAACAGGCCTTACAGGCGCAAATACAAAAACGTCATCAAAACCTGCTCCCCCGCTGATTGCTTTCAGTTCCTCCACCGGGTTCTCCATCTTTCCGGTATTGATATACCTCAAATCTATTCCGCGTGAGGCTGCAAATTCAACCGTATAAATGGATGCAGCACGGTTGAGCCGCGACTGATCGATATCCGTAACCACGAGCAGGGACGGTTTTACTTCTTCGCGGCGAAGTACAAAATTGATTGCGGCAAGCCCCATTGGCCCTACTCCGGCAAGAATAGCCATCTTGCCGCCATCCACAATCTCCATTTTGTGCTCATAACTTCCGGGCCTGGTGTGATAATTGGCATGCATGGCTCCAATAACGCACGAAAGCGGTTCTGCCAGCGATGCCGGATAATACCCTTCTCCACGGTAAGCCAACAGACAATCCTGTTCCATCACTTCATTCGGAATAACCACATAGGTTGCATCGCCTCCAATATAAGGGTAACTGTAGCCGGGAGCGCTCAGGACACCTATGGGTCCGTTTTCGTAATACAAAGCCGGCTGAATGGAGAATTTATCGCCTGGCTTGAATTTATGCGCCCACTTACTGCCCACTTCCAGCAACTCACCGGCAAATTCATGACCGATGATTATGGGATTTTCAGCTACATTATCGGGGATCCGTTTATGTTCCGCTCCTTGTGAGGATGCCTTGTAAGACGACATACACAACGAATCTGAAACTACTTTTGCAAGTATTTCGTCGTTTTTAATGGCTGGTAATTCAAACTCTTCCAGCCTGAGGTCTTTTTTGCCGTACAAACGGACTGCTCTTGTTTTCATATATTTATTTTTAGAACCAAGATGCAAGAGTTAAGAATCAAGATCTTGATAGGGCTTAGTTTATATTATTACGATAAAGTATCCTTGAAACCATTAATCATACGCTGTAATTCTGCTAATTTTTGTTGAAATTGTTCGTACGTTTCATGTTCAATATATGATAATTTAAAAGATACAAGTAATTCTGTTTCTAATTCATAAGCGGATCCAAGTGACATTTCAAGAAAACGTGCAAAATCCTTATTACTTGATTTTGCCGAACCTTCAGCGATATTAGCCGGTATGGATACTACTGCTCTCCGCATTTGGGAGGCCAATCCGAAACACTCAATTTGAGGAAACGTATTGACAAGTCTATATACATCGACAACAAACTCCATGGATTTGTTCCAGATATCTAATTTCTTAAAATTATGCATTTCAATTTACTTTTATATCTCGTGTCTTTTATCTTGCATCTTGGCTCTATTCTAATTCAACATCACCTGCCCGCCCGTAACCGGCAATGCCTGTCCGGTTTCACCGCATTGCTCCATCAGATACAATACGCCTTTGGTAACATCTCCCGGTGTGCAACCTTTTCGCATCGGCACTTGTGCCAGGTAGAACGCTTTTACATCGTCAATGGTTTTGGCACCGGGTACTTTTCCTGCATTCAGGTATTGTACAAACAATCCTTTTTCGGGATCACTCCAAAGCGGCCCTTCGTAGTAATTGCCGGGACAAACCGAGTTGACTTTTATCCGGAACGGGGCCAGTTCCAATGCAAATGACTGTGTCAGCCCAACACCACCGAATTTTCCGCCTGCATAAGCAAAGTTAGCCTTACTGCCGCGAAGCCCCGACTTTGAATTTATTTGAATGATATCGGCAAAATAATTATTCGCCGCGTATTTCGTTTGAAATTTCATCACTTTGCTTATTACTTTCGCACAATAGAAATAGGCATTGTAGTTGATCCTGGTGACAAAATCGAAATTCTCGGGTGTCATATCGTCCAGCCCTCCCGCGCGCAAAACACCTGCATTGCTGATAAAGCAGTCAACTCCGCCAAAATTGCAGACGGTTTCGTGTACTAAGTTTTCGAGGCTTGGAATTTCAGCAACGTTCGTCTTTACGAAAATTGCCCGATTGCTTTTCGCCAGGCCGTTCAATTTATCGGCTGTTTTCCGTCCCGCCTCCTCGTTCAAATCCGCTACGACAATATTGGCGCCTTCCCGCAATAAACATTCGGCGATCCCTTCGCCAAAACCTTGTGCCGCTCCGGTTACCACAATAGTCTTGTTTTCTGCCCGCCCCGAAGCATTCCCGGCTGCCACACTGCGGCGATAATTTTCCACTTCCCAATTATCGATAAAATCAATCTGAGCCTGTGTCATCGGATGTGCTCCGCCAAACGATTGAGATAGAAAAGCCACCTTCATGGCATCCTCAAATACATCAAGGATGATATCGCACTGCCTGGCATTATCCCCCACGGCTACAAGCCCGACACCTTTAATCAACAAGACTTTAGGCAGATAACCGAACTTATATACAAAATCGGGGATCGTTTTTTGTGCATCTGCAATGATTTGCTCAGGCGTTTCACCATTGAAAAACAGATAGTTCGATTTACAATAAACAATAGCATCGGGAGTAAAAGGCTTCGCAATGGCTGCCTGGTTCCCGGGACTATCGTAAAACTGTTTTATCAATTCGTTCTTGCGGACTTTCAGGGTTTTGAGGCTATCTTCCGAAACCAGCATCCGAATGGCCGGCAGGACCTCTTCGGTACAGCGACACGTTTCCCTTTCGCCTTCCGGCAAAGGAATTCTCACCGCCTTTTCAAGTGTCTCTAAAATTGAATTATAAATGGATTTTATCTCCTCAATATTGTCTGCTGCTACAAAAATACCGTGGTTTTGCAACCAGATTACGTGCGGTTCTTCGCTGAATTTGCGGCGATATTCCTTTATTTTTTCGTCCACTTTCTTGAACAGGACATACCCCGGATCGGTATATTCCACAAACAATGTTTTTTCGCCGAAAAGATTTTTCAACTCCGTCCCGGCATTTATAGCGCACATTAAACCATTCACGGCCGTCGGATGTAAATGAACCACAAATGCATAATCAATGGCGTTATGCATCGAAGTCTCTACCGACGGGCGTTTACCTTTTGTGATGGTAACAGCGGCCAGATCATTTTTTACCTGCTCTTCGCGCTCGGCGGCATTTTCACTGTATTGCTTTTCTGACATCGGGTTAAGCAGTGAACGATCCAATACGGCAAAACCATCTTCCGTGATGCTCGCGAGTGATGAGCCGCTGGCTTTCACCCAGAGCCTCTCTGCATTCTTATACGATGTATTCCCGCCTCCGGCAATGACAAAGCGGTTGTCTTTACCGTAGAACTGTGAAATGGATATTAACTCTTGAATCTCTCTCATCTCTATTGTTTTCCTACTCTGTTCCTGATTAACTCATCTCCCAATTTCACGAACTCGTCCCTTTTCGAGCGATCGGCATTACCGTTTTCATCGGTATAGCCGCTCAGGCCCTGGGCGACTAAATGCTGATGGGCTGCAACAACACACGCACCTTCATAGTTTATACGCAACAATTTTCCCGACAAAGGTGTTTGATGACGGGCAAAAAGTTCAATGGGCTCCATCACCGGAGAATTGTGTTCACTGCCAAGGGTCACTACAAAACCCTGATCGTGAAGGTACGAAGCATATTTTTCCAATAAATTCATATCGTTTCTGGTAGTAATAAATTCCACGGAATGGAATCCACGCCCGGTCAATTGTTTGGCCACGCGCTCCAAATCGTTTTCAAAATCGGTATAATTTCCGGCGATATCATCCGCTAAAAACGGATAAGTGGGTATTCCCCCGGCCGCCAGAATGATTTCACAAACCGTCTGCATCGGGAGAAAAGCTTCGGCAGTTTCCGGAACAAAAGCCGAACCACCCGCTTTCAACAGATTAGCACGGATTTCATTCTCTACACCCGCAAGGTTTTCAGTATCCGATTTCAACTCTTTCCCATCGAAAATCTCCTTCAGCAGGTTCTTAATGCATGTTGGGTTATCACCGCAATTTTCGTAAACTTTCAAGCGCAAAGCTTTCGCCAAATGACGTTCCCGAACAGAGCCCCTGGTCAGATTAGCTTTCACCCAATCCATATCGAGCAAAAAACCGACGTTCTTGCTTTGAAGAATTCCGTTTAGTTTTTCGCACATGGCTTCCACCTGCTTATTGGCTTCGTCGCGCACATTTGCCAATTGCGAAGCATAAGGTTCATCCAGCTTAAACGGGTACAACAGCCCCTTGCCGCTAATATAAGTCCGCCCGGGATTTCCGGGATCATTCACACGCAAGCCTGCTTTTTGATCTTCCTTGTTCAAACTGATCAGCTCGATGTTGAAAAGTGGATAAAGCCCGCGTTTGCGGCAACCTTCCGACCACTCTTCATAACCTTCGGCACTATAAAAATCGTTGATGCCGACCACTTTCACATGCTCTGCGGCTGCCCTGTCCAATGCATCATCGATATCCCGGAATGCGCTGAAAGAGAATGGCGTATGCAAATGAGCATTTACTTTTGGAAACTCCATGGTTAAATTCCTTTTTTCGCTCTTCTTATCATTTCGGCATCGGTAAAATTCTCACCGGGCATATACCCTTTAAGCGGCTGAATACGTTCGTGTATCATATCGATAAACCAGCTTGCCTGCGGGAAAAACGCACTTTCAAGTTCGTGCGCCGGGGTGATCCAGTTGCGTGAACCGAGCACGGCAACGGGTGCATCCAGGTAGTCGAAGCAAAGCGATCCGATAGTTGCCGTCAGGTCGTTCAGGAACGAACCACGAGCGGTAGCATCGCCGGCAACGATGATTTTACCAGTTTTCTTCACCGAGGCAACCACCTTTTCATAATTGAACGGCACCAGCGAACGGGCATCGATCACTTCGGCACTCATGCCGTATGCTGACTCCAACTCTTTTGCCGCCTGAAGTGCGGGATAGAGCGTGTGCCCGATGGTCAGGAACGTAATGTCTCCTCCTTCTTTTTTCACGTCGGGCTCACCAATGGGTATTTCGTAATATCCCGCAGGAACGCCGCCCTCGTGAAATTGCTCACCGATATCATAAATACGCTGGCTCTCAAAAAAGATTACCGGATCGGTCCCTTGCAGCGCGGCATTCATCAGCCCCTTGGCATCATAAGGCGTCACGGGGAAGCAAACTTTAATGCCCGGAATATGGGCCACAAGCGAAGTCCAGTCCTGCGAATGCTGTGCACCGTATTTCGACCCGACCGAAACACGAAGTACAACCGGCATCTTCAGCACATTCCCGCTCATGGCCTGCCATTTGGGCAGTTGATTGAACACTTCGTCTCCGCACCGCCCCAGAAAATCGCAGTACATGATCTCGGGTATAACCCTCCCGCCACACATGGCGTAACCAATGGCCGTTCCCACGATAGAGGCTTCGGATATGGGTGAATTGAACAGGCGGTGATACGGCAAGGCTTCCGTCATTCCGCCGTAAACGGCAAAAGCGCCTCCCCAATCGCGGTTCTCTTCACCGTAAGCCACCAGGGATGCATCTTTATAGAATCGGTCCATGATGGCTTCGAAAATAGCGTCGCGCAGCTGGAACTGTTTCATCTTGCTGAACGGCTTGCCCTCCGCATCGAATGCGAAACGCTCTTTACCGGCTATTTTCTTTACGCGGGAGTTCTCTTCCAACGGCATCAGCACCTCAGGTTTTGCATCGGAGAAACTCTCCACTGAACCGTTCGAGAACATCATTTCGCCAATCCGATCGGGGTTTTTCATCCGGGGTGAGATTTCATCGTCAGTCGATTTCAACAACATCTCATGAATGAGCATTTTTATATCATCCCAAATAGCGTCCAATCCATTTTGATCCGTCACACCCGCTTCCAACAATTGTTTTCCGAACGATGCGATACAATCTTGGTTCTCCCAGGCTTCCACTTCTTCTTTCGTACGATAGGAGGAGGCATCCGACGGAGAGTGCCCGCTGTACCGATAAGTCAGGACGTCCAGCAGTACCGGCCCGTTTTTCTCTTCAATCACTTTGCGTTTGCGTTTGTAAGCATCAATGACTGCCAACGGATTGTAACCGTCCACACGTTCGGCGTGCATTTGCTCTTCGTTCACACCCGCGCCTATGCGGGCTGCAATGCCGTAGCCCATGGTTTCGCCGCAAGTTTGGCCGCCCATCCCGTACTGGTTGTTCATGATGTTGATAATCACCGGAAGCCCGCCTTTCATATCTCCATCCCAGAGTTCTTTGAACTGGTCCATCGCAGCGAACGTGATTCCTTCCCAAACGGGCCCGCACGCCATCGAGGCATCACCTATATTGGCAACTACCAATCCGGGTTTACGGTTGATCTTTTTGTACAACGCGGCACCCACGGCAATATCTCCCGAACCGCCCACGATGGCATTGTTGGGATATACTCCGAAAGGGGTGAAAAAGGCATGCATCGAACCGCCAAGCCCCCTGTTAAATCCGGTTTCCCGGGCAAATATTTCCGCCAATGTTCCATAAACCAAAAAACGGCGGGCGAGCTCCTTAGTGGTTCCGTTAAAATCTTTTTGAACGATTTTCAGCACCGAACCATCGAAAAAGCCCTGCATTATTTTCATCAGTTCGTCATCGGTAAGCTTATGGATGGCAGACATCCCTTTGGCCAGGATCTCGCCGTGTGAACGGTGGCTCCCGAAAATAAAATCATCGACCGTAAGTGTCCAGGCCATCCCCACAGCCGCCGATTCCTGTCCGATGGACAAGTGAGCCGGACCGGGGTGATTGTACGCCACGCCGTTGTACTCACCTTTGGTTTTGATAAGATTAAGCATGGTTTCGAACTCACGGATGAGCGCCATGTCGTGATAAATGGCTTTTAGTTCGTCGTCGGTAAAATTTTCACGTTCTTCTTTTACCGTCTTTTGGTACTGATTGACAGGAATGGGCTGAAATTCCACAAAGCCCGGTTTGCGGGCTTCAGCCGGATCGATAAATTGAATTTTTGGCATAATATTTTTTTATATTTCAGGTATTCTAAAACTCAAACACCACTTCTTTGAATATTTCACTTACTGTCGGGTGCGGAAAAACAACCTCTTTCATCTCTTCCAGCGTCATTTCCTGCTCTATGGCCATACAAGCGCCGTAAATTATTTCACTGCCCGGATTCCCTAACATGTGAACACCGATAACTTCGCCGTATTTTTCACCGACAAGAACCTTGCACAATCCGGTGCCGCCTTCGTTTTCAGCGACAAAACGCCCGGCGTATGCCATGGAAAGCTTGGCTACCTTGTAAGCAATTCCTTTTGCTTTTGCACTCTCTTCGGTTTCACCCACAGCGGCAATCTCAGGATTGATGTACACCACTCCCGGAATAGCGTTGTAGCGCATAATGTCGTTTTTCCCCGTGAGGTTGTTGACCACCACTTCGCCTTCGCGGCTGGCTGTATGTGCCAAAAGTGAAAATCCGGTCACGTCGCCGGCGGCAAAAACATGGGGAACGTTGGTGCGCATTTTTTCATCTACCTTGATGCCCCCTCTATCCAGTTCCACGTTCAGGTTTTCGAGGCCAAAGCCTTTGGTCACCGCACGGCGTCCAACGCTCAACAGGATCTTGTCACCTTCCACGGTATGTGTTTCGCCGTCTTTTTCGAAAATCACCTTATTTCCGTCCACCTGTACGACCTTGGCATCAAGATAAAAGTCAATGCCTTTTTTAGTGAAAATATCGCGCGACATGGCTGAAATTTCGAAATCGTTATTTCCCAAAATCTCGGGAAGCATTTCTATCACGGTTACTTTGGATCCTAAACTGTTGTAAAAACTGGCAAACTCCATTCCGATAACTCCGCCTCCGATGACAACAAGTCTTTTGGGCTGTTCTTTCAAGTCGAGAATTTCACGGTTAGTCAGGATAACATCACCGGCCTCTTTTAATCCGGGAATGGGCGGAACCGATGCTTCGGATCCGGTGCAGATCAACAGGTTGTTTCCCGGATAACTCTCACCGTTGCAGACCACCTCAATGCCGTTGCCGCTCCTGCCCGTGATGTGAGCTTCGCCTTCAACAACCGTAACCTGGTTGGTCTTCATCTTGGTTTTCACACCGGCAACTAATTTACGCACTATTTTATTTTTGCGGGATACAATCTTATCGTATTCAAAACGGACATTCTCCGCAAAAACACCATACTTATCGCCATGAAGCGCATTTTCATAGGTTTTAGCACTATAGAGCATGGTTTTGGTCGGGATACAGCCTTCGTTAAGACAAACGCCGCCCAGGTTTTTTTTCTCAAACAAGACCACCTTCAGCCCTTTATGACCTGCACGTTCGGCAGCCACATAACCGGCCGGTCCACCGCCGATGATTAATAAGTCGTACATTTTCTTTATTTTATTGGATTAATAATCGATTTCGAGATTTTCTATTTCTATGGCAATTTGCTTCAGGAAGCGCGTTGCTTCCCCGCCATCAAGCGCCCTGTGATCGTAGGTAAGGCTCAGCCCGATATACGGGACAAAAGCATAAACGCCATCGCCCAGATCTTTCGGGCGCGGTACAATCGTGTTCACTCCCAATATGGCAGACTGCGGCAGATTGATAACGGGCGTAAAGATTTCCACCCCGTAATTTCCCAAATTGGACACGGTGAACGAGCCGGCTTCCGCAGAAAGGATATCCGGATTCACACTACCTGTCCTGCAAGCGTTTGCGACTTCTTTCAGTTGGTTTGAAAGTCCGGCGATCGACAAATCATCGGCATTTTTCACTACCGGGACCATCAGTCCGCGATCGGTGTCCACCGCCAATCCGAGATGTACTTTATTAAAAATACGCATGGTGTCGCCCAGGAGTTGCGAATTGACTTGGGGAAATTTCTTCAGCGCTTTGATCACCGCATAACAGACCATATCGTTGAGCGTGATGTTTATGGAGAGCTTCCCGGCTTCTACGGCAGATTTCACTTGTTTCCGAAGTTCAAGGATCCGGCGTGCATCGGCGCCCAGATGGTGTGTAAGCTGCGCTGAATTTTGCAGCGAAGCGTGCATTGCCCGAGCAATGAGTTTCCGCATGTTGGAAAGCTTCCTGTCTTCGTAATCGTTAGCGTAAACATAATTTGACGATGGTGCCAAATCGGCAGAACGTGCTGTTCCCGCTAATCCGGTACCCGATGATTGCGGTTGCAGATTCTCCAGCGAGGCCATCTTTTTTGCCAACGGTGTCATTTTAGGCCTGTTTTCCAAAGCCGCTTTTACATCTTTTTCGATAACGCGCCCCTGTGGCCCCGACCCGCTCACGCCCGCGGTATCAATCGCCTCTTTTGTCGCAAGGTTTTTGGCGCGGGGGGAAATGAAACGGGGTCCGGGGTCCGGGTTCCGGGTTGCGGGTTCCAGAATGTGAGTTGCGGATTCCGGAGTACGGGACGCGAGTTCCGGAGTACGGGGCGCGGGTGCGGGGTGCGGCTCCTGACTGCCTTGCAGCAAAGCCGAATAATTCTCTCCGGGCTCACCGATAACCATCATATTTTCCAGCACGGGAACCTCGTCACCTTCCTTGTAAAAACATTCGAGCACCACTCCGTCCGCCGGAGATTCCTCCTCGAAAGAGGCCTTGTCTGTTTCGTAAGAAAAGAGAACGTCGCCTTTCTTCACGGAATCCCCCTTTTTCTTGTTTATGGAGCCTATTATACAACTTTCAACCGACTGCCCCTGCTTGGGCATAATTATTACTACTGCCATATGTTTTTTGATTTTAAAGCACTTTAATTGCTGATCAACAATACAATATTAAGTATCCTACACTATGCTGACACAAAGTTACCTATATTAAATATAGTATCCAAAAAACGCAGGGATAAAATATTTCGTCTCATTGGTGAACTTTTGATATTACAAAAATAGATGGTTTTCTTCCCCAATAAATGTAATTATTGATTTTTGTACTGTATTTTTTGTCATAAAATATCAAATAATACAGCAACAAAATCATTTTTATTATTTTTACTTACCGTTGTTATTCCTATTTTTGTAAATTATAATTTTTTATTTATTTAGCCTCATCATGAATGAAAGCAGATTAATTTCTTTTTTAGCTATCGATTTAGGTGCTTCAAGCGGACGTGCCATTCTTGGTACGATTAGAAACAGCAAATTAGAATTGAAAGAAGTCAATCGTTTTGTAAACCCGATCATCGACGTCAATGACAGATTATATTGGGATTTATTTCACCTATACTCCGAAATATTAAAGTCTTTAAAGTACATTCAACATCAGGGTATTGAAATAGAATCGATTGGAATTGACACCTGGGGAGTAGATTTCGTATCTTTCGGCAAAGACGGGGAACCGCTCCGTATGCCTTACTGCTATCGCGACACACACACCTTCCCCGCTCCGAAAAAGTTTTTCGACAAGATTTTATCTAAAAAGGAGACCTACTTGAAAACCGGGATTCAGATCATGAATTTCAATTCACTTTTCCAGCTTTTTACTCAACAAGAAGATAACAACCCTGTTTATCCCATAACGGACAAGTTCCTGTTTATGCCCGACGCTTTATCTTACTTACTGACAAACAAGATGGTAACAGAATACACCATAGCATCTACTTCTCAACTCCTGAATCCTTTTACGCGATCTTTTGACGAAGAACTGCTATGTACATTAAATATATCGAAAGAAAATTTTGCACCGATAGTTTTTCCGGGAACACAAATCGGCACATTATCGGAATCCGCGCAAAAACAAACCAACTTGGGTGCAATTCCGGTTATTGCTGTTGCAGGACACGATACGGCATCGGCAGTAATCGCTACTCCGGCCGAAAATGGAAACTTTGCTTATCTGAGTTCCGGCACTTGGTCACTGATGGGAATAGAGTCCAAAGAACCTGTGGTAAACGAAGAAACTTATTCATTGAATTTCACCAACGAAGGCGGAGCAGACGGCTCCATCCGTTTATTAAAGAACATTTGTGGAATGTGGCTTATTGAACAGTGCAGAAAAGAGTGGGCAAAGGAAAAAGATATCTCGTATGACGATATCGTTCTTGAGGCCACCCAATCTGAACCGTTCAAATGTTTCATTAATCCGGATGCACCTTGTTTCACAAGCCCCGAATCGATGATTGATGAAATACAAAACTATTGCAGGCAAACCCGTCAGTTTGTGCCACAGAGTGTAGGAGAAATTGCCCGGTGCATCTACGAAAGCCTTGCCTTCCGATACAAACAAGTGCTCGAGAACCTAAAAGGATTGGCCGGTTTCCCTATTGAGACCTTACATATTATCGGAGGAGGGTCACAAAACAATATGCTCAACAGATTTACTGCAAACGCTATCGGAATAACTGTAATTGCCGGGCCTTCAGAAGCTACCGCTATTGGGAACATATTGCTTCAGGCAAAAGCATTCGGATTGGTCGCGGATAAAAACGATATGCGGGAAATGGTCAGGAACTCTGTTAATCTGGTGAGGTTCGAACCTCAGGATACAAACCTGTGGAACAAGCATTATAATAAATATTCAGATGTTTCCAACAAATTATAAACATAAATAAACAGTTCAGGTAATCATGAAAGAAGAACAAATTAAGAAAGAGTATGCAGCTGCAAAAGAACAATACGCTGTACTTGGGGTTGATGTGGAAAAAGCAATCGAAAAGCTAAACAGTGTATCTATTTCCATCCATTGCTGGCAGGCCGACGACGTGTCGGGTTTTGAAAATCCCGATGGAGAACTGACCGGCGGAATCCAAACAACAGGGAACTACCCCGGTAAAGCCGGCTCAATAGATGAATTGAAAAAAGACATCGAGAAAGTGTTGACCCTGATTCCCGGAAAACACCGCTTAAGTTTACACGCGATCTACGGTGATTTCGGGAAAAAATTTGTGGATAGGGACCAAATTGAACCTAAACATTTTCAGACGTGGATAGATTGGGCAAAGAAGGTAGGTGCGAAACTGGATTTTAATTCCACATTCTTTTCTCATTCAAAAAGCGGGAACTATTCACTTTCGAGTTTCAATCCGGAGATACGTGATTTCTGGAAAGAACATTTGCGCCGTTGCCGCCGTATAGCAGAAGAGATGGGCCGTCAACAAGGTGATGCATGCATCCACAATATCTGGATACATGACGGGGAGAAAGACAAAACAGTTTCCCGCATACAACACAGGCAACTGTTGAAAGAATCGTTAGACGAGGTGATGACCGAAAAAATCAGCACCGATTACCTAAAAGATTGTGTTGAGTGCAAACTTTTTGGTATTGGCAGCGAAAGTTATGTTGTGGGTTCTCATGAGTTTTACATGGGATATGCCGTTAAAAACAATATGCTGCTAACGTTGGATGCCGGACATTTCCATCCGACCGAAGGGATTGCAGATAAAATTTCCTCCATGTTGCTTTTTGTTCCCGAAATCACCTTGCATGTCAGCCGTCCTGAACGTTGGGATAGCGACCATGTGGTCATCCTGAACGATGCGCTGTTGGAGTTATCGCAAGAGATTGTCCGTTCCGGACAAATGGAAAAAATACATATCGGACTGGATTATTTTGATGCGTCCATTAATCGTATTGGCGCTTATGTTGTTGGAATCCGGTCAACCCAGAAAGCATTGTTACAAGCGCTTTTAGAACCGACCGAAAAGCTGCGTGATTACGAAAAGCAAGATCATAATTTTCAGCGGCTGGCTTATCTGGAAGAACTAAAAGCCATGCCCTGGAATGCAGTTTACAACTATTATTGCTTACAACAAGGTGTTCCGGTTGGAAATGAGTATATTAAAGAAATTGAAAATTACGAATCGGAAGTAACTTCTAAAAGACAAGCACGATGAACACCTTTATTGGTTTGATTATTATCGCAATAGGGAGCATGGGGCAATCGAGCTCTTATGTTCCCATCAATAAAGTTAAAGATTGGTCGTGGGAAAATTTCTGGCTTGTACAGGGAGTTTTTGCCTGGCTCGTTTTTCCGGTTCTAGGTGCATTTTTGGCCAACTCCCTTCCGGAATTGATACAGGTTTATTCGGCTAATTCCGGTGCGGCGTTGCAATCAATCGGGTATGGCGTGCTGTGGGGAATTGGCGGATTAACATTCGGTCTCAGTATGCGATACTTAGGTATCGCCCTTGGTCAATCCGTTGCTTTGGGAACGTGCGCTGCCTTTGGAACCCTTATCCCTGCTGTTCTTGCAGGGGACGACCTTCTCTCCCCGAAAGGATTGGTCCTGTTACTGGCTGTTGTTGTAACCTTGGTGGGGATTGCATTGGTGGGATACGCAGGAAGCTTGCGTTCTAAAAACATGTCGGAAGAGGAGCGCAAGAAAGCCATAAAGGACTTTGCTTTAAAAAAAGGGTTGCTTATTGCCTTGTTTGCCGGAGTCATGAGCGCTTGTTTCAGTTTAGGGTTAAGTGCCGGAACACCTATAAAAGAAGCCGCAATTGCAGCAGGCGCGAGGGAGATTTTCGCCCAAAATCCCGTAACACTTTTAGTCACTATTGGCGGTTTTTTCACCAATCTGGCCTATTGTCTCTACATGAATGCAAAAAATAAGACCGGTGGTGAAATTGGAAAAACATCTAAATCCGTGCTTATTAATAATCTTCTTTTCTGTGCCTTGGCGGGGTTACTGTGGTATTCTCAGTTCTTCGGCTTGGGGATGGGAAAAAGCTTTTTCGAACCGGACAGTGTGATGATGGCCTTCTCCTGGAGTATCCTGATGTCTTTAAACGTTGTTTTCAGCAATGTGTGGGGAGTTATTCTGAAAGAATGGAAGGGGGCCGGTAAAAAAGCAGTTACCTTTCTTGCTGTCGGCATGGCTATATTGATATTTTCTTTAACCATTCCAAATCTATTTTAGAAACTGTTCATTCTTTCATGTTTTCAAAAAGCACCATGCAGGATCAATTGATAACTTAGTGTTAAATTGACAGCATTGTGCTTTATTTTTTTATATTTGTCCGTGAAATTAGAATTACATACCAAAAAACAGAAAAAATGAGATTCAACGATTTAGGAATAGATTTTAAATACCTGTTAGTAAACGAGAAAGACAAAGAATTTGGATTAACGGTAAATACTGTTGGCTTCCAACCTATTGCGCCAAACACGTTGTATCCTTCCACCGACCATCCCAAGAGCTATTATTTTAACCCCCAAAAAGGAAGAATTTTATCCGAATATCAATTTGTCTATATCTGTAAAGGGAAAGGAGTCTTTTCATCTGCTACAACAAAAAAGACACCCGTTAAAAAAGGGCAGGTTATCATTCTTTTTCCCGGGCAATGGCATTCGTACCAACCCTTAAGGGATACCGGATGGAACGAATACTATATCGGTTTTGAAGGAAGCATTATTGATTCTGTTATCGAAAAGAGCTTTATCTCGGAACAAAATCAAATTTTGGATGTCGGCACGAGTGACGAACTGGTCAATCTGTTTTTAACGGCTATCAAGGTAGCGAAAGAAGATAAAAAATCGGCACAACAATATCTTGCCGGAATAGTTTTTCACATTTTGGGAATGATTTTGTCGCTTTCACAAAACAAAAGTTACGATGGACGTGAGTCAACACAAGTAATTGAGCGAGCCAAGATCATTATGAGAGAAAATATCCATAAAGATATTGATGTGAAAGAAATTGCATCAAAGCTTGGAACAAGCTATTCCTGGTTTAGAAAGTTTTTTAAAGAATATACGGGCTATCCGCCCGCACAATATTTTCAGGAATTGAAACTCAGGAAAGCAAAAGAGCTACTGACGGAGACTAATTTACCCATCAAAGAAATTGCTTATGAGCTGAATTTCAGTTCTATTGAATATTTTCTATCGTTTTTCAAACAACGGGTTAAAATAACTCCTTCAGAATATCGCAGAATAAACGGCCATGATAAACCGTTGTTATAAATCAGTCAATCATCTCAAACCCGGTATAAGGCACTAATGCTGTTGGTATTTTTATTCCCCCGGGCGTTTGATTGTTTTCCAGAAGTGCGGCAACAATGCGCGGCAAAGCCAAAGCGCTTCCGTTGAGTGTATGACAAAGCTGCGTTTTGCGATCTTCACTGCGATAACGGCATTTTAACCGGTTTGCCTGATAACTCTCAAAATTAGATACCGAGCTCACCTCCAACCATCTCTGCTGCGCAGCGGAAAAGACTTCAAAGTCGAACGTGAGCGCTGAGGTGAAGCCCATGTCGCCCCCACACAAACGTAAAATACGCCAGGGAAGCTCTAATTTCTCCACCAACGTTTGCACATAACGCACCATCTCTTCCAATCGCTGATAGGAATTTTCCGGCTTATCGATGCAGACAATTTCCACTTTATCAAACTGATGCAAACGGTTCAACCCACGTACATCTTTCCCGTAGGAACCGGCCTCGCGGCGGAAGCAAGCGGAATAGGCGGTATTTTTCACCGGCAGGTCTTTTTCATCCAGAATTACATCGCGGTAGAGGTTAGTAACCGGCACCTCCGCCGTCGGTATAAGGTATAAGTCGTCCAACCCCACATGATACATTTGTCCTTCTTTATCGGGTAATTGTCCCGTTCCAAAGCCGGACGCCGCGTTTACGACATAAGGCGGCTGGATCTCAACAAATCCGGCTTCACGAGCATTATCGAGAAAGAAATTAATGAGCGCGCGCTGCAAACGGCATCCCTTTGCTTTATAAACAGGAAATCCGGCACCGGTAATTTTTACTCCTAATTCAAAATCTATCAAGTCGTACTTCTTCGCCAGTTCCCAATGCGGAAGAGCATCAGAAGGGAGTTGTGGCATGTTTCCTCCCGAGCGCTCTATAAGATTGTCTTCGGCTGATTTGCCTTCGGGAACCGAATCGTGCGGTAAATTGGGGATCGTAACCAACAAATCCTGAATAGCAGCTTCAGCGTCTCTCAACCCGGCTTCGTTAGTTTTGGCAAGCTCCTTCAATTCCGTAACTTGTTGTCTGGCAGTTTCTGCTTCAGCTTTTCTACCTTCTTTCATCAGCCCGCCTATCGACCTCGACAAGGCGTTGACCTCCGACAATTGACTATCTAAAAGAGTTTGAGCGCTACGGCGCTTTTCGTCTAATGCCACTATTTGATTAATTATCTCTTCGGCATCAAATCTTTTTTTGGCAAGTTTGCGAATAACTTCTTCGCTATTTTCATTAATTACTTTGAGTGTAAGCATAAAAAAACAGTTTCAACTATTTTTGATTGAGGATGTGCAAAGGTAACAAAAATTCCCGCGCCGAAACAGTTGTAACACGAAATATATTTATCGGTGAATTGGCAATCAGAATAATTGGAAATGAACGAAATCTTTCATTTGACGGTCTCTTTTCTTTTTTTTCTGGTAGTTTCGCATCACAATAAACGAAACTGCGGAAAAGGCAGCCACCACCAAAATATCTTTAAACAGACTATTTTTCATCATTGTATTTTTTAGTTATAACAGTTTTATTTGCTTTTGTGTTTTTAGAAAATCAATTTTTCCGGTATGAAGTTACATAAAAATATCTTTTCGTCAAAAAATTCACCCCATTTCACCACTTTTTAACTCAATTTGCAAGACACTTTTAGTCTTTGATGTAATCCTGAACCGATTATCCGGCCGATGCCCTACCACCCAGACCACATCTTCACCCGACAGCAAAATCCATGTTTCTTCCTTCTCTATCAGATTAAATTTTTGGTTGGTAAAAAAATCGCTCAACTTCTTTTTACCTTTCATTCCGAAAGGAACAAACCAATCACCCGTTTGCCATCTTCGCAACTTGAGTGGAAACCGCAGTTTAGCGGCATCGGCATACAACATATTATTATTTTTACAGATGGATTTCGGAACATCCGTTAATTTAATGTCTAAACCAATCGGATTCGAAATTTCTTGCGAAACCGCATCAATAAAATAGGATTGATTATCAGATTCTGATTTTTCTGTTTTATCGATAAGAAAACAGGTACGATCTTTTATCAATCGGTATGTAGGAGAATAGAACACTTTTCCCGGTAAAGCATTCAGTCCGTTTTTCACATCATCGATAACGGAAGGATGAAATCCCAAAGGCGATAGAATCTCGAACAAGATCGACGACGGGGAAACGGTTTGCTTCAATTTCTCAATATCAATTTTATTGTTTTGCAAAACAGCTTCTATATCCGCATCAACCGCTTTTTTATATACTTTCCCTGCTTCGGCCAGGTTTTCAGAGGTACGAAAAATAGATTCACTTACCGACGGGTTGAGCTTTTGCAGCATAGGCAAAACGTTCAACCGGATATAATTTCGGGCATAAATATCTTCATAATTGGTGTGATCTGTCCTATAAGGAATTTCGCGTTCCATCAGGTAATTTTCTATTTCGCTCCGGGTAACGCAAAGCATCGGGCGGACAATTTTTTTGTTTTTAGGAGAAATTCCGCTCAATCCGCCGATTCCCGTACCGCGAATTAAATTCAGTAGCACCGTTTCTACCGAATCGTCTTTGTGATGGGCCACGGCAATAGCATCGGCATTAAATTGTATCCGCATCATTTCAAACCACGCGTAACGCAGTTCACGCGCTGCCATCTCAATGGAAATCTTTTTATCGGCGGCATATTGTCTGGTATCGAAATCGATGGAAGTGAACTCAATATCGCTTTCCTCACACCACTTTTTCACAAATCCGGCATCATCCTCCGATTCTTTTCCCCGAAGATGAAAATTACAATGTGCCGCAATACACCGGTAACCCAGCAAAGTCAGTATATCAAGTAAAGCCATGGAATCCGCACCACCGCTAAGCCCCAATACCAACGTAGCATCGTTTTCCAGCAAACGTTTTTCGGCAATATATGTTTTTATCTTTTGAAGCATCAAGCTAATACTCCCGTTTCATCCCTTTCTAAAACTGTCATTTGTTTGTTTTTTTACGATTTTTTCTTTCATTGCAAATATACGATATGTTTTTCAAAATCGGGTGGAAAAGAATTCTTTCTTCAAAATCAAGGTAAATAGCCGGGAAAAATGTATTTTTGTATAAAATTAAAGACAATAAAGATTGTATGTTAGATAAAATTCACTCCCTTCTTTCCGAAATAGATCGGGTCACGGCATCAAACGCCGATGAACTGGAAGCATTACGCATCAAATACTTAAGCAAAAAAGGCATTATCTCTGTGTTGATGGACGATTTTAGAAACGTTGCCCCCGAGCAGAAACGCGAAGTCGGCATGAAACTGAACGAACTGAAACAGAAAGCCCAGGAAAAAATGCAATCGCTGAAGGATCAGTTTGAAAGCAACAAAGGAAAAGATGCGGAGATTGACTTAACCCGAACCGCTTATCCGGTTTCTCTCGGGACACGCCATCCGATTTCGATTGTGAAAGAAGAAATTTGTGATATTTTTAAACGCTTAGGGTTTTCCATCGCCGAGGGGCCGGAAGTAGAGGACGATTGGCATGTTTTTTCATCGCTCAACTTTGCCGAAGACCATCCAGCACGTGATATGCAGGACACTTTTTTTATACAAAGTAATCCGGATATTGTTTTACGTACGCACACTTCGTCTGTTCAGACCCGCGTAATGGAAAAAACACAACCCCCTATTCGCATTATTTGTCCGGGACGGGTGTATAGGAACGAAGCTATCTCGTACAGGGCACACTGTTTCTTCCATCAGGTGGAAGCGTTGTATGTTGACAAAGATGTATCGTTTGCCGATTTAAAACAAGCGTTGCTCTTCTTTGCCAAAGAGATGTTCGGAGCCGATACAAAAATCCGGCTTCGTCCGTCGTACTTCCCGTTTACCGAGCCCAGCGCCGAAATGGATATTTCCTGCAACTTGTGTGGTGGTGAAGGTTGCCCGTTTTGCAAATACACGGGTTGGGTGGAAATTTTGGGATGCGGCATGGTTGACCCCAACGTACTGGATAATTGCGGAATAGACAGTAAGATATACACTGGATACGCACTCGGAATGGGAATTGAGCGCATTACAAACCTGAAATACCAGGTGAAGGACTTGCGGATGTTTTCAGAAAACGACGTACGTTTTCTGGAACAATTTCAGGCAGCACATTAGACATCCCCAAAAACAATTGCTATGATAAAAATAAAACATCTTTTATTTTCCGTTTTAATTGTCTCACTCTCGGCAGTTTGCGTGCAGGCGCAACAAACTGTGAGAATGAACGCCATTAAAGCCAACGATTACGGAGTGATCTATTCGTTGCCGAAAACATCGTTGGTAATAACCCTGAAAGTTAAGAAAACCGTTTACAACCGCGGTGAGTTTTATCAGTTCGCACAACGATACCTGAGCATTGACCCCATTACCGAAAGCAGGACCGAATTCACGCTGGAAGATGTGATGGTATCCAACCGCGGAATCGTGGACAAGGATAACTCGTTCATGGTAATATTCAAACCTAACTCAGTTGCACCCTACGTTCATCTCACGCAGGACGGACTGATTTCCACCATAAACGCTAATCCCGAGTCGGAAAAAGAGTCCTCTTTCGACCTTCCGGCACCTTCTCCCGCTCCGCTTAACCCGCGAAGATTTTTGTCGGAAGAGACACTGATGGCCGGTTCAACAGCCAAACAGGCAGAATTGGTTTCGAAACAGATTTTCGATCTGCGCCGTAGCCGTAACGATATTCTGATCGGAGAGGCCGATAATATGCCGCCCGATGGCGAAGCATACAAAGTGGTGATGGAGCAAATAACCAATCAGGAAAAAGTACTGACCGAAATGTTCTCGGGAAGTACACAAACCGAATATTTTACCAAAGAGATCGTAGTTGTTCCTACGGAAAAAGATATTGATAGAATAGTTATCGGCAGATTTTCCGAAAAACTCGGACCTGTGGATGCCGATAATCTTGCCGGAGCACCCATTTACCTGACTCTGAAAAGCAAAACGCCAAAAGTAGAAAACGCACTTTCCGACAAGGAGAGGGAACGCCTCGAGAAAAAGCTCTCCGAAGGAGTAGTTTATAACGTTCCGGGCAAAGCGCAACTTACACTGGAGTTTAAGAACCAAACGCTGAAAAACCAGGAAATGGATATCGTTCAGTTTGGTTCGAAGGATGTACTTACCAAAAAGATGTTCGACAACATGAAGCAACCCGTCAAGGTGATTTTCTACCCCAACCTGGGTGCCATAAAGCAAATTATTCAGTAAACAGATAACGCGTCCGACGCATAATCGACAAAAAAACATAAAAATGAAAAAATCGACCCTGTTTTCAACCGTAGTTTTGTTCGCTATTTTTTTCGGAACGCTTTTTTCCTGCAAAAAAACGGCACAAACTTCCACGCAACTAGTTTTCGACAGTATTGTAGTTAAAGAACAAATTCCTCTACTCGAAACGAATGACACCACACTGCCTTTTGCCGACGTGAAAGTAAGCTTTACCTATCCGGTGAAGTTTGGCAATAAAGAAGACCTTGCCCGTTTACAACAAATTTTTGTCGGCACGTTTTTCAACAGCCTCAACCTCGACACCCTTTCTCCCCGAGAAGCTGTTGATGCGTATCTTGCCGATTATAAAAAGGAATATAAATCATTATCCAGCACCTATTATTCCGAAAAAAGCCAACTTCCAAAAGGTGAAACGCCCATGTGGTACTGGTATTATATGTACAATACCAATAAAGTGATGTTCCAGAATGATTCGTTGTTGAGCTACGCTGTAGAGTACAGCGATTATACGGGTGGTGCGCACGGTTCGTACAGAATTACATACACGAACATCGATCTGGCTGAGTTGACAACTGTTTCGGAAGAAGATATTTTTGTTCCTAATTATAAAAAACCGCTCACAGAGATCATAATTAACCGGTTGATGGCTCAACACCATGTTACCGTTCCCGATTCGTTAATCAATTTAGGATTTTTCGATCTGGACGAACTCATTCCAAACAACAATTTTTGGTTGAGTGATAAGGGGATTCACTATTCGTACAATCAATATGAGATTGCACCATACTCGATGGGCGTGATTGACGTGGATATTCCCTACGAAAATTTGTCAGCTATCCTCAAGCCGGATAACGTGATTCAAAAATTCTTTCCAACCAAATAGCGTGAGGCTTGCATAAACAAAACCACACAAAGTTTGTTTATCAATGGAAGAGAAACAGTAATAGATATTTATCATGCAAGAATTAGATCAAGATCAGATATTAAC
This sequence comes from Bacteroidia bacterium 43-41, assembly GCA_001898165.1. Taxonomy (GTDB): domain Bacteria; phylum Bacteroidota; class Bacteroidia; order Bacteroidales; family Dysgonomonadaceae; genus Petrimonas. Next base: position 55,193 of record MKTD01000041.1, read on the forward strand.
CGACTTAACCACTCAAGATTACAAATATGGGTTCGTTACAGACGTTGAAACATATACAATTGAAAAAGGACTGAATGAACACATTGTCCGGTTGATTTCCTCGAAGAAAAATGAACCGGAGTGGTTGTTGGAATTTCGGTTGAAAGCATATCGCCATTGGTTGACAATGAAATTGCCCGACTGGGCACAGTTGAATATTCCGGAAATAGATTTTCAGGACATCATTTATTATGCAGACCCGACTAATAAAAAGGTTCCAAAATCGTTGGACGAAGTAGATCCGGAATTACTAAAAACATTTGAACGATTAGGAATTCCGCTCAATGAGCAAAAGCAACTAACGGGCGTAGCCGTGGATGCCGTTATGGACAGTGTTTCCATTAAAACTACCTTCAAGGAGGTTCTTGCCGAAAAAGGGATTATTTTCAGTTCGTTCAGCGAAGCAGTGAAAAATCATCCCGACCTGGTAAAAAAATACCTGGCTACTGTGGTTCCGTACAAGGATAACTTTTACGCGGCATTAAATTCTGCCGTTTTCAGTGACGGCTCGTTCGTGTATGTTCCAAAGGGAGTTCGTTGCCCGATGGAATTATCTACCTATTTCCGTATAAACGCGCAGAACACCGGCCAGTTTGAGCGTACCCTTATTGTTGCCGACGATAACTCATACGTAAGCTATCTTGAAGGATGCACAGCCCCCATGCGTGACGAGAATCAGCTGCACGCGGCAGTTGTGGAGATCATAGCCCTCGAAAATGCCGAAGTGAAATATTCAACAGTCCAAAACTGGTATCCGGGCGATAAAAACGGAAAGGGAGGAGTTTACAACTTTGTTACGAAACGCGGTATCTGCAAAGGCAATAATTCGAAGATCTCGTGGACACAGGTTGAAACCGGTTCGGCCATTACGTGGAAATATCCCTCCTGCATTATGGCAGGCGATAACTCCGTAGGAGAATTTTATTCGGTGGCCGTTACCAACAACTTTCAACAAGCCGATACAGGAACAAAAATGATTCATCTGGGCAAAAACACCCGGAGCCGCATCGTATCCAAAGGAATTTCGGGGGGGAGCAGCCAGAACAGCTATCGGGGATTGGTGAAGGTTTCAAAAAAAGCGACCAACGCGCGAAATCACTCGCAGTGTGATAGCTTGTTGCTTACCGATCATTGCGGAGCCCACACTTTCCCTTATACCGATATTCAGAATCCTACAGCCATTTTGGAACACGAGGCTACCACTTCAAAAATCAGTGAAGATCAGGTTTTCTACTGCAATCAACGCGGATTGGGCGAAGAGGAAGCCATCGGATTAATCGTGAACGGGTACGTGAAAGAGGTGGTTAACAAACTTCCGATGGAATTTGCCGTTGAAGCGCAAAAACTTCTGCAGATCAGCCTGGAAGGCAGCGTGGGATAATTTGCATTGTTGGCCGCGGAGGAAATCACACTTCCAGGTAAAAACAAAATAGAGACCATTAGGCCTTGGCTATTGGTAGGCCAGCGAACTTTTCGATGCACCCGGTAACGACATTCTGGGTTAACCTATTTGCTCCGCACAGAATTCCATATTAGCTTTATTTTACTGGAGATAGTTTTGGAAGTTAGTTCTTCCAATCGTACCATACTGGAATTGAAAGTTTCAATCCTTATTTTCGTGGAGATAGTTCTGGAAGTATGATTAATTGTGCTTTTGGGATATGATATGCCTGTTTCAATCCTTATTTTCGTGGAGATAGTTCTGGAAGAGTATATATATTTAATACAACAACTATATATTTAGTGTTTCAATCCTTATTTTCGTGGAGATAGTTCTGGAAGTCCATTTTTGATTACGCCTATACTTACGTCCATTCGTTTCAATCCTTATTTTCGTGGAGATAGTTCTGGAAGTAGGAGAGGATCCCCAATTTATATTTACAAACGATTGTTTCAATCCTTATTTTCGTGGAGATAGTTCTGGAAGTGAAACAGGATCAGCAGCCGCACCATTGATGTCTGGTTTCAATCCTTATTTTCGTGGAGATAGTTCTGGAAGTTTTATTTTACACTTATACGTGTCGTGCGCAACTTTGTTTCAATCCTTATTTTCGTGGAGATAGTTCTGGAAGCTTTCAGCCCGTCAACCACTTCATGGAGTGAACAGAAGTTTCAATCCTTATTTTCGTGGAGATAGTTCTGGAAGAAGCCAAGAAGCATCCTTCGCAAAATCTCACCTCGGTTTCAATCCTTATTTTCGTGGAGATAGTTCTGGAAGACCTTTTCCGTGGCTCTATCAAAATTTCAAAGAACTAGTTTCAATCCTTATTTTCGTGGAGATAGTTCTGGAAGATAGCTACCTGATAATTAGTATGTCCGACACTGTGAGTTTCAATCCTTATTTTCGTGGAGATAGTTCTGGAAGTTTGATGTTTATTATGGATCAGCCAAAACGACAGAATGTTTCAATCCTTATTTTCGTGGAGATAGTTCTGGAAGAACTCGGGGCTGATGACGCTTTGAAAGCTCAAATAAGTTTCAATCCTTATTTTCGTGGAGATAGTACTGGAAGAGGGAATACCAGAATCGGAATGGGATGAAAAGAGTAGTTTCAATCCTTATTTTCGTGGAGATAGTTCTGGAAGTCGAGCTTGAGGGATACTTTTTCAAAACCTTCATAGTTTCAATCCTTATTTTCGTGGAGATAGTTCTGGAAGCTCTTGATACGGTCGTAACTTCATCTATAATTTTGTGTTTCAATCCTTATTTTCGTGGAGATAGTTCTGGAAGAGATGGAAGAAAGAAGCGGACGAGCAGTCGCTGCATGTTTCAATCCTTATTTTCGTGGAGATAGTTCTGGAAGTATTCCAAAACGACCCGTCGGCAAAACAAGAATTTTGTTTCAATCCTTATTTTCGTGGAGATAGTTCTGGAAGCTTCCTCGCTGATGTCCTTGATTTCGCTTTGGTTCTGTTTCAATCCTTATTTTCGTGGAGATAGTTCTGGAAGTGCGCTTTCCAGCGTTCCTCTTTTGGCGTGGTAAGAGTTTCAATCCTTATTTTCGTGGAGATAGTTCTGGAAGACAGAGGTGGAAATACATGCAAGATATAGAATTCAGTTTCAATCCTTATTTTCGTGGAGATAGTTCTGGAAGATATCGTCAAGTTTCTTTTCTAAGTTTCGCATAAAGTTTCAATCCTTATTTTCGTGGAGATAGTTCTGGAAGAGTATGTCCAGTGGTGGATAAGCAATCAATTTTAAAACGTTTCAATCCTTATTTTCGTGGAGATAGTTCTGGAAGTGCGGCACTTGCATAGAACGAAAAGAAGCATTTTAGTTTCAATCCTTATTTTCGTGGAGATAGTTCTGGAAGTGGAAATAAAGGTACCCGTACACCCGCGGCGGTTAAGTTTCAATCCTTATTTTCGTGGAGATAGTTCTGGAAGTTTTCTTGAGTTTTTTAGTTGTTTTATTAATACCCGTTTCAATCCTTATTTTCGTGGAGATAGTTCTGGAAGACATCACTCACTCCCTCTTTTATTTCGTTTTTGCTAGTTTCAATCCTTATTTTCGTGGAGATAGTTCTGGAAGTTCAACGTGTTTGCTCATGCAGATTTCTTCAATATGTTTCAATCCTTATTTTCGTGGAGATAGTTCTGGAAGTTCAACGTGTTTGCTCATGCAGATTTCTTCAATATGTTTCAATCCTTATTTTCGTGGAGATAGTTCTGGAAGTTCAACGTATTTGCTCATGCAGATTTCTTCAATATGTTTCAATCCTTATTTTCGTGGAGATAGTTCTGGAAGACTGTTTCGGAAAATCACAAGTCAATGAAGATTTAGTTTCAATCCTTATTTTCGTGGAGATAGTTCTGGAAGTGGGAAGTCTTGACTTGCAGGTATAGTGCAGTATAAGTTTCAATCCTTATTTTCGTGGAGATAGTTCTGGAAGATGTACGTCAGGAGTTGGCGGAAACTCAACAGCAAAGTTTCAATCCTTATTTTCGTGGAGATAGTTCTGGAAGAAACAACCTCGTCATCTTTTATGTCATTTGCCTTAAGTTTCAATCCTTATTTTCGTGGAGATAGTTCTGGAAGTTGTTGCAATTCTATTGCTTCAAGGTTTTGAGCGTGGTTTCAATCCTTATTTTCGTGGAGATAGTTCTGGAAGCAAATCGGATGGCAGGTAGTATGGTGTCGTGGAATAGTTTCAATCCTTATTTTCGTGGAGATAGTTCTGGAAGTTGGATAGTGCCGATAAGCCATTTAACCCTATTTTGGTTTCAATCCTTATTTTCGTGGAGATAGTTCTGGAAGCTTTTTTGGGTTTCAGCTCCTTACCCCTGCCCTTCAGTTTCAATCCTTATTTTCGTGGAGATAGTTCTGGAAGAATGTTATTAACGATTGACCTGTACATCGTGAGGTTTGTTTCAATCCTTATTTTCGTGGAGATAGTTCTGGAAGAGCCTAATTAAAGCAATAACTTCGCCCTGCCTATCCGTTTCAATCCTTATTTTCGTGGAGATAGTTCTGGAAGTAACACCAAGTCACCGCTTGCCAAATTGGGATGGGGTTTCAATCCTTATTTTCGTGGAGATAGTTCTGGAAGAATATTTCTAATTTTATTTTACCGGTATCAGGGTGGTTTCAATCCTTATTTTCGTGGAGATAGTTCTGGAAGAATTCACGCCCTTCCCGTTCGCCTTTTATTAATTTGTTTCAATCCTTATTTTCGTGGAGATAGTTCTGGAAGAACTTTGTTTTTTATGATTAATCTTTCAAGGCTTTTGTTTCAATCCTTATTTTCGTGGAGATAGTTCTGGAAGGTTGCGGCGCCTTATCAAGCCACCTCGCCGCAACCGGTTTCAATCCTTATTTTCGTGGAGATAGTTCTGGAAGATTTCTTTTTCATATCTTTATTTTTTAATTTGTTTTGTTTCAATCCTTATTTTCGTGGAGATAGTTCTGGAAGAAACTTAACGCCGTTCAATCGTGCCTTGTAATCGAGTTTCAATCCTTATTTTCGTGGAGATAGTTCTGGAAGAGCAGAAAGGAATATTACCTCTATTACGTCATTTTGTTTCAATCCTTATTTTCGTGGAGATAGTTCTGGAAGCTCATTCCTTTACCTTCTTTTAATATGTCTTTCACGGTTTCAATCCTTATTTTCGTGGAGATAGTTCTGGAAGCGCAATGGGTGAAAGATATTGCGATGCAATTTTTTGGTTTCAATCCTTATTTTCGTGGAGATAGTTCTGGAAGAACTTTGTTTTTTATGATTAATCTTTCAAGGCTTTTGTTTCAATCCTTATTTTCGTGGAGATAGTTCTGGAAGTGTTGTTTTCCGCAATCTTCCGCTCCTTAATCTCGTGTTTCAATCCTTATTTTCGTGGAGATAGTTCTGGAAGGCTTGACTTGAAAGTTAGAGAATTCGAGTTTAATTCGTTTCAATCCTTATTTTCGTGGAGATAGTTCTGGAAGTAGTATGCCATTACGTGTTTGCCAAATATTTTCAGTGTTTCAATCCTTATTTTCGTGGAGATAGTTCTGGAAGCTGGAACTATTTGTATGGAAAATAATTGCAACTTTTGTTTCAATCCTTATTTTCGTGGAGATAGTTCTGGAAGTTGAAAAGTGGGCGATGAAAAAATTCACGGAAAGGGAGTTTCAATCCTTATTTTCGTGGAGATAGTTCTGGAAGAGTGCGGTTCTCGATATCCTTGATTCCGGAGCATATGTTTCAATCCTTATTTTCGTGGAGATAGTTCTGGAAGTACTTCCGATATCTTTTCGAGTATTTTCATTTTCTAGTTTCAATCCTTATTTTCGTGGAGATAGTTCTGGAAGTGCAAAGCCTTGACCCGCTTTGCAGGGTATTATGCGTTTCAATCCTTATTTTCGTGGAGATAGTTCTGGAAGAACTATATTTTTTCACCTCAACCGTGTTTTTTGCTAGTTTCAATCCTTATTTTCGTGGAGATAGTTCTGGAAGATATCTGCTTGGGTTTTTTATTCATTTCAATAACGGTTTCAATCCTTATTTTCGTGGAGATAGTTCTGGAAGTTTCTGTAAGTTTCTGATTCTGTATGGAACATAATGTTTCAATCCTTATTTTCGTGGAGATAGTTCTGGAAGTTTCTTTTTCATATCTTTATTTTTTAATTTTTTTTGTTTCAATCCTTATTTTCGTGGAGATAGTTCTGGAAGTACTTGATATGATGACAAAGAGCGGTGTCAAGTCAAGTTTCAATCCTTATTTTCGTGGAGATAGTTCTGGAAGAGGGATAGAGTTAGATAAGGATTATTACGAACAAGCGTTTCAATCCTTATTTTCGTGGAGATAGTTCTGGAAGGGTTTCTTTACATACTAACAAGTCTATTGACATGGCGTTTCAATCCTTATTTTCGTGGAGATAGTTCTGGAAGAAGGTAATTGAATATTATTACATTTCTCACACATATCGTTTCAATCCTTATTTTCGTGGAGATAGTTCTGGAAGCTCTTCATCACATATTTTCTTTATATCCGAAAAAGGGTTTCAATCCTTATTTTCGTGGAGATAGTTCTGGAAGCGTTCTACAATTACGATACCAGCTATCCATTTGAAGTTTCAATCCTTATTTTCGTGGAGATAGTTCTGGAAGTACAACTTGAACATCAAGCTGCCCCGTGTTCAAATGTTTCAATCCTTATTTTCGTGGAGATAGTTCTGGAAGATGATATTTCAAAATTATATATCTACGATTCAACATGTTTCAATCCTTATTTTCGTGGAGATAGTTCTGGAAGACATTATTTTGATATACCAAAATTAATTGTGTTAATGTTTCAATCCTTATTTTCGTGGAGATAGTTCTGGAAGAAAGAGAGCCGTGAATATCATAATATTCATGATAAGTTTCAATCCTTATTTTCGTGGAGATAGTTCTGGAAGTCCCCCTTTTATCTCGTTCTTTGAATAGATACTGAGTTTCAATCCTTATTTTCGTGGAGATAGTTCTGGAAGCGATTTGATAACAAAGGTCAAAAACCTTGTTCAAGAGTTTCAATCCTTATTTTCGTGGAGATAGTTCTGGAAGAAACAACCTTTCGCATACTTGTTATGCGCCGGGATGTTTCAATCCTTATTTTCGTGGAGATAGTTCTGGAAGCGATATTCGGATGTGCGGTGTCGTAGGCGTTGTTCCGTTTCAATCCTTATTTTCGTGGAGATAGTTCTGGAAGATATCTTGTACACCCCAGCGTTTGCCCCGGCGCTCGGTTTCAATCCTTATTTTCGTGGAGATAGTTCTGGAAGAGTGCCAGCAAATCACCAGTTTGTCGTGCAATTCATGGTTTCAATCCTTATTTTCGTGGAGATAGTTCTGGAAGATTATCCAAATCATCAACATCCCAATCACTCTGTAAGTTTCAATCCTTATTTTCGTGGAGATAGTTCTGGAAGTTCAGTTCAGGGCGTCGCAAAACATAGAGTATTAGGTTTCAATCCTTATTTTCGTGGAGATAGTTCTGGAAGCTGCTCTGCATTATTTTTTACCCAAACATCCCCGCGTTTCAATCCTTATTTTCGTGGAGATAGTTCTGGAAGAAATGATATTTGATTATAGCTATTTCGTTGAGAAGAGTTTCAATCCTTATTTTCGTGGAGATAGTTCTGGAAGTTTGCGATAAGTGAAGAATTAAGGACACAATTAATGTTTCAATCCTTATTTTCGTGGAGATAGTTCTGGAAGTGGCAAGAGTACTTTTGCCAATACCAGGCGATCCAGTTTCAATCCTTATTTTCGTGGAGATAGTTCTGGAAGATGGCGATGGTGGTGTCAGCCCGAAATTGACACTCTGGTTTCAATCCTTATTTTCGTGGAGATAGTTCTGGAAGAAATCGGATGGCAGGTAGTATGGTGTCGTGGAGTAGTTTCAATCCTTATTTTCGTGGAGATAGTTCTGGAAGTTGTGAACAATGATGAAAAGAATATTATGGATAAGTTTCAATCCTTATTTTCGTGGAGATAGTTCTGGAAGAACTTTGTTTTTTATGATTAATCTTTCAAGGCTTTTGTTTCAATCCTTATTTTCGTGGAGATAGTTCTGGAAGAGTGAATTTCTATGAGAAACTAATCCACCTATTAAAGTTTCAATCCTTATTTTCGTGGAGATAGTTCTGGAAGCTGAATTGCTTTGTTGGCATCTTCAATAGCAGTCTGGTTTCAATCCTTATTTTCGTGGAGATAGTTCTGGAAGAAGCGTGATGTTATTCACCACATTAAGCCTGTAGGGTTTCAATCCTTATTTTCGTGGAGATAGTTCTGGAAGCATGCCTGATATTTTACGGTCATTCTCGCCAACCTGTTTCAATCCTTATTTTCGTGGAGATAGTTCTGGAAGTTAGACTGTCTGCGTGACAAAGCTTAGGATTGTGCGTTTCAATCCTTATTTTCGTGGAGATAGTTCTGGAAGCATCACTTGAACTCAAATTGAGCGTTGTAGTGTAATGTTTCAATCCTTATTTTCGTGGAGATAGTTCTGGAAGCGAGATGTCCACATAAGCGGTCAGACGCTTCGGTGGTTTCAATCCTTATTTTCGTGGAGATAGTTCTGGAAGTATGTTTCCGTTCAGCACGGAGAAACACCTTCCTGTGTTTCAATCCTTATTTTCGTGGAGATAGTTCTGGAAGTTTCAACGTGTTTCGAAAATATCTGATCCATAGAAGGTTTCAATCCTTATTTTCGTGGAGATAGTTCTGGAAGCGATTGCGAGTTGAGGCGGCCACCGCTCGGGACATAGTTTCAATCCTTATTTTCGTGGAGATAGTTCTGGAAGTAATTCTGTTGTCATAGTTGTCATAGTTGTCATAGTGTTTCAATCCTTATTTTCGTGGAGATAGTTCTGGAAGTAATTTCTTCAACTGCAACTACACTGCCCGTGCTTGGTTTCAATCCTTATTTTCGTGGAGATAGTTCTGGAAGAGCGCGGCCTGCGGGAGATAGTATTTGGTCAAAAAAGTTTCAATCCTTATTTTCGTGGAGATAGTTCTGGAAGTCGAGATGTCCACATAAGCGGTCAGACGCTTCGGTGGTTTCAATCCTTATTTTCGTGGAGATAGTTCTGGAAGATGTTACAGGAACAGGTATTAATGCAAGAATGTACTTGTTTCAATCCTTATTTTCGTGGAGATAGTTCTGGAAGATTTTATTATGTTATTATCATTAACTGGAAGCTTCGTTTCAATCCTTATTTTCGTGGAGATAGTTCTGGAAGTGGGGGTTGTGTCCTTGATTACCGTTTTCTCGTCGCGTTTCAATCCTTATTTTCGTGGAGATAGTTCTGGAAGCCGTTTATTTTACTATTACATTGGTAATATGACACATATGCACATTTTTGAACGATATGTTTTACATTTTTCAATATGTCAAAGAACGTCGATATGATGATTTTTTTAATCATTTCCGAAAAGTTAATATTTTAATAATTAAAAGTATACATACTATTTTTTGTACTTTTGAAATAAATTAGCTCCCGAAAAACTTCATTTCACGCAAATATTTCTATAGGTGCATCCAATGCATCGTTGTTTATACTTTGTTGCCTTGGGAAAATAATTGTTCAAAATTATTTCATTGACCCTTTTACAAATATCTCGAACTTCCTGCTTTTCAGCTTCACTTATTTCCACTTCAACCATTTTGTTTGAAGAACGGGTGTACACCAAAAACCCTTTCTTTACACTTCTCTGAAAATTTTCTTCAATTAATACTGCATAACATTCCAGTTGAGTACGGTATGTTTCATAAATTCGATCTTCAAATTTAGCAAATTTATAATCAAGAGGAGCCATAGTTCCATCCTTTAACAATAGAACTTCATCGATGACACCTCTCAACAATTCATTGGCTAAGTATTGATCGGTAAACTTTTCGGTCACACCTATCCGTTTACGCAAATATTCTTTATTTTGTTCCAATTTCAGATCATGCAGTTTTCTTCCCCTTTCTACTTTGTAGTGCCGCTCTTCATATTGCGGAATACAAAGTACATACTCGTAATAAGTAAATCGGGGACAATAAAGGTATTCAATAATATGTGACGGCGTTACTGACATCAGAAAAACAGGGCTTTTACTTCGTCGGTCACCAGTTTCTTATCAAAAGCTTGTCCAAGTAAAACTGTTTGACGAAGTTCATTCTTACTCATTGGAAAAATATAAACCGAATCGGTGTCTTCATCAATCAACTCGTTGATGGACAACTCGAGCGTGTCTTTTTCATTTTCATCCAAACTCCCCAAAAATACCGATTTTTGTACTCGATAAAGACCGGATCCCTTGCATATTTTTGAAACTTTGTTACGAGATTTGTCTTTCTTGATATCGTATAAAACCCAACAAATCATACTTTATTAATCAATTGATTTGCAAACTGATGCGCATTCATCTGCATGGCATTGAATCTTGTTTGATTCCTTCCATTATACCTGATCTTCTCTTCATCTAAGAAATGCAACAATGACTGCATCAATAGATTTTTACCCTCAGCATTCAAGCTGTACCCGTTCGTGATTTTATCTGTATGACTGTCATTTACCTTTTTTGCTGAAAAGAGTTTAAAAACTACTTCCTCTGCATAAGACCGATATGGTTCGATAAAATCAAAAACCATACTTTTCATATTATAATCATCCCTATGCATAAATCCTACATAAGGATCAATCCCTGCAATCACCAATACCTTTTCAACACGGCTGTATAAAACACCATAAGCATAGTTGAGAAAAGTGTTAAATTGATCTTTCGCAGGACGAAAACTACGCCCTTCAAATTGATACCGTTCCGCAACAAGAGAGCTTAATAGTCTAAAATATATACGTCCGCATGTTCCTTCCAGTCCACGAAGCGTATCGTCTATTTCATCTATTTTTGTTCCTTTCAACTCTCTTATTTTTATTTTGAGACTACTAATCGCATCAATCTTTTCCTGGATTAACTCTGCCGATGTGGACCTGTGGCTTTTCAATCGCTTTAAGAATTCAATTTGATTTTCGATTTTACTCGACAGCCAATTTTTTATCCAGTAAACTCCGGTTTCATTTAAACTGGCTTCAAGTTGCTGCTTCCTAATCTTCGACGTACTTCCCGGCTTGCTGTGCCAGAATCGACCTATCGGCATTCCGTCGTATTCGAAAACAATAATATCAATATTGTTTTTCATGGCCAATATTATGGCATCAGTACTGAGGGCGGCGCCTTTGCTCATTAATATCGAAGTCACCTTCTGGCTTGCGAAATGGTGTTTTTGTTTTTCACCGTTTTTGGTCAGCGAAACTTCAAACAAATCATCTTTCACATGGACATAAGTACCATAAGTATTGATAATTAACTGCATAATCTTGGCTTATTATAATTGACTGATAGTCCCATAACCTCGACTTACGGCTTTTCCTATTCCGGCCCATTCAGGTAGGTATGCATTTGTGGTAAACCGGCCAGTAAATGCAACCATGGACTTATTTTTAAATTGCGTCTGCTTTTCTTCCACTTGTGCTATAGCCATAATACGTTCAACCACCCGAAAAGAAAGACCTTTATAGAAACTTAAAATATTGTTTTGAAGTTGATGGTTCAGAAAGATTTTTTTCTCTTTCTCGTCAAGTAGGGAATACTTCCTGAAATTTTCTTGGTTTAAAGCCATCCAAAGTGTTTCAAAAGAGTAATTATACAATTGTTGATTCACTGTTAACGTGCATTGTGTCTGATGAATGTTTTTCGCCAACACCGGAAAATATTGTCCATCAATATTCAATTCACGAATCTTCAAAAATAATGAAACCAACAATTCGGCTCCTTCCTCAAAGCCTACCAGCACAGGACAACTGCTGATCACCTTATATTGAACCAGTGGATAGGCATACCGAGTAGAACCATCCATGTAATGATTATGAAGTAATGGAGAATACTCTTTAAACAAGTTTCCAAAATATCCCCGCAACTTGTGAGCATCCCTTGTCTTTAACTGTATATCAGGAAATTGTATGATCGTTTGAGTGATTTGCATAATTAGGATTTAAATTGATACCACCGTTTCATTAATATTGTAACCAGTATTTACTTTTGTGTCCTCAGATGAATATGAGTAAAATATCGAAGGTTGTTCCAACTTTGATAAATAAAACCCATATATCTGCTCAGAGTCAAAATTAATTCGCGATTCTCCATACGAAATGGGTACATTGATCACATAGTCGTAAAATACGGATTTAAACGAAGCAAATTGTGCCTTTCTCTCCCACGGAGTTAATTCTTCTTTGTCGTAAAGATCTACATACATTTCCCAAACCTTCTGCGATTCTTCGTTTAGCTGAATAAAGACAGGCTCGCATTGTCTTTCCGCTATAAGCTTAAGGTCCACTTGTGCAAACTGTAAACCAAGTATGGCACTAAGCAAATCAGAAGAAGTTTCATCGGACTGTTTCCTTACCTCCTTATAATAACGATCGATCAAATCCAGATAATTTTTTTCTTCGAGCAGTTCAATTCCGGATAGTGTATTTTTCGTCTTCAACATCAAGTCTGATCCATAGATACGATGTGTAATTTTCCGATGGATTCCATCTATATCGTAAAGGAAAATGTCCGAGACACATTCTTTTTCATTATATCGATTTGCCCGACCGGCAGACTGAATAATTGAATCAATAGGAGAAAGTTGTCTGAAAATAGTGTCAACAGAAATATCAACTCCGGCTTCTATTAATTGAGTGGAGACAATTATCTTGCGTTTTCCATCCTTTTTTTTGATCTTACGAATGATCTCTTTTCGCTCATACGGAGTTATTAATGTGGAAAGGAAATAGAATTCAGTGTCTCTTGTATATTCTATATCATTTTTTGTTAATAGCTCAAAACAATCTCGTGCTGCTTTCTTGGTATTCATAATCACAAGTACATCCTTAGCAGGCTCATCACAAATATATTCTGAAATTGTATTGATGAATGAATTCAATGAGACCGGCTCTTTTTTATAATGCAGTCGAGTACGATTAAACACCTGAAAATATTTCCTGTAAACAGGTACTAGCTCCGTAATATCTTTTCCCGGTGTGAAAATTAATGGCTGAGTTGCTGAAATAAGTACAAAATACATATTCAATGATTCTCCAAGCGATATAAATGTCTTCCTCACTGTTTCCCATAGTTCGTAAGGAATAGTCTGTATCTCATCAAGCAAAACTATGGCATTCTTCAGATTAGTTAGCTTCATCAGCTTGGTCTTATCCATCGAAAGAACAGTTTCCAGAAATTGCACAAAAGTGGTAACAATGGTTTCCGACTGCCATGTTTCAATCAAAAACTGACTTTTATCAAAGTCGTAAACTCTTTCCGAACCGTCTTTGTAGCGAGGTTCGCTTAAATGATGATGTTTCAGTAGAACTTCACTGGAGTCAGTTTCCAGTACCTGCTGGTAAACATCATAATTTTGGTCTATTATAGAAGTATATGGGATGACAATTGCTATTTTCGCATCGAAATTACCGGTCAACTTCCTGATTTGTTCCGCTACAGCGTATGCTATAAGGGTTTTCCCTAATCCTGTAGATAAGGTGATTGAATAGAGATGTTGTTCTGGAGTGAAAACTTCCTCCAAATGTTGGAGTGTTTTGAAATATACTTCGTTCTTGATCCGGTTAATTTCTGACTGAGGCTGATTAAATCCATTTACTTCCCTAAAACGGCTTAAACAGTGAGCTATGTTTGTGGTCCTGCCTCTCGCTTCTACATCCCGAAGAATAACGTCATTTTTGTCTGCATACATCAAGGTTGAATAGATAACCTGAAAAAGGTTAAACAAAACCATACGTGACTTTTCATCAAGTTTAGAATAATTAAACTTAAAAAAGATACGAAAATCGCTCAGATTCCGTTGAAAGGTGTTACTATCCCAAAATGCCAAAAACTCTTTCCATGTAACTCTAACCGGATCACTACTAAACAAACTCAAGACAATTGATTCAATGGAAACTTTATCAATGCTTCTGATTTGTTCTGAAAGATATTCAATGTCATCATTGGAGAATAACACTTCCCTCTCCAGATTATCGATATTACCGTGGTGACGTTTTACCGCAATAAACACCAAAACAGGGACTAAATCCAAGAGAAGTTTATCGCTGACTTGTTGTTCACAGTACCGGGTTGCAACAAAGTATGCAAAAACAGAGGATAATAGAGAATGGTTTTTCAAATTGCTGTGTATCTCTTCCGGATTTCGAATATAATCCTGAAAATAATCCATCGCCTTGGCAATGTCATGAGAGACTGCAGCAATCCATACCAAATCGGTGAGTTGCCGGTTCGTTATTTCAGTATTTCCTAAGACAAAACGATACCCCTTTCCATCCACTACACTTGTTGAAATAGAGGCCACTTTGAATAAGTGATCAATAAGCAGTTTATCCGAATGTGATAATATATCTCTCATGACAGTTAATCGATTTTATACAAATAAAACACAATACACATCAAAACGACACATCATGAAAGGATAAAACCAGACGTCTGCCCTGTTATATTTATCCTTTTACAAAAATAAGATGTTACCTATTCCATCAATCAATACATATTCCGATACACGCACATGCAAAGGATTGCCATTTTTTTCAATCAATACTTCCGAATATTCTAATATCTCACGGTCGCGATTCATCGCAATGGGCATATTATTAGCCGAATAAAAAAGTTCTGCTTGAAACTCCACAGGCGCTTCACCCACTAATTTTGACATATTCACCGCTGTAATGATTTCTGTAAATTCATTGTCGGAAACTCTTTCGCATGCCTGAGCTCGTTGAATAAAATCAATTTGGGCGGTAAATTGTGCCAATCCCAAATAAGGAGTAAAATGATGCTTTTTATTTGCAATCCGTTCTGAGAGTTCTTCAAACTTGTCTTGATTATCCATTGCCAGATAGATGCGATAATGAGGATCTTTCAACAGCTCAAACTCAATCTGGGTACGCCCGGCACGGGTTAAATCATAAAACGAACCTTTGGTGTTAATCAGGTTGAATCCAACATTTTCTTTCTTCACAGGATTAATAATCTGCACTGCCACACCGCTCTGTTCCTTTGAAAAAAACTCCTGTACCGGTTCAGCACCTTCAGGATAAAGACCATCGCAAATCTCTCTTTCCATTCCCAAGATAGCGCCCAGCATTCCGGCAATCGCGGTACGGGTGGGTATAGAATACGTGAGCGGCGAGGTCGTAGTATTGTACTTTCGGAAGTGCCCGTATTCGCCCTTAATGTCGAAAATAAGCAATTCCTTATAATTCATCTTTGATGATATTATCAATTAGTTCACCATTATGGATCATTGCCAGTCTTGAATCAACTCTCAAGCTTATGTCTGCAATCTTTTCCTTATTTTGTTTCAAAACTGCAATCAATTCCGATACATCGAGCTTGAAGTCCTTTGTACTGCGAACCTGTATTTCGTTCTTTTCTCCACAATCTAGTTTCAACCTTTGGCGCAAGTTGCCAATATAAAACGGATCCTTATAGTCTATTGCGAGTAAAAACAACGGTGATTGTCCGAACTTAGAACGGGAAATAAGATTTTTTGTTCCTTCCCAAATTCCTTCCAATAGCAAGGCTTTGTCGTCCATATTCATTCTGGAATATTGTGCCGACTTCTCATTAATTACTCCGTTAAAACCGATGATTGCATAAGGTATTTTGTATTCTGTACGGAAAGTAGCCTGTACTTTTTTTTCTCCTGACGCAAAAGCTCCAGTACCTTGCTCCTCAATTATTTCGGTTTTGTTCAATGATTTTCCCATCTGAAATTGTACCGGCCCAATATAAGTGATGGAATCGTTCGACAGAGGTATTACTCCACCAAATACCCGAACATCAATACATTTCTCCAGAATGATGTCGGCCTGCTCCTGAAAATCTTTTGCTCGGCGTTTTCCATCTTTAATGTATTGTTTGTCTCCATCCAAATATGTTGTCTCACGAACAAATACATCCTGCATATCTTCCAGCCCGTTAAAGCCCTTATACTCGTACCAATAGTCGCGGATGGTACGTTTCAGCCGCACATCCGACACAAGGACCGTACTGCTTTCGGTGTCGAAACGAGGGCGATTTTCATTCAACGGATCACCGTTAGGATTCGCATTTTCAATATCATAAAGGAACAAAAGTTCACTGCGGTTATTAATTATTTCACTCATAATGGATGTTTTAAAAAGGTTATGACTCTATTTCGTTGTTATTATCTTTATTCTCATTTTTAAACCTGCGTCCCATCTCAAGACCGGCAACAAAGTAGAACGAAAGCTCGTTGTTGCTCATTGATACCATCTCTTGTTTGTTGATGACGAAATATTGGCTGATTACTTCGCGCAGATCGGAATAGACATAAAAATTCTTCTGGTATTTTTGTATTTTGTCCAAAGCTTCCGTATATACCTGCATCAGTAGTTCCGGATTTAACTTAAATCCGCGCAGTTTATTTTCAAACGGTGTACTGTTCAGGTTACTGTATTGTATATCAAAAAGGAAGCGCACTAAAATACCCACTGCAAATATTCCTACTTTAATATCGCTGTCGAGAAAACTTTTGTTACTTTTCACAAACCGGTTAAACGCATCGATATTAAAACGACCGATTCTTTTTTCATACGCCATTGTGTCCATATAGTTATAATTTTTATTGTTTTGTGTGATTCCAAGTCCTTGTAAATAAATAATTAGAGCCATAGCCTCCAATACGGTTCTCATTGTTGACTTCGTTAATTTACCCCTTGCATGGGATTCGTTATAATTATTCCGAATCACCGAGATGATCCTCTCAAACAAAAAATCTTTCGAAATAGGTTTTCCAAGAAATATGCTTTGAACAACATCGAGAAATTTATCCCCAAAAAAATCAGACACGATTCTAAATGAAAATTTCAGATCTTGTATTTCCTTTTCTTTGATGATGGCATTTTTGAATAAGGGGTTTCGATTGATGATTTCAGGCTCCTGAACGAATAGTCGGTTAAACCTTGAAGGCAATAACTCCTCGAGCATCAATTCAATGCTGATGGCTTCAGTTTTTTTGTCTTCGGAATAGAAAAGCATATCGACATAAAAATAATTGCCTTGTTGAGCAATGATTTTTTGAACGTATTCTTCTGAATTTGAGCGCCCTTCTTTCGATTGTTTTTTTTCCCGGGCTGTAGCAAATGCATCCTTCAACAATTCCACAATCATTGCAAGATCTTCCCGGCTATTGTGCAATATAGGATGCGGTACGAGCAGAAACTCATGACCATAGAAATAACCGGACAGGTGCTGCTTAATGTATTTTTTTCCATATTCAAGTGCCAACGCTTCTTTCGACGATACCGGATAGTTTCGCCAAAACTTCTCTTTGTTAAAGAAACCGCTGATAAAGCCTGGTTTGTCGGGACTGGAATATTTAAACGGTGCTGCGAAACCATAAATTTCATCTGCCACTTCACCTGTTACAGAACATACGGCATGGGTAGTTCGGGATTTAGTTCCATTATGATCATATTTTTTTTCTGACCCCGAATCAAGTAAAATATCCCGAACCAATTCAAAATCATTTAAATATAAATCAACATCTTTATGGATACATAACGATATTCCTGTGGTAGTTTGCTCCTCTCTGGTTGCATTGTTGAAATAATCTTTTACTTGTGAAGCGATTAAGGCTTCATTTCGTAAAAATTCAGATTCAACAAGTTTAAACAGTTGGCTCTCTTCGTGATTTAAAGATGTAAGCTTTTTAAACTGTGCCTCTTTAATATTTTGAAGCTTTTTATCGGGAGGATTACTCAGTTTCGTCGTGATTGTAACATCTCCACCACGTGAGCTTCCTTTTCGGTAAGCATACTTATGGTAATTTTCCGAATCTTTTTTTACTTTTTCAATATCTATTCCCCGATAGATACAAACCAATCCGTCCACACTGTTATTTATATCGAACATCAACAACAACATTTGATAATCCTTTCCCGGGAACATATTCTCGATGTACAGGTCCACTGGATCAAGGTCATCTTTTTGTTCCAATTGCCAGTGTCCGATTACAGATATAGATCTATCGTTCATATTCTAAGGTTTGAAAAATTATACTCTCCGTCTCACATAAATGTCATACTATCCTTGTTATTGTGGAATAATTACATTTGCCCCATTCCTAATTTCAACCTTTGTTATATTTAGACCGCAAATTATAGCGTCCCATGTTTTATTAAATTGGATGCCACAAAGATAAAATGTATTTTGTCAATAAACAAGGATTTTATTAATTTATTTTTATAGGAATGGGTAAATAGTTATTTTACAATAAAAAATAAATTTCATCCTCCAAAACTCTGAAAATAATCGTCCTTGGGGGCATCCTGCCCATAGCCTTTCTCATGAAGGAAATGGGCAAAATCTTTGTCAGCATATCTCAATACCTTATAAATCCACGCACTGATGTAGTATTGATAATCCATGGGCAACATACGTTGCTTGGTGGTGCGGTTTAATGTAAGTCTGAATCTCATGACACTATTAATTGAATAGAGAACAAAGAAAAAGCAACAGTTTGACACCTTATGTCAAAAAAATAATTTTTTATTTTATTATGTATTTTTAGTAATTTGCATGATTCACATTAGTATAGAATATTTGCAACCAGCTCGTTAATTCTCTAAAATTAACGGTTTCTCAAGACACGATTTTTGTTGTAACAGTTCGAACACGATTGAATTTTATTTAAGCACCTAAAGTTATAAATTTTTTCAACAACAGACAAAACAAAATACTGGAAATCAGCAATAAAATTATTTGGAATACGAATTGCAGCGTTAACATAACGTAGTACAGCCAGATTTATCGCAAAACAAAATGTTTTGG
Organism: Bacteroidia bacterium 43-41; assembly: GCA_001898165.1. Taxonomy (GTDB): domain Bacteria; phylum Bacteroidota; class Bacteroidia; order Bacteroidales; family Dysgonomonadaceae; genus Petrimonas. The sequence goes on from MKTD01000041.1 coordinate 74,094, forward strand.
TAAATTTAATTAGTAACTGCAACTAAATAAGATTAAGAAGAGGGAGATGTCCCCTTTCGGGAATTGGTCCAAGAAAACAGGCATTGGCGTAAAACAACGCTGTTTTAATAAAGTATTATTTGCTTCTTATAGCGCTTCGAAAGTTCTATTTTCATTCCAACAGTAAACACACTTTGCTCTTTATCACCCAAAGCGGTTTTTCCAAACGACACTCTTTGCTCACTGTATAGCTGAATAAATTCTATGGGCTGATATACCACGCCCAGAATTAAATCATTTTTTCCAAACCCTGTATCAACAGGATGTTGTCCCAGAATAGTCGCAACACCATCTGTGTTGGGAACGTATAAATTATAGCCTGCCAAAAAAGCAAATTTAGGTAGCTTATACTTCCCGAAGACCTCCACCCCTTTAGCATCAAATACTACTGTCGGGGTTGATTCTCCTAACACCGGGTCATTATAATGCCCTTGTGTAAAATCGCCGTTTTCCTGTAATATACCTACAATACTAAAATCTATTTTCTTGCCAATATACCTCGTTCCCAAAGAGATATAAGTGGGATGGCCTGAAAGTCCCAATACTTTTCCGCTGTTTAAAAGGCTTTCGCTAAGAAAGGCCCGGTTATATGCCGCTCCTACATAAAATTCTTTTCCGGCCTCCACCTGAATCGATAAACCAAATCCATCTATAAATTTGTCATTATTCCCTCCTCTTGCCTGAAGCTGAGCGCCGATATGCAGGGCCCCCTTTTGGTTTCGGTAGATAATGGATTGGTCTGCGCGCCCCGTCCCGTTCGCACCGCCGTCTGTTCCACCTATGAAAGTGGCAGAGGCTCTTCCTCCAAAGACATTAAACCGGTCTGTATAAGATGTTATATCATGGTAAACGCTCCATTGCTTTCCGATTGTAAAGGAGCCATATTTATCAAAGCCCACTCCTAAGTAGCCTAATCGATTTCCAAAAACCTGTTGCTTTTGTTCAGACTGGATTGTCAAAAATCCACCGGAAAGATTCCCGTCAGCATTGAAGGAAGAACCGCCTCTGAACATATTTACCTGAACCTCCGCCCCTCCAATAAAAGTCAGTTTCCCTTTTTTAACACTCAGGTCCATCCCGACCCTGGATGCATTCTCCTGAACTTCCATTTCACGATCATAAACGGCTATATGTCCTCGTAAGCCGGCATAAGGCCGTACAGATATTTCTATGGAATCTTTGATATCCTGAGAATATGACATCGTCGGACAAAGGAAGAACAGTACACATATCGTTAAACAGGACCATTTAAGCATAATAATCTGATTACAGTTTCTCACTTACTGCCTCTGTTTTACCCGACTCCCGGCAATGGCGGATAAATTGTGTGCAAATAAAAAAAGCACCTACAATTTAAATCGTAAGTGCTTGATTTTCAAGTCGGGGTGGCGGGATTCGAACTCGCGACCCCCTGCTCCCAAAGCAGGTACACTAACCGGACTGTGCTACACCCCGAATTGTTTCTTTCAAAACGTGGCTGCAAAAGTACAATTTATCCGAATAAGTTCAAAACTTTTCAGCTTTTTTTATTTGTTTAGCTGTTTCAACATTAGAAATGTGTAAATTTGCAGTTTGAAAATGGCAAACGAGCAAAATATGTATAGAAACAGGACTTGTGGCGAATTACGAATCGCCGACGTAAATAAGGAGGTAACCCTTTCGGGTTGGGTACACAGAATCCGTAAGATGGGGGGCATGACTTTTATCGACTTACGCGACCGGTACGGGGTGACGCAACTATCGTTTAACCAGGAAATAAACCACGAGCTTTGTGACCAGGCAAATAAACTGGGGCGCGAATATGTAATCCAGGTGACAGGAAAAGTGGCAGAAAGGTCGAGCAAAAATCAAAATATACCGACCGGAGACATTGAAATAATGGCAACAGCCATCACTGTTTTAAATGCAGCACAAACACCACCTTTCACCATCGAAACCGAAACCGACGGCGGTGATGACTTACGGATGAAATACCGTTATCTTGATTTACGCCGAAACGTAGTCCGCAAGAATCTCGAACTACGTCACAAAATGGCGTTCGAAACTCGTAAATATCTCGATGAACGAAATTTTCTGGAAGTAGAGACTCCCGTGCTCATAGGATCAACTCCGGAAGGAGCACGCGATTTCATTGTCCCTTCCCGGATGAATCCGGGCGAGTTTTATGCGTTACCACAATCTCCCCAGCTATTCAAACAGTTACTGATGGTATCGGGATTCGATCGTTATTTTCAGATTGTTAAATGTTTTCGCGATGAAGACCTGCGTGCAGACCGCCAGCCGGAGTTTACACAAATCGACTGTGAAATGTCTTTCGTTCAGCAGGAAGATGTGCTGAATATGTTTGAAGGGCTGACAAAACATCTTTTTAAAACGCAGAAAGGAATTGATTTGCCCGATTTTCCACGGATGAGCTATGCCGATGCTATGCGGCAATACGGGTCGGACAAGCCTGATATCCGCTTCGATATGAGGTTTGTGGAAATAAAGGATCTAACAATCGGCCGTAATTTTGGCGTTTTCGATTCATCGGAATACGTCGGGGCCATTTGTGCTCCAGGATGTGCCACATACACCCGCAAGCAATTAGATGAACTGACGGATTTTGTGAAACGCCCGCAAATTGGCTCCAAAGGATTGGTTTATGTTCGTTACAACGAAGACGCCACATTAAAATCATCGGTAGATAAATTTTTCTCCGAAAACGATCTGAAATTGTGGATAGAGCGTTGCAACGCTAAGCCCGGGGATTTACTTCTTGTGTTGAGCGGCGAAACCGAAAAAACACAAAAACAACTTTCGGAACTTCGCCTCGAGATGGGTAGCCGCTTGGGATTACGAGACAAAAATAATTATAAATGTCTTTGGGTAATCGATTTTCCGTTGCTGGAAAAAGACGAAGAGTTGGGTCGGTTTTTCGCCAAGCACCATCCGTTTACCTCTCCAAAACCGGAAGATATCCCGTTGCTCGATTCAGATCCGGGAGCCGTTCGCGCCAACGCCTACGACCTGGTAATTAACGGGGTTGAGGTCGGCGGAGGCTCAATCCGTATTCACGATAGTGCGCTGCAAAAGAAGATGTTTTCCGTACTCGGATTCACCGAAGAACGCGCCCAGGAACAATTTGGCTTCCTGATGAACGCTTTCAAATACGGGGCGCCTCCACACGGCGGGATAGCCTTCGGCTTAGACAGGCTGGTCTCACTCTTTGCCGGGCTTGACAGCATTCGCGACTGCATTGCTTTCCCGAAAAACAATTCCGGACGGGATGTAATGATTGATGCCCCTTCGCGTGTTGAGCAAGAACAACTGGACGAGCTGGGATTGATTATAGCAACAGCGCGTAGTAGTTGCAGGTAAAAGCAGAGGTATGAAATCGCGGCCGGGTGCATAAAACTGCCTAAGGACCACACAGAAAAAACCGGACTCTTTCGAGTATCCGGTTTCTTCATATAAACTTATTCACAAATTTATGAATTCAATGTTATCCTGGTGACCATCACTTTCATCCAATTAATATCCCGGATTCTGTTCTATCAAGTTATTGCTACCCATAGCTTGTTCAGGGATTGGAAAACGGTTAAAGTAAGCTTTATCCGCACCATCGGCCGGATGATCCCACCATGACTCAGTAGTGTATTTATTCCAACGGATAAGGTCGGTACGGCGACGTCCTTCGCCGAGAAATTCGATCATCCATTCATCCAACATACGCCATTCGTCAAGGTTTGAAGCGGTTACAGGGTCAGGATCTCCATCAGGAAAATACCGTTTACGCACTTTATTGATCAACGCTGCCGCTCCGGCTTTATCACCCGTACGCATTTTGCACTCTGCCAACATATAATAAGCTTCGGCCAGACGAAAAACAGGAATGTCCGGATTACCTCTGTATGTTTTTTCGGAGAGCCAGGGTATTGGCGAAAACTTAGCCAGACGAACTCCTGAATTTTCTTCTCCCCAACGGGCACCTTCCTTTCCGTGATCGGCTTCGGCTCCTGTCTGCGGAATGATGCGGGCTATCTGGTCAACAAGCACTACTATATCCGTAGGTTTGATTTGCCGGTTTCCTCCGTGACACACCTTCCCGGTAACAGGATTGATCAACTCGCCAAAGTAGAACATGCCGCGCCATTTGCCTCCTCCCTCATAGGCATTGAGTTGTTTGCGTATATCCGACTTATGAAATTTAGCAAAAGGGCTTCCTAATCGGTAGGTTCCTTTCGGACTGGCATCCTTACTCCCATACAGATAGGACTTTCCGTTGACATCGAGCGAAGGGACCAAGCAGTAACCATTATTACGATTACCTATTTCACCGTTATCCCAATATTCGTTCATCCCATAGTGGGCTGAATGAACTCCTACACTCCGTTCACTCTGAGCATTCTGACTGGGAACCGACCAAATGATCTCGGTTGACCGGTCATTATTAAATCCGAAGATTTTTGTCCAATCATCTTCCAGTTTGTAAGAGCCATAAACGCCGTCGATAATTTCCTGACAAAGAGCAGCAGCCTCGGCAAACTTATCCTGACGGATATAGGAACCGGCATTAAAGTAAAGGCGTGCCAACATCAGGGCTGATGCCGCCTGATTGATACTGCCGGTTTCCATCGCCCCTAACTCTGTCTTCTTTGGTAATTTTGGTAATGCTTCTTTCAGTAAACCTTCAATAAACTCGAATGTTTTCACATCGGTAGCACGTGGTTGTATATCACCCTTGTTTGAAGTGTATAGCGGTACGCCTCCAAAGAGATCCAGCCCGTGCAGATAGAAGAAAGCCGCCAGCGACTGAAGTTGCATTAAAATGGCATCACGACTTCCCGCGGGAAACTTCAACGCCTCAAAATCCACATACTGGTCAATGTCATCCTTAGCACTCCAGGTTTGCGCTACGCCCATTGAGAAAGCACGCCATGCGTCATTCACACCAGGAGTAGTGGGTGTGAAGTCATGATGGTACATACGCAGGTATGAGCCCCCATCGTACCAGTCGTTATAACGTGATGGAACAAGCATCTCATCTGTTGTAAATTCCTGAAGCCTAACCAACGTGGAATGTGCCTGATGGTCAGCCATAGTCCACGCCCAGTGGGTAAAAGGGCGTCCCATACGTTGATAAACTTTCCCCTGAGTATCGAAAAATAATTCAGGGGTAGATTGCGAGAAATATTGTGGCTCTACGCTACATGCCTGCAAAAGAACCGAAACGACCATTACCGTTGCGGCTATTATATATAATTTATACTTTTTCATTGTTACACGTTTAGAAATTCAATTGAAGACCAAAGGTAAATGTTCGAGTCTGGGGATAAATATTGCTTTTCTTCTCGATGCCGGCATCCCAACCGGTGATATCGACTTCAGGGTTCAAACCGGGATACTTCGTCAATGTAAACAGGTTATTCCCTGTAAAATACAGTTTGATATTTTCCATCAACTTCGTATGTTTTTGCATAGGCAAAGTATAGCCCAGTGTAAGGTTTTGAAGTTTCAGGAAGGTACCGTCATAGAGAAAATAATCAGAAGGCGACGGACGTCCGGTAATTTTGGCATTCTTTTCAATAGCATCGTAAAGCATATTGCCCTGCACAACATTCCGTAACCCGTACTCTAATTCGATAGCGTTGTAGATGGTATAATCAATCCAGCTTGTAAACGTAGCGTTTAATGACCAATTCTTATAACTCAGGTTATGTGTCCATCCGACCATAAGAACTGGCATAAAGCTTTTCTGATAAACGCGATCATCTACTTTGCCGTTGTCAGAGTTAATCACATTGTTATCCTTATTGTATATCTGCAATTTCCCGTCATCGCTAATACCGGCATACCGGTAAAGGAAGAAACTACCTATCTCCACATTTTCTTCAATACGGTGCGCGTACTCTACCCAGTTATTGACTCCTGCTCCGTTAATATAGGTTTGATCACCCCAGAGTGATCCAATAAAGGTTTTGTTATGGCTCAGGTTCAACGATGTATTGTAGTTCCAGTCATTTGAACGCACAACATCAGCGCCAACTTCAAGTTCCCAGCCACGGTTCTCCATCGTGCCGATATTTTTGTACATCACCGACTCGGTGTTAGGGGGTTGAGGCACTTCCACATTGTAAATCAGCCCTTGTATGGAACGTCGATATAGGTCAAACTTACCGTAGAGACGATTATCCAGCAACGAAAAATCAAGCCCCAGATTCCACTCATGTTTTTCTTCCCATCCGAGCATATCGTTCACATTCTTGGTTACACCATAAGAGTAAGCCCAAGTACCGTTTGGCAGCAACCAACGTGTGTCTGAACCATACATTTTGGCAGCATAATCAGCGGGAAAACCTTCATTACCTGTTACGCCGTAAGCAAGACGAAGCTTGAGGTCATTTACCCACGATACGTCTTTCATGAAATTTTCTCTGGACAACCGCCATCCGGCAGAAGCCGACCAGAAAGTACCCCACCGGTTTTTCACTGAAAACTTACTTGATCCTTCTCTTCGTATAGAAGCGGTAGCCATATATTTGTCTTCATAAGAATAATTGAGACGTCCAAAATAGGCTGCCAAGCGCTGTGTGATACCTTTTTCCGACTTCATTTCAGCATTACCCTCTTTCAAACGTGATCCTTCACCTATATTCCAGAATTTTACGAGATCGTTAGTAAAGTCAGCATTCTTCATCGAAAAACTTTCATTATTCCGTTCATAATAGCTATAACCGGCTACAGCATTGACAGTATGCGGACCAAATTCATTGATATAAGAAAGATAACCGTCGGTATTCAACAGTTCGGTTTTACTAAATTCCAGTTCAGCCCATCCCTTTCGTCCTGCTCTCAGTTCTTCGCGCGAAAACATCGAACGGTAAAAGTGTCTTTCCCATTGTCGGTTTTCATATGCTAATGTATGTTGATACGACAGCCCTCTGACCGGCAGAATATTCAATTTGACAGATATATCGGGACGAAACCATTTATCCAATCCTTCATCGGTACGAAGTGCCGCTTCACCAATCTCGTTCATTTCGGTATTATCGCCCGTAGTCCATATATTCCATCCTGTTTGGCTCTCGGGATCACGCACAGCCTGCGTTGGATTGGCACGCATGATACCTTCAATAGATGGTTTATTTTGGTCTCGCTTTGCCTGTCGGTAATTCACATGTGTAGAAATGTCCATCCAGCCGTCGAGCACTTTAAACTCTGAGTTAATACGTCCTGCATAATCCTGACGTTCGTCACCCCTTAAAACGCCCTTATTTTCATCATACATCACCGAAGCAAAGAAACGGGCCGTTTCCATACCGCCTTGCAGGGTTACGATATGCCTTTGTGAGGTAGGATTGTCGCTCATGGCCTCATCCCACCAATCTGTATTGTGACCTTCGTCATTCTTCGCCCCTTCATAAGTGGCAATATAGTCGGCTGCATTGAGCAAATTGGGTTTGCCGAATGCCTTTTTAAAAAGAACCTCACTGGTATAACTCAATCGTAGCTTACCGGGATTGGCTCTTTTGGTAGTGATCAGAATCACACCTCCGGTAGCCCTTGTACCGTAAATAGCACCTGCCGAAGCATCCTTTAATACGTCGATTGATTGTATCTCTTCCGGCGAAAGGGTACGGATGTCACCGCCCGGCATGCCATCAATGACAATCAGTGGTTCACGTGAGGTGTTGATCGATGCCATTCCGCGCAACTGAAAAGTATTGCCCGAGTTGGGGCTTGTCGTTCCCGACATCACTAAACCGGCGACCTTCCCTTGCAGGGCTGTAGCGATGGAAGATCCTCCTACTCCCTGAGGCAGATCGCTTGCCGACAATGACGTAATGGAACTCGTTACTTGTTTCTTTTGCATCGTCCCGTAACCTACCACCACTAACTCATCTAATCCTTTTGTATCTTCCTGCAAAACAACATTCAAAGAAGTTTTACCCACCGTTGAAACTTCCTGGGTAAGATATCCGATATAGGATATTTGTAATATAACGTTGTTGTCCACATTGAGCGTGAATTTCCCGTCGATATCCGTAACCGTCCCATTTGTCGTTCCTTTCTCAAGGACATTGGCTCCAATGATGGATTCACCGGAAGCATCATGAACTATACCGGTAATTTGCTTCTTTTGCTGTTGTTCAATATCTTTAATCGTTGGCTCCGGGGTTTCTCTTATTATATAGATTGAACGGTCTGAAACAAAATAAGTATTATTGGTAGCACTGAGAAGTTCGTTCAAAATATCCGCAATTGTCTCGTTATTAGCATCTATAGAAACCTTTCTGTCCGCATCAAGTATGTCGTCCTGATAAAAGAAAATAAATTCACTTTTCTTTTCAATTTCGGAGAAAACCTGTTTGACCGTTTTGTTTTTAAGATTAAGGGATATTCTTACTGATTGGGAATAACTATTGTTTGAGTAACTAAAACCTATACTCAAGGCAAGGCATAAAATTATTAATCTCATAATTAGGCATGCTCTTCTAATATTAGCTTTTTTTAAACTAATGTGTCGATTTTTTGTCATACATTTGTAATGATTTGAATTTGAAACTTTAACTGGTTTTACATTTAGATCTTGACCGGAGGATACTGAACCTATCATCCGGTCGCTTTTTTCTCAGAAGTCAGATTTTTTTCATAGGCATTTTTTTTTATAATAATTTAGGATTTTATATTTATTGTATAGCTACCGTTGGCATTTTGCCGGTATTTTATAGGTAATGCACGGGATAATTCAGTCAAGAGTTTGTTCAGGTCGTCTTTCAGGTCGAGTTTCCCGGAACATTTCAATCCGGCTATAGCGGTATCGCATTCTATCTTTATACCGTAATATCGTTCGAGACGGGTGATGATATTTCCCAGTTCTTCACTTTCAAACTGATATAATCCTTGCGCCCATAAAATATAGACACTTGCATCTACGTTTTCAACGGAATAGGAGTTCTCCAAATCGGAATACATCTGGTTGGGAGTTAAAATTATTTCCTTATCCTTATTGTGGGTGTTGGAAGAGATACTTACCGAACCAGATAACAGTACAACATTTTTTATCTTGTCATCTTCATAAGCCGAGACATTGAACTTCGTGCCCAATACACTGATATCCATCTGCTTGGTTTTTATCACAAACGGACGTTTTTTATCTTCGGAAACTTCTATATAGATTTCTCCATCTACATAAATCTCCCTCTTTTCTTTGCTGAATTCAGCAGGATATATAAGCCTGCTACCTGCATTTACCCATGCTTTTGTCCCGTCGGAAAATGTTATCGAAGAACGTTTGCCATAAGGGGTGATCAATTGGTTATAAAGTGACGACTCCTCTTTGAGAATCAGGTTGTTGTCGGCTTTTATCGCATCGCCTTCATATTCAATGGAAGATTCCGTATTATTTAAAGTAACGGTATTGTTCTCCGACAATATAAGCTTGGTATCGGACGAATAGAGGTTGTTGTTGTCAGGCAATGTTTGAGCAAAGGTTGCAATATCCTGCACATGGTTTTCTTTATTAAAGATAAAATGTAATGAAATGATAAAGATAGCTATGCTAGCTGCTACAGCTGATATGCTCAATACAATGCGCCTCGAATTACGCTTTTTCTTTTTGTTGATTTGCGTTTGTAAAGAGGCCAGGCTCCCGGATATTTCCGATCGGGACATTCTAAAATCATTAAGCCGTATATTGTCTTTATACAGGACAATAGCCTCCTTTATCGTTGATTCCAGGACTGGATATTCTTTTACAACACTGTTCCAAAACAGCCTATCTTCTTCACTGTTGAAGAGCTGCCATTTAAGAAAATCCCTGTCCTTAAGAAAATCTACAGCGCTATAGTATTTATATTTTTCTATCTGCATTTATCTTCGTAGTTCATTATATATACAAACCAGATATTTTTTTATACCCATTTTTCAAAAAAAATATAAAAATTAAGAGAGAAACAATAGAGACAGGCAAATGAATAGCGTAGGTTCGCTATCCCTTAATCTTTTCAGTGAGCGGGAAATCAACTTTCGGGCGGCATGCTGTGTTATATCCATTATCTCGGCAATTTCTTCGTATCCCAATTCCTGTATAAAACGGAGATATATGGCTTCTTTTTGCCGGGTGGTCAAATTCAAGAGAAGAGCATCGACTTGCTGCTTGATAATGGCACGGTCTTCTTCATTGATGATCTCATCCAGTACGGTTGTCGTAATGGAAAATTCCATGACATCTTTGGAGATACCGGTTGAGGCTGAAACAGCCTTGGATTTATAAATATTGTAAAGTCTGTTTTTGAGGGATTTTAGTAAAAAATATTTTAAATGATCGATAGAAGAAAAATTTTTCTCCTCGAAATAGATCTTCAGAAATAGATCCTGAATAGCATCCTTTACCACCTCTTTTTCCCCGCCAAGGCTTATTCCATAAGCGTATAAATCATTTATGAAGAATTCATAAAAAAAGGAAAATGCCTCGTTGTCACCTTCTATGAATTTTGAAAATAAACGGATATGATCAGGAGTAGCAATGTTCATTAGTTTTGATGTCGCAAACAAACTTTAGGCAAACTTACATAAAAATATCGATTTATAAATCCCGGAACTCTTATTAATTAAAGAGGAGTACTCCATTTATTTTATTATCAATCCATCACTTCCACATGGTACGAGCCCGAAGAGATAAAACAAGGGATCTTGAGTGAAATGTTCCATGAAATAGCGATAAGGCAAGGATACAAAAAGCTGCCTTCCGGCAGCTTTTTGTAATATCAGATCGAAAAACTTTCACTGTACTTTTTCGTGAGGTATATGGAAAAAACGCACCCAGCAGGCCAATACCCTGCTGACCTAATTCCATGAATCCAAAACCGCGGAGTCACCATTACTCCAACCACTTCAACAGTGCTGTCTTAATAAATTTTCACCTTATTAAATGATTGCCCATGACATTTTTTTAAAGGATGTAACCTTCGGCATAGGTCTTATTAAACAACCGGTTCTTGTCGGCTTCGGGATCATCTACAAATTTTTCTGCTGCCGGATCCCATTTGATCGGGCGCTTCATTTCGTAAGCGATGTTTCCGAGTGTACAAACTGTACAACTGCGGTGTCCTATTTCAACCGGCACAACCGGATCGGTTTTCGTTTTCACGGCATTGATAAAGTTTTCCAAATGTGGAACTTTCGTTTCATAAGCGCCTTTCGTTTCTTCAACCTTAGGAGGTAACAAACTGTCGTCCGAAGCAATGTAATGCCCTCTCGACACTTCAATCCAACCCTTATCGCCCCAGAATTTCACCCCTTTCGTCTGTTTTTCGTCAAACGGCTCTTCCGTCATCACCACTCCGTTGGCGTATTTGTACGTAAGGAATTTTGTATCCTGATATCCTGCCGGAATAATTTCCACCGGACCACTGTTGTCCATACCCAATCCCCATTGTGCAATATCGAACATGTGAGCGCCCCAGTCGGTAGTGAATCCGCCACCCAGCTCACTGTACCAGCGCCATGCTCCCCAGAATTGTTCGTTTTGTTCTGGATCAAGCGAGATGGGCGGATCTAATTGTGAGTTGTAATGTACAAATTCAGACGGGCCTAACCATAACGGCCAGTTCAGATCGGCAGGAACGGGCTCTTCGGGAAGATCATACGGTTTTGGAGGAGCACCCACGTAAGCGTTCACTTTTTCGATTTTCCCTATTTTACCTTCCTGTACCATTTTTACGGCATGCTGGAAATTGGGGTCAGAACGCTGCTGGCTTCCAACAGCAAGAATCACTCCGTTGTTGCGGACTGCTTTCACCAATTCCTGCCCTTCCCTGATGGTAAATGTCAATGGCTTTTCGAGATAGACGTTTTTCCCGGCATTGCACGCAGCTATGGCAATAAAAGCATGCCAGTGGTCGGGTGTAGCGATTACAACAGCATCAATGTCCTTGCGTGCAATCAAATCTTTGTAGTTCTCATACACTTCTACTGCTGCAACTTTCTGTTGTGCGGCATAATGATCATTTACACGTTTCAGAAATCGTTCTCTTTTGATGCCATACACATCACACCCGGCAACAACCTCAACTTCGGGCATTCCCATATATCCATTCAACAGATACATGGCCTGCTGCCCTAATCCAATAAATCCCAATCGGATAACTCCATCAACGGCTGCATCAGTTTTTTTGTTCTGACAAGACGTTACGAACTGCGGAAATACAGCCACTCCAACAGTCCCAATGACTGCCGTTTTCAAAAATTTTCTCCTTGTTAATTGATTACTCATGACTTTTGACTTTTAGATTAGATAACTTTTTTCTTTAAACTTCACAAATATAACAGATAATTCCAAACATTCCACCGATAAGTACGGGAATTTGCTTCAATAATGTTCTAATTTTTTCCGGTTTAATACTTTTAATTCCTTTTTATATAAAGAAATAACACCATCGTTAATCATCTCTCCAATGGTACGTGCAAGAGACGGGCGCTGAACACCAAAATATTCGGCTAATTGCGTCTGGGTCCGTTTTAAAATGAAACTATCCTGGTCGGCAGAAGTATTCTCAAGAATATATAAGGATAGTTTTGCACGCAAGCTTTTGATGGAAAGCATTTTTACCTTTCCCGACAAGAAAACCGTCATATTGGAATTCAGCCTCAAAAAGTTTCTCAACAAGGTTTCATTCAACATCATTTCTTTCAGAAAAACAGATTTGGGAATCATATAAACAACGGTCTTATCCATGGCAATAGCATCGACAGGGAACCTGTGCAGGTCGGAAAAAATAAACGCAGGGGCTAATGGGCGAACGGCCTCGATAAACTCAATCTCCACTAAATTACCCTCGGCTGTAATCATTTCGGTACGCACAATTCCTTCTGTCAATAAGTACAGAAAAGTGATGGGGTCTCCCTGCCTAACTACGTGTTCGCCCTTTTGAAAAGTTCGGACTTCAGATACAGTGCCGGATATGAAATCCTTAAGTGTTTTGTCGTCAATTCCTGAAAATAGCGGGCAATGAGATAGAGCTGGGTTGTACATGTATTCGTTTTTGGAGATTTGGAAAAACAAAATTAACTAAATCCGTGTAGAAAATCAAAAAACGCTCTTGTTTAAATTTATTTAAAAAAATGTTGTGTAACTCAGGTTACAAAAGTTCATAATTCTTCAGACTACCTTTGTGCCCTCAATATATAGAAACAATTTCTTAATCATCAAATAAAAAAATTATGGATAAAATGTTTTGTTTCCAATGTCAGGAAACAGCAAAAAACGAAGGTTGTACCGTTAAGGGAGTTTGTGGAAAAACGGCTGATGTAGCCAATCTGCAGGATTTACTGTTGTTCTTGTGCAAAGGAATTTCGCATTATACCGTTCCGTTGCGAAAATTCGGAATTGAAATTCCGCAAATCAATAAATTTATTACCGATAGCCTGTTTATGACCATCACAAATGCCAATTTCGATAAAAGCCGGTTCGTCACACGCATATTGATGGCTTTCGAAATACGGAATGCGGCAAAGGAACGCCTGATAAACGCAGGTGGAAACGTTGAGGAAATTGTGTTTGACGGCGCCCTCTGGACGGGGGAGACCGAAACGGAAATAACAGAAAAAGCATTGGAAACGGGTGTCCTGACTACCCAAGATGAAGATGTCCGTTCACTTCGCGAACTCACCATTTATGGCCTGAAAGGAATGGCAGCTTATGCTGAACATGCTTTCAACCTGGGGTACGAAGAGAACAAAATTTTTGCCTTTATGCAACGCGCACTGGTTGCGACAACCGACGATTCGCTTTCGGCTGACGAGCTAACCACATTGGTCCTCGAAACCGGAAAATACGGCGTACAGGTAATGGCATTGTTGGATAAAGCAAACAGATCGAGTTACGGGAATCCGGAAATTACAAAAGTAAACCTTGGCGTGCGTAACAATCCGGGTATCCTCATTAGCGGGCACGATCTAAAGGATATGGAAGAACTGCTTAAACAAACCGAAGGAACAGGAGTAGATGTTTATACGCACAGCGAAATGCTTCCGGCAAACTACTATCCGGCATTTAAGAAATACAGCCACTTCGTAGGTAATTACGGAAGTTCCTGGTGGCACCAAACCGAAGATTTTGAAAACTTCAACGGAGTTATCCTGTTTACAACCAACTGCATTGTCCCGCCCCGGAAATCATCCACTTATACCGACAGAGTCTATACCACGGGAGCATCCGGGTTCGATGGGTTCAAGCACATCGGAGACCGGAAAGACGGACGGCCAAAAGACTTTTCTGCGATGATTGAACACGCCAAAAAGTGTGCAGCTCCCAAAGAGATTGAGACAGGTGAAATTGTAGGCGGATTTGCACACAATCAGGTCATTGCCCTTGCCGACAAAGTGATTGAAGCAGTAGAGTCGGGAGCCATCCGCAAATTCTTCGTGATGGGCGGATGCGACGGAAGGATGCACGGAAGAAACTATTATACCGAGTTTGCACAAAAATTACCCGGCGACACAGTTATTCTAACCGCCGGCTGCGCCAAATACCGGTACAACAAGTTGCAGTTGGGCGATATCAATGGCATACCTCGCGTACTTGACGCCGGACAATGTAACGACAGCTATTCGCTCGTGAAAATCGCACTTGCCCTGAAAGAGGCCTTTGGTTTAGACGATTTAAATGATTTGCCCATCGCTTATAATATTGCGTGGTACGAACAAAAAGCGGTAATTGTTTTGCTGGGCCTGCTCTATCTGGGAATTAAGAATATCCACTTGGGGCCAACCCTTCCCGCATTCCTTTCGCCTAACGTAGTGAATGTGCTGGTAAACAATTTTGGAATTTCGGGAATTACGAGTGTGGACGAAGATATGAAAATACTCCTTGAAACACCTGAGTACAAACAAACTGATCTTCCCTGAAACGTTAAGGCTTTGGTAAAGATATTGAAAAAACTCAAAACTGTAACCCAAGTTACAATTTAGTTTCATTCTAAATAGTAACTTTGCAGCATCAATCATCAATTAATACAAAATAATTATGGCAACTTTTGAACCCGCAAAAATTTTCTCGATGGAAGATTCCATTGAATACTCCTCAGGGGGCGTTATCAGTAAGCAAGTTATAAAAAAACAATCGGGAAACGTCACGTTGTTTTCTTTCGATAAAGATCAGGGACTGACGGAACATACATCGCCCTATGATGCTATGGTACATATGCTGGACGGGGAAGCCGAAATCCGCATAAGTGGCAATCCTCACCATTTAAAAAAAGGCGAGTGCATCATAATGCCTGCCGGCCAGTCTCACGCGCTGCACGCAATTGAGCCGTTTAAAATGGTGCTGACAATGATCAAACAATAATTTATGAGCGAAATAATCAACAATTCATCGCAGCGGAAAGAATTGCTGCGACACCTCCTCCTCCGCCTGCACGAAGGGGAAAATCCCGAAGTACTGCGGCAGCGACTTATCGAAGTGCTTCGCAACATTCCCTATAACGAAGTAGTAGAAGTAGAGCAGGAACTCATCAACAGCGACGCGCTTACCGAAGAAGAGATTCTCGATTTTTGCGACTTACATACCGCCGTGCTCGACGGCAGCATCGATTTGGAGGGTGCAAAACCCGTCCCCGCCGGACATCCGGTGGATACGTTCAAAAAAGAGAACAGCGCGTTGAAAAGAGAAGTTGACAAAATCACCGAGCTGTTTGACACCGTAGCTGCCCTAAGCGACAAACAGTTGCCCGGATATATCTTGCAGCTCCGTACTATCTTCAACAACTTATCCGATGTGGACAAACATTACAAACGGAAGGAGTACCTTCTTTTCCCGTTTTTAGAAAAACACCTCATCACAGGCCCGCCCAAAGTGATGTGGGGTAAACACGACGAGATAAGGGAGCTGTTGAAAAACTCTTTCGAGGCACTGGAATCGCCCATTTCAACGGCAGAAGAGATGAAATCCATTGTTCAACTCATTCTGGCTCCCACCGTTGAGATGCTGGACGGAATGATTATGAAAGAAGAAGAAATTCTGTTCCCGATGGCCATGGACACGTTAACCGACGAGGAGTGGTACAAGGTCTATCAGGAAACGCCCGAGTTCGGCTATTGCCTTTTTGACCCCGAAGACGAGTGGCAACCATCGGGTGCGAAGGTAGAAAAACAGGAGTATGTAACTGCTGATGCGATTCGCCTTTCATCCGGCGCGTTTAATCTCGCCGAGCTGGAAGCTCTTTTCTTACATCTTCCCATCGATATCACCTTTGTGGACAAAAACGATAAGGTGCGTTTTTTCTCACACAGCCCCAACAGGGTTTTTGAGCGAAACCGTTCCGTTATCGGGCGCGACGTACGGATGTGCCACCCGCCGGGAAGCGTACACATAGTGGAGCAAATCCTCGCCGATTTCAAAAGCGGAAAAGAGAACAAGGCCGTTTTCTGGATGTCGAATTTCAAGGGCCGGTTCATCTACATCGAATATTCGGCCGTCCGTGGGAGAGAGGGAGAATACTTAGGCGTTGTGGAGGTAACGCAGGACATCACGCAAATGAGAAAATTAGAAGGTGACCAGCGATTGTTATCGTATGAGCATAAATAAATTCAATATAACTCCCGACACCAAAGTTGCCGATTTACTGAACGAATTCCCGCAACTGGAAGAGCTTTTGAAACATTTTTCTCCTGCTTTTGCCGCGTTAAAAAACCCCGTATTGCGAAAAACGGTAGCAAAGGTAACTTCGTTGCAACAAGCGGCAAAAGTGGGAGGTGTAAATATCGTGGAGATGGTTGACGCACTCAGGAAAGAAGCAGGACAATCGCCGCTTGGAGATAGTTTCTGTCCCGGCAGTGAAGATATCCGCATCCCGTTTTCGGAAAAAGCACCTCAAAAAGTCGTTACACACAGGTTAGATGTCCGCCCGATTATCGAAGCCGGAGAACATCCTAAAGATCAGGTTCTCTCTCTTGCCAATGAGTTAAGACCGGGTGATTGCATGGAGTTTATCTCCTCGTTTCCCCCCACTCCGCTTATCGATTTGCTGCAAAAGAAGGGCTATAACGTAACGATGCTTGCCCCCGATAAAGGAGTCGTAAGAACATTTGTAGAAAAAAAATAATTTGCGTTTTTTGATGATAATCGGACGTAAATAGAAAACAGGACAAGATTAAATTCCTTAAATTTGCAGTTTTACAAACTATAAATACTATGACTACCAGAAGGGAATTTATCAAAAATGTTGCTATCGGCACTGCCGCTGTATCCGTAGGCGGTGTATTGCCGGGCTTTAGCGCAAGAAGTTATAATAATATTATCGGTGCCAACGAAAAAATAAAGATAGGCGCCATTGGAGTAAATTCTCGGGGAAATGCGCTCTCCGAAGGATTTGCGTTAGAGAAAGGTTGCGAGATAGCCTATGTTTGCGACGTGGACAGACGCGCCATGGAAAAATGTATAGCCAACGTGGCAAAAATTGCAGGCAATACCCCTCAAGGAGAAAAAGATTTAAGAAGGTTGCTCGAGCGCAAGGATTTAGATGCTGTGATCATTGCTACGCCCGAGCATTGGCATGCGCCTGCTGCCTTGATGGCTATGAAAGCCGGTAAACACGTATATTTAGAGAAACCGACGAGCCATAATCCGGCAGAAGATGAGATTCTCATGCAGGCAGTAAAAAAGTATAACGTGATTACTGCAACAGGCATGCAGCGCAGATCGTGGCCCAATGTGATTAAAGCGGTACAGGAGATAAAAGAGGGCATCATAGGTAAGGTTTATTTCGGTAAAGCCTGGTATGTAAGTAACAGGGCTTCCATAGGAACGGGAAAAGTTACTGCCATACCCGAATGGCTCGACTGGGAACTGTGGCAGGGCCCTGCTCCGAGAGTACCTGAGTATAAAGACAATTACCTCCATTATAACTGGCACTGGTTCTATAATTGGGGAACCGGCGAAGCAGGTAACAACGGTGTACATTTTCTTGATATTCTCCGTTGGGGGATGGAACTGGCTTATCCCACGCATGTAAATTCTTCCGGAGGAAGATATGTTTATCGTGACGATTGGCAGTTTCCCGACACGCAGGTGGTTAACCTTGAATATGGCGATAACAAATTAATTACTTGGGAAGGCAGAAGTTGCAATAGCCGTAATATTGAAGATTCTTCGGTAGGTTGTGTATTCTATGGAGAAACCGGTGCATTAGTTATTGGGGGAGGAAACGCCTATAAGGTATATGACCTGAAGAATAAATTAGTGAAAGAGGTAACCAGTGAGATGAGCTTCAAGGCCGGGGATACTATAAACCCTACGCAGCAGCTCGATTCATTCCATTTCTCCAATTTCCTGGACGGTATCAGAAAAGGGACTCCGTTGAACGCCGATATCAATGTGGGATGTATCAGCACAACCCTGGCTCATTTAGGTAATATAGCCCAGCGTACAAAAACCACATTCAGGACCAATCCTGTGAACGGGCATATCATTAACAATCGAACAGCTGATAAACTCTGGGGCAGGAAATATCAAAACGGCTGGGAAATGAAATTATAATGTTGAGAATTCTCGCTATGAGCAACTTCAAGCAAGTCTGAAGTTGCTCATTCTTTATAGTTAATCCACACTTTCATTTGTCCCGGTTCTCTGTTATCCCAGGCATAGTATGGAACAAAACGGATGCTATCACTGTTTACGGATGCATTTATTGCAACCACCCCTTTTAATAAATCAGGTTCAAAACTCTCTTTAAACTTAGTGTCTTTTGTCAGGAACAGTTCATCAAAAAATTTATTATCAACCTCTTCCATGCAATATATCAATGGTCCGCGCTGAACAGCCCGCTTGCCGGCATTTTCCCTGACACGAGCGTCGTCTTCTATTACTTCAACAGGCATATCCAGCGTGAGTGTCAGCCGGTCGGAGTTTTTCCACTCTCTACCGATTACAGCAAATCCCTTATCGACAGGTATGTTCTCTACTCTTTCACCGTTTATGGCAATTGTGTATTTTTTACACCATCCGGGAATACGCAGGCGGATTTCTTTTTCCATTGGTTTTTTGAGTGATCCTATGCTAAACTCCACGGTTCCATCCCACGGATAGCCGGTTTCCTGACGGATAGTGACAGTCTCTCTTCCGGTGTTGATTTCAGCGCTATTCCCGATAAAGAGGTTTACCCATATCGCCTTGTCCGATACCCCGTAAATATAGTTTCCGACAGATGGCAAAAAACGGGAGATCTGGCTGGGACAGCAGGCTGTTCCGTACCATTCCCGGCGATGGTGATTGCCGTGAGATGCTAACGGGTTCACATAAAAGAACCGATCGCCGCTCAAAGAGATGCCGGCAAGCGCTCCGTTGTACATAGAGCGTTCCACCACATCAATATATTTTGAATCGCCGGTTAACTGATGCATGCGGGAGTTCCAGAAAACCATTCCAACCGAAGCGCATGTTTCACAATATGCCTCGTAATTGGGTAAATCGTAAGGTTCGGAAAAACCTTCATTCTGGCGTGAAGAGCCGATACCTCTTTTAATTTTTGTTGCGGCTTTTTTATAAAATTTGTCTTTGGATAGGGTTTATTTGATAAGTATCCTTAAGCTCGTGTCATAATCTGTGTAATGGAAATAATTTCCCGACATCCATAATAAGATAGGCGTTTCCGTTGGATTGCCATCTACTATATAGGGTCTTATATTATCAAGATTAGAGTTCGAAGTAATGCTCTCCATCTTTAAATTTTCTTTTTGGTTAACTTCGTATTTTACTATCTCAAACTTATTGTTAACGGTTCTACTCAGATAGACATCACTCGGATTATTGTGATCTAATACGATTCCACCAGAATAATGTGCTTCTTTAATTTTTTCACTTGGTTTTATAATCGTTATATACGAACCCGAGTTAACTATTTTCTTATTTATCCATTTATTGCCATCCCATCTAGCATAATAGTATTCGTGATTCTGCTCATCCGGATATTGTGTGTAAGTGACTACTGGATTACTGTTCTTGTCCAAAGCGATATCCCATATCCAGGCACGAACTCCTGTTTTATTAGCATCATGCATTTTATTCGTATTTTTTATACTAATAGGCAGGTTTTCAAAAGTACCGATTTTTTCACCGCTAGTCTGTCTAAAATGGCCATTCTGATAATAAATATGATGCACAGAAATATCCGACCCAAGTTTAGGATGTCCGTTAGTAAATAGGAAATCAATCCTTGATTTATTGTCGGAAGTATATTTTACATATTGAGGGTTATTCCTTCCATCATTATAAAGCAAATTGACTTCCGGGCTCCATGTCTCGCCATAGTTGTCGCTATAGATGCAGTATATCCTTGTATCGAGATATGCCCCTTCACGGTTTCTGACTAGATTTCTGCCGAAAAGGTAAATCCGGTTATTTTCTTCACTCAACATAATGGGGTTTGTATAGCAGTATCTGTTTATACTATCCTCCTTGAGTATAATAACCTCCTGCTCCCATTGTGTGATGTCTTCTGATCTTTTACTTTTCCTCATAAAAATATCTCCGTTATGATGGTTGTAGAAGGTGAGAATTTTCCTATCAGGCAGAAATAAAAATGTTGGTACATTATGGTCATCTATTTGCAGTGACTCATGGAGGGTGTGTTCAGATGTCTCTCCTGTTTCCAAGTCAAAAGATTTAGCCATCACGTCTCCACTAGAGTTGATAAATCCATAATAGATAGCTTCTTTCTCACCTTTATAATATACGGCTCTCGGATCAGAAAACCAGCACCACGCGGCATTTTCGGCCGCAAATGTATTATTTTTTTTCAAATGGTGTTTTTGTCCAAACGTACTTATCGGGTTAATTAAGAAAAAGCAAAAAACAGCTGCTGTAAATATGAGAATTGTTGGCCTATTAATAGCATACAGTCTATATCTTAATGCTTTCATATTATGAATTTGTTTCTGTAATTTTAAACTAGTTGATCGAATAATAACGTATATTATCAGTTATTTTAAACTTCGGAAAGGGTCGATAATAACAATAGATAATAGAAGAGAGACATCGAAATAAATAAAGACAATTACTTTATACTTTATTCCGATGTCTCATTTTATATTGGTTTATTCTGTGGAATTCAGAGCTTCCACATTATTTTCGAAACCAGTATAACCCTCATTTTGATTGATTACTCCCAACGAATTAGCATCAATAGCGTTTTGTGGGATAGGCCACAGAACATGAAAAGGGCTCATAGTAAACTCATCACCAGCCACCGTTTTCACCCCTTTATTGAAAAACTCGGTTTTTTCCATTATTCTGTCGTACCAGAAGTTAGATTTTGAAAAATTTTCCAGACTATAAGTTTTGCCGTTATAAGATTGTTTACCAGTTTTTGCATATAAGTACGCAATTCTGGTTAATTCGCACTTTCTGGTTTCTTCGTAAAACAACTCTCTTGCCCTTTCATCTAAAATAGTTCCTAAATTAAATGATGACGGGTTTGTGTAAGACTTCGCGTTCGCACGATTTCTTACCGTGTTTACATCGGCCATCGCTAGATCTGTTTGCCCGTTCCAAAGATATGCTTCGGCTCTCAGTAAATATGTTTCGGCAAGTCTGAATATATACCAATCTGTATTTCCGCCGCGAGGTTGTACCCTTATTGGATCCGGAATAAAAAGCTTATAATGTGGCCAACCTCCTGTCCAGTTTCTGATTGTATCTCTTGTTAAAATATTACCTTCATCATCATACAAACGAAGAGGCATGCCGTAATAAGGATCATTTAATTCTTTTAATTTTGGATTATTGTAAACCAAATTCTCCATTGTCATCCAATTGCCCGGGGCATGACGCAGATCATTGGTGTCATCCCAGATATATCTTGTAT
Organism: Bacteroidia bacterium 43-41; assembly: GCA_001898165.1. Lineage (GTDB taxonomy): Bacteria > Bacteroidota > Bacteroidia > Bacteroidales > Dysgonomonadaceae > Petrimonas. The sequence goes on from MKTD01000041.1 coordinate 95,981, forward strand.
AATAACTTGTTCCACGTCCTTTATTGACCCCTCTCCCTATTTGTTCTATTACAGGTATCTCAAGATTTAATTTCTCAGACATACCAACATTGCCTGTCGGTGTCATTATTGAATTTGTCTGATTTCCCCAGTTCGGTACAAAAATATACATTGAAGTCATTCCTTGAGCAATGTTACCAGACATCCCGTATCTGTCTATTACGGAAAAGATTTCTTCTGTATTGCCTGGAGCAACTTTATTCAATGGTCTGTGTAAATCCCAGATTATATTTTTTGTCGGATCATTTTTATCTTCACCAAACCTATTATGCATTAAGGAGTAGTTTCCGTTAATAACAGCAGACGAGGCGCGAATAGCATTCTCGAATTCACCCAAGGATAGATATATTTTTGTAAGCAAATGGTTGCAAGCTCCTTTTGATATTTTGCCTCGATCTACTTTTTCGGGTACCCATTCCACTGCAAACTCCAGATCTTTTTTTAATTGTTTCAATATTGCTTCTCTTTCAGTTGAGTAAAAATCCAGCTTAGGCTCAGATACCTGTTCCACTATCCAGGGAACATCTCCAAATCTATTTACCAATAAGTAATACCAGAAAGCTCTATGAAAGTACGCTGTGCCTAATACTTCATTTCTTTCCCGTTCATTGCTATATGACGGTTGGTCAATATTAGAGATAACAATGGAGGCACTTTTAATACCTTCATATGCGTGATTCCAGCAGTGTCCGATCCTATTGTAGCTTGCGTCGGTTAAAACACCGTCCGGCACTACAAGCCTATTCATATCTCTTGTTGGAAACGTTTTATCTGTCGTTCCGTCAATCATGACTTCCGTGAACAAATACTCAGTAAACATGGGCGGAGCGAACGTGCCGTCCATATATTGATTCCTGATCAATCTTGTGCTTGACGAAAGCACAGCATACATCGAGGTGGAATTAACCAATCCGGCTTCCGTAGTTAAAATAGATAGCGGTTTTGGTTTTAAAAAGTCATCAGAACATCCATTTATTGCCAGAACTGACAACATTAATATAAGATAAAGTTTATTGTATTTCATAATTATCATCTATTAAAGTGAAAAGTTTAATCCAAATGTTACATATGAAGGAGTTGGACCTGCATATTCGGGATCCCACAGTACGAAACTCTTTGTAAATAATGCTACGTTTTTGGCAGAAACGGAGAGTCGGAGATTAGATAATTTTAATCTGCTCGTAAAATTTTCAGGCAAAGTGTATCCAAGGGAAATGTTTTCCAAACGAATGAAAGACATGTCTTGCCAAACATTATAAGCTACACCAGCCATATTTGAATTCAATCTCGCAAAATTATTGCTAGGATTTTCAGGTGTCCAGTACGGGATGACAAATGAATTAAACCGCTCAAGAGTCATTGTAGGATTATGCTTGGCTTCATTGAATACCCTCTTATAGTTCCAATTTGAGTATAAGAGAAAAGACAAATCAAAGTTTTTATAAAAAGTGAAACTATTCCTTATCGACCAGCGTATTGGCGGAGTCTGATATCCCTGAAAAGTTTTATCGTCGTTAGTGAATTTTCCATCATTATTGATATCCGCAAGTTTAAAATCGCCGGGAGCTAATTTATATTTCGCAGCTTCAGTCTTCTCTTCTTCCTGCCATACACCCAATACTTCGAAATCCCAGATTTCATCTATTGCATGACCAATAAACCAACCATTGCTTATATCATTGACCTCTCTTTGGCCAATCACATTTCCCTTCTCATCAAGGATATCCTCCATATTCCCATAAAGGTTTACTATTTTATTTTTGTTATAAGATATATTGAATGATGTCTCCCATGTAAAGTTTGGATTCTCAATATTAACAGTATTCAATGTAAACTCAATACCTTTGTTGTTGATTTTCCCCAAGTTGCTGGTAACGGCTGAGTAACCGGTTACAGAGGGCAGGGTTCTGTTTACTAACAGACTGGTCGTATTCATTGAATAGAGATCTACACTTCCATTTACCCGCTGTCCGAAAAGATTGAAATCGAGTCCCAAATTCAATGATGAAGTGTTTTCCCATTGTAAAAGGCGATTTCCCATCCTGTTTGCATTCAGATATGACTCTTGATACACATTACCCGTATTGTCTACGTATGTGATCATTCCATTGTTTAACGTAGATAATGCATTGTAGATACCAATCGATCTATTCCCTGTCTTTCCCCATGAAAACCGGAGTTTACCATAGTCTAACCATGTCGGGTTATTCATGAAGTTTTCTTCACTAAATACCCAGCCCAATGCCAAAGAAGGAAAAGTCGCTCTTGGATTTGCCATTCCAAAAGCTGAATAACCATCTCTCCGGATTGTTCCGGTTAATAGATATTTAGATTTGAATGAATAAAATAAACGAGCCATGTAGGCATCTCCCGTTGAATAAGTATCATTACTGGAGAGAGTCGTAACAGTAGCAGCTCCCATGTTATGCCAACCTAAAATATCGTTCGGCACAAATTGTTCTCCGTTCATTATTTGTTGCCAATTTTGATTCTTTTCAGCATTCGCCAGCAATGTCACATTGAAATCATGAATATTGTTAAAATTTTTCTTCCATGTTAAAATATTATCAACTTGCCAAAGCATAGAACTGGAGGTATTTCTGGTTGCTTTTCCTCCATACATTCCATATTCGGGATGTTTTGAAGAATTATGCAGATACAGCTCATTGTTGGTGAAACGCGGTGAATACCTTAACTCATATTCGATCTCGAAAGGTAATTTGACTTTTGCGTATAAGATATTGTCTAAAGATTTATATGTGTAGTCCTTGTAAGTATGGGCTCTGTCGATAAGTGGGTGTTTAGCCGCTACAGCATCATCTGTAGGGTAAATTTTCATAGAACCATCCGGGTTTGTCGGTTGTCCCCAAGGAGATAAATTGTCGATCATTCCCCAGGAAGCTGCTGCACCAGGTTCTTTTCTCATAGAGAAGAGCGAATTAACACCGACAGTCAGAAAATCTGTAATTTTCGCGTCTAATTTAATTCTGCTTCTATATATCTGAAATTCATCATATTTTACAACACCTTCATTATCATCAAATCCTAAAGACCAGTAATAATTCAACATATTGGTTTTACCAGAAATATTAACATTATAGCTTTGTTGAATACCTGTTCCAAGAACCATATCCTCCCAGTCTGTACTTTGATTGTTAAAATAATTATCTCTCTCAACCTGTGATAGCCCCAACCTCCTTAACCATATATCTTGGGGATCCCCCTGTGCGTTATCATATTTAAGCCATTCTTCCAATGTTTGTCCAGAAGGTAAGTTATTGGGATTGTCAAAGACAAATCCCGGTGCATTCCTATTGATACTCTTTAATACATCAGAGCGCCAATTTATAAAATCCATTGGGCCATAGACTTCTGCCGAACGAAATAAGCTGATTGTACCAATACTTGAGTCAAATCCAATTGTCGGTTTTTCAGTTTTACCCCTTTTAGTTGTTACGATGACAACACCATTTGCTGATTTTGCTCCATAAACAGCTGCTGAACTTGCATCTTTCAACACATCGATAGTTTCGATATCATTCGGGCTGATATCTGATAAATCTCCATTGTATATTACCCCATCTAGGACAATCAGGGGAGAAGAACTGGCACTCAGCGATCTTTTACCTCTAATCCCGATATCGGCGTTTCCTTTAGCGCTTGTTGATATGCCAACATTAAGACCAGGAATATTCCCCCTCAATATTTGCTGAATATTTTTATTCTTTTCCTTTTCAAAGCCCGAAGCGTTTAATGATGCAACAGAACCGGTTAGGTCTTTTTTTCTCATCGTACCATAACCCACTACAACAACTTCATCCAAAATACTTGTGGTTTCTGTCATTATAACATCGATTCTGTTCCTATTATTCACATTAATCCGTTCTTCTTCAAATCCTAAATAGGTAAACTTTAGAATAGAATTTAATGAATTTACAATGAGTTCATACTCTCCATTAAAATCAGTGACAGTGCCACCCGGTGTTCCAACTTCCTGAATACTAACTCCAATTAGTGGTTCTCCATTCGTATCTGCTACTTTACCTGTTATTTTTCTATTTTGGTCTTGAGAGTAAAGTAGTGTTGAGCTAATCCAACTAAACCAAATACAGCAAAAGAAAAGTCTTGCGATCCATCTCATATGTTTAATAATTTAAATTGTTGATAATTTCTTTTAATAGGTTTGTAACCAGCATTCAGAAATACAGCAAAAATGGCAATGGGCGTGCAGCAAATTTAGCAACAGCCGTACAACATAATTAGCAACAATCGTACAAC
>MKTD01000042.1 GCA_001898165.1 Bacteroidia bacterium 43-41
CTACGCGGCCGTCAAGTGAGACGACTTCTGCAATCTGATCGGAAGCGACTTCAAAGGAAGGGGAGGTCATCAGGACTGAATTGGAAACCAGTTCTTCTTCTCCGCTTTGAATGAAAACGTCCACCAGAAAGCCTTCCTCCAGTGTTTTATCAAGTTCCACGGGCGGGGTGAGTTCCAGGGAGTCTTGTGCCTGGTCGATGGGCAGAGATAACCTGCTGAAATCGCCATCCTGATTGAGGCTGGCAGCTTCTTTGCTGGTCAACTGGCTGGGGAATTCGAGAACAGCTTGCAGGTCCGCGCGGGACTGTATGGTCTCGAGCTGTTCGATCTCCCATGCAATATCGAAGGGAATGCCTGGAATGAGAAGCTGTGGGTTGGCTATTAGCCGCAACCGCGCGGGACGGGCAGCCGGTTCCTGGGAATCCTGTTGCACCTGCTCTGAAAAAAGCGGAGCCGACTCGGATACTGCCGCATCCATGGGTACATTTACATTCGACCGCTGTGTGAAAAAGGCACTGGAAACGCTTTGCACAGCCAAACTGGTTATAACAAACAGATTCAGTAACGATTTCATCTATCCATCCTGCTCGCAATGAATAAATCGTTTGATTTAAATAAAAGTGTACATTTTTTCACATATAAAATCAAATGCCGCTAACTTACAAATACCTTACAATTTGTAATTAGCGGGTTTTCTGAATGCCTTTTGCTGCTACCCCTATTCGTAGTATTGGCTCGGATAGGCGGTGGTTGTATTGACCATTATGAGACTTGAGTAAATTACCCATAACTGGTCGGCTGCATTCCTTTACTCGGGTACCGATCCACTAATGACCAATGAAGTCGTATTGGCAGTCGATTAATTAGCTGGTATTTCTGATCATAATTTCCAACAGCATGCGCTTGTTGTAGGTATACTGAACCTCTTCATGTTCCTGTATCGATGAAGGCATTGGTTTGTCCGTTGTTGTTGTTCTTTTTGAAGACAAAACTGACACTTTCTCCTTCCGAAATACTGACTTCGCTGCGCATGACCGAGTCCCAGGTGCCGTTGCCGGTAAAGATCATGACTACACCCGTAAAGCTGAGATTGGGGCTGCCACTAGTTTCGAAGATAGAATCAGAATGAATTGATTTTACATAAATATTTACATGGACTTTATTCATCATTTTATTATGAGTAGATTTAATAAATTTTATTGAATGGTACGGCCCACTTTTTAATGCCTTGAAACTTTTCGGGATGCCACGCTAAAACGATCACGCCCTGGCTACTTTACAAATTCTGATTTAATGATTGCCCCAGTTTCAATATCAATGTGGTCAGAAAATCCGAAATATGCAAAAGCATTCAATTGAGATTTCTCAATACTCGTTATGCCTGTATATGATTCGATTTCTATGCCCCTTTCTGGACCATAAGCGACTTTTTTAGGTGGATCACCTACTTCCCATACTATATTTCCGTGAGGATCGAGTCGCAATAAATTCTTTTGATTTTCCAATGCAGTTTTCCGCCATTCCAACAGAACGATACAATCATTCGAGCCTTCAATGGAGATCACTTGCGTAACGTCATAGCCCTTTGGCTTTCCTTTCCAAAAAATCTCTCCATTTTTTGTAGATCGGACTATTAATTCGCCGTTTTTTACTTCATAAGCACATAAAAAGGTCATATTGATGTTCCTCCATCATCATTGTATATTATAAGAAATCGGCACAAATGGCATAAATCCAAGTGGCAGTGATCTACCTGCAGAAAAAATTGTAAATGATGAATAGGGTAATTTGACCTGTGTAAATCCACCTGGTTGACCAAACATAGGTCCTACTTTGCTTACTTCTGCATTCACGGAGCCTGAAAATGTAACTCGTGTTATTGATTGTGCTGTATTTGTTGGGGGTAATGCCCCTTTGCTGATAGCTGTGATCTGATTGCCAGGATTTTGGGTAAAGGCGAATTGCCCTTGCGGTAGTGATGATCCCCCATATACCCTATATAGTTCATCGCCAGGGCCAAATGTTTCCATCATTTGTGTGCCTTCTACAAAATATTGGGAACCGCCCGAACCACTTCGGGAAAAAGCTTTGATACCCCTTGCTGCTTGAACTCCTCCGACAATATTCGCAGCTGTTCCTACGGCATAGGATCCTACTCTGATAGATGGCAATATTCTTTCTGAAAGAGGTCTATTAGAGAAGACTGTACTAACGTCATTATTCATCTGGTGAACACTATTCGCTGCAGAAAGAACCGCATCTTTTACCCCAGTCGCTTCCAAATATAAAGCTCCAAGATCTGTCTCTCCCCCTTGGAAAGCGCTATATGCATCTAAAACATCTTGTACACAACTGACATAAAATCCGAACATACCAAAGGGAGATATGAAATTCGATGTAGATATTGAACAATGGCCAGTTGGATCAGCATAGTTGACAGGGTTGTTATTCACATAAGCAAACCTATCCCATGCCTGTGGATTTCCTGGCTCCGGAACAATCGTATCCGCCTGCAAGAACCTGCTCAAAGCAGGGTCATACCAACGTGCCCGATAAAAATAAAGTCCAAGCTCTGCTTCTTCTCTTTGCCCGGTATAGCGATAATCCGGACTGCTGCTTCCTCCGCTGCGCAACTCCCCGAAAGCTGTGTATTGGGAACTGTTTACCAAATCCCCGTCTGTGTCGACCACACCCACTGTACTTCCTAAGTGGTCAGTCAGAAGGTATTGCAGGGTACCATTTTCCCGCAAGGCAAACCGGCTGGATCCAGCGAAGTAATATTGCCGTGTGTTGTGCAATTCTCCTTTTTGTTTCACTTCATAATATCCATTGGGGTAATAGGTGATCACATCATTCAATTGCGAGTATACCAGATTACCATCTCCATCATACTGGTAAAAGGCTTCTCCATCGGGAAGGACGGGTGTTGGAGAATTGGTTGGCGTTGGGGTGAATGTTGCTGTGGCTGTAGATGTTGATGTATGGGTTGGGGTATTCGTTGGTGTTGCGGTTGCTGTTGCTGTAAAGGTCCCATTGGGTGTATTGGTTCGTGTGGGTGTTCGTGTGGGTGTATGGGTCCGCGTTGGCGTTATCGTTGGTGTATTGGTAGGCGCTACTCCGGGTTGAATTGCTACAGCCGCTAATGCGACAGAATTCGTGGAAAAAACATAACAGGAATCTGTACTTGTATCGGAAGCTATTTGATATCCGCTGCCCATAAAGTTCGTGGTGGAAAGGTGCCCCGCACTTTGGTCGCAATTATAAGCAAGACTGGAGGAGGAATCCTGCATGCCCAGTACGTCAATGACGACATCGTTCATTTCGGTGGTCAGGGTAAAGCTTTTTCCGGTAATATTCGCTTCGTATACCGAACCCCGCGATCGTATGGGTGAATACGAATGGGTTCCTTTCAGGAAGTAACATCCCCATTGCGCACCATTTGGAGAAGTGGAAAATCCGGTGAGTGTAATCGTTTGCGTTTCTTGGTTAGCCTTGGTTGGGGGTCGTTTATCACTTCTCTTTGCTTATCGAATTTGGAGTTGAATTATTAGCGATTAAAAATAAATTAATAACTGGCATTTTTATATTTCTTGTTTGTTTTTACCATTCTCAAACAAAAAATCAATTATTGTCACCAATCATCTTGATTGGAAACAATGCATAAAGTTCCTTCATTGGAAACATGATTTTGGTAATAATCAGAAAAACTAACTCCGATAACATCCGAAAATAATTGATAAGGTAGGTCAGAATAATCTGATAATTCTAGAAAACGAATCTGTTTTCCTTCCGGAAAGAGCTCAATGCTTGGGTGATCCGAGCTATCAATGCAAAAATTCAAAGAAGGGCTGGTGGTCATTCGGATGCCTTTATAATACCTAATCACTGCATGGAATTCATTAAAGATAAGCAATAAAGAACTTTCCGCAAATCCTTCACCTCCTATTACATGATTCAAATAAGCTTCATCCGGAAAGCCAAGTTCATTTATTATTTTGCTGAGGGATTTATTTGGAAAATCACCAAAAGCCGAGATATTTTCAATTTGATTACTTTCAAAAGTAATACCAATTCCTATCATTGGTTTTCTTGGTTCCTGTAAAACTGACATATTTGAAAACAAACATGTAAAGCTAGCTTCCCTATATATACAGTCCCGATCCGGAAGAATATCATGGATGGTATTCCAAACTGTATGAATATCAGTTTTTCCAGGTTTAATATTCCAAAAACAAGGAAAAGGACAATCTTCCTGGTTGTCATACCAATCCTGAAATTTCTGTTGGTACGTTACATTATCTACTGTGGGGTAGATTTTAAAGGGGATCGGTGTTGATGTGGAAGTTCTTGTTGGGCGAATTCCAGTATTGGTTTTCGTTAAAGTTGGAGAAACGGTGTTAATAGTCGAAGGATAATGAGTTCGAGTTACATTCATTTGAATTGTCGCTCGTATCGTGGGTAAAACACTTGTAGCTTCAATATTCTTTTTATCAGTTGAATTACAACTGGAAAAGCTAATCACTATAAAAAGGACAAATCCTGAGTATATTAATTTCAATAGTTTCATTAACCCTCCTAATGGTTACCTAATATAGCTAATGAAACCCACAAAGACATGTAATTATCCATGTGTGTTTTTCGTTTTAACCCCATGATCTCAAGACTGCCTGTACTTGTATCCCAAATATTAAATGCCCAACTATCACCCATATTCGCAAATATTTCTAAATTAACAAGAGCATGATTCTGAATCATTCCATGATCACTTGCAATACCAGCTAATGAATCTAACATCCATCCTGTTATTGAATTTCTACCTTGCAAACCAATATGCAAATCAAATATATGACTAATTTCGTGTCCCGCCCATTCGGAAGTTAATTCGCTCATCCCTATATTACTGAACTTAAAGACAGTTTGTCTCCCCGCAGCACAACCATAACAATTATATGTACTAGCACCTTCAACACCTAAACTGGTGAAATATTCTGAACAAGAATTTGTGTGAGAAACAAATTCTAATTTATCAAATATCAGATTAAATGCCTGTGCTCCATTTTTCAAATTTATCGGTCCATCATAGACACCCATATGAAAATATTGTTGCAGTTCCTTTATTGCATAAGGCAATATCCGCCAACCATAAATATTTGCGGCATTATTTATTTTATTTTTTGCCCCTACAGTCCATCCACTACCTATAAAATTTATAATATTTGGTGGTGGAATAGGTGTATTATTAATCTTTCCTGGTCCATTCTCTTCATAATACATCCCAGTTGGATCGGTGAAATTTATTGGGTTGCTCCGAACGTAATTGTACCTGTCCCAATTCTGTGATTCCCCTGGCTGTGACACAATCGTATCCGCTTGCACAAAACGCGCCAGTGCCGCATCATAAAATCTAGCCTTGTAAAAGTAAAGACCAATCTCTTCCTCTTCACGCTGACCCGTGTATCGGTAATCAGTGCTGCTGCTTCCCGTTCCTCTTGTTTCACCGAAAGCGGTGTACTTCATGCTGCTTACCAATGACCCGGCAGCATTCACTGTCCCGCTGGTGCTGCCAAGATGGTCGCTCAATAACCAGGTGATGGTGCCATTCTCTCGCAATGCAATTCTGGCTGAGCCAACAAAGTAGTACTTGAAGATGGTTTGTTGCACATCCACCATCCTCTTTTCATAGTATTGGTTCGGATAATAGGTGGTTTTGTTGTCAATTACAGATTTAACCAGATTTCCATCCCCATCATAGCTGTAAACGATCTCTCCGCCACCCCAATCAAGCAGCATGCTTTCACCCTCCGGATTCTCGAAGTCTTCCGGCAGTGGGGTATCGGTATGCGTCTCAATAGATGTCTCGGTTGGCGTCGGTTCCAGTGTAGGCGTGAGCGTCGGCTCCACTGTAGGTGTTTCAGTGGGCTGTTCCGTGGGGGTTTCTGCCTGATCGGGGGTACTTTGCTCCGCAGAATCATCCGACTGGGTTTCCACCGTTTCCAATGTTTCTGTGGCTGCCGGCTCGGGCTGGGCGGGTTCCTGGGTGGTCGTTTCTGTTGGCTCCTTCTCCTCTCCCATGCCGCGTTCCAAAGGCAGATCGGCAGTGACCCGCACCAGGCGGTTTTCGCCGTCGTAAATCAGCGTATAGGTGGCTTCGCCAATTACACGCGTATCCTGGTTGCCGTTGTCATCATATTCATAGCTATTGCCATTAAAACCCGTAACCGCGTGTGAATGATTGGCATCATCATAATCGTAAGTCAACAGGCTGTCTGCATCCACACCCTTTCCGAATAGTGTGCCGTTGTCCGGGTTATAACTGAAGGCTTCGCTGTGCAGCGTAGAACCGCCCTGGCCCTGGGTGACAAGTATGCTGGTGATTCGGCTGAGAGCGTCGTAAGCAAAAACCGAGTATTCACCCGTTAAGCCTTCGGTAATGTTGGCTATATTCCCGCGTGAATCGTAGTTGTACGCCAGGTTTTGCAGACTTTGGGAGTTGGAATTGACCACAGTAATCGTGTTCAACCTCCCGCCGTTGGCTGCGGTTGTCCAATCGTAGTAAATGTAAGTCTTCGTTAGCAGGTTATCGCCCAGTTTCAGTTCTTTCGTGCGTCCGGCTTCGTCATACCTGGACGAGGAAAGGTAGTAGAAGTTAGAAGCGTTGCGCATGGAATTCAAATTACCGTCGCTCAGAGTTTCATAAG
>MKTD01000043.1 GCA_001898165.1 Bacteroidia bacterium 43-41
TTAAAAAGTTTATGTATTTTTAACAATGACAAATCTTTAGCTTAACTTGCTGATATTTTAGTACAAAGAATGGGGAATACTATAGGTTACAACCGAGCGCAAGGCACATACTCCAAGTATTGCACTATCTACAAACACATGGAAAGTTATATCAAGCAAGAGTATAAACGAGATGATGTATTCCTGAAAGAGTTGAACCTTGCCTTTATCAATGGTTTTGAGCATTATTTGAGGACTGAAAGAGCGTGTTCTACCAATACTATTTGGATGTACATGATAGGTGTAAAACACATCGTATCTATAGCCCGAAATTCGGGGCAATTAGCTATCAATCCTTTTGCGGGATACCTGATAAGTCCCGAACAAAAGGACAGAGGATTTCTAAATAAAGAGGAATTGCAGCTACTCATCAACGCAGAAATGAAAAATAAACAATACGAATTAGTACGTGATTTGTTTGTATTTTCGTGTTTTTGCGGGTTAAGCTACTCGGATGTAAAGAACCTGACTAAAGATAATATACAAACCTCTTTTGATGGTCATTTATGGATAATTACCCGCAGACAGAAGACCAATACTGATTCAAGTATTCGTTTATTGGAAGTACCCAAGCGGATAATCGAGAAGTATAAGGGCTATACAATGGATAACAGAGTTTTCCCTGTACCGAGTAACACGACTTGTAACAAAATTCTGAAAAAAATAGCCAAACAATGCGGAATTAAAACACGGCTCTCCTATCATGTCTCAAGGCATACATTCGGAACTTTACTGACTATATCACAAGGAGTTCCAATAGAAACAGTCAGTAAAATGATGGGGCATACCAACATTAAAACGACACAGATTTACGCCAAGATAACCAAAGAGAAAATCTCGCAGGATATGGAAATACTATCCCATAAATTGGCTAAATTAGAAAAACAAATCACTGAAGCATTGTAACCTACAGCCATAGGGTAAATTTAAAGTATGCCTCATAATTTGAGAACAAGCGAAGATATTTGATTTGCTTATTTTTTCCATTGTTTCAAATAACTCTTACGTAAAGATAAAATATTTTTGTAAAAGATGGTTTATCTTTGCATATATATAATTTACACAATGAAAATTCTGATAGTTGAAGACGAGCAAAATATAAGTTCTTTCATACAACGTGGTTTAAACCTAAACGGATATGAAACGGAAACTTATGATAATGGGTTGAATGCATGGGGAAGACTACAGGCAATAAATTTTAACCTAATAATTGCAGATATTATGATGCCCTTTATGTCGGGTTTAGAACTATGCAAAGCCTTTCGCCAGCAATTCGGATATGCGACACCGGTTATTTTGCTTACTGCTTTATCATCGACTGATGACATAGTAAAAGGACTCGATGCGGGTGCAGATGACTATATCACTAAGCCATTTAAATTAGCCGAACTTGAAGCTCGCATCAAAGCTTTATTACGACGTTCCGGCACGAATGTGGTTGAAAAGCAAAACGAAGGTGTTTTAAGATTTTCTGACTTAGAATTAAACACATATACCAAGCAAGCTGTGCGGAACGGCAATTCGATTAATCTTACGGCAAAAGAGTACTTATTGCTGGAGTTTTTTATGAAAAATCCGAATAAAGTACTTTCACGGAATATCATACTCGAAAATGTATGGGATATTAATTTCGATACGAATACTAATGTTGTTGATGTTTATATAAATTATGTGCGCAACAAAATTCAACCGACAGGAACTGATAAATTGTTGCATACAGTCATAGGACTTGGATATATATTGAAAGAAGAATGAAGATAAAAACCAAATTGGCTTTATTGTACACATCAATCACAATAGGTATATTGATGATTGTGTTTACTTTCGTATACATTCTTACTGCAAAAACTATTGATAATAATTACTACACACTTTTACTTGAAAAAGCGTTAATTACAGCTCAGAAGAACTTTGAAAAAGATGAGCTTAATCAGCTTGCTTATCAGAAAATACTTGACACCTATCAAGGTCTTATGCCCGAAACCTCAGAAAAAATAATCGTGGCAAATAATAGGCATGAGGCAATATTGGAACTTCAAAGATTTTTATCCGAAAATCAAATAGATAGGTTATTTGAGGAAAAACAGGTGAAATTTAAGGAGAATAATTTAGATGGTGTAAGTATATACTATCCCGATAATGAAGGCAATTTTATTGTGGCTGTTACAGCAGAAAATACACAAGGAAAGTACATTAAAACAAGACTTAAAAGTATATTGTTATTTATATTACTGATAAGCAGCTTGTTGATCTTTGCTTTGCTTTGGTGGAATGCCAATATAATTACCAAGCCTTTACAACAAATGGTTTTCCGTATGCAAGCGATAACCGCTAAAGATTTGCATATTCGTCTGCCGGAAAGAAAAGGGAATGATGAATTGGCGCAAACTATCAGCTATTTTAATCAAATGATTGAACGACTGGAAATAAGCTTTAATTCTCAGAAAAGCTTTATAGCCAATGCTTCGCACGAGTTAAGGAATCCGCTCACAGCCATAATGGGAGAATGTGAAGTTATGCAGTTGAAAGAATTTTCACCCAATGAATATAAAGAATCTATAAAACGTATAGCGTATGAAACCGACCGATTAAGTTCTTTAGTAAACAATCTGTTTCAATTGACACAAGCTGATTTGGATTTATCGGAATCAAATACAGAAAAGATAATTATTCAAGATGAACTTGAATCGGTGATTAACTATTTTGATAATTCCAAATACAGAGGGCGTATTCTTTTTGAAAAAGACAATAGTACATATTGCATAGGAACCAATAAGCATTTGCTGTTTATTGCATTACAAAATATTATTGATAATGCATGTAAATATTCCAATGAACAAGTTATTGTTAATAGTCGTCAAACTAAAACAGGATTTAAAATAACAATTATTGATAGAGGGATAGGAATTCCTTCGTCAGAAACAGATAAAATTTTTGATGTTTTCTATCGGGCGGGGAATACATACGGTTATGAAGGTTCCGGAATCGGACTTTCTCTTGCTCATAAGATTTTAATGCTTTCAAAAGCTGATATTAAAATAGAATCATCGGAAAATAACGGAACAACTATTCGAATTATTTGGTAGATGTTTTCTAATCGAATTCTAATCTCACATTAATTCTGTTCTAATCTTGCAGTAATAACTTTGCATCCAAAAACTATGCAAAAGTTATTACTTATTCTTATTACCGCATTGCTCCCTACCGCAATTTGGGGGCAAAACAGTATCATGCTAAGTATTCCCGAAGCTGACAATATTTTTCTGTCACAAAATCTCACCCTTTTAGCACAAAAGTACAATATAGATAAAGCGGAAGCCATGCTTATTCAGGCGGGATTGTTTGAAAATCCAACCCTGAGTTTTGAGCAAATAGCCTATAACAGTGACACTCGTCAATATTTTAATACGGGTTCACAACATGCAATAGAATTAGAACAAGTAATCAATATATCCGGTAAACGGGCGAAACAAAAAGAAATAGAGTGGTATAATATTGAAATTGCACGGCACGAGTTTGAATCGGTTTTAAGGGAATTAAAATATTCATTGCATGCCTGTTTAATTGGAGCTTCTTATACTCAGAAATCTATCTCTATATTCGACAAAGAGATAGAACACCTCAACCGTTTGGTAAAAGTGTATACTATACAATACGAAAAGGGAAATGTGTCACTTATCGAAAAAAGCAGGCTTGAAGCTTTATTGTTTGCTCTCAAAACGGAACAGTTAGAGTACATCGGTAAATTAAATGAATTTCAAAAACAACTGCGTTTATTGATGAATCTTAAACCCGATGTAACTGTTAGTCCAAAATTAGATAACTCCGACATAAATATCAGTATGCTTGATATGGGAAGATTTCAGGACTATATTAATAATAATCCGCAACTGAAAATTGCCGAACTTCAAATAAAACAAGAAGAAGCCAACCTCTCATTACAAAAACGTTTACGAGTACCTGATATTGTCTTAAAAGGCATATATGACAAATCAGGGGGGATAACACCAAATTATGTCGGAATGGGTTTGTCTGTCGGGCTGCCTATATTCAACCGTAATCAAGGCAATATTAAGGCAGCTACTGCACAAATAGCACAGAATAAATTGAACTATGAAAATACGGCAAATGAAATACAGGCTGAATTATCTTCAAAATTTTCACATCTGAAATTGCTATATGATTTCTATTCGAGTATTGATAAATCGCTGGAGAAAGATTTTACAAATCTGATAGAGGGAGTTAGTTCAAGCTTTGAAAAACGGAATATAAATATGTTGGAGTTTATTGATTACTATGAAACTTACAAGGAAACATGTTTGAAATTATATGAACATGAAAACACTTTGCTCACAGGCATTGAGGAAATAAACAAACTTATCGGCAGCGATTATATAAAACTTTGGTCAAAATAAAAATATATAAAATGAAATACATCATATTAAATACCTTGTCAGTGTTTTTACTATTCATTATGGGTAGCTGTAAGCAAAACCCGAAATCGGAACAAGCTGAACATAAACTTATGCTGAATGACAGTCTGCAACAATTAATCAGTATCGATACTGTAACAATTAGGCATATAAACACACCATTGAATCTCAGCGGACAAGTCTCCTTTGTTCAGGATAAAGTTGTAGAAGTTTTTCCGTTGTTTGGGGGCAATGTGGTAGAAGTACATGCCGAATTAGGCGATTACGTACAAAAGGGTGTATTACTGGCAACCATACGAAGCAGCGAAATAGCCGATTATCAACAACAGGAAATTGAAGCAAAAACAAATCTTGACGTAGCAAAGAAAAATTTTGATGTTGCCACCGATATGGCAAGTTCGGGATTAAGTTCAGAAAAGGAAGTATTGGTTGCTCAAAAGGAATTGGACAATGCAAAAGGTCAACTGAATAAAATCAAAGAGATAATTTCTATTTACAACATATCCGATAATTCTTTATACTCGTTAAAATCACCCGTATCGGGTTTTGTGGTTAAAAAAAACATCAATCGAGAAATGCAATTGCGTTCCGACAACAGTTCCGAAGTATTTACAATATCCGGCTTAGATGAAGTTTGGGTAATAGCAAATGTTTATGAAAGCGATATAAGTAAAATAAAGTTGAATAATCCTGCTCAAATAAAAGTATCTGCTTATCCGAATGAAGTATGGGAAACCCGAATCGAAAAAATATACAACATACTCGATCCTGAAAGTAAAACCATGCAGGTGCGAATGAAGCTGACAAATCCTGATTACAAGTTAAAACCGGGAATGTATGCTCAAATAGAAACCGTTAATACACAACTTGAATCTAAACAGGAGCTATGTATACCTAAAAATGCTATCATTTTTGACAATAATAAGCAATATGTAGTAGTCATAAAACCTGATAGGGAATTCATCCTAAAAGAAATAACAGTTAAAACCATTTCGGGAAATTATGCTGCCATCTCTACCGGATTAGCCGAAAATGAACGAATCGTTAATAAAAATGGCATTTTAATTTATAACGCCCTTTCGGCAAATTAATCAAGAAATCTTATGAATCGTTTTATTGACAACATTATATCATTTTCATTAAAAAATAAGTTTTTCATATTTTTTTGTACACTGCTTATCGTCTTATTAGGAGTGTATGCAGTGAAACAAACACCGATTGATGCTTTCCCCGATATTACCAACACCAAAGTAACCATTATTACACAGTGGCAAGGGCGCAGTGCAGAAGAGGTAGAAAAATTCATCACCATACCGATAGAGGTTGTAATGAACTCGGTTCAAAAAAAGACCGATATTCGTTCTACCAGCTTATTCGGGCTATCGGTAATCAATATTATTTTTGAAGATAAGGTTGATGGCGATTATGCCCGTCAACAAGTATTTAATTCAATTTAAAAATCCACCACCTTTGGTGGTGGTCATGTTCTTTGGGGCTATGCCTA
>MKTD01000044.1 GCA_001898165.1 Bacteroidia bacterium 43-41
ATGTCAGTTAAAACATACCTGTTAAACCTGATTTCCAGGGGGGGTCAGTATGCCCGGAATAGGGGGTCAGTATGCTCCAAAATATCCATCCTGACGAGCAAAAAATTACATTCATTGAATTGTATCATAAGAACGACAAGGAAAATGAAGACAAAAAAAGAATAAGCAAAAAACCTTTCGTGCGTAAAAACTCACACACGAAAGGAATTGCATATTTACGGCTGATTTCATTATACTTTAAATCTTCTTTCCTATATAAAACATATAGCCATAATATGCTTTATATTTGTAATATAGGTCTGCCTCATAACGCATGGAAGCGATAAATTCTTCTATGGTTTTGTCGCCGTTATATTTTTTCAGAAAGGATTTCCGCCTCAATGTTTGCCAAGTATAATAGTCTATCCAGATAGTTTCGGGCAAGATATAAGTAGCAACCGGAAGATAACCTGCTTTTTGCATTTGAGCAACCTTATTCGGGATTGTATCTATTTCAGAATAGATTTTTTGCCAAAATTCCTGAATTTCGGCAGGTCGCTCTTCGGTAAACCAAGTATTTTCTGTAACTGCGATATATCCGTCCTGTTTCAGAAATTTCCGCCACTCGTTCAGTCCACGCTCAAATCCAATGTTATAAATTGCACCTTCCGACCAAATCAAGTCTAATTCTTCCTCTTGGAACGGAAGATTTTCCATATTGCCGACAATGCCTTTCACTCTGTCCTGAAGATTTTTGTTTCGGGCATTTTGGTTGAATTGATTGATAAAGTCGGGCCAAACATCAATACCGATAATTTCACACGGTGTGTTTTGTCCTAATACCATTGTTTGACCACCTGTTCCGCAACCGATATCGGCAATTTTGGATTTTCCAGTCAGACCGTCTATAAAACCCAATGCTTTAAGCGTTTCTTCGGAACTTCCGGGTCCCTGACGTTCTGTTTCTGAAAAAAAATCATAAATAATATTCAAGTCAAATTCGTGAATTGTCTGTTTTTCGTTGTTCATTTTCTTCATTTGTCGGTTCATAGTAAAGAATTATTGCACCTCCATTAAAAGTTCTTATTGCACTTAAATCCAATTCTTTATTTTCTTCCATTTGATTTTTTGCAGTGTTTTGGCAAACTGTCTGCTAACGGACGAGGCTATGTTAGCCATTCGTTTTTATTCTTTCCCGTTTGCCGGTTGAACTAATGACCAGTGACTATGGATGATTTTCCATTGTTTATCAGATTCTTGTCTGTAAACTTCTGTACATTTCTCACGAAATACCTCGTTCCCGATATGTGATACTAAATTATAACTCAATATAGCTATTTCGTCAGATACTTGTACTACAGGGTCAATCATTTCGTAATGCTCTACATAAACACTTCCCTGCAAACTGTTATAAAATATCTGTACCTTTTTTAATCCATCGAATCGTTTTTCCTTAAAAGGGTCAAAATAGGTAATATCCTTTGCGTAAATTTTCAAATAACCAGAAGGATTTCCTCTATTCAATTCTTCCAATGCTGTTTTCTCCATTGCAATAATGGTCTTTGAAATATTATCCTGATTCATATTTTTGTTTTTGGATTTGTCTTGAGTACAACTACAAAAGCAAAGGCTAATTACTGGAAAATAGACAAATTTCTTTAAAATCAAACTCATTCTGTTTTTTTGTATAGTTCCTTCTGTATCCATTTTACTACTTATATCCTGTATTGTACTACAAATTTTAATTTCTTATCACTCTACCAAATTATTCGACAGTATTTCACCAAATGGCAAATAACGGTTTGGCGCTTGGCGCAGTGGCGGATTTCGGAGCACAATACTGTCAATACACCACAAAAGTTGATGCGAGGTAGAATGTTCAATTAACCACGTCACCCGCCATTGAGCCAAACGCCTGTTAGCAGTTCGCCCTTTCATATTCTGTCTTTAACAGCTTTATAAATCATCAAGTCGTCCTCAATTTTTAAAAATGTCAATATTAGTAGTTTTAAATAGGAAAAATATGCGTATTCGTGTTTTTGAATTTCGTCAGGCTTAGCTTGTGTCCCGTGTAGGTAACTATTTCTTAAGTCTAGTCCATTTGTAAAATCACTTTTATTCAAGAAAAAATTGAAATAAGCTTGTTCGGGTTTTGAAAACAAAGAGCTGTCGAAGAAAATCATATTTTCACTTTCCATTTTAGCGGCCTCTTGCCTTAATTCAAAGGAATATCGATAAAATGAAGCAACTTCATTATCAAACAGGTCTTTTAGAATTATTATTCTCGCTGGATTTGTGATTTGAACAAAATCATTACTGTCAATTAAAATAAATCCCTGTTCTATGAGATAATTTAACGCAGGTTTTTGATGCTCTTCATAATTACCAAATTTTACTTGTTCATTCGCAAGCAAATCAAAAAAAGTGTGATAGTTTTTTTCTCTGAATGGTTCAACATATGCCAATAAAGTTTGGTCGGAGAAGAATAAATTTACGCAACCTACTATTTCTTTATTGTTCTCGTTTAAGTGTATATACTTGTTTTTATTTAAGCTAGGGATATCTTTTATTGCTGTTGGGTTTGATGAGATTTGCAAAAGCTCAAAGTCAATAATACCATCTTCAACAAAAAGTTTAAACTGTTTCAGTACTGACTCAAATTCAGGAGCTAATAATCTAACTTTTTCAAAGTATGTTGAAGCTGATGGGATTGAAAAATGAGCATTTTCTGCAAATTCATATTTTTCTTGGAAAGACGAAGTGAAAACCTGATGTAAAATGTTTTCCAATGACAGACCAATATCACTTAGTACTTTATTGTATCCTACTAACTGTAATTGAGAAGTCATTTCCATTAAATTGAATTCAGTGCCAACTCTATACTCATTCTTGGAATGAACACCCATAAACCGTTCAAACACCCCCATTTTATTTTTCTTGCTAACGAAATTAATTCTATGTTGAAGGTCGAGATATTCAAACAGAATAATAAAATTTAGATATAGTGAATAGGGGTCATTATTTTGCTTGATAAAATCAAGGCTGTAAGTATAGTTGACTATAAAATCATCGTCAATAATTCCATCTTTAATCTTACTGGCATTTTCAGGAAAGCTAACCGAAACACCATATCTCATCCCTTTATTTCCTGCAAAGAATTTTTCAGTTTCACTTTTATGTAAGCGTTTTGCTTTTAATCGAGTTTTGTCAGATATTTTAAAGTCATTCCTATTTCTTGCATTTTGAATAAGATCAATGTAATTATAATTTACTTCAGCAGAATCTAGATAATTTGAAATAACAGCTTCCTTTTCTTCCACGGACAGGCTATTGGGTAGATATTTTTGTTTTTTACCGAAGTCGTCTTTTACCTCATAAAATGAAAGTAATATTTCAGCAGATTTCGAATATGTCATAAGGAAGTTTTTAATTTCTAAGTCGTAGTGCTCAACTATTTTTTTATGGGTTAAAATTTCGTGAATTAAGTGAGGCTCATTTGTTAAAAGGCTACTAAAGTTAGCTTTTGAAATGCGTTTAAAAATACTTTGATTATTAACTAACTCCCAAAATGAATGGATATAATTTCTCAGAGTATTATTATAAAAATTCAAAACATTACTATCATCTATGGTGGCCATAAATTGTCCGACCACTTTGCCGTATTCTGTTGCTTTTAGTTTGAAATTATTAATATCGTCTTGCGTCCAACTTTTTAAAAATATGTCGTTGTCAATGTACTTTTTAATGTTGTAGAGCTCTAAAACTTCATTGATGTCTGCATAATTTGATTTTGTGTCAGACCTTAAGATATGTTCGCCCTTTTGAAGGTTATAGCCGCCTGCCATATCTTCTTTTGAGTGGAATACTACTTTGTTTAAATCTGTATTATGCATTCGTATGTCGTTTTTAGGGTGACTGCTAACGGTTTGCAGATTTGCGATGGGCGGGCTTTTTACCACTAATGTTGATGTGGGAACAAAGTTTTTTGCTACCGTAAAACTGTCTGCGAGGCACGAAGCCCCGCCTATTGCAAATGTGCTGTTAGCGGTTCGGCTATATTGTCACCAATATTTCCATTGTCTTTTTTTCTTTGTCTGATATTGTTTTTAAAATTTCTGATGCTTGTTCAATATACTTAAAGTCTTTTGTTTGGCTCACTTTTTCAAACAGCCCTGAAACCGAAGTCCAAAGTTCAGCAATTTCTACAAATGCTTCGTATCCTACTTTTAATTTGTCAAGTTTTAACAAGTCATAACTTTCTTTTAAATAGTCTCGGTATAAGTTTCTAAATAAAGCACCGCCTGTTCCTGCTTTCTCCATAAGCATTGCAGTTGTTTTAAAGTCATTTTCAATGTCTTTACTTGATTTGAACCATTTGATTATTTCAGAGCCTGTTTTTAAAATTCCTTTGTATCCAATATTTGTAATGGGTGGATTGAGGTGTTCGCTTGCATTATTTCTAATTGCATTAAGTGTCGCAGTTTTCAAGTCATATCGTTTGTCCGTTTTACGCAAAGTGTAATACAAATTTTTAGATGACATTGGTCCCTTTTCTGCTCTTGCCAACGCCAAACTTTTCAAACTTGTTTTTACCTGTCCACCTTGTTGTCTGGTGTCAACTAAAAAAGCATTTTCATTGTCGTAACCATAGATTGCGGCATAATGCCCTGCAAAGTGGAATGGTCTTGAAAAATATTGTAAATGGAAACAGTCTAATTTTAAGCCGACTGCTTGTCCTTTGTCAATTAGTTCTTTTACGCCCTCCCAAGCCTTTTGAGTTGAATCGGTTTCCTTAATTGTCAATTCAAGGTTTAGATTTCTTGCAATGTTTTCAGTTAAAACGTCTGGTTTTACACGTCCACCAATGAAAGGGAAATTCATTGATTTCATATTCCAAAAGATGAAACCAAGTCCCTCGCCTAAACCAAAAAGCATGGGTTCGGAAAGTTCAATTCCGAGTTGTAACAGCAAAGTTCCTGTCGCTGTCGTTTCGCAATGTTGCCCGTCAAACGGTTTTATGTTATCTATTTTCATTGTCTGTCGTGATGTCTTTTTAGCTGACCGCTAACGGTCAAGTATAAGCGTAGTGCGGGTTTTCGGAGCAATACACTGTCCGCCAGCACGAACTTTGATAGATGCCAAAATACTAAATTTTAGCCACTTCGCCCGCATTACGCTTATACAATGTTGGCGGGAGTTTTTTTATTCAATTCTCCTTAATACCCCCTTTAATTTTGCTTCAACTCCAAGATTATCAAAAAGTTTTTCAGTCAATGTTAATGTCTTCTTGAAAGCTGTTTTAATATCTGTCGGATCTAATTCTGATGTTGTCTGCTGAAATAACGAATACCAATCTGGGTCTATGTCTTTTTCCAAGCCTTTTGTTGGACTTTCCCAATGTTTGGTTTGGTATGTTTCAATTCTTATTAACCAAAGTAAATATTTTTGAACATTTGATAAGCTTTGGTAAGCGTGAGCAAATTCCTGTCGTTTAATTAAGTTGCTTGTTGTAAGTAAAACATTCAACAATGATTGGCTCAACCACAGGATATTTTCATTTGTTGTTCGATCAGGTACTTTAGTTTTTATTTCTTTGAGCGTGTTAGTCAATAAAACTTCTTTATCTACTAAAATCATCTTGTCAAAGTCGCTAAACTCTACCAAACCGTCCCACGATTTGATAACTTCCATTTGGTCGTTTGTCAAAAAATGAAACTCCCCCCTTATCATATTTTCAAAAATGGCAACTTCACTTCCATACTCGTTGGTAAAATATAATGCCAATGGATGAATTTGGCTTACCCAATTTTCAGCGGAAAATTTTTCTTTATCCTTCAAGAAGATGTAGAATTCAATATCTGAATATTTGTCCCCTTCATTTTTGGTAAATGACCCGTACATAAATACGGCAGAAATATTTTTATCATTTTGAGCTATTGACTTT
>MKTD01000045.1 GCA_001898165.1 Bacteroidia bacterium 43-41
TTGTGCCTTTGAGCACGTTAATTATCTGTAGAACAGTTGGGGTCTCGATTTTTATCGGACGGCGTATAAAAAAATAGTTTTTTTATGTAAGTTTGCAATACTTAAAGAAAGGGAAAAAAATCAGTACGGAAATCGTACTATAGATAAAAGGAGTTCTTTGGCATTTTGTACACAATAAAAAGATTAGGATCGGCAGGATGTGAAGTACCACAATTCGACACAACCTGTAACATTTCCCCGATAAAGGCTTTCCCTAAAAAGAATGTTTTTACAACGAAACCCGATCGTAATCCTTGTATTCTAAACCTTTTACCGAGCTTTCTACAGAGCAACTCAAAAGATTCTCAACGAATCCGGAGAGAACGCAAAGCAGAGCACAGGCACGATAAATGATTTTGCAGAATCTAAACAGGCGATGTTCGGGATGAAGTTCCCGGGTTTGTAAAACAAACAGGCGTCGGCTGCGTTTTTCGGATCTTTCGAAAGTACCGTTTTACAAAAGACGGAACAAGAGACCGGTTTTTGGTAATACCATTCCATGTTGGCCGATTTTCTTTTTATGCTTCGAAGTTTGAAGACGCTATTTGCTGATTTTTGATACCACCATTTCAGAGAGACGCAAATCAACAACTTAGGGTTGCATTTATGGTTTCACACTGTTTCTGACGCCTTAGGCTGTATTCACGTTTTGAAGTATAATGCATACATTTCGAAATTGAACTTTACCGTTTGAACAATCTGAAGACAAATTCTACAAGATAAGTTGAAGCATACAGTTGTGTATAGGAATACTTGGAACTCCTTCCTAAAACAGAAAGACCGGCTTTAAATCCGGTCTTTTTTGTTTGTGTACATTTCCCAAAAGGTCCCCTTAACTCATCGATAACATCATTCGGTTGTCGTCTGCCATTTTGCGCATATTCAAAATAGCGTACCGCATCCTGCCTAAAGCGGTATTGATGCTCACACCGGTTTTATCGGCAATCTCCTTAAAACTCAGTTCCTGATAATAACGCATATTCAACACTTCGCGTTGCGATTCGGGCAAGCATTCAACCAGTTTTTTCACATCGTCAAACACCTGGGCTTTCACCATAGTCGCCTCAATATTATCCTCACAAAGCCCGGAGTTATTCAACAGGTCAAACTCGTATTCATCGTTCGAAACCGTGTTTTCGTTCCGCTCCT
Source organism: Bacteroidia bacterium 43-41 (assembly GCA_001898165.1). Lineage (GTDB taxonomy): Bacteria > Bacteroidota > Bacteroidia > Bacteroidales > Dysgonomonadaceae > Petrimonas. The sequence continues at coordinate 1,189 of MKTD01000045.1, forward strand.
GGCGAAAATAATCGACCATTAAATTGTGTGCAATGCGCGTGATCCAGGCACGGAATTTACCGCTCTCGGTATATCTGCCTTGCTTTATTGTGAAAATAGCTTTGATGAACGTATCCTGGAAAATATCGTCAGCCAGGTCGCGATTGCGGACCATATACAAAATGTAACTGAAAAGAGATTGTTTGTGCCGGGAGAGAAGAACTTCAAATGCGCAATTATTGCCTTCGGCATACAAAACGACCAACTCCTCGTCGGACATCGACAAAAGAACTTCCATTACTTTAACTATTAAACGGTTTATTTTAAATTAGTTGAGTAATGTCATTCCGATAGGCAAATAATTAATTCATGTTCGTTGACAAAGAAAATTATAATTTTTGTAATAGACAAGAATTGAATGTTAAAAAAAAAGGCGAAAAGCTCTTAATCTTTTCGCCTTTGCGACTATCTGAAAAATAACTTTTATTCGCTTAAAACCGGTTTGTAATACCCCAGGTCCTCTATCCGTGATTTGGTAACGAAGTTATAATTCTTCACCACCTCAACTTGTCCGTAGTGGATATAAACCTCGGCACTCCGGCGGAACATTTCGGGCTCTTTGTTGGCATCCTGCAACAGGAGGTGTCCCATAATCACGTGCCCGGCACTTTCAACCAGACGACGCGCATGGAAATCGAGGTACTCTTCGTCCTTGGGTGCCGTAACTATTTCGGCCAACTTTTCGTACATCTGCGCCATTTTCGACAGTGTGCGTTTCAGCGGTTCCAATTCCGGCAATACAGGCATGGCCTCATACTCCCTAATCCGGTTCAGGTACGTTCCCGTGGTGACGTGGCGGATAGCGGCAACAACCTGCAGTTGCGTAGTACCCTCGTAAATATTGGTAATGCGGGCATCACGATACAAACGTTCGCATTTGTAATCTTTCATATATCCCGATCCGCCGTGTATCTGAATGGCATCATAAGCGTTCTGATTGGCGTATTCGCTGGTCATCCCTTTTCCAAGCGGCGTGAAAGCATCTGCCAGGCGCGAGTAGTATTTCATTTCGTCGCGCTCTTCGGGAGTAAGTTTGCGTTCCCTGGAAATATCTTCCAGAATCTTGTACATATCTACGAAGCGACACGTTTCGTAAAGTATCGCGCGTGACGCATCGGTTTTAGCACGCATATTAGCAAGCATTTCAAAAACGGGCGGCATCTCAATGATGGCTTTTCCAAACTGGCGGCGTTCCAGCGCATAGTCGTACGCTTCGCGACAAGCCGCTTCGGATATTCCAACCGATTGTGCCATGATTCCAAGACGGGCGCCGTTCATCAGCGACATTACATATTTGATCAGTCCCATCCGGCGTGAACCGACCAACTCGGCTTTGGCATTTTTAAATACCAGTTCGCAGGTTGGCGCCCCTTTTATGCCCATTTTATTTTCGATACGGCGAACGGTAACTCCTCCGCTGTTTTTGTCGTAAACATACATCGATAAGCCACGGGCATCTTTTGTCCCTTCTTCCGAACGGGCAAGTACCAGGTGGATATCGGCATCGCCGTTGGTGATAAATCGTTTCACTCCGTTCAGGTACCATTGGCCTTCTTTCTCGTTGTACGACGCTTTCAGCATCACGGCTTGCAAATCCGATCCGGCATCGGGTTCCGTCAGGTCCATAGACATGGTCTCACCTCTGGCAACCCTCGGCAGATACTCGTTTTTTTGCTCGTCCGAGGCAAATTCGTAGATCGTCTCGCCGCAATCCTGCAACATCCAGATATTCTGGAAACTGGCATCCGCCCGGCTCACAATATCGGCCGATATCATGTACGGCACCATAGGAAAATTCAATCCTCCAAATCGTCTCGGGAAAGCCATTCCCATCAGTTCAGCTTTGTTCAGGGCATCAAGGTTCTCTTGTGTGGGCGAAGCATACGTCACTCGTCCGTCAGCAACAGTCGGCCCGCTGTGGTCAACCGTTTCGGCATTCGGTTCGATAATATCGCCACAGATCTCGCCCACTACTTCCAGAATTTTGTCGTAGCTGTCCATTGCATCTTCAAAATCCATAGGAGCGTAATCGTAGGTATGTTTATCCGTGTAGTTTCTCTCTTTGAGTTCCACAATCCGCTTCATCAACGGATGATTCAGATAGTGCCTGAATTGCGGTGTGTCGGTATAAAAATTTGCCATTGTCTTTTTAATTTTGAGAAGTTAGAAGCACTCATAACTCCTTATTTTGAATTTTTCTTATAATACTTAATCAGTTTCGGGATCACCTTTTCGATATCGCCGGTGATGACGTAATCGGCAATGGTGTTGATGGGCGCACCAGGGTCGTTGTTGATGGAGATAATCAGCGAACTTTCCTGCATTCCGGCAATGTGCTGGATTTGTCCCGAAATACCGCAAGCGATATACAGTTTGGGGCGAACGGTAACGCCTGTTTGCCCGATTTGGCGCTCATGCTCTGCAAATCCGGCATCTACGGCGGCGCGTGATGCTCCCACCTCGGCTCCCAAAACGTTTGCCAAATCGTACAGCAGCTGGAAATTTTCTTTCGAACCCACACCGTATCCGCCGGAAACGATGATGGGCGAATTCTTGATGTTCACTTTCGATTTTTCCAGGTGGCGATCGATGATGGAAACGACAAAATCACCCGGAGAAACATAGTTTTTCACCTCGTGCTCCACGACCTCTCCTTTGTAGTTCGGATCGGTAATTTCTTTTTTCATCACACCTTCGCGAACGGTTGCCATCTGCGGGCGGCAATCGGGATTGATGATCCACGCCACAATATTTCCACCGAAAGCGGGACGGATCTGATAAAGCAGGTTTTCATACACCTTTCCTGCTTTTTTCTCTTCGTGACTGCCAATCTCGAGCGATGTACAATCGGCCGTTAAGCCGCTGCCAAGTGCCGACGACACACGTGGACCCAGATCGCGGCCGATGATGGTTGCCCCCATCAGGCAGATCTGCGGTTTTTCTTTTTTAAACAGGTTCACCAGAATGGATGTATGCGGTAAGGTGGTGTATGGCGACAGGCGTTTGTCTTTAAAAACATGGATTACATCTGCACCGTATGGAAAAACTTGTTTCTCAATGGTGTCGAGTTTGGCTCCAGCAGCTATTGCTTCGAGTTTGCAACCCAGTTGGTTGGCGAGAGTGCGTCCTTTGGTAAGTAGTTCCAGACTCACTTCTGCAACCGTGCCGTCTTCTATTTCGAGGTAAACGAATACGTTATTCATAATTATATATAATGTGATAAGTTGCCAATATTAAGACATTGGCCCACCGGCATATTAACCAATGGTGTGATTAGCAATTAATTCTTTTATCAAATCTTCCAGTTCGGTATCGTCATCGGTCAGGCGTTTGCTCTCCTTGGCCTGAAATACCACGTTCTCAATTTTCTTCACCTTGGTGGGTGAGCCCGATAATCCGCATTGAACAGGGTCTGCATTCACGTCGGCAACACTCCATTCCGTTAAATTCAGATAAGGGCGCGAACTGTACAAATCGATGTAATCGAGGTTTTCCACCTGCCGCTCGGTAACGGTTTTGGCGTGTTTATACTTTTGCAGGAACTTGGCATTCCGCGGGCGACAGGTTCTGGCCGACCCGTTTACGGTAACCAGCAACGGCAGAGGGGATTCTACCACCTCTACCCCATTTTCGAGGCGACGTTTCACGCGGGCTCTCTTCCTGTCGATGCTCTCGATTGCCTCGGCATACGTAACTTGAGGAATCCCAAGCTTTTCCGCTACCTGCGGGCCAACCTGCGCCGTATCTCCATCGATGGCTTGCCGGCCGGAGATAATAATGTCGAAATCACCTATCTTTTTAACGGCCATTGCCAAAGCATAAGATGTTGCCAATGTGTCGGCTCCGGCAAAAGCACGGTCGGTAAGCAGGACACCATCGTCGGCACCTCTGAATAACCCTTCGCGCAAGATCTCTGCAGCGCGGGCAGGACCCATAGTCAGCACGGTAATCTTTGTTCCCGGATATTGATCTTTGATTCCCAGGGCTTGCTCCAATGCATTCAGATCCTCCGGATTGAAAATAGCCGGCAGTGCCCCTCTGTTAACTGTTCCGTCGGCTTTCATTGCATCCTTCCCGACGTTGCGCGTATCGGGAACCTGCTTGGCCAACACAATAATGTTAAATGTCATTTCTTATAGTTTATTTATGTTCTTTTTGGAGACGGCAAATTTACGCAAAGAATTCAGCTTCACCAACAAAATTTTAAACAACTATCGAAGAAACTGCACAAAAAACAGTTTTTTGTGTAAAATTTAATGTTGAAACGGACGCCATTAAACCAATTCTTCTCTTTTGCATCAAATAAACGGATATGCATAAACATTCGAATTTTTGAGAAACTGTATAAATAAATTCGTAATTTTGCCTCATAAACTCTCAACACATTTAGACCAATTGCATCTATGAGAAGACTATCTTTCTTTGCTATAGCGCTATTTTCCATGCTGTTTTTCAGCAGTTGTGCCGGTATTCAGTATATGTCTATTGAAACACGCGAACCGGCGCAGGTAACTCTTCCCACGGAAGTGAAATCGGTATTGGTGGTGAACAACGTGGTTCAGCAACCCGATGAAATCGGGCATAACATTAAAAGATTAGGAAAAAGCCAAATCGACAGGGTCAAAGCATCTTCCGACAGTGTAGCCATCTTTTACACCGAAGCGTTATCCCAGTTCCTGGGTGAAGAAAAGTATTTCGATGCCGTTAAATATTATCAGAAACCGCTGAGGACCGATAATGATTTTTGGCAGGAGGTTCCCATCTCACCCGAAACAATGAGTGAACTGCGGAATACAACCTCCACAGATGCCATAATATCGCTTGACAAACTGATCCTGCAGACTGACCGGACTGATTTTTTCCAGCAGGAAGGTTACACTTATGCCAGTATGACCGGTAAAGTACATTCAGTAATTCGTGTATATCTTCCATCGATGGAAGGAAAAATTCCCGTAGTTCAGTTCACCGACAGTATGAAATGGGAAGGCTATGATATTCGTGATGACCGTGCTTACGCCGAGTTAATTATCCCTACACAAGAAGAAGCGATGAAACAACTTGCCGTATTCGCGGCAGAAAAAATGACAAACGTATTTTCGCCCCACTGGGAGAATCAGGACAGGTGGTATTACACGCAAATGAGTTCAAAGATGCGTGAAGGAGAAATGTTTGCCAAGGGTAATCAGTGGTCCGATGCCATTGAGAAATGGAAAGAATCCTATACGGCAGAAAAAAGAAAACTCAATCAGGCGAAAGCCGCCCACAATATAGCATTGGGTTACGAGATGCTCGATGATATGGACAGCGCTTACGAATGGGCAACCATCGCGTCCGATTTGTTCCGGCAATCAACCACAAACGATTCTCTGGAAAGACGCCGGTCGCTTTTGTTTAAGAATGAAATAGAACGCCGAAAAGAGGCATCCAATAAACTGAATATGCAGATGAATTGAAACACTATTTCCCGTTGACAAACAGATCAACGGGATTTTTTATAAAATATATTTCCTTTTTTCAGTTTATTTTCAAAAAAAGCATTACCTTTGCACCAGATTCTTCAAAGATAGGTGAATACATTCTACTGATATTCACTCAAAATTTCAAAATAAAACCATATTGAGTTTTTTGATCATTGTTCGGAATAACCTTGTTTCCATCAAACATTATATATTAAACTCAGTTTCAAACATAAGATATAAAACCTAAACGTTTTTTTTAACAAATAATTAAATGGCTTATAACATTATTGAGCTTAACGAAAAGCTAACCACAGAATTACGAGCTCTTGCCAAAGAAATGGGTATAAGAAGGCCCGACGCTTATAAAAAAGAAGAGTTAATTTACAAAATCCTTGATGAGCAAGCTATTGCCGGAACAAAAAATCTGAGCACAGCCCAACATCCCAAGCCTAATAACGGGAAAAAACAATTTGAAAACAAAAGCAACCCGCAAAAGCAAGAGCCTAAACCTGAAACAAGCCGCCCTGCAGATAAAGAGCAAAAGCCTGTAACGGAAGTAAAGGAAATAAAGGAAGTAAAGAAGGAAATAAAGGATAAAGAGCAAAACATACCGAAACAAGAAGTAAAAAAAGTAATTCAACCTCCAAAGGAGGGTCCTGTTCAAAACAATAAGCAGGTCCAAGGTACAAACAAACCGTATGAAGTTAAAAAGCAGGAACCAAAACCACAAACACCAGTAGTGCCCGTGCATCCTGCAATTATTCCCGATACTGTTGTGACGGAAAGCGCTCCGGTGGAGCAACCTAAAGTTGAAGCAGCTCCTGCTCCTCCTGCTCCTCCGGTTAAACCGACACAGCTTGTCTTCCGCTCAACCAAGCACCGCGAAAGAGAAAAGACCACACAGGTCCCGCCCATAACTTTACCGCCGGTAGTGCCCGAAGAACCCATAGAAAATGCTCCCGAAGCAGAAGCGATTGAAAAACCTGTTGTTATTGAAAAGAAAACATCCCTTTTGCAGGAACTTATCAGCCCGGCTCCCATACAACCCCGCCAGCAGCAGCCGCAACAGAGCAGAAATGTCAACCAGCCACAAAACGCAGTACAGCAAAAAGAACCGGCTTACGAATTCGAAGGAATTCTAAATGCCTCGGGTGTACTGGAGATAATGGCCGATGGTTACGGGTTCTTGCGTTCGTCGGATTATAACTATATGTCTTCACCGGACGACATTTACGTTTCCCAGTCTCAAATCCGTCTGTTTGGCTTGAAAACAGGTGATGTGGTGGAAGGCCCGATCCGCCCGCCAAAAGAAGGAGAGAAATTCTTCCCCTTGGTAAAAGTGGACAAAATAAACGGCAGGAAGCCTGAAGAAGTGCGCGACCGTGTACCTTTCGACCACCTGAAGCCGTTGTTCCCGAATCAGAAATTCAACCTGACCAAAGGGTATAACGATAATTTGTCATGCAGGATAGTAGATCTGTTCTCGCCTATCGGCAAGGGGCAACGCGGGCTGATTGTCGCCCAACCCAAAACGGGTAAAACAATGCTGCTCAAGGATATTGCCAACGCTATTGCCGCCAATCATCCCGAAGTGTATATGATTATCCTGCTCATCGACGAACGCCCCGAAGAGGTTACCGATATGGAGCGCAGCGTTAACGCGGAAGTCATTGCTTCTACATTTGACGAACCGGCGGAACGCCATGTGAAAATTGCCGATATCGTACTCAACAAAGCACGCCGTTTAGTGGAGTGCGGACACGATGTTGTCATTCTGCTCGACTCCATCACACGTCTTGCGCGGGCTTACAATACGGTTCAGCCGGCATCGGGAAAAGTTCTGTCGGGCGGTGTGGATGCCAACGCATTGCAAAAACCCAAACGCTTTTTCGGAGCGGCAAGAAATATCGAAAACGGCGGATCGCTGACCATTATTGCTACCGCCCTTACGGAAACCGGCTCAAAAATGGACGATGTTATTTTCGAAGAGTTCAAGGGAACGGGCAATATGGAACTCCAACTCGACAGGAAACTGTCCAACAAACGAGTTTTCCCCGCAGTGGACATTATTGCTTCCAGTACCCGCCGCGACGATCTGTTGCTTTCGGAAGAGACGCTTAACCGCATGTGGGTATTGCGTAATTTCTTGTCGGACATGAATTCGGCGGAAGCAATGGAATTCCTGCTCAACCGGTTGAAAAGGACGTCGAACAACGAAGAGTTTCTGATTTCAATGAACGATTAAACCCATTGATGATAAATTAAAAACAGCGGTTTTTAGAAAACCGCTGTTTTTGTTTTGCACTTATTTACAATGTTTCACGAACCTGATTACGAAAAAGTACTAAAAACTATCAGTATAGAGAAAGCCAGCCGGGTAGGTCTGATTATTACGATCCCTGTTTTTTTGGTTTTTACCGTTCCTTATGTTTTAATACATGATAAAGGATTATCCGATTTATTCGAATACTTCAGGAATGGGATTTCGCCGGCAAAAATCGCAATGGGTTTTCTTCTGTTTACTGCTGCGATGGTTATCGGAATTGTTTTGCACGAGCTCATTCACGGCATCACCTGGGCACTTTTTGCAAAAAAAGGATTCAAATCCATCCGTTTCGGTGTGTTGTGGAAATTGCTTACGCCTTACTGCCACTGCACCGAACCGCTTAAAATCAAACATTATCTGCTGGGTGCCGTAACTCCGGCCATTTTTCTGGGATTCGTACCGGGCATTGCCGGTATTGCTGTTGAGAACTATCCGGTTACGCTTTTCGGAATTTTCTTTATCGTTGCCGCCATTGGCGATTTTATGATTGTAAATCTTCTGAAAAATGAAAAACCGGATGATTATGCACAAGATCATCCTTCGGAAGCCGGGTGCTTTGTTTTCAGGAGAAAAAAGTGACTTTTTGAAGGCGAAGATCTTTTATTTACTTCTTTTGTAAGAGATTTAGACAGTTTCTGAGTATATTTGTGCAGCAAATCATTACTGAATGAGAAAATTACAGTTTCCGGTTATTTTTGCCTTATTTTGCGGCATGGTAGCCTGCAATGGCAAGTCGGGTAATGACTCCACTCCTTCTTCCGAAGAAAACATAAAAAAAGAAGAGGTAAAAATTCGTAAACCGGTGGATCAAGCCGGATACGACGTTTTATTACAATATATTGCCAATGATGATACAACCGGGCTATGGCCTGTCCCGGACCAGCCATTACCACTCGAGGGCGCTGTTCTGCCTTATAATCGGATAGTGGCGTATTATGGAAACTTGTATTCGAAAAACATGGGAGTTTTGGGAGAATATCCTCCCGATGAAGTTTGGCGCCGGCTGGATAAGGAAGTGGAAGCGTGGAAAGCAGCCGATCCGAACACTCCGGTTTTACCGGCCATTCATTACATTGCCGTTGTGGCACAAGGAAACGCAATGAAAGACGGAAAGTGGAGATTCCGGATGCCCGCGCATCAGATTGATTCGGCACTGGCCATTGCCAAGATGCGCAAAGCACTGGTTTTTCTGGATGTCCAGGTAGGATTAAGTACGGTTGAAGAGGAAATTCCTCAATTGGAGAAATACCTTCTGATGCCGCACGTACATCTGGGAATCGATCCCGAATTTTCGATGAAAGACGGCACGCCTCCCGGTAAGAAAATAGGAACCTACGATGCAAAAGAGATTAATTTTTGTTCGGAATACCTGGCTGAACTTGTCAGGAAGAATAATCTCCCCCCTAAAATATTGGTTATTCATCGTTTTACGAAAGGGATGCTGACCAATTACAAGGACATCAGGCTCCGGCCCGAAGTGCAAATCGTAATCAATATGGACGGTTTTGGACGTCCCGAACTTAAATACAGCACATACGAAAGGTTTATTCGTCCGAAGCCGGTTCAGTTTACAGGGTTCAAACTTTTCTATAAAAACGATGTGAAACAATTTCCGCATCACATGCTGGCACCGGAAGAACTCATGAAATTGAGGCCAAGGCCGGTTTATATTCAGTATCAGTAACGTTGAACATTCTTATTATGAACTACGAAAAAACCTTTCAAGAGATTTACGACGAACTTCAACACATTGAAGATGTCGGGCATGTCGCCGATTATATCCCCGAACTGGCCCATGTTAACCCCGATCAATTCGGGGTACATTTAACCACCGTCAACGGCGAGCATTCTGCTTTCGGCGATTCTGATGTCAGGTTCTCCATTCAGAGTATCGCCAAAGTATTTTCGTTCGTGCTCGCCTACTCCCGGGTGAAAAGCAATATCTGGGAACGAATGGATCTGGAGCCTGCCGGAACACCTTTCAACTCACTCGTACAATTGGAATACGACAAAGGGATACCGCGAAATCCGTTAATCAACGCAGGAGCCATTGTGGTGTGCGATATTTTGACCGATGAGCTTGCTTCTCCCAGGGAAAATGTGCTTTCATTTATCCGCAGCCTCTCGAAAAACAGCGCTATCGATTACAATCCCATTGTCGCACATTCCGAAAAGAGATCCGGCTTTCGGAATTACGCGCTGGTCAACCTGATGAAATCTTTCGGAAATATTAAAAACGACATAGAAAAAGTGATGGACCTCTATTTCAGTATCTGCTCCATCGAGATGAGTTGCAAAGAGTTATCGGAATCTTTTTTGTTTCTTGCCAACAACGGAGTTGTTCCCCACTCCGGCGAAAGAATTTTGTCACCCAGCCGTACCAAACGCACCAATGCGCTCATGCAGACCTGCGGTTTCTACGACGAAGCCGGGCAGTTTACCTTCAAAGTGGGGCTCCCCGGAAAAAGCGGCGTGGGTGGAGGCATTGTAGCCGTGCATCCCGAAAAATACTCTATCGCCGTTTGGAGTCCACGCCTGAACAAAAAAGGAAACTCATACAAAGGGATGCTTTTCCTGGAAGAGTTTACAACAAAAACAAAATTATCGATTTTCTGATTAACAAAGAACAAAGAACAAAGAACAAAGAACAAAGAACAAAGAACAAAGAACAAAGAATAAAGAATAAAGAATAAAGATACAAGATACAAGATACAAGATACAAGATAAAGGATAAAAGACGGGCTGAAAACCGAACAAAGAAGAAATAATTACGAATTACAAATTAAAAACATTGAACGTTAAACCTCTTTCAAAATCTTAAATTTACAAAAATCATCCTTTAGCAATTGCCTTTTCATTTGAAAAGCCTTATTTTTGCGACAAAATAAAGAAACTCTCCATAGCATGAAAATAGATTTCAAAGAACGTACACCGCAATTAATCGCCATCATAGGGGTTTTATTACTGGTTTTAACCGTTGCTGTTGTTTATATCGTCAGTAAAAACAAACAGATAAACACCATAGAACGACAATTTGCCGTTGACAAGCAGGAACTCGAGGATGAGTACGAAGCCATTTCCATGCAGTACGAAGGGTTCAAGTTCAGTGTTCAAAACGATTCGTTGCTTTATAAACTGGAGAACGAACAGGCAAAAGTACAACGGTTACAGGAACAGTTACGCATGACCGATGCCGCGAATAAAGCCGAAATAAAACGGCTGAAAGACGAACTGGCCACCTTGCGAAAAATTCTCAAATCCTATGTTCAGCAAATTGATTCGCTGCACAGGTTAAATACCGAGTTGCAGGCCAAAAACGAACAGATCACACAACAATATCAGCAAACCAGCCGCACCCTGAATCAAGTTTCGCAGGAAAAAGCGCAATTGAGCGAGAAAGTGACCCTCGCTTCCAAGCTCGATGCCACCGGAATAAACGTAAAAGCAGTGAATAATCGTGGCAAAGAACAAAAACGGTTGAGCCGCAGTTCGCAGTTTGTAGTTTCGTTCCTTATTACCAAAAACATTACGGCCGAACCCGGCGAAAGGACCATCTACGTCCGCATTATGTCGCCCGACGGCGGGGTGTTGACGAAAAACCCGGGCAGCACGTTTCCTTACGAAAACGGTAACCTTCAATATTCCATTAAGCGAATTGTAGAGTATGGCGGCGAAGAAATTCCGGTTACCATGTACTGGGATATCGAAGAGTTCCTGATGCCCGGAACATACAAAGCCGATATTTTTGCCGACGGCAGCCTCATCGGTTCCCGAAGCTTTCCGATGGAAGAGTAGTGGACGACGAAAAGATTGGGCAGCTTTGTATAACTTAACGCTTCCCGGCAAATATTTAACAATCTTTGTGCAGCGTTTTTCACAAAACCGCATCTATATTATACAGTAATATAACTGAACTTTCGCATGTTTTACCGGATAACACATGCGACTAAAGCATATGACTTGCGAAAGTTGAATAATATAATATAGAACCACTCTTGAACTTTAGCATCAGACAAATAACAAAAATACCGTTTCTTTTCCTTTTATGCTTTGTAACTACAGTTTTTGTTTCGGAACTAAAAGCACAGGAATTCAACGACGAAATGAAGAAAAAACTTCGCCAATCGCTTGGTGCGCCCGAACAGAAACCGATACATCATCAACAAGCCACCCAGATACTTCCGCAACAGAACCAGGAAGTCCTTAAAGTCTCACCAACCACAAAATTGCCTACCAAGTTCGACAGGATTGCCATACTCCATCCTTTACCGCCGGAACCAAAAATAAATATAGATCTTAACGTGACAAATACCGGCAACAGCCAGTCAGACAGAGCCCGGATAGATTATTCCAACGGGAAATTCAATCCCGTGCCCGATGCCCGCAGCGTCACACAATGGATACAATATACCCGGGGAGATTATGGCGTAGGAATTTATACCGGCGAAAGCAAAGGATCAGCCGGATTTGATGCCGACCCCGTCCGCGCTATTCAAAACTATAAAGCCCGCAAACGGAAAGAGAAAGTGGACAGAATAAAGAAAGCGTACGGGCAAGAGTAATACAATTTTTATCAATCTCCTCCTTGCCAACTTAAAATAAATGATTAATTTTGGAAAATCAAATCTCTTTTATGAGATTGACTGTGTACGTAAACAAAAATATATAGCCGTATGAAAAAGTTTATCCATAAAAATTTTCTGTTACAAACGGATGCTGCAAGAGAATTGTATCATGAACACGCAAAGAAACAACCGATTATCGATTATCACTGTCACCTGGACCCTTCGCACATTGCTGCCGACCGGAAATTCGACAATCTGGGGCAAATATGGCTCGAGGGCGATCACTATAAATGGCGTGCCATGAGGACCAACGGAATTGACGAACGCTACTGTACGGGTAAAGATACATCGGATTGGGAAAAATTCGAAAAATGGGCTGAAACCGTACCCTATACCATGCGTAATCCACTATATCACTGGACTCATCTGGAACTGAAAACAGCTTTTGATGTGGACGAGTTGCTCAACCCGAAAACGGCAAAAAAAATCTATGATATTTGTACGGAAAAGCTCAGGACACCCGAATTTTCCGCACGGGGACTGATGAAAAAATACAACGTTGAGGTAGTTTGCACTACCGATGATCCTGCCGATACGCTGGAGCATCATATCTCTTTAAGGGATGAGGGGTTTGGAATTAAAGTCCTGCCTACCTGGCGGCCGGACAAGGCCATGGCTGTTGAGAGGCCGACCGGATACAGGACCTATCTGGAAAAATTATCCGAAATATCGGGGATTACCATTCTTAAGTTCAACGATTTGATTGAGGCCTTACGGAACCGTCACGATTTCTTTGCATCTGTCGGCTGTAAATTATCCGACCACGGAGTAGAGGAGTTTTATGCCGAACCCTACACACCGGCGGAAATAGAAAACATTTTCGATAAAGTATATGGCGGAAATGAATTATCGAAAGAAGAAGTCCTCAAATTCAAATCGGCAATGCTTTACGAAGGAGCTGTCATGGATTGGGAAAAAGGCTGGACACAGCAATTTCATTACGGAGCTATCCGCAACAACAACACCCGGTTGTTTAATCAACTAGGGCCTGACACAGGCTTCGACTCCATAGGTGATTTCAATGTTGCAAAGACCATGAGCCGTTTTTTTGACCAATTGGATAAAAGCAACAAATTAACTAAAACCATTATTTACAATCTTAATCCGAGGGATAATGATATGCTGGCCACCATGATAGGAAACTTCCAGGACGGCTCCGTCGCAGGCAAGATGCAATTCGGCTCCGGATGGTGGTTTCTGGACCAAAAAGCAGGTATGGAAGCACAAATGAATTCATTATCAAACCTGGGCCTTTTGAGCAGGTTTGTAGGAATGCTGACCGATTCACGCAGCTTCCTCTCCTATCCCCGTCACGAATATTTCCGCCGTATATTGTGCAACCTTATCGGAAATGATATCGAAAACGGTTTATTGCCCAAATCGGAAATGGAGTTTTTGGGACAAATGGTAGAAAACATCTCCTATCACAACGCAAAAAAATTCTTTGACTTTTAATAAAAAAATAAAAACATAACTGCATGAAACCAGAAAAATTCAGTATCGGAACCGGCGACCGGTTTTCTCATCAGGGAGAAGCACAGTTGAGAGCCATTTTAAAGGCAAACAGCAAAGGAGTTAACATAAGTCCCGTATGGAATAAATCGAACAGGGAGCACGTTTACGTGAACTCAAAGCCGGAAGACGTTAGAAAAGAGGCCGATTCCGCCGTACAGAACCTTAATTTCACCGGTAAATACTTTGTTGATGCCGACCATATCAATCTCGGTACAGTAGGTCCGTTTGTTGCATCGGCTGACTTCTTCACACTGGATGTTGCATCGTTTATCGGGAAAGGAAGTTCCGATGATGAGGTGAACGAATTTTTATCTTCCTGCGAAAAACAGTTGGGAGAATTAAATATACCGGGCATGAAAGAGCCCCTTCGTGTAACAGAAGATCTGCTGAGAAATATCGCCCGTAAATTTTTAGCTGCAACCCGGCAAGCAGCCGACATTTACAACTACCTGAAAACAGAAAAAGGCGAAGGCAACTTCATCACGGAAGTATCGATGGATGAAGTGGAATCACCGCAAACACCTGTCGAGATGCTTTTCATTCTTAAGATGCTGGCAGATAAAGGCGTTCCGGCACAGACAATTGCTCCGAAATTTACCGGACGTTTCAATAAAGGTGTCGATTATGTGGGAGATTTAGTCCAATTCGAAAAAGAATTTGAAGAAGATGTGCTGGTGATCGATTTTGCAATAAAAGAATTCGGGCTCCCCGAAGAATTGAAATTGAGTGTCCACTCCGGCAGTGACAAATTCTCTATTTATCCGATAATGTCAAAAATAATAAACAAACACGATAAAGGATTACACCTGAAAACTGCCGGCACAACCTGGCTCGAAGAAGTTATCGGCCTTGCTGTGGCGGGTGGAGAAGCATTGGCGCTGGCCAAAAAGATTTATGCCGGTTCATACAACCGGAAAGACGAACTGTGCGCACCTTACGCCGACGTTATCGATATTGACGCCACTAAACTTCCGTCGGTGGAGGAAGTTAACAAATGGTCAGGTAAAAAATTCGCGGACACATTGCGCCATATCCCCGGACATCCCGATTACAATTCTAACTTCCGCCAGTTAATTCACGTAGCTTATAAAGTAGCCGCCGAATTGGGAAATGAGTACACCGATGCGCTTAAACAATATGCGGATATAATCGGTTCCTGCGTGGAAGAAAATATTTACGACAGGCACCTGAAAAGACTTTTTAATTTATAAACGCAATAAGCGCTGCATAAATACTAAAATTTCATACAAAAAAAGTCACTTTTGGGGAAATCATGCTGCGACTGGCAACCTCCGGACACCGGATATTTGTTCAATCGAACAGCGTGGCTCACCTTCGGCGGGGAGAAGCCAACGTGGCAATTTCACTCGCCAATTACGGAATCCCGATCGAATTCGTCACCCGTTTACCTCAAAACGACATTGCAGACCGGCGCATCTCCGAACTGCGAAAATGCAATGTGACAAAAAAGCTTATCCATTATCACGAAATACAATCAGTGATCAAGAAACTTAAAACAAAAATAATATGATTCAGGTAGAACAACAAGCCGGAAAAATGAGTAGTTTCCGATGGACTATAGTCACAATGTTATTCTTTGCAACAACGATTAATTATCTCGACCGACAGGTCTTGTCGCTTACGTGGGATGAATTTATCAAACCCGAATTTCATTGGAATGAGTCGCATTACGGCACCATCACTTCTTTCTTTTCTATTTTTTACGCCATTTGTATGCTTTTCGCAGGACGTTTCGTAGAATGGATGGGAACCAAAAAGGGGTACCTCTGGGCTATCGGCGTCTGGAGTGCGGGAGCCTGCTTACACGCCGTATGCGGAGTTGTAACACAAAGCAGCGTTGGCCTGCACAGTGCAGCCGAACTGGCAGCTGCTACGGGTGATACAGCCGTTATCATCGCAACAATAAGCATGTGGAGTTTTCTCGTAGCCCGCGGTGTGCTCGCTTTGGGTGAAGCGGGGAACTTTCCGGCGGCCATTAAAGCGACAGCTGAATATTTCCCTAAAAAGGACCGCGCTTACGCCACTTCCATTTTTAATGCCGGGGCATCCATCGGCGCACTTTTTGCTCCGCTCACCATCCCCCCTCTTGCAAAACATTTTGGCTGGGAACAGGCTTTTGTGGTAATCGGCGTATTGGGCTTTATCTGGATGGCCTTTTGGGTATTCCTCTACGATAAGCCGGCGAAGAGTAAACGTGTGAATGCACTTGAACTCGAATACATTGAACAGGACAAGCATGAAAAATCGGAAGAGGAGAACAGGAGGAATGAAGAAAAAATGCCTTTCTGGAAGTGTTTTTCGTATAAACAAACGTGGGCTTTTGCGGCAGGCAAATTTATGACCGACGGTGTTTGGTGGTTCTTTCTGTTTTGGACCCCGTCGTACCTGAATACGCAGTTCAACATTAAAACATCGGAAGGGCTTGGTATGGCACTGATTTTCACATTATATGCCATTGTTACGGTCCTTTCCATTTTTGGTGGAAAGTTACCCACCATCTTCATCCATCGAAGCGGACAAAATCCTTATGCCGCCCGAATGAAAGCCATGCTTATATTTGCCTTTTTCCCGTTGGTAGTCCTGCTTGCCCAACCTCTTGGCATGCAGTTTGCCTATCTCGGCAAGAATGCTGCCTGGATTCCCGTATTGCTTATCTCTATCGGCTGTGCCGCGCATCAGGCGTGGAGCGCGAACCTGTTTTCCACCATTGGAGATATGTTTCCGCAGGGAGCAATTGCAACCGTTACAGGCATTGGCGGTATGGCGGGTGGAATTGGTTCGATGATTCTTCAGAAAGGAGCCGGGAATCTGTTCGTTTACGCCGGAGAAACCAATTTAACATTCTTAAATTTTGAAGGGAAACCGGCTGGATATTTTATTATTTTCTGTATCTGCGCCGTTGCCTATTTAATCGGGTGGACAATAATGAAAGCTTTGGTACCCAGATATAAACTGATCACAGATTAAGTTATAATAAATTGCCGGGGCATACTTACTTAACTTTGCCGGAGCCTCGCGCTTTGGCAAAGTTTTTTTAATCCCCTTACTTTCTTTCCACATTCCCCCGTGTAAAGGAAAAATAAATTCCAACCAGGCTGATGAGTGCAAAGGTGATGAAACCCCATTTCATTGCAGTCAGAAAAATATTGTCCTCAATCACTGTCACGGCTCTGTCCCCAAAATAGAAAGCGAAGAAGAACGTCACGATAGTCATCCCCACAATTTGTCCGAAAATACGCATCGAAGATGCTATACCCGATGCCTGCCCGTAACGGCTCTTATCCACCGAGCTCATAATGGTATTCATGTTGGGCGACGAGAAAAAGGCAAAACCCAGCCCTTCCCAAACCAATACCAAAACAATTAATCCTAACGGCGTTGCAGAAGTGAAAAAAGACATGGCAAACAATCCAACCGAACACATAGCCATCCCCAATGTAGCAAAGTAGCGCGGTTGAATTTTATCGGAAAGGCGCCCTACTACCGGCGAAAACAACGCCATCATAACAGGTTGGGCTATTATCACCGCACCTGCTTCGCGGGGTGACAATCCCTGGGTTTTCTGCAGGTAGAGGCTCAAGAAAAACACAATGGCGGATGTGGCCGTATAATTGATCAGAGCCGCCAGGTTGGAAAAGCCGAAGAGCTTATTGTGGGTAAAGAGATGTGTCTCAAACATCGGGTTGGCCAGCCGGCTTTCGATAATCCAGAACAATATCAGCATTATAACTCCAAATGCCATAAGTGCCCAGCCGAAAGCCGATGGAATATGCGATGAACCGTAAACCAACGCCACTAACCCGAGCATAAATACAAACGTACCCCGAAAATCGATTTTCTTTTTACCGCCGGGTTCATTAGCATCTTTTTCGAGAAAAGCAAAAGCAATGATCGTTGACAATATCCCCAAAATAACAGCCACATAAAACAATGAATGCCAACCCAGGCTCTGCGTTAAGAACCCGCCGATAAACGGGCCTGTTGCCAATCCGGTATAGACCGAGGCTACTGAAATACCGATCACCTGCCCACGGTTACGGGCCGGGAAATTAGCTACAAGGATAGCCTGGCCGGTAGTATTGGTAAAAGCTGACCCGGCGCCTTGCACAAAACGGGCAACGATAAGCCAGGTACCGGAAGGCGAAACAGCGCACAGCGCCGATGCGAGCGTAAAAATGATTAACCCCAGCTTAAACAACCGTACGTTGCCCGAAACATCGCCCAGTTTGCCTACGGGCAGAAGAAACATACCGGTGGCAACCAAAAAGGCAGTAATGATCCAGCTGAGGGAAATAGCATTCAGACCGAAACTTTTTTCAATGGCAGGCAGGGCAATATTGATGGATGATACCAAAAACGTTCCCATAAACGATGATATGGAAACGGTAATCAGTATGGATAGTTGTTTTTTTGACCAGGACATACTTTCACAACTCGTTATACCAACTCGAATACATCAAATAATTTGCTGCAATTTTTTGATTTATTTCTTTCGATTGTCCGGGATCTACTTTCTTTACAAACTTGGCCGGGACACCCGCATAAATACTTCCGGGCTCCACTTGCGTACCGCTCAAAACAAGTGCGCCTGCTGCAATAATAGCGCCCTCGCCCACCACGGCATGGTCAAGGACAATTGCTCCCATCCCGATCAGCGCCCCATTCTCAATTTTGGCGCCGTGGATGATTGCATTATGTCCTACCGACACATCATTGCCCAGAATAGAAACCGATTTTTCATAAAGTGTATGAATAACCGCTCCATCCTGTACATTCACACGGTTGCCCAGGCGAATGGAATTAACGTCGCCCCGCAACACTGCTCCGTACCAGATGCTGCAATCTTTGCCAATCACAACGTCGCCGATAACAACCGCCGTCTCTGCTAAAAATGTATTGTCGCCAATTTCGGGAGTGAATCCCCGAACTGATTTTATTATTGCCATACGTATTCTAAGTCTTGAAGCACGCGTTGCGGGGTTTGTGAAGCAAGCATTATAAGCTCGGAACCGTAACTCGTAACTTGCAACCCGCAACAAATTTCAAATAGATCTTGTCTTTTCTTTCAACCACTCTTTCTCCTCCTTGTTCAACTGTTTTTTCAGTTTTCCGAACACCATTTTGTGGTAATTGTTAAGCCACTTGATCTCTTTTTTTGTCATCAACTTCTTAACAATCGGTTGGGTGTCGATAGGGCAAAGCGTGATGGTCTCAAAGCCATAGAACATCCCGAAATCTTCCGTTTTCTTGTATTCTTGTGTTACAATGAGGTTCTCGATCCGGATTCCGTATTCGTTGGCACGATAGATGCCCGGTTCGTTCGAGGTTACCATACCCGTTTTCAACACGGTGGGATTCTCTTCGAGGCGAATGCTCTGAGGCCCTTCGTGCACATTGAGGAAATGTCCGATGCCGTGTCCGGTTCCGTGCCAATAGGTTTGGCAATTATCCCATAACGCCCTACGGGCCAAAATATCGAGTTGCGATCCACGCGTCCCTTCGGGATAAATGGCTGTCGCGATACCGATATGCCCTTTCAGTACGTTTGTGTAATCTATCTTCATCTGTTTGGTGAGCTCTCCCACGGCAACCGTACGGGTAATATCGGTGGTGCCATCCTTGTATTGTCCGCCGGAATCTATCAGTAACAAGCCTTTTGGTTCTACCTTAAGGCAAGTAGCGGGTTGCGCGCGATAGTGAATAACCGCTCCGTTCCCGGCATACCCCGCAATGGTTGAAAAGCTTTCACCCACAAATAAATCCTGTTGCGAACGGTATTCGCGTAACTTTTCATCTACGGTAACCTCCGTTACACTTCCTTCCGGCACCGCGTTTTCGAGCCACATGAAAAACTTCACTAAAGCCACCCCGTCTTTTACCATTGCATTGCGGAAACCGTTGAGTTCGGTTTTGTTTTTAACGGCTTTCATCAAATCCACCGGCGACGGAACATCAACGATCCTGCACGATGCCGGAATGGTTTGATACAACTTGTAATTAATCTTATTGCCTGTAATGCAAACCGTACTGCCTTCCGGCAAATTCGCCACATAGTTGAAAACCTGATCGTATCCATCAATCCGGACTCCTTGTTTCAAGAGGGTATTTTTGGTAACGTCGTCCAATTTTTCTTCATTTACAAAAAGCACGCTCTCTTTTTTCGATACATAGCCGTAGGCTACGGCTACCGGATTAAAATCGACATCGCTGCCGCGCATATTAAAAATCCAGGCTACGGCATCCAAGGTAACGGCAATAAGCCCGTCGGCCTCCAATTTATCGAGCTCGGCATTGATCCTTTTTATCTTACTTCTGGTAGATTCTCCGGTAATATCGTCAGATAAAAGAAATACGTTGTTTTGTGGAATTTCCGGACGATCTTTCCACACTTCGGCAAACGGATCAAGGGAAGTTTCTAATTTTATTCCCTTAGTATCCAACGCTGCTTTTAATGCTTTGGCATCGGATGCCGCATAAACAAGCCCGTCAATTCCAACCGTTCCGCCTCTGCCCACATGCTCCATTATCCAGGCAATCATTTCGGGTGTGTCCGGCTGCCCCATTTTAAACAGTTCAAAACCGGTGCCCTTCAATTCAGCAGCGGCTTGAAGAAAATACCTCGAATCTGTCCAAACGCCGGCTTTTTCTTTGGTTACAACAGCTGTTCCCGCAGAACCGGTAAATCCGCTTATCCACTTGCGCGATTCCCACATTTTAGGTGGGTACTCGCTCAAATGCGCATCGGTACTGGGAATTATAAACGCATCTAACTCATTGACCTCCATAAACTTCCTCATGGAGATCAATCTTTCGGGAATGATTGACGTATTCATATCTGGTAATTTTTCATTTTATAAACCACAAATTTAACAAATTGTTCTTACATTTGGCGCTATTAACAAGATGAAAAATTTATGCAGACCTCCATCAAACTTAAAAACATGCAGTTCTTCGCCTATCACGGCGTGCTTCCGCAGGAGAAAATTGCCGGGAATAATTTTGTGGTCAATATAGAATTCACCGCCGACGTATCGAAATCTTTTGAAACCGATAACATGGCAGATACGATCAATTACGCTACGGTTTATGATTTGGTAAAAGCAGAAATGTCTGTGCCCAGCGAATTAATTGAACACGTTGCGGGACGGATATTCTCGAAAATAAAAAAATCGTTTCCACAAATCAATGTCCTCGAAGTACGCGTGGCCAAACTAAACCCGCCCGTGAGCGGCGAGGTTGAAGCTTCGGAAATTATTGTTCGGGATTAATCCTTGTCTACAACATCATTTTTTATTTAAAGGTTGACAACAGGTTTTCTATCTATTTTTACAATCCCATTTTTGAGGATGGACGAAAGGAGCCTTTGAAATAAAAGTTCATATCTTTTTTGTATCTTTGCACAAATTTACGAGAAGTAATGAGCGACGAAACAAGACAAGCCGAAGTGCCTGAAGAGATGGTTTTACGCACCGAAAATCTGGTAAAAAAATACGGGAAAAGGACAGTGGTAAGCCACGTTTCCATCAATTTGAAACAAGGCGAAATTGTCGGTTTGCTGGGACCTAACGGAGCCGGAAAAACCACCACGTTTTATATGACCGTAGGATTGATTGTCCCGAATGAAGGAAACATATACCTGGGCGATCAGAATATTACCCAATTTCCGGTTTACAAACGCGCGCAATACGGAATTGGCTATCTGGCCCAGGAGGCATCTATTTTCAGGAAAATGTCGGTTGAAGACAACATCAAATCGGTATTGGAATTTACCAATAAAACCCCCGAAGAACGAAAGGATAAACTGGAAGAGCTGATTTCTGAGTTTGGATTGGAAAAAGTGCGAAAAAACCAGGGTGACCGCTTATCGGGAGGCGAGCGCCGCCGTTCCGAAATTGCCCGGTGTCTGGCCATCGACCCCAAGTTTATTATGCTTGATGAACCCTTTGCCGGGGTCGATCCCATTGCTGTTCAAGATATCCAGTCGATTGTGGCGCGGCTGAAATACAGGAATATCGGCATTCTGATAACCGATCACAACGTGGACGAAACGCTGAGTATAACCGACCGGGCTTATCTGCTTTTCGAAGGCAGGGTTTTGTTTCAGGGGACGGCGGAAGAGCTGGCTGAAAATCCGGTAGTGAGGGAGAAGTACTTAGGCCGCGATTTTGAATTGCGCCGCAAAAATTTTGGAATATCGCAATGAGCAGGCTCCTCGCTATAGATTACGGAAAAAAAAGAACAGGAATTGCTGTCAGCGACCCGCTACAGATAATTGCCAACGGATTAACAACGGTTGATACTGCTAAGATTTTTGATTTTCTGAAATCATACTTGGCGAAAGAAGAAGTAGAAAAAGTGATTATCGGATTACCCCGGCAGATGAATAACGAGGCATCGGAAAACCTACCCCGGATAGAGCAGTTTGCCGATCAGTTGAGGAAGTTATATCCCAATTTGGATATCGGTTATTTCGATGAACGGTTTACTTCGAAAATGGCTCAACAAACAATGATTGACGGCGGTTTAAAGAAAAAAGACCGAAGAAATAAAGCACTGATAGATGAAATCAGCGCCACCATAATCCTGCAAGGATATATGGAAAGCAGAAGAAAATAAAACTCAATTATGATTTTACCCATATACATTTACGGACACCCCATCTTAAGAAAAGTAGCCAAAGAGATTGATACGACAAATTATCCCAATCTGCAGGAATTGATCGACAATATGTATGAAACAATGTACAAAGCCGATGGCGTTGGACTTGCCGGCCCCCAAGTGGGTTTGGAAGAGCGCATCTTTGTCGTTGACATGGAGCCGGTGGCAGATGATGATCATCCCGAATTTAAAGGATTCAAGAGAGCGTTTATCAATGCCCAAATAACAGAAAAAACCGGTGAGTTGGAATGGGTGGAAGAGGGCTGCCTGAGTATTCCGGGCATCCATGAAAAAGTTCCGCGCGAGGAAAGAATCCGCATTCAATATCTTGATGAGGGCTTACAGCCGCACGATGAAGAATATACCGGTTACATGGCTCGTGTGATCCAGCACGAATACGACCATCTCGACGGCATCATGTTTACCGACCGGATCTCTCCATTGCGCAAGCGAATGATAAAAAGCAAGTTGTCAAATTTTGAGAAAGGGAAAGTGAATTGCCACTATCGTATAAAAACGGTGTGATTCTCCTTAGTAAGTGTCTATATTATTTATTCGGTGATGTAATTTGACATTATTTTATTGATAAATACATTGCCATGTTTATCAATATTATAGATAATATACCATATAGTGCTAGGATTACGGCGATAACGATTACACCCTTTCGCCGTAACGTTTGTGTGAAGAGTAAGTGGTTTTGAATGAATTTTTACCGAACTTGTTCGCTATAATAAACCATTCTCCTTACAGAATTTTACCGTATCCTCCATGGCTGTTTTACGAAACTCCCCCGAAGTCATATACCCTTCGGGAACAACTCCCGATTCAGTCGGATTATCAAACTTTACCGTTTTGGGATAACGTCTTAGCTGCTTGATAAGTTGTTTACCGCGTTCGGTTTGCGTATTTATTCTGACATTTATGTACATAAAAATAAGCTTTGATAAATAAATCAATACAAAAATACAAAAATTATCTCAAATAAACCTGATTTTAATGAATCAGCAATTGGTAATTAATAATTTCCTACCAGCAACCTTGCCGCTTCTTTATCTAAAAACCACACCAGGTTTCTTGAAACGGGATCTACTTTGGCAGCTGGATAAATAGCCGCCACTTCTTCTCTCGACTCAATAATCTGCTTCACTTTTTCGGCTTTGGCAGCTCCGGTAACTAAAAACGCCACACGCTGAGCCTGGTTGATCACTTTCCCCGACAAGCTCACCCGCTTTTGTCCGCTATCTGGATGCGTTCCCACCACACACAAATTTGCATTTTCCCACAAATTTATTTCGTACGGAAAAATGGAAGCCGTGTGCCCGTCATCGCCCAATCCCAAAATAACCAGGTCGAACGACGGAACAGCAGCCGCCATTTCCACCTCCATCTGCAGCAATGTGGAATACCTTTCTGCTTCGGTATCGGGATCATTTTCACCTTTGATACGAAAGATATTTTTCTCTGGGATGGCCACATGATCGAGCAAATGATCTTTGGTCATTTTATAATTGCTTTGCTCATCGGTGGGCGCCACACAACGCTCGTCTCCCCAAAACAGAAAAAGACTTTTCCAGTCGATATCGTTTTTATGATGTTGAGCCCAGTAGTCAAATAGCGATTTTGGAGTGGAACCGCCCGATAAAGCCACCGTGACCCTTTCTCGGTCTTTTAGAATCTCTTTCAGATAGATTGTAAAACTCTCGTTCAGAGACGCAAGGTCATCAAAAATTTTTATTTCCATAATCTTAAGTTCAAAAAATACCCGTAATCCGGCTATAATTCACAATATACCCCGTCATCCGCCAGATTTTTACACGGATAGCGCCACGTCTGATTCTCACCTTCAATCAGCCCATCCGCACTGTCCGGGCCCCAGGAGCCGGAAGGATAACCATACAAAGGCGCATCAGGATCACTTTCCCAATAATCGAGAATGGGCTGTACAAACTTCCAAGTCAACTCTGCGCCTTCTCCCGACATATAAAGTGTGTTGTCGCCCGTCATACAATCCAAAATCAACCGTTCATATGCTTCGGGAATATAATGATCTTTCAGGTCTGAATAATGGAAATCCACGTTTACCGATTTCACCTCGTAACCATTTCCCGGAACCTTCATACCCGTTTTTAACAAAATCCCCTCATCAGGCTGAATGCGTAAGATCAGCTGGTTTCCCGCTTCAATAGCGCCGTCAACCGATTTAAAAAGTCGCGTGGGTGACGGTTTAAAATGGATTACAATTTCCGAAACTCTTGTCGGCAGGCGCTTTCCCGACCGGATATAAAACGGTACACCACTCCATCGCCAGTTATCGATAAAGAATTTCATCGCGAAATAAGTTTCCGTACGCGAGTTTTTATCCACGCCCTCTTCGTCGCGATATCCGACAAGGTGTTTCCCTTTCACATGCGACTCTGTATATTGCCCGCGAATAACATTGTGTCGTAAATCCTCCCCGCTCAAAGGGCGCAACGAACGGAAAACTTTCAATTTCTCGTGCCGGATCTCATCCGAAGTGATTTTTGCCGGCGGCTCCATGGCCACCAACGACGCTACCTGTAGCAAGTGATTCTGAACCATATCGCGCATCGCACCGGCATTTTCGTAATATCCGCCGCGGCCTTCCACACCGATGCTCTCGGCAGCCGTAATCTCCACATGCTGCACATAATTCCTGTTCCACAACGGTTCGAAGATTCCGTTTGAAAAACGGGTAACCAGCAGGTTTTGGACGGTCTCCTTTCCCAAATAATGATCGATACGGTAAATCTGTTCTTCGCCGAAAAAATCGGTCAGCAATTTGTTTAACTCCAAAGCCGATTTTAAATCGTGACCGAAAGGTTTTTCGATAATAATCCGACGAAATCCTTTCTGTTGCAACGTAAGTCCTTGCCCGTAAAGATATTTTGGAATAACCGGATAGAGTTGCGGAGGCGTTGAAAGATAAAAAATATAGTTGTGGTGAAGATCCAATTTCTTGTTCAATTCCCCCAGTTTATTTTTCACAAGTTCATAATCTTCACTCTTTTGTGTATCGATGCTGAGGTAAAAAACCTTCTTTAAAAAAGTGTTTATCTTCTCTGTCGCTGCGTTTTTGAAGTGAGAAAACTCTTTGATCCCCTCCTTCATTCTTTTGCGAAACTCAACATCGGTGAGTTTTGACCGGCTGACACCCAAGACGGCATAACCATCCGGCAATGAATCATTCATGTACAAATCGAAAACCGAAGGCATCAGTTTCCGATAAGTAAGATCGCCCGAGGCACCAAAAATAACCAGCGCCTGATTATCAATTTTCTTCATCATTAAAAACTATTTATTCAATTTTCGCATGTTTTCCCGGATAGTACATGCGAGTAAGACGTAAACAAATAAGAAGGCCTAAAGTTGATTAAGGGTTTAAAACAAACGCTGCAAGGCTGCCCTGTCTTTTATAAGAATTTTCCGCCTGTCCACACCAATAAGCCCTTCATCTGCCATCTGCATCATAACATTTACCAATGCCGGGCGTGAGACACCAAACAAACGCGACAGTTCCTCTTTCGACATTTTCAACTGAAACTCCTGTTCACCCTTCGATTCTTTTAAAACGTAATACCCCAGCTTGGCACGGATGCTCCGCAACGACGCAAGCCTTAGCTTTTCCGACAAGAAAGCTACCTTATTTGATATATACGCTAAAAACGCTTTCATAAAATCCTGGTACTTACTCATCAAAAGGAATACATTTTCCTTGGGGATAAGGATCGCCACACAATCGGTTTTAGCAAGCGCCGTAACAGGTGAACTGTTGTCGGTAGCAAATAAAAAACCGGTTGCCAGGGGATTAGGCGCCTTGATCGACTCTATTTTCACAAACTCGCCCTTTTCATCAGACATCTCCGTAACAACTTCACCTTTTATAACAATGTAAAGCATTTCGTACACCGATCCCTGTGCCACCAGCATATCGCCTTTTCCATACCGCTTTATGCTGTAGCGTACATCGCGTAGAAAATCGTCCCTTTCGTCCATAGGAACAGAATCACACAGAGGACACTGAAAAATGGATGAGAAATAATCCGTATGAGAATGATTCATAAGTTTGATTTTTATTCGGTAGATATTCCAACTAAGCGACGAATATAACTGTTTTTTTGCGATTCGTAAT
The DNA here is from genome assembly GCA_001898165.1 of Bacteroidia bacterium 43-41. Lineage (GTDB taxonomy): Bacteria > Bacteroidota > Bacteroidia > Bacteroidales > Dysgonomonadaceae > Petrimonas. The sequence continues at coordinate 27,985 of MKTD01000045.1, forward strand.
AAATATTACATTCTTTTAGATTTAAATTTACTTTTTTTGTATCGAAGTGGATTAAAGTACTCTCAAACTAAACTATCATGGCAAAACTAAAGAATATTTGGAACGAGGTAAAACCCCGGGGTGGCTGGAAATATCCGGCAATTATTATTACGGGAGCCTTCGTGGGGCTGTTTATCTATACTTTTTTTGCTTCCCGCGCCTACAGCTATTTATCCGACAATCCCCGAACCTGTGTTAACTGCCACGTGATGAGCCCTTATTACGCCACCTGGACACACAGTTCACACGCACGGAATACCACCTGCAACGATTGTCATGTTCCGCATAACAATATCGTTAATAAGTATTTTTTCAAAGCCAAGGACGGGCTTCGCCACTCTGCCGTTTTTACACTGAGGGGCGAGAAAACGGCATTACAAACCATAGAAGCCAGTTCGGAGGTTATTATGGACAACTGTATCCGTTGTCACACACAGCTTAATCAGGAGTTTGTAAATACCGGAAGAATGGGTTATAAAGAGATGAAAGCGATGGGAGGAAACGCATGCTGGGATTGTCACAGGGATGTTCCGCACACAAGAAGCCGTTCGGAAGTATCCACTCCCAACTCACACGTGCCGATGCCGGATACCAATGTGCCGGATTGGCTGAGTACAGCAATGAAAAATAATCAAATAAAATAACTAACAAATTTATCGTTATGAATAGCAATGACAACAAAAAGATGAAGCCCTGGGTAGCCTGGCTCCTATTCTTCGTTACGGTTGGAATAGTATTTTTATTGGGAATGCTTGCAGCATCTATCACTCAACGCAGGGCAGAAGTAGTAAGCATCATGAACAACAAAAAAGTGAACATTACAGGCATTGAGTCGAGAAACGAGATTTTCGCAGAAAACTATCCGCGCGAATACGAATCATGGATAAAAACCGCCGACACCACTTTTCAAAGTGAATTCAACGGCAGCAGCTCCGTTGATGTGCTTGCCCAACGCCCCGAGATGGTGATCCTTTGGGCAGGATATGCTTTTTCCAAAGATTACGGTACTCCCAGAGGACATATGCACGCCATAGAAGATGTATACCATTCCCTTCGTACCGGTTCTCCCATGACTCCCGATGCAGGGCCGCAGCCGGCGACCTGCTGGACCTGCAAAAGCCCCGACGTTCCCCGGTTGATGGACTCGCTGGGAATTGCCGAATACTATAAAGGCACTTGGGCATCATTGGGACACGAAGTTGTTAACCCCATCGGCTGCGCCGATTGCCACGATGCGGAAACAATGAACCTTAAGATCAGCCGTCCGGGATTGATAGAAGGATATAAGAACAGCGGACAGGACATCACCGGGGTTTCGCAGCAGGATATGCGTTCGCTGGCCTGTGCCCAATGCCACGTTGAGTACTACTTCACACCCGAAGGTAAATACCTCATCTTCCCCTGGCACAACGGGCTGACGATGGAAGGCGGAGAACAATATTACGACAGTATCCAGTTTGCCGACTATACACACAAGCTGAGCCGTGCACCCATCATTAAAGCCCAACATCCCGATTACGAAATATACAAAACGGGAATTCACGCACAACGCGGCGTTTCGTGTGCCGATTGTCACATGCCTTACGTTTCGGAAGGCGGCGTTAAATATACCAGTCACCATGTAAGGAGCCCGTTGGCAAGCATCAACAACACGTGCCAGGTTTGTCACCGCGAAAGCGAAGAGACCCTGCGTGCCGCTGTTTACGAGCGTCAACGCAGTGCAAACGAAATCCGCGACCTGGTTGAAAAAGAGCTGGCCATGGCCCACATAGAAGCAAAATTTGCCTGGGACAAAGGAGCTACCGAAGCTCAAATGAAAGAGGTCCTGCAGCTTCTTCGTCAATCGCAATGGCGTTGGGATTATGCAGTTGCATCACACGGCGGGTCGTTCCACTCACCGATAGAATTCCAGCGGATTCTCTCGCTGAGCCTCGACCGTGCCCACAAGGCCCGTTTCGCTATCTCTAAAGTGTTAGCACAATTGGGACATATCGGCGATGTTCCCATGCCCGATATTTCCACCAAAGAAAAAGCGCAGGCATACATTGGATTGGATATACCGAAAGAAAGAGAAGCTAAAAAACAATTTATGGAGACGGTTGTTCCAAAATGGTTGGAAACGGCCAAGGCGAATAACCGGTTGGTAAGTCGCAGATAAAACGAATTACGACTGAATGAATAACTCTCGAAAAATCTGGGAGAAGCCGTGGGATTATACCGAAGGGTTTATTGTTGCCGGAGGCATTGCGTTGGCAGGAACTCTGTTGCAATTTCCGCTCGGGAACATCAATCCCGTTGATTTCGGTTCTCCTGTAAACATAATTATTGGAGCCCTGTTTGTTGCAGGGCTTCTTTGTTGCCATTTTCTGCTGAAAGGCAATTATATTGTTGGCTGGCTGTCGAGCGTACGCTCTACGCTGCCGGCGTTGCTGGTGATGTTGTTGTTTATCGTTATTCTGGGGCTTACGCCGCAATTTACGATATACGAACCGCAGGAGCACCTGCCCGGCAACATTTTCAGCCGGATGGGATGGTACCGGATGACCACATCGTGGACGTTTGTGTTCCTTTGCTTTTACATGCTGACGATCCTGGGCTTCACCCTCCTGAAGAAAGCCCGCAAACTCCAATCGTGGCGGCGGCTTGGTTTCTATCTCAATCATTTGGGATTGTTTATCGCTCTTTTGGGTGGTTTGCTGGGAAGCGGCGACCTACAACGGTTTACCATGACGGTTGCGGAAGGGAACACGGAATGGCGTGCGCAGGATGCCTCGGGAAACATCCGCGAATTACCCGTCGCCATTGAGTTGGACACGTTTAAAATTGAAGAGTATCCGCCCAAACTGGTTGTTATAGATAACCGCACAGGAAAAATCCTGCCTGAAAACCGCCCCGAATCGTACATGTTTGAAGCGATCGGCAAAACAACGCAATTAAACGGAAATACCATCGAACTCCTCGAATATATTCCACAGGCGGCTATAGTGAGGGACTCGGTTTTCACGAACGTGGTACCTATGCCGATGGACGGGGCAGCAACTGCACTGAAAGTCCGGGTAACAAATCCGTCTTTGAAAGAGCCGGTTGAAGGCTGGGTAAGCAACGGAAGTTACATGTTTCCCTATCAGGTATTGTATATCGATGAAGCCACAAGCGTGGCAATGCCGGTGCAGGAAGTAAAAAAATATACATCACAGGTAACCGTTTTCACCAAAGCCGGACATACGGAAAAAGCCGGTATCGAAGTGAACAAACCGTTATCGATGGAGGATTGGATTATTTACCAATACAGTTACGACGAATCGATGGGAAAATATTCCAAAACCAGCGTTTTTGAACTCGTTCGCGACCCATGGTTAAAGGTCGTCTATACCGGAATTTTCATGCTGTTAGCGGGAGCATTGTTTCTATTTATTGCAGGCCCGAGGAAATAATTCATAACTCATAATTCGTAACTTGTAATTCGTAATTTCAACATGACCTGGGATCATTTTATATATTTTGCCTTGCCGGCGGTTTTACTTTGGATTGCAGCATCTGCTCTGGCGTTGCAAAGTCCTAAAAAACTGCTGCCTACTCTTCTTACCATATTAGGGTTGGGGGTATTTTTCTCATTCATCATCGGTTTGTGGATATCCCTCGAGCGGCCGCCGTTGCGTACAATGGGCGAAACCCGTTTGTGGTACTCGTTCTTTCTTCCGGTTGCCGGATTAATAACTTATCAACGATGGAAATACAGGTGGATATTATCGTTCAGTACCATTTTATCTGCCGTGTTTATCGCAGTGAACATTGTCAAGCCTGATATTCACAACAAAGTGCTGATGCCCGCCCTGCAAAGTCCGTGGTTTGCGCCGCACGTCATTATCTATATGTTTTCTTATGCCATTTTGGGAGCAGTGACCCTGATTGCATTGTATTACCTGGTTCGGGAGAAAAAAATCCCGGACAAAGAACGTATTATGGATATGGCCGATAACCTGGTATATGTGGGCATTGCTTTTATCACGATGGGAATGCTGATGGGAGCAATCTGGGCAAAGGAGGCTTGGGGACACTATTGGAGCTGGGATCCGAAAGAGACGTGGGCCGCTGCTACCTGGCTGGGTTATTTGATTTATATTCATTACCGGCTCAGGAAAACATCGAAGAACAAAATATCGGCGATCATGCTCATTTGTGCATTCGTCCTGCTGCAAGTATGCTGGTATGGGGTCAATTATCTTCCATCGGCGCAAGGAAGAAGCGTACATACTTACTCGGTGAGATGAAAGAGCAAAGAGCAAAGAACAAAGAACAAAGAGCAAAGACAAAAGATAAAAGACAGTCTGAAAGTGAAAAACGAAAAACTATAAATTTATGAAAAAGATCTATTTTTTACTCCTTTCACTGATCGTACTCGTATCAGGAAATAAGGTTTCTGCCCAGGAGGCACAGGAAAAAGAGAATGAGTTTACGGTAAAAGCCCAACTGAGGCCGAGAGCCGAATACAGGCATGGCGCCATCAGCCCGATGGGGGAAAACAGCCAGGCCTCGTCATTCATTTCCAATCGCGCACGATTAAGCGTGGGGTTCGACAACGGATTTCTCTCGATGGGTGCTTCGGCGCAAGACGTTTCGGTTTGGGGAGAAAGGCCGCAAATTGACAATAACCCATGGACAAGCGGAATAAACGAAGCGTGGGCAAAAATCTACAAAAACGGTTATTTTTTGCAATTTGGACGCCAGCAATTAACGTATGACGACGATAGAATTCTGGGCACACTCGACTGGAACCAGGCAGGACGCTTTCACGACGCACTGAAAACGGGTTACGAAAATCCACACAACAAAATCCATTTGATTCTGGCCTACAATCAGCACGCGCAGAGACTAAACAGCGGGACATATTATGCCGGAGGACAGCCGTACAAGTCGATGCAAACGGCATGGTATCAGTACGACACAAAAGAGAATTTCGCCTTGTCTCTTCTGTTGATGAACCTGGGATTCGAAACCGGATCGCGGGGAGAAAGCGGAACTCCCGATAAAGCCGAAACCAGCTACATGCAGACCCTAGGAGCCAACCTTTCATACAAAGTGAGCGATCTCAGTTTATACGGAACGGTTTATTTTCAAACAGGAAAAAATCGTGTCGGAGCGGATGTAAACGCGTATATGTTTGCAGTGAAAGGCCAATACAATTTTTCGCCCCTGTTTTCGGTTGTCCTGGGAATAGATGACCTGTCGGGACAAAAGGCCGGTAACGACAAAGCGACGAACTTTGACCCGCTATACGGAACGCATCACAAGTTTTACGGGGCCATGGATTATTTCTACGCTTCACCCTTCGGAAATTACGGCCTGACAGACCTTTTCGGCTCGCTCATCTTCAAGCCTGCCAATAAACTCACCCTCGACCTGACCTGTCACTACTTCTCATCACAACAACCGGTTAACGTTGGAGATGCAGAGAAAAAAGGATTGGGTTCCGAAATAGACCTGACGGTAACCTACCCCATCCGGCCATATATCACGCTACAGGGCGGATATTCGATGATGTTCGGCACAGAAGCCTTCTTCCGGATAAAAGGCGGAAGCAAAGACCGCGCACAGAACTGGGCTTTCTTGTCGCTGAATGTAAATCCGACAATATTTAAGGGGAAATTTTAAATTTACTGCTGCTTAGCCACCCAGACATCATCCGGATAAATTACGTCGTGGAGGAATAGTGCGTGTCCGGGAGCAGAGTCGCCGGCAACCTGACGGTTTTTGGCTTCTATAACCCGGCGAAACCCATACTCATCCAGTTTTCCACGGCCTGCTTCCAGGAGGGTCCCTACGATGGCACGAACCATATTCCGAAGGAACCGGTCGGCAGTTATGGTAAAAGTGAAACGGGTGTCGCCCTCTTGTCTCCAGTATGCTTCCTGAATACGGCAGTTGTTCGTTTTCACATCGGTATGCAGCTTGCTGAAACTGGTGAAATCTTCATATTCTTTCAGCACTTCACACAACGCGTTCATGGCAATTATATCCGGTTGAAAGAACACCTGATAGGTGAAATCGTGCAAAAACGGGTCCTTTTCCGTTGTGAGGTAATATTTATAAGTCCGGGATATGGCCGAAAACCGAGCGTGGGCATCGGATTTCACTTCACGGATTTCGCGGATAGAGATATCGCGGGGCAGAAAGCTGTTGAGCTTCCTTATCAGGTCTTTTTCATCGAAACTTCCTCCCGAAAAATCAAAATGTGCCACCATTTTCCGGGCATGCACGCCGGCGTCGGTCCTGCCCGCCCCTGTCACTTCAAGCGGCTCACGCAAAACGGTAGAAAGAGCATCCTGCAAAACCTGCTGCACACCAATACCGTTGGGCTGTATTTGCCAACCCACATAATTCTTCCCGTTGTACGAAAGTGTGATAAAGAAACGCATTAGATAATTATTACCTTACCGTTATGTGAAAGCAAGCCTGTTTCCGCTCGTGTTTCACATAACACCGTTGTTGATTTTTTAAATCGAAAAGTACTTGTGCCAATACAAGTTTCAATCGTTCCGGCGGTACCTGACGGATGGAATCGGGTGTAACCTGGTCGAAACGTTTCCACGACACGTCAAAGGTGGTTCCGTAACGATGAGTAGAGTTCTCGCTGGCATTGATGTTCCTTTTTGTCAGTGTTGAAAGGTCATCATCGGTGCGGAGAATGCTGGTCAGATAAAGCCGGTACAGAGGCAAATCTTTACTGTAAAGCGAATCCCTGAAATTCTGTGCAATATCGACGAAAAGCTGTGCCGCTGAAGGAACCAGAAAAGGGATAGAATGTGTTAAATCGTACATTTTATAGAGCTCCAGTTCGTTGGGCAGGCGGACAAGCTCGTCTTTCAGCTTCAACGTATCATCGCGTGACGCCATCGGCGAAATTCCGCCGGCGACGGCAGCCGTCAGGTGCAAATCCTGTAAATCGTTGAATTCCTTGTTGTAGTTTCCCGAAAACCGTTGTTTCCGTTCCAATGGAATGCCCCGTGCCGCTTTTACGGTTTCGACGGTCCCGGCAGGTTCGGCTTTACCTTTTCCGCAGAACATGAACAGGAAAGGCAGTGAAAACAACAGCATCCATCGAAAACATTTCATACCTGCCGCTTTAACCATTCATTTCACGAAGCCTGATTTTCGTAAGCATTTGCTTCGTATTCAACGGGAAGTCGCCATCCATCATCCACGAATAGTAACTGGGTTCGTTGCGTAAGACCTGTACAACTGATTTACCTTTATGTTTACCGAAATTGAACACTTCAACACCGTTTTCGTCGAAAATAATCCGTCCGGCAAAATCCACGTTATTGTTAAAACTGGAATACTCTTTTGATAAGAATGCGATATCGTTCTCCAAATCGGGATAACGGTCGAGTTGCGACTTCAGCACTTCATACGTGGCGACGGTGTCGGCTTCGGCAGAGTGCGCGTTCTCCAACTCTTTTTCGCAATAAAATTTGTATGCGGCTTCCAGCGTGCGTTGTTCCTTTTTGTGAAAGATAATCTGAACATCCACGAACTTACGTTTGCTCATATCAAAATCCACTCCCGCCCGAAGGAATTCTTCCGAGAGCACCGGCACATCGAAACGGCTGGAGTTAAAACCCGCCAAATCACAGCCTTCCAGCATGTCGGCCAACGATTTTGCCACTTGCTTAAATGTGGGACAATCTTTCACATCGTCGTCGGTAATTCCGTGAATGGCCGTCGCCTGGGGCGGAATAGGCATCTCGGGGTTTATACGTCGCGATTTTATTTCTTCCTTTCCGTTCGGATGAACTTTCAGCAACGAAATTTCTACTATTCTGTCTTTTGTAATATTTATCCCGGTGGTTTCAAGGTCAAAGAAAACCAGCGGATTTTTGAGGTTTAGTTTCATCTTTTAATCATTTAACATCATCGGCATCAACAGGGTGAGCATCTCTTCGTTCTCTTCGTTTTCAGCAGGAAGAATTATTCCGGCGCGCGAGGGATCGGAAAGCTCTATTATTACATCGGTTGACGGGATGTTGTTCAGTATATCGATGAGGAAAACAGCTTTAAAACCGATATTCATCACGTTCCCGTTATACTGGCAAGGAATAATTTCTTCCGCCGAAGTCAGGAAATCGATATCCTGTGCCGAAACAACGATCTTGTCCTCCGACATTTGTAATTTCACCAAACTGCTTGCCGGATTTGAAAACACACTGACGCGCTTTAAAGCGTTCAGCAACGCAAGCCTGTCGAGCGTAACGTTATTGGGATTATTTTGTGGAATGACCGAGTTGTAGTTGGGATAACGTCCTTCCACGAAGCGGCAGATCATCACAAAGTTCGACAGGATTATGTAGGCATTGTTTTCGTCGAATTTCACCTCTACCGTCCCGTCTTCTTTCGGAAGAAGCGATCTCAGCAGGTTTGCCGGTTTTTTCGGCAAAATAAACGATGATCTTCCATCACCCTGCACATCTTTATGTATTACACGCACGAGCTTGTGTCCGTCTGATGCAACAAAAGTGAGATCGTCGGCAGTGATATCGAAGTAAATACCATTCATCACCGGGCGAAGCTCGTCGTCGGCTGTGGCAAAAACGGTTCTATTGATTCCGTTGAAAAGGGTCCCGGCAGGGATGTTGAGCCCTATTGCCGATTCTTTCAACTCTTTGGGCCTCGGATATTCATCGCCTTTTAAGCCTACAAAATTGTATTTCCCGTTATGATAGTATATGTATATCTCGAGTGTTTCGTCGTTCACGTCGAAAGTGAGTGGTTGATCGGGAAGTTCCCTCAGCGGGTCCAACAGATTTTTGGAGTTAATAGCCAGACTGCCGGCCCCCTCCGAACTGTTTACTTCTACTTTGGTTTCCAATCGGGTTTCGTTGTCGGCGGCTGTAATGGTCAACACGTTTCCGTCCAGTTCCAAGAGAAAACAATCCAAAATGGGTAGTGTGTTTTTTGAATTGATAACTCTGCTGATTGCTTGCAGATGGCTCAACAATGCGGCGCTTGATACTACAAATTTCATAGGGCGTGTGAATTTATTTAATATTTGATGTTTTGATATAATTTAGCAAATATACAAAATTATCTGTTTTGATAAGGCTTGTCTGTACAAATTTTCAATCTATTTCTTATTCCGGGGATGATGTTCGATAATCTCCTGCCTCAGAAAACTCCGGTCTATATGGGTATATATCTCGGTGGTTGTGATTTTTTCATGCCCCAACATTTCCTGGATCACCCGGATGTTGGCTCCACGTTCCAGCAGGTGCGTGGCGAACGAATGACGAAAGACGTGCGGGCCGATCTCTTTGTTGATCCCGGCCGCCCCGGCATATTGTCTGATGTAATAAAAAACCGTAATGCGTGAAATAGCACTTCCCCTCGAACTCGTAAAAACAATATCCTCGCTGCCTTTCTTAACGATTTGTCGTTGACGGTAGAAGAGGTAATTATTTATTTTTTGAATGGCCGTTTCCGATATCGGGACAAGCCGTTGTTTGTTCCCTTTTCCCAGTACACGTATGAATCCTTCATCGAAGAACAAATCGGAAAATCTCAGGTTTGTCAGTTCCGACACACGCAGGCCGCAGCTGTAAAGCGTTTCGATAATGGCGTAATTACGGGTGCCTTCGGCAGTGGAGACATCTATACTATCCAAGATGGAATCGATCTCCTCAATGGACAAGACAACCGGAAGCTTCAATCCAATTTTGGGAGCTTCCAGTAACTGGCTGGGGTTCTCTTCGATAACTCCGTCAAGGACAAGATAGTGAAAAAAAGATTTGATTCCCGAGATTGTCCGGGCCACCGAACGGGCTTTGATGTCATTATCGTGCAATTCGGCAAGAAACTCCTCTAAATGTTGAAGTCTTATTCCCGTGAAAGAGAGGTTGCGGGCTTCCATAAAATCAACCAGTTTCTGCAAATCGGCCATATAGGCGTCAATAGTGTTTGACGACAGTCCTCTTTCCAGCAGCAGGTAGCGTTTATATTTTTCAACAGGTAAGTTTCGTTGCATCGGTTACGGTTTTTCCATTTCCGACATCAGTTTCTCTGCCTCCTCCACATAACGTCGTATTTCGCTGGTTACCCTGATTTTTTCGTCCTCCGTAACGAATTCTTTATGGTCTAATTTCAGCAAAAGATCCGATAATTTTTCATCGCCCATCATTTTGAAAAGCGGTAACATCTTGTGTGCAAAATGCGATGCGTTGTCCATATCGCTTTTCTCAAAACACGCCTCCAGCTCACTGTTGTTTTTTCCGGTGTCGAGCACGAATGCCTTCAGTATTTCCAGCGAACTTTCCGTATCGTTTTTAACAACGTCAATCAATACCGGAACACCTTTGAGATTTTCGCCCGACCCTGTTTCCGCTGTCAGCTTAAGCTTCAGGTACTTATTAATCAGGCTGAAAAGTTGTCCTGAGGTGAACGGTTTATTCAGGAAATCTGTAAAACCCAATTGTTTGAAATCAGGAGACGACAAATCCGATTTTGCAGACAATGCGATAACCGGCGTTGACTTTGATTGAAGCAAGTCAGAATCTAAAATACGCCTTATGAGCATAAAGCCATTTACCCGTGGCATTTGAATATCGAGAAATATCAAATCGAAGATGTTATTTTTCAAAATATTCAATACGTAGTCAGGATTGGTTTCAGTAACAACATTTATTTTTTTCAATCTAAGCATCTCAGCCATCATTGTCAACTGAATAGGGTCATCATCAACTGCCAGCACCGAGATATTTTCAACATCAAAATCGGGATAATCTTCATCCGAACTCAATGCTTCCACCGGCCGTGATGTTTCGAGCGGGATATCTACAAAAAACTCAGAGCCTTTGCCCTCTTCGGATTGCAGGCGAATTTTCCCGCCCAGCTCATCGATCAAACCTTTCGTTATTGCCAAACCGAGCCCGCTGCCTTCTGCCTGCTGCTCTGTTTTTTCGGATTTTATCTGCATAAACTCCTGAAAGATATTCCCCTGATCTTCTTCACTGATCCCTATTCCGGTATCTTTTACCGAAAACTTCAGAATCGTTTTCTCCCTTTCATTCAGAGATTCCACAAAAACCTCAACTTTCCCTTGTTGCGTGTATTTTATCGCATTCGAAATCAGATTGGAGTAAATCTCCCGGATCATAAACGGATCACCAAAAACAAGTAATTTACCCGGCACTTTATTGAACACATTAAACTCAAGTTGTTTCTTTTCGGCAAGGGGCCTGAAGCTGTCCGTTGTATTTTCAACTAATTCATGCACATTAAAATTCATCTCCTTGCGCGACCAGGTGCCGGATTCTATTTTCTGATAGTCGAGCAGGTTTGTCACCAGTTGCAAGACATGATCACCCGATTTTTTCATATTCGCCAGATACATTTTCCGGGTGTCTTCGCCGGCTCCCGACTCCATTAATTCTATATAACCCAGAATTGAACTCATCGGCGCTTTTATGTCGTGCGAAATGGATAACATCAGCTTCTCACGCGATTGCAGCAATTGATTAATCCGCACGTTGGATTCTTCCAGGCGTCTTCTGTATCTTTGGCTTCGGTTTATATCCATCAAGAATAACAGACCAAAAACAAGCGCTATCAATATGGCCAGCGAAGAGACACCTAACACAATTTTTGAAGATCTGTTGAGTGTGGCATTCTTTTCTTCAATAAGCCTTATCGATTTATCAATCTCTTCCTGTTCGATAGATTTTAACAAATCGTCGATTCTTACAGTCAGCAAATGATTGGTGTTATTCATGGATGATTGCCTCTGAAGTAACGCCATCTGAAATTTTCGCTGATTTTCAAGATTCAACCGCTCGGAATACCTCACCATATTGACAACAGTGTCGATTACCAGCTTGATATTATCGCGGACAGCGCCGGGACGGTTCTGGATGACAAGGGTCGAGTCCTGCTTTCCCCGTATAGCATCGCCTATTCTACCGAACAATTTTTTTTGTTTTCCCTTTACCACTGTGGTATCACTCTCTTCGACAGATTTGTTTACAAAATTTTTACTCTCCAGGTAGTGCTCAATTTGAGAATTCAGGCTTCTGGGAACGAATGTACTAACTGTTCCACGGATTATCCCCGGAGATTTGTTAATTGAATCCAATAAAACTGCGATAGCCTGTAGATTTTTTTCTTTTTCATTCAACAGGACTTCAATACTATCGAGTTTTATGACACGCGACGTATCTTTTGCAAGTTGCTTCAACGAGTTAATCTTAGAATTAATCTCAGGCCTTATTGAATCGTACCGGGCAAAGTAGCCTTTAGCACTTTCAGAGGTATATAGGTTTTGTGTGCCTTCAACTTCGTATAACCGGTTAATAACATTACCCACAATGATCAGCTCTGTTAAATCTTCATTCCTGACCCTGGTCTCCGAAAATTGGACAAGATTCCGATAAATGGCCAATAATCCTACAATCATAGTCGCTACGACTAAAATATAGCCAATAATTACCTCATATTTCATTACAGAGCGTGAGCCGGATGATTTCATTCGATTAGTTTACTTCTACGTTATAAAGTTTTATTTTATTGTATAAGGTTTTTCGGTCAATATTGAGTATTGATGCCGCCACCGTCTTATTTCCTTTGGCTATTTCAAGCGCTTCAATTATTTTTTCCTTTTCGTAATTTTCTTTTTTCAGCCCTTCAATAGCTTGTCTCTGCGGCTGTACAGGCTCAATGCTCTCTTCTGTAAAATTTTTAAACAGTGCGGGCAGAATCGTCTTGGATACGGTATCCTTTTCAGTTAAAAGGCAAGCCTTGAAAATCATATTTTTCAGTTCTTTAATGTTTCCACTCCAGGAATGTTTAAAAAACTCTTCAAGAACTTCATTGTCTATTTTTTTTATCTTTTTATCCAATTCTCTGTTTGCCACTTCAAGAAATTGTTCGGTATAAAACAGAATCACATCCTTATTCTCCTGTAAATTGGGTAGTTCGATGTATGACTTCAGGAGCAAATCGACTAACTTAGGGAGAAGCATCGGGCTCAATCGTTCCTTTTTTTCTCCGGTTGTCAGGATGATTTGAACAAAATTATCGTCCTTCTTCCGCGTAGAGAGGGCCTTCAACAACAAAGTCTGGAGATTTATGCCGGTTTTCTGAAGATTTTCGACAAGCAACAATCCTCTTTTTGCTTTTTCGAGTGACTCCAAAAGCAATTGTTCGGAAACACCCCGTTCACCGTTCCGGTTTATCGTTTGTGGATCCAGGTCAATCGCTATGAATGGGCCGGAATCTATTCCTTTCTTGCTGTAAATATAGCGGGCGACGGAAGTTTTACCCGTTCCCCGGTCGCCAATAACAAGCAGGTGAGAATCGTCGTGTATAACCTCATTCAGTTTGTCAAAGACTCTCATATAAACATCTCCCCGCGGCTTGATCAACGGATCCCGGAACTGTTCTGCTTTTTTTTTATTCTCCTGGTTTTTCAGGGCATCTGCAATCTTCTTGTATAATACGTCTGTCTCAATAGGCTTGGCAATATAATCCACCGCTCCCAATTTCATAGACCCCACTGCCGTTTCAATGTCGGCATAGCCGGTCATCATAATCACCAAAATATCAGAGTCGAACTTTTTAATCCACGACAAGAAAGAAAAACCATCGGCTTCGGGCATCCTGATATCTGAAAGGATCAGATCGTAGGCTTCATCTTTTACTTTTTGCTTGGCTTCCTTAACGCTTGTGGCAATGTCGGCATTGTAGTGTTGTTTCACCAACCAGGATTTAAGCATCAGGCAGATGGTCAGATTATCGTCCAAGATTAAGATTCTGTTCATGTCTATTCTCCCATCGCTCTCTCTTTGTTAAGTTCCCTGGGAATCATGATTCCCGAATAAAGCAGAAAAACGGCTCCAATTATCATCAATAAAGCCCATAAATTATTATTCCTGAACATCAGGTAAGTGGCAACGATCATCAGCACGCACGAAACCACCTGAAAATTGAATAATCGTTTTCCGCGAATACTTTTACCCGGATAAGGCGACAGGGCCGTAACCGCACTGAAAGCAAGGACTGAAACTGCCATAATCCACGGAGCAACTGACGGGGCAAACAGATACAACACGGCAGAAATTAAAATTAAAATGCCGGAAATCTGGTAAATGGTTTCTTTTGAATTATGCATTAGTTTTCACTTTAAACACCTGAACAATGACTCCTATCGGATCAATAATGCTACAAATTTAATAAAATAAATTTAATTTATTTCGCTATTCAATGTTTACTATTCAATCACAAAAATTTCTTCATTTTCTTTCTTCATCAAATAATTTTCACGGGCATATTTTTCAAGGTTTTCAAGATTTGACTGGAGTTCATTTAGCTTAGCCTTATCTGTTTCTGTTTGATTGCGGTAATATTCGATTTGTGTTTTCAGGTCACGGATCTCATTCTCATATTTTATCCGCTTCAGTAAACTGCTGTCGCTGAAAAAGAACAACATAGCTATAAGAACTATCAATATGGCTATTTGATAGACCGACAAGCTCAATACTCTTTTTTTCATTATTTTCCTGAAATCCATAAAACCTGCTAATCTCGAATTCTGTACTACAAAATTAAGTGAAATTTCATACTAATTCAAATGATTTTCCGGAATTAAGTAAAATATAATGGAAACAACGTGGGTTTTTCTTCATTTTTGAACTATCTTTACATTTTGTAAACTTTAGAAACTGTATATATTTCTTATAAAAAAAGTAAATAAAAGTCTTGGCTCAAATAGCCCGCTATTATCGCCAAAACAAATTTAAATAGTCTCTTAAATTCAATATAAAAAATGAAAAGATTCTTCTCAATTGCCGCTGTTTTTTTCTTAACAGTGTATGTAACTTATCCCTGTACCAATCTTCTCGTAGGTAAAAAGGCATCGGTTGACGGCTCAACCCTTATTTCTTATTCTGCCGATTCATACAACCTCTACGGTGAGCTTTATCATTGGGAAGCAGCACAATACCGTCCCGGAACTATGCTGAAAGTTTATGAATGGGATACCGGAAAATATTTAGGTGAAATTCCTCAGGCACTTCAAACATACAACGTTATCGGCAATATGAACGAACACCAGGTAGCCATTGGAGAAACCACTTTTGGCGGACGTCCCGAGTTAAACGATTCTACCGGAATTATGGATTACGGAAGTTTGATTTATATCACCTTGCAACGTGCAAAAACAGCACGCGAAGCCATTAAAATAATGACCGGTTTAGTAGCCGCACACGGCTATTACAGTTCAGGGGAATCTTTTTCCATTGCCGATCCAAACGAAGTCTGGATAATGGAAATGATTAGCAAAGGCGTTGGCGAGAGAGGTGCTGTTTGGGTTGCTGTACGTATTCCCGACGATTGCGTATCGGCACACGCCAATCAGGCACGCATCCAGCAGTTTCCTTTAAACGACCCCGACAATTGCCTTTACTCTCCCGATGTTATTTCGTTTGCAAAGCAAAAAGGATATTTCTCGGGTAAAGATGCTGATTTTAGTTTTGCCCGGGCCTATGCCCCACTCGATTTTGGCGCGTTACGTTTTTGCGAAGCGCGGGTATGGTCGTTTTTCAATCGTGTGAACAAGGATATGGGACAATATGTGGCTTACGCGCAGGGTAAAACAACCGATCCGATGCCGTTGTACATCAAGCCTGATAAAAAGCTCAGCGTTCACGACCTTCAGGGCATGATGCGCGACCATTATGAAGGAACCGGGCTCGACTGGCGTTTCGATATCGGCGCCGGCCCTTTTAATTCCCCTTATCGCTGGTCTCCGCTCACGTTCGAGGTCGATTCGGTTGAATACTGCAACGAGCGTCCGATTGCCACTCAACAAACCGGATTCTCTTTTGTTGCACAAATGCGTTCCTGGCTACCTAATCCGATTGGCGGAGTTTTCTGGTTCGGTGTTGATGATGCTGCTCAAACGGTTTATTACCCGGTTTATTGCGGACATGCCGATGTGCCAGAAGAGATGGCCGTTGGCAACGGCGATTTGCTCACATACTCGGAAACATCGGCTTTCTGGACACACAACTGGGTATCGAACATGGTTTACACGCGTTACAGCGATATGAGCGTAGATATGCAGAAAGTACAACAGAAGCTGGAAAACAATTTCAAAGAAACACAACCCGAAATTGAAAAGAAAGCATTAAATTTGTACGAGCAATCCCCATCGGAAGCGGTTCATTTTCTTACAAACCATACCAATTCTTTAGTCAGGAATGGCTTGCAGGAATGGAAAGAACTCGGCCGGTACTTAATGGTGAAATACGTGGATGGCGTGATAAAGAAAGAAGAAAACGGGAAGTTTAAACGAAATCCGTACGGACAACCCGCATCGCCGACACGTCCCGGATATTCGAATGAATTTTATAAAAAGGTTGTCGATCAAACCGGAGACAAGTATAAGGTACAAAAAATAGATTAAAGGTTGGATTAAATACATATTCTATGAACAACGAAACATTATTAGCCCAGGTGACCGGTAAAGCCCGATTATGGCTTGAAGGCAACTACGACGAAGAGACAAAGAAAGAAGTAAGCATAATGCTACAAAACGAAGATAAGCGCCAACTGATTGATGCTTTTTACAGAGATCTTGAGTTTGGCACAGGCGGCCTTCGCGGCATTATGGGAGCAGGCAGCAACAGGATGAATATTTACACCGTCGGCGCGGCAACACAAGGGTTATCGAACTATCTGTTACAGGAATTTGCCGATTTGGAACAGATAAAAGTAGTGATCGGACACGATTGCCGAAACAACAGCCGTAAATTCGCCGAGATATCTGCCGATATTTTTACCGCCAACGGAATTAAAGTGTTTCTTTTCGAAGATTTGCGCCCAACGCCTGAAGTGTCATACGCTATTCGTAAACTCGGTTGCCAGAGCGGAATTATGCTTACGGCCTCACACAATCCCAAAGAGTACAACGGATATAAAGCCTATTGGGAAGACGGTGCACAAGTACTCGGACCGCACGACAAAAACATCATTGCCGAAGTAAACAGGATTTCATCCATAGAAGAAATTAAATTCAAAGGCAACAGGGAATTGGTCGAAATTATTGGAAAAGATATGGACAAGGCCTTTATAGATAAGGTAAAAAGCTTTGTTCTCTCGCCACAAGCTATTGAAAACCAAAAAGAGTTAAAGATCGTCTATACACCAATCCATGGAACAGGCATAAAACTTATTCCCGATGCGCTGAAGGCCATCGGGTTCACGAACGTCATCCACGTTCCCGAACAAGATGTCATAAGCGGTGATTTCCCAACGGTTATCTCACCCAACCCCGAAGAGCCGGCAGCGTTAGACTTAGCCATAAAAAGAGGCATCGAAACAGGGGCCGACATTGTTCTAGCCAGCGATCCCGATGCCGACAGGATTGGGGCAGCCATCCGCGATGAAGAGGGCAACTTTATTCTGGTAAATGGCAACCAGATCATGCTCATTCTTATCTATTACCTGATGGCCCGCCGCCGGGAATATGGATTATTGAAGGGTAAGGAGTATATCGTAAAAACTATTGTTACCACCGAATTGGTGAAAAAGATAGCCGATAAGATGGGTATAGAAATGTTCGACTGCTACACCGGATTCAAGTGGATTGCCGACGTTATCCGCAAAAACGAAGGGACGAAAAAATACATCGGCGGCGGAGAAGAGAGTTACGGATTCCTTGCCGACGATTTCGTACGCGACAAAGATTCGGTGTCGGCCTGTGCTCTGTTTGCAGAGGTTGCAGCCTGGGCAAGAGATAACGGAAAGACTCTGTATCAACTGCTTCAGGATATTTACGTAGAATACGGATATTCCAAGGAAGTGGGGATTTCGTTGGTCCGCAAAGGAAAAGAAGGCGCTGATGAAATTGAAGCCATGATGAAAAACTTCAGGGCAAACCCGGTTAAAGAGCTGGCAGGCTCACCCGTTATCTTATCGAAGGATTTTGTGAAACTGGAAAGTGTGGATTATGTAAAAGAAGAAGTCACCACGCTTGAAATGCCCACTACATCCAACGTGTTGCAATACTTTACCGAAGACGGCACAAAAGTATCTATTCGCCCTTCGGGAACCGAGCCAAAAATAAAATTCTATATTGAGGCGCAAAGTTCCCCCATATCTTCACGCGAAGAAATTCCACAAGCGGAAGCTCGGGCAGATGAGAAAATTGATGCTATCAAAGAGTTCTTTGGGTTATAATTTTGGTTACACCGATATTCAGAATATTGCAACAGAATAACAATTGAATTACTATCGAATAATAATGAGAAAAAAACTCACAATCGCATTGGTCGCCCACGATCATCGAAAAGCCGATATGGTGGATTGGGTAATTTTTAATTCGGATTTCCTATCCAACCATCATCTGGTTTGCACAGGAACAACCGGCGGGCTGGTCCGCGATGCGCTGAACAAAGAGGGCGTGTTTCCCGACATTAGCTGCATGAACTCCGGCCCCATGGGCGGCGATGCCGAAATTGCAGCCATGGTGGTACGCAAAGAGATCGATCTCGCCGTATTCCTGATTGACGACCTCAATCCACAACCGCACGAAGCCGATATTATGATGCTTCTGCGCCAGTGCCGTATCCATAATGTGCCCATTGCCTGCAACCGCTACAGTGCCGACCTGATGATCACCAGCAGCCTGTGGGACGACTCAACGTACACTCCTATGGAACCCTTGTATAAGAAGTTTGAGCGAAATCAATAAGCCTGCCGGTCTTCAGTTCACGATATTGAGTTCATCGACAATATGCGGTGCGTTCATGATTTTATCAATCGTATAAAGCACGTAACGAATATCTACGCTGATTGTACGTTGCAGTTCGGGCTCAAAAACAATATCGCCGCTCAATGCTTCCCAGTTCCCGTCGAACGCCAATCCGATAAGTTCAGCTTTTCCGTTAAAGACGGGGCTTCCCGAATTACCTCCGGTAATATCATTATCGGATAGGAAATCCACCCGCAATGTATTGTCTTTAGCGGCATATCTTCCAAAGTCCCTTTTCCGGAGGGCATCAATGATATAAGGTTCCAAATGAAACTCGGGATCGTTTTCCTTATATTTTTCCAACACTCCTTTTTCGGTAGTGTAATAGTCGTACCATACCCCATCGCGCGGCCTGTAACCTTTCACCGACCCATAGCTCATTCTTTGCGTAAACGTAGCGTCGGGATAAAAATTCTTCCGCGGGTCCATCTCCATTAACGCTGCCATCACTTCACGCTCTCCCCGCCTCATGTTTTCATATGCCGAGAGCATTTGCCCCGAGAGTTCGTAGCCCATATCCTTTGTTGACAAAGCCAGTTCCATGGCCGGGTCTTTGACCAGCACCTCCGTATCTGCAACCTTTAGCAAATTCATTAAATCGGTAAGATTGGTAAATTGGGAATGGGCAAAAAGCCAATCGGCATATTTATCGTAATCACCGCCAAATTCGGTCTTAATCTTTTTGTAAATATCGGGAAGATATTCCGCCGGCACACGCTGTTCGTAAAGCCGCATCAACACCGGAAGCACTTTCCGGTCGAGTTTCGGCTCATAATTTTTATAAGATTCTATGATTCTGTCGTTGATAAACTCCGCCTTATCCTCTTCCGTCCCATCCATGTCAAACTGAAGAATGGTATTGGCAAAGCGGATCAACTCGATCCCGTTGTTGAAAGTTTCCAGAAAATAAGTAGTGTAACGAGCCAAATCGGCGGAGCCCGCATACGTTTCCTCCAATGTTTTCAGCAAATTACCGTATTTCGCTTTGTTTTTTTCACTGCTGTTGATCCAGTTCATCAATCGATTTTCCAACCGTCGTTTCTCCGCTAATACATCAAGTTTAACAAGCGCTTCGTTCATTCCCATTGAGTTTTTCCAATAGTTGGCACTCCCGGCATATTTGTCGGAATATTTCAAGCGGACAGTATCGTTTTCAGTCATTGCATCCCACCAAATATCCTGCTTGGCTCCACGCACCTCAACACGCGGCCCGTTTGTCGATTCCATTTGCAGCGCAATTCCAAACGATGATAGATAACGTTCCGTACTTCCCGGATAACCGATGGTCATGGCATAGTCGCCGTCGTTAACTCCTCCCAAAGAGACCGGCACTACATATTTTGGCTTGTAGGGCACATTATCGGCACTGTGTTTGGCAGGCTTGTTGTCTTTGTCCGCATAGACGCGAAAAACCGAAAAATCGCCTGTATGGCGGGGCCACATCCAGTTATCGGTATCGCCACCATATTTTCCTATCGACGATGGCGGAGTTACCACCAGGCGAACATCACGAAAAACATCGTAAATTACCTTGTAGTATTTATTTCCTGAATAAAAGGGGATGATCCGGGCCGAAGTAAACGGGTCATCATCGTATTGTTTAAGCAATTGGTCCGAGATAGAGTCTATAGCCTGTTCACGTTGTACTTCGCTCAGGACGGAAGGGACTTTAGGCAAAATCTGTTGGGTAACCTCTTCCATGCTGCGGAGAAAAGAGATGGTCAACCCGTCGGCATATAATTCCTGTTGCAAATTATCGGCTTTAAAGCCGTCCTTCAGGTAGTCAGATTCTACCGAACTCAGCCGTTGAATAGCTCCGTAGCCGCAGTGGTGATTGGTAAAAATCAATCCTTTTTCCGATACCGCAACGCCGGAACATCCGCCGCCGAAGATAACCACCGCATCCTTCAGCGAAGCATTTTTCTCATCATATAATTTATTTACCGGAAAGGTGAAGCCCAACTCTTTCATCCGCTCCACACTTTCTCTGTTGAGTTCTTTCAAAAGCCACATACCTTCATCGGCTTTGGTTGCAAAAGCCACGAACAATATGGCCGTAATCAATAGTATTTTCCTCATTTAGCTAAAATTATGTATGTATATTTATTTCTTGAAATATTTATTAACAACGGGTATCCGCTGCAAAGATACGTCCTTTTTTAAAACTACAAGTATATAAACTCCAATCAGGGCCGTGTTTATAAGTAACCTTAACCATGCATTGCCGATATTTCCGCGAAAAAACATTATCCCTGCAAACAGGAACATGGAGAGGACAAAATAAAATCCTGCAGATCTCAAATCGTACTTAATGGGATAGTTCTTCTGACCGAGGAAATAGGAGAAAACCATCATCACCAAATTAGCGAAAAGCGCAGTCCAGGCGCAAGCTATATAGCCGTACCGGGGGACAAACAATACATTCCCCAAAACGGTTACCACAAGCCCGATTATTGACAAATAGGCGCCCCATTTAGTCTGATCGGTCAGCTTATACCATAGCGACAGGTTGAAATAGATACCGAAGAACAACTCTGCCGCCATTACAATGGGAACAACCATAAGCCCTTCATGGTATTTTACTTCCAGCAAATATTTTACGATATCGAGATATCCCATCACCGCCAGAAAAATAAACAATCCAAAAATAATGAAGTACTTGGTTGCCTGAGAATACGCCGTTTTGCTATCACCCGATTCTTTGTTCTTAGCAAAAATGAACGGCTCAAAAGCATATCGAAAAGCTTGCGTAAACATGACCATGATCACCGCAACCTTAAACGAAGCCGTATAAATGCCCAACTGTCCCATCTTATCAACTTCGGTGGAAAGGTGCGGATAGAGCATTTTATCTAAATTCTGATTCATAATTCCGGCGACACCAAGGACAAGCAACGGCAGGGAATAGACCAACATTTTTTTCAGCAAAGCGCCATCAAAAATATATTTCACCCTCAATTGCGGCGAAAGTAAAAGCAACCGGATAAAAGAAGCAATCAGATTGGAAATCAGGATATAGTCCACTCCATTGTTGATATCGAACCACGAAAACGCGCCGGGAAACTTTGTCGCTAACCAGGGGCAGGCCAAAAAGAAGAACAGATTGAAAATTATGGCTATAACTACATTCAGGATCTGGATGACCGCAAACCGGACGGGACGTTTCTGATACCGCAGGTATGCAAACGGAATTGCACTCAGCGTATCTAATCCGAGGATGATTATCAGCAGGAGGACATAGTGTGGTCTTATATCTTCACTTCCGAAAATGGTTGTGATGGGATTTAAAAAGGAAATGGCCAGGACAACAAATAAAAACGTTGTGAAAGCAATACTGATAAGTGTTGTGGTATAAACCCTGAGCGGATCTTCCTCGCTTTTATTGGCAAACCGGAACAATCCGGTTTCCATCCCGTAAGTGAGGATCACAACGGTAAGCGCAGTCCAACTGTATAAATTGCCCACCACCCCCATTTGAGCCGTATCTATCAAAACATAAGTCCAGAATGGTGTGAGCAGCCAGTTTAAAAATCTGCCTAAAATACTACTTACTCCGTAAATTGCCGTCTCCTTTGCAAGGGTTTTCATCCCTCCTGCCATAAATACAAATCTTTAAAATTAAGAAACTGTTTTGAATTTTTCGTCCTTTTATTTGGCTCAAATAGCCCGCTATTATCGCCGAAACAAGAAAGAACTCTCCTAAAAAATAATTCTTTTTGAATAGCGAAACAAATTTAAACAGTTCCTTCGTCATTTTTTGATGGATTTGGACTTTCGTTTCGCATCGTATAGCGGGACGCGAAAAAGGGCACAAAACAGCATAAAAGAGAGAAGTACAACTATAATTCGTAAAATTCAAAACAGTTTCTAACGACAAAAGTACATAAAATAGGCTTTTGTTTGTCAAATTGGAGCAGAATTATACATCTTTTAAATAACGCGAGGATGGAACTTTCGAAAAAAACCGTTTACTTTGCACCTTTATTGAGGAACCCTGATTTATGGCACAAGAAGACGTTTTTAAGAAAATTGTATCGCACTGTAAAGAATATGGCTTTGTTTTTCCATCGAGCGAAATTTACGATGGCTTAGGCGCCGTTTACGACTACGGACAAATGGGTGTTGAACTGAAAAACAACATCAAGAAATATTGGTGGGACAGCATGACCTTGTTGCATGAGAATGTGGTGGGAATTGATTCTGCCATTTTTATGCACCCGGCAATCTGGAAAGCTTCGGGGCACGTGGATGCCTTTAACGATCCGCTGATAGACAACAAAGACAGCAAAAAACGTTATCGGGCCGATGTCCTGGTCGAAGAGTACCTGGCAAAAATTGATGAAAAGATAGACAAGGAGGTGGAAAAGGCCGCCAAACGATTCGGGGATAGCTTCGATGAAAAGCTGTATCGTGAAACCAATCCGCGTGTGTTGGAGCATCAACACAAACGAGACGAAGTTCATGCCCGGTTTGCCAAAGCATTGAACGGCAATAATCTTGACGAGCTACGCCAAATCATCGTTGATTGTGAAATAGTTTGTCCGATAAGCGGTTCGAGAAACTGGACGGAAGTCCGCCAGTTCAACCTGATGTTTGCCACGGAAATGGGTTCTACCGCCGACGGCGCCATGAAAGTATATCTCAGGCCCGAAACGGCACAGGGAATTTTTGTAAACTTCCTCAACGTGCAAAAGAGCGGACGGATGAAAGTCCCTTTCGGCATCGCCCAGATTGGCAAAGCCTTCAGAAACGAAATTGTTGCCCGCCAGTTTATCTTCCGTATGCGCGAATTCGAGCAAATGGAGATGCAGTTCTTTGTAGTGCCGGGCACAGAACTCGATTGGTTTGAATACTGGAAAAAAGAACGGTTGAAATGGCATCAGATCCTTGGCCTCGGCAATGAAAATTATCAATTTCACGATCACGATAAACTGGCGCACTACGCTAATGCCGCCACAGACATTGAGTTCCGGATGCCTTTCGGTTTTAAGGAAGTGGAAGGAATTCACTCCCGTACCGATTTTGATCTGAGTCAACACGAAAAGTATTCGGGTAAAAAGATGCAGTACTTCGATCCTGAACTCAATAAATCGTATGTCCCTTACGTGGTGGAGACCTCTATCGGGTTAGACAGGATGTTCCTTTCTGTCCTTTCGGGCTCCTATTGCGAAGAGAAACTCGAAGGCGGGGAAATTCGCGTGGTACTGAGAATTCCTGCGGTTTTAGCCCCTGTGAAATTAGCCATTTTGCCTTTGGTCAAAAAAGACGGACTGTCCGAAAAAGCTACCGAAATAATGGATTCATTGAAATTCAGTTTTGCCTGTCAATACGACGAAAAAGACAGTATCGGCAAACGCTACCGCCGCCAGGATGCTATTGGCACACCTTATTGCGTTACCGTTGACCATCAGACGCTGGAAGACAATACCGTAACGGTTCGCGACCGGGATACGATGGAGCAAAAACGGGTCACTATCAGCGAAATTGAAAAAGAGATTTCGAAGAACACCGATATCAAACAGTTACTGAAAAAACTTGCCAAATAGAAAGAGACATGAAGACGAAATTATATTTTATAGCAGCAATCTGTTTATCCGCATTTCTTGCTTCCTGCGAGAAGACTGTCAGTTTTGATGACGAGTTCAAAATCGATAATGAAATGCAATTTGCAAAAATAACCGCAAACTCCGAATATACAAAAATTGAATCCCAGTCGGGAAACGGGTACATCATGTACAAAGAGCTTACTGATGGAAAAACAGGTCTAAAACCCTATTTTACAGATGAGGTTAAGGTGTTGTACACCGGATGGTTCAAAAGATATTGGACCAAAGACGATACATTCACCGGCGATAACGGGAATGTTTTCAAGAACAAGGTGATTTTTGATTCTACTGCCGACAGGAACGATATTCCAAGTAAGTTTACCGTGGGCGGCAGTTTAGTTGACGGTTTTAGCACTGCGCTGCAACACATGGAAGTAGGTGACAAATGGGAAGTGTGGATTCCCTGGCAATTGGGTTATGGAGCAGCCGGGAGAGGTGATATAAAAGGCTATACCACAATGGTTTTTGAAATTGAGTTGCTTGAAGTTGTGGGAAGAAATCCGTAAGTCAACCCTAAAGCGTCGATAAAAATTTCTCAATGGCACTCCTCACTTGTGAGCGAGTGCCATTGAATTTATTGACCATTACGGTAAAGACATATTGTTTACTCCCGTCCATAAGATAGCCTGAATAGCACTGGACACCGCCGATACTCCCGCTTTTTGCCGATATTTTACCCTCATATTTCGTGCCTCGCATAAAACTACGCAGGGTACCGTCTTGTCCTGTTACGGGTAACGAATCAAAGAAAACAGAATAATTTTTACTTTTACTGTACATAAAAAAGAGTACTTCGTTCAGGAATGCAGGGCTGAATGCGTCTTGCGGCGCCAGCCCCGACCCGTCGTATAACGTAAGCGACGCGGTAGGAACGCCCTGTTGCTCCCAAAACTTCTTGATATAATCGATTCCGGCTTGAAGCGGATCGCTGTAAATATCGGCGTTCTGAGCCCTTCCGATTGTTCTGATCAGGTGTTCTGCGTAGTGGTTGTTGCTTTTCACATTCACTTCCTTCACGATATCTTTCATTGGCCGTGAGGTTTGCGTATGAACGATCTTCCCCACTTTATACGGCTGCGGTTTCTTTGCCAGGTAATCCGACCGGGCGGTTTCCACTCTACTTATTTTTATCCCCGAACGGATAAGATAATCGGCCAGCGTTTCGCCCAAGAACAAACCCGGATCGGGGATATCGCCTTTGATACTGAACCCGGCCTTTCCGGCAGGAATATTCCCTTTAATTGTTCTGTCGTATGAAAACGGGACGCCGTAAATATAACCGTTATCGCTTCCCGACGTATTCAGCGTAAGAAAATTAGAAAACCGGATTTTTTTCATTTCGGGCTCCGTCCGGAGAATCCTGGGTGGAGCATTCCAGTCGGAAGTATCAAAAAAAAGCCGATACGAGTTATCGAAAATACTTATTCCATAACTTCCCGATGCATAGTAATTCCCCATATCAATCCACGTCCACTCGGGTGAAATGCCGTCGTATCCGAATAAGTTATCTACAACGTAAATACTGTAATCTTTGTCGGGCTGCAATTCTTTTTTCAGCGCATCGGTGGCGTTGATGAAAAACGCAGTCGTGTTGTCGCCAAAAGCCTCACTTCCAAGCGTGGGATCACCCGAGCCAAGCACCAAGATTCTCGCCGGATCATTTTCATCCAATACCACATGGGTAGCGTATCTATACTCCCCACCCAACAACTCCAAGGCCGTTGCCGAAGTAATAATTTTTGTAACGGATGCCGGTGTAAGTGATTTTTGCGGATCGTGCGAAACAATTGTTTTGCCGGTTTTCAGGTCCGTAACCTGTACACCTACCGATGCATGTTTCAGGGCGGGATTATTGATGAATTGTTGCAATCCAATTTGCGGGTATGATAACCGGACAATGCAAAGTGAAACATACAAAAGAAGAAATCGTTTCATTCGTTTTTGGAATGCAAGATAAAAAATATCTGTCAAAAGAAAACATTTTTTTTTGTTTTTATATGAGAGTCCACTTTAAAAAGTAGATAAAATCAGGATTTGATTTCTTCGGGATGATTTTCTTATTGCGAAGAAGTCCATAAAAATAAAAAGGCGGTTGGAAAAGCCGGATGTCATCTTTGCGATATATCCGTTCAACAACCGCTTGAATGACGCCAAATCAGACAAGAAGTTGATACGTTCACTGAAGATAGTATTCTCTATCAACTAAATAAATTATACCTTTTTTATACGTTGCTTCAAAAGGTTCTATTTTATCGCCTGCAATGGGTACATAAATAATCAGTTTATCTCCTTTCACTTTATACTCAGCGGTATAATCCAAGTATCGTATCTGATGTGTTTGAGGGTCGAGTCTAAATTTTTGCACATATCCATTATTAAAACTCAAAGACCAACAATAGTCCGAGTTTTGAAAAGTTTGAGAAATCCAGTGCGTATTGTCGAGGCTATGTTCGTTAAAATCCTCTTTGTCGCATGAGCCCAGGCATGCAGACAATATGAAAATTACGCCAATAATTAATTATTTGGTTTTTTTCATACTTTTTTTTAATAATAGAATTGATTTAAAATTTAGAGTTCAAAGAATTCTTCTCCCTTAAGATTTACGCGCAAAGGTAGTCAATTCTTTAATACAATTTTTTTTTTGATTTCCGATTTTCAGGGTAAACACATAAAAAATAAAATGGTATTAAAATTACTCCCGGTTTTGTCTCGAGATGAAAAGAATTGGTATTGTTTTTCTCTTGGTCAAGCTCCGCCGGCAAAAGATAATAATACCAAAAAAGTAATTGTATTTTTGAGTCCGATATCACTCGCATTTCTTTTTATTATCTAAAACAAATGCACATCGTATTTTTAAAACTTGTTTAACAAACATAGAAATTAACACTTCGAGCATGATACAAAAAAACATCGCCCCAATCGGAGCGATGTTCCAATATCTCTGTTTAACGAGTTCTGCTTAGAATTTGTAACCTACAGAAAGGTAAGCGCTTTGGTTTTTAATATTTCCGTTGCTTGAATTGGATATATTAACCAACCCCCTATCCCAGCCGACATCAACCAGGTAACGGCCAAATTCTACACCAACGCCAAGCCCTAAACCGGTATCAAAAGGTTTCAACGGACCTTTATTTCCAAAGAGATTTGCTCCCTCAGTTTTACCTGATTCGCTGCCGGCGCTAATTTTAAATGTTGATTTACCGGCTATGCCATAAGCAACATAAGGACCGGCATGAAAAACAATACGTGTTCCAGGCGTTACATCCATTTTATAAGCAAAATGAACAGGAACCTGTAAATACATGGGATTTATGGTGTATTCTCCTTTAGTTTCCAAAAGATTTCCCGTATATTTAGCTCCTTTCGTCGTGAAAAACAATCCGGTTTGAATGGCCATGCTTGGGGCAAATTCATAATCGGCTGCTAACCCTATGTTAAAGCCGATTTTTACATTTTTGTCTGTCAGTTTGTCACCGTAAAAATTCGACATATTCACACCGCCCTTGACTCCCAGATTCAATTGCGCACTTGCTGCTGTTACTATTGCCAACATGGCAACTACTAATGATAATTTCAATTTTTTCATAATTTAATTCAATTTAAAAATCCACCACCTTTGGTGGTGGTCATGTTCTTTGGGGCTATGCCTAAAATTGATAACTTTGCGGGATGAGTAAGTACA
>MKTD01000046.1 GCA_001898165.1 Bacteroidia bacterium 43-41
ACTGTTAAAATGGTAAGTTAATAAAAATTTCTGAAGGGTTCAAGTCCGGACTTGAACCCTTCAGATTACCAACTTACACAGTTCATGGGATACTCCCTTGAAAAATAAAAAGCCGGGAATCAAGATTTTATCGTCTTGGGTCCCGGCTTTTTGTTCAGAGTTCAATGTCTTTTGTCTTTGCTCTTGACTCTTTTGTCTTGACTCTTCCTATTCCTCTTCCATATTGTGGAAAACGTTTTGCACATCATCGTCGTCTTCAAACTTCTCGAGAAGCTTTTCAATCTGTGCCCGTTGCTCTTCGTTGAGTGCTTTTGTATCGTTCGGTATGCGCTCAAACTCCGCAGAATGGATTTCAAAGCCGTTCTCTTCGAGGTATGACTGAATTTCGGAATACGATTTAAAGTCGCCATACAGAATGATCTCACCTTCATCCACTTCTACTTCATCTACACCGTAGTCTATGAGCTCCAGCTCGAGGTCTTCATGAGACATACCCTCTTTCTCCGCTATTCTGAATACACATTTATGGTCGAACAGAAATTCAAGGCTACCGGTAGTTCCCAGTGATCCTCCATGTTTGTTGAAGTAGCTGCGGATGTTGGCCACTGTGCGTGTGGGATTGTCCGTAGCAGTTTCTATCACTATGGCAATACCGTAAGGGCCGTATCCTTCATATACCATTTCCTTATAGTCTGTGGCTTCTTTGTCTGTCGCTTTCTTGATGGCGCGTTCCACATTTTCTTTCGGCATATTTTCTTTCTTTGCCTGCTGTATAAGTACACGCAAACGTGGATTGGAGCCCGGATCGGGGCCGCCGTCACGGGTAGCGATGGTAATCTCTTTTCCCAGCTTGGTAAAAACGCGGGCCATATTGCCCCAGCGTTTCATTTTTCGCGCTTTGCGATATTCAAATGCTCTTCCCATAATATTCCTTTTGTCTTTTCGTTCGTTTGTGAATGATTCAACTATTGTTTTTCCCTTGTCTCCCTATCGCAATTGTGCTCCCAGTTCATTCTCCAGATTTTGTCGAATCTTTTGCATAACGGCATCAATCTGTTTATCGTTTAGGGTTTTTTCTTTGTCTTGCAACACGAAATTCACCGCGTACGATTTTTTGCCTTCGGGAAGGTTTTTCCCTTCATACACATCAAACAACGATAGTTCTTTGAGCAGTTTCCTTTCCGAATTTTTTGCTGTTTGCTCAATAGCTGCAAAGGTAATATTTTTATCGACAAGTAGTGCTAAGTCGCGGCTTACGGGTGGGAACTTAGATATTTCGGAGAACCGTACTTCGCTTTTCGAAGTTTCCTTCAACAGCACATCCCAGTTCATTTCGGCAAAGAAAACATCGGTATCGATATCGAACTTTTTAAGGATGTTGTCCGAGACAATTCCAAAACTTCCGATCTGCTGTTTAAAAGTGCGGATATTCATACCCACAGAATAGATTTCGGATTGAACCGGTTCAAAAATCAGCTGATTCTGAGTAAAGCCCAATCGGTTGAAAATATTTTCGATATGTGCTTTCAGCTGAAAAACGGATGTTCCCGTTTGCGGAGCCGCCCAGTTTTTCGGGTTGCTGTCGCCACAGATCCAAAGTCCGAGATAGGTCTCTTCGGAATATCCCGATAAGATTTTACCTTCGCTCTTCCTGTCCGCATCAAAAAAGTAGCAGTTGCCGAACTCGTAAAAATGCAGATCGTAATGCTTCCTGTTCCGGTTATAGGCGATACTCTCCAAACCGCCGTAGAGAAGCGTTTGGCGCATCACTCCCAAGTCGTTGCTAAGCGGATTGAGCAATTTTACCCCATTCTTTTCCGGGAAAGTTTCGTTGTTTTCGTAATACGATTTCCGGGTAAGCGAGTTGTTCATGATCTCATCGAAGCCGCTTGCCGTAAGTTGTTCCGAAATAAGGGTTTGGAGTTTATGCTTACGGTCGGTAGGGGTTTGATAAGACAAATTGGCTTTTAGCGAATCGCTGAACTCCACGTTATTGTATCCATAGACACGGAGAATATCTTCAATCACATCCACGTCGCGGGTAACATCTACTCTGTAGGTGGGGATACGGAGCGTCAGTTCATTTTCCGACTCCTGCTCTGTTTCAATTTCCAGGCTTTGGAGGATGCTTTTAATTGTTTCCTTCGGAATCTCTTTTCCGATAAGTGAATTCACTTTTTGGAACGGCAGAATCGTCTCTCTCTTTTTTATTTCTACCGGATAGACATCGCGGATTTCGCCTTCGATCTCTCCGCCGGCAATTTCCCGGATAAGCATCGCTGCGCGTTTGAGTACATAAACGGTGTTATCGGGGTCGGCGCCGCGTTCGAAACGGAACGATGAGTCGGTGTTTAATCCGTGTCGGCGAGCGGTTTTGCGAACCCAGGTAGGATTAAAATATGCCGATTCTAAAAACACATCCTTTGTCTTTTCGGTAACACCCGATTTCAACCCTCCGAAAACTCCGGCCATGCACATTCCCTCGTTGGCGTTGCAAATCATCAAATCGTCTGCGCTCAGCTCGCGTTCCTGCTCGTCAAGTGTGACAAACCTGCTTTTTTCGGGCAATGTACGGACGACAACTCTGTTCCCTTCAATATAATCAATATCGAAAGCGTGCATCGGGTGTCCGGTCTCGTGAAGGATAAAGTTTGTGACATCCACTATGTTGTTGATAGGCCGAAGCCCGATAACCGACAGTCTGTTTTTTAACCAATCGGGGCTCTCTTTTACGGTGACGCCACGAACGGTCAGACCTGAATACCGCGGACAGGCGGTGGTATTTTCAACTACTACGTCAATTCCGCCCTCCGGTTTATCTGTTTTGAAATCGTCAACGGAAGGTTTCGTCAGTGAAAACGGTTTCCCGGCTTGTTTTAAATAGGCCGCCAGATCACGTGCCACGCCGTAATGCGATGCGGCATCTATGCGGTTTGGTGTGATATCGACTTCGAGGACGAAGTCGCTTTTTACGTTGTAATAGTCCTTGACAAGTGTTCCAACCACAGCATTGCCGGGAAGAACAATGATTCCTTCGTGTGAAGTGCCAATGCCTATTTCATCTTCCGCACAAATCATTCCAAAAGACTCTTCGCCCCGGATTTTAGACCGTTTGATGGTCACTTCATCATCCCCAAAATATAATTTAGTACCCACGGGCGCCACCACCACTTTTTGTCCCGCGGCCACGTTGGGTGCTCCGCAGACTATTTTTAACGGTTCTTCTCCATTTCCGGTACTTACGGTAGTCAGGTGCAGATGATCGGAGTTGGGGTGATGGGTACAGGTCAATACTTCACCGATAACCAATCCTTCCAGTCCGCCTTTAACGGTTTGAATCTCCTCCACGCCGCCTGTTTCCAATCCAATGGAGGTGAGTGCAGCAGCTGTCTCTTGTGGCGAAAGATCAAATTGCAGGTAATCTTTCAGCCAATTGTATGAAATATTCATTATAAAATCATTTATTTAGCTTCTTCCTCAGAATGACAAATAAGGGTTTTGCTTTCAAAAGAAATAGAGCCCAAAATTACAAAAAAAACCGATAGGCTCTGCTAAGCATTCAGAAATTTATCCATGTCCATTTGTGCCAGATCCCTTCTAAAGGGCCTTGCCGGTGTTTGCTGAGCCACCATTTTGAAAGGATCATCTGCAAAGAAAAGACGGCTATTCCGATCAGCAGGCTCAATGTACGACCGCAATATGGCGCGAGATGCAGCCCGATGGGTAAATAGATCAGCGCCCCGAAAATGGACTGTGAGACATAATTGGTGAGGCTCATTTTTCCATAAAAACGTAAGCCTGACACCCTCTTCCTGAAGAAATCCTTTTCGTAGAGTAACACAAATAACGCAATCAGAACGAAAGTGAAAGCTAATTTATACCAGATATCAAATATAGTGCCCACTGTTTGTTGAGTCATGGGTCCGGTTTGCATCAGCAGCTTTTTGATGATATAGAATATGGCGTAGAAAACGGATGAAGCAGCCAAAACCCGCTTCCAAAAACGTGAATTATCCGGAGAGCTGATGAAGAACTTTTTCCTTCCGATATAAAATCCCAATAAAAATAATCCGGCAGCTTGCAGAAAGCGCCCCGAGCCAAGAGCCCACAAAAGGCTTACTTTTAAGCCAAGCGTTGTATTGACCCGGATAAAATCAAAAAAATTGCCGTTCTTACTGCTTTCAACTACTTGTTGGTGGAGCGAAACCGCACCAAAATCGGGCAATTGATACGAAGGATCAAACCGGGATACGATAAATTGAACCCATTCGACCGGTTGAAGAAGTAAGATAATGATCAATACCAGGACGGCTTTATCCGGCCAGTTGCGGCAAATAAACAAAATGGGGGAAACATAAACAAACAGCATGAGCACGTCGCCGGCAGGGAAGAATGCCGCATTGAACAGGGCAAACACCGCAAGAAGAATCATGCGCCACAAAAAACGGTATCCGAAATCTTTTCCTTTTTTCTTCTGATTGTTGTGCTGGATATAAAACGTAAACCCAAAAAGCATGGTGAAAATAGCATACGTTTTTCCGCTAAACAAGTTGAAAATTACTTTTACGGAAATTTGGTCTAAGACGTTGAGCCAGTGTGGTGAGCTGATCGGGAATTCAGGGAAAAAGAAATGGTCGACATTGTGTACCAGGAGGATTGCCATTATTGCAAATCCACGCAATGAATCTACCACCTCTATACGATTTGTTTTGGCTGTTGAGATTTCCATAATTAACCTTGTGATTTTTAAAATGAATTTGCAAACATAAGCATTTCCTTAAAATAAAAAAACCGCACGGGCAAGCATTGTTCGTGCGGTTTATATTTTTAGCGTTCTTATCAATATCCCCTTATCGCCTTAATTCCCGGAAGCACCTTGCCTTCGATCATTTCGAGCAATGCGCCACCACCGGTGGAAACATAGGAAACATCGTCGGCAAGCCCGAATTTATTGATACACGCTACCGAATCGCCACCCCCTATTAAAGAGAAAGCGCCATTTTTGGTAGCTTCCACAATGGCATCGGCCACTGCACGTGAACCTTTGTCGAAATTATCAAATTCAAATACGCCCACGGGACCATTCCATAAAATGGTTTTGGAGTTTTTAATCACTTCGGCAAATATTTTTTCCGATTCCGGACCAATATCCAGCCCTTCCCAACCGTCGGGAATTTCTTTTACAGACCCAAAAGCTGTTTTGGCGTCATTGCTGAAGCTGTCGGCGAGCTTAGCATCGGTTGCCAGTACTAAATTTACGCCTTTTTCCTTGGCCAGGGCAACTATTTCCTTTGCCAGGTCGAGCTTGTCGTCTTCAACGATAGAATCGCCTATTTTTCCGCCATCGGCTTTTGCAAAGGTATAGGTCATTCCGCCGGCAAGAATCAAATTATCTACTTTATCGAGCAGATTTTTGATAAGGTCAATTTTTGTGGAAACTTTCGATCCACCCATAATGGCTGTAAACGGCCTTTCCGTGTCGGACATCACTTTTTCAACCGCATTAATTTCATTCTGCATCAGGTATCCGAACAGTTTGTGGCCGGCATCAAAATAATCGGCAATAAGTGCGGTTGAGGCGTGAGCCCGGTGAGCGGTGCCAAAAGCGTCGTTTACATAAACATCGGCATACGAAGCCAGTTTTTTTGTAAATTCTTTTTGCGATTCTTTCACTGCCTTTTTTGCAGCTGTCGTCTCTTCTTCCGAAGCATCTTCCGGTAAACGGGGTTTTCCTTCTTCTTCAGCATAAAAACGAAGGTTCTCGAGCAATAAAGCTTCTCCCGGATGCAAAGCGGCTGCTTTTGATTCGGTTTTATCGCCAATGCAGTCGCTGGCAAACTGAACATCAACACCCAATAATTCGGAAACCCGCGGAAGGATGTGTTTCAACGAATATTTATCAGCCGGGCCTTTCGGGCGGCCTAAGTGAGAGCCAATAATCACGCTTCCTCCGTCCTTGAGGATTTTTTTCAATGTTGGAATAGCGGCACGGATGCGTGTGTCGTCAGTAATCTTGAAGTTTTCATCGAGCGGAACATTAAAATCCACACGAACGAATGCCTTTTTACCGGCAAAATTGAAAGTGTCAATTGTTTGCATAATTTTTTTATTTTATAAGAATATATTCACTTGGGTATAAGAAACTGTTTCTAAACAATCTTTTTGAATTTAGTTACAAAGATAGGCAAAATAGAGAATTTTTTCTTTAATTATGCGGAAAAAATGACTAATTTCTGATTTTTACTTCGTAAGTGACCGGAACAGCTTTTTTATACATCGCCAAAACACCGCAATATTTATCGAACGATAATTGGCAGGCACGCTCTAATTTATCTTTCGGTAAATTTTCTCCTTCAAATTCATATACTACCCTCAGGTTGGTGTATTGTTTGGGGTATTCGTCTGCCAAATCGGACTCTATTTGAATGTTAAATCCTTTAATATCGATGCGCATTTTTTTTATGATTTCCACCACATCAAGCCCCGAACAACCTGCTGCCGCTACCAAAAGTAGTTTTTTAGGACGCGGGCCTGCATCATTGCCGCCGGCTTCTTCCGCCAGGTCGATTACAACGTTGTGTCCGTCAATGTCGGTTTCAAAAATGTTGTTTTCTCTCCAAATGGTTTTAATTGAATGTGTCATAAGTTTGATGTTTGATATTTAATGTTGCGAATGTATAATAAACAAAAAAAAGACAGTTTTGTTCTTTAAAAAAAAGTCAGCCATTTGTGGCAAAGTGTCAATTTGTTTTGTATTTTTGTGGAAATTTAGGCTATTATGATTGACAAAAACGCACGAGTCTTGCTTATTTACACCGGTGGAACCATTGGAATGGTTGAGAATCTGGAAACCGGCGCATTGGAAGCTTTTAATTTCAGCCACTTGAAATCGAACGTTCCGGAGATGAAGCGTTTAAATTTCAATGTGGACACCTATTTGTTTGACCCGCCGATTGATTCATCGGAAGTTACTCCTCAAAACTGGCAGGATATAGCCAAAGTAGTTGAAGATAACTACAGCGATTACGACGGTTTTGTCATTCTGCACGGCACGGATACGATGTCTTATACGGCGTCGGTATTGAGTTTAATGTTCGAAAACCTGACCAAGCCTGTTATATTCACCGGCTCGCAGTTGCCTATCGGCAAGCTCCGTACGGACGGGAAGGAAAATCTGATTACCGCTCTTGAAATTGCTGCCGATAAAGACAAATCGGGAAGGCCTGTTGTACCCGAGTTGTGTATTTATATGCAAAACCTGCTGATGCGGGGAAACCGCACAACAAAAGTAAATTCAGAGAACTTCAGTGCGTTTAACAGCCCTAATTATCCGTATCTGGCCGAAGTGGGGGTGGATATTCGTTACCACGATAAGTTTATTTTGCTACCGGATTATGACAAACCCGTTGTATTCAACTTCAGGCTCGATAATAACGTAGCTATCTTGAAATTATTTCCCGGGATTCAGGAAAGTGTGGTCAGGTCGATTCTTTCGGTACCTCATTTGAGAGGCGTTGTCCTGGAAACTTACGGTTCGGGAAATGCGCCTACCAATCAATGGTTTATTGATGCCCTGCAGGAAGCGATAGACAAGGGGATTGTTATTGTGAACGTTACGCAATGCCTTTACGGGAATGTGGAAATGCATCGGTACGAAACGGGACAGCATTTAGAAAAATTGGGCGTTGTTTCAGGGCACGATATTACTACGGAAGCCGCTTTAGCGAAGTTGATGATTTTACAGGGCAATGGCAAAACTCCCGATCAGGTAAGGAGGTTGATGTCGGTTTCGTTACGCGGAGAGTTGACGGTTCGTTAAAGAAATTCCATATCTTTGCATTCGTAGTTGAATTAGAATAAAGAACGACGAATGAAGAATCTAGATTACGGAGTAATAGGAAATTGCCGCACGGCGGCGTTAGTATCCAAAGAAGGGAGCATCGATTGGCTCTGCCTGCCCGATTTCGATTCGCCTTCGGTTTTCACCAGGCTTTTGGATGAGGAAAAAGGCGGAAGTTTTGCTTTTCTGGTGTCGGAAGAATATACCATAACACAAACATACCTGGGGAATACCAATATTCTCTCTACCAGGTTTGAAGCATCGGAAGGGGCGTTTACCGTTCTGGACTATATGCCCCGATACAAGATAGGCGAACAGAAATATTATTTACCTCCCGAAGTGCACAGGTATTTGCGTGTTTTATATGGCAAACCCAAAATACGCATACTGTATGATCCGAAAATGAATTATGCCGGAGAAGAGACCATACACAAGGTTTTTCCCAACTACATCAGGACGTCTTCGACGGTGGATGCGGAAGATAAAATTTACCTCTACTCGAGCGTGGATTTCGATATTATCCTGAGCGGCGAAGAGTTGACGTTGACGGATCATCAGTTTTTCCTCCTTTCCTACAACCAAAAACTTATAACGATAGATGAGAACCGGATTTTGCTGGAGTACGAGCGTACGAAAGTATATTGGCTTAACTGGACTAACCGGTCACGCGAATACAAACAATATGGAGACATGATTAACCGCAGTATGCTGGTGTTGAAACTGATGTCGTACCATTCGGGAGCGATGCTGGCTGCCGTTACAACAAGTTTACCCGAAAACATCGGGGAAACCCGTAATTGGGATTACCGTTTCTGCTGGCTTCGCGATGCATCCATGTCGATCGACACCTTGCTGCACATGAAACATCACGGTGCGGCCGAGCGATTTATCGGGTTTATAAAACGCATTTTGAAATCGCGTGACGATACTTTTCAGATCATGTACGGAATTCGGGGTGAAAGAGACCTGACCGAAAAAATTCTTTCTCATTTGGCCGGATACGGGAATTCTCATCCCGTTCGTATCGGGAATGCTGCATATAGCCAGCAGCAAAACGACTCGCTGGGTTATCTGATGGATGTGATTTACAAATACTACTTGTACTTCCCGGGGACACTGGACGAAGTGGAGGAGATTTGGGAAGTGGTCAGGAATATGGTACGGATGGTGTTGAGATCGTGGCGTTCTCCCGATCAGAGTATTTGGGAGTTCCGTACGCGTGAATTGAATTTTGTGTTTTCAAAAGTGATGAGCTGGGTTGCCCTTGACAGGGCGTCGCTGATTGCGGAACTGCTGCACAAAGATAACTATGCGGCATTGTGGCGCAAAGAAGCAAACGGTATCAAGGAAGAGGTACACGAAAAGGGTTGGAACGAAGAGTTGCAGTGTTTTACGCAGGCTTATGAGAACATGGATCAGGATTCGTCTCTTTTACTGATGCAGTTTTATGACTTTATTGACGCCCGCGACGAACGTTATGTGAAAACCGTGAAGTCCATAAAAGAGAATTTGTTTCACAATGGATTGATGTACCGGTATAAAGCCGAAGACGATTTCGGCAAACCCGCATCATCGTTCACCATCTGTACGTTTTGGCTGATAGAAGCGCTTTTTGTAATCGGAGAGGTAGATCAGGCACGCGAAATTTTTGAATCGATGATCTCTTATTCCAACCATGTGGGATTGTACAGCGAGGACTTGGATTTCGAGACCAAACGTCAGCTCGGGAATTTCCCGCAGGCATACTCTCACCTGGCGTTCATAAACACGGCTACGCTGCTTTCGGAAGAGAAGGTCCTGTCGAGGTTTATACGACCGTAACTATATTATACGTGCTGCTGGACTCATTGAATCAGGTTTTCAAAAAAAGGAATTACCGA
The DNA here is from genome assembly GCA_001898165.1 of Bacteroidia bacterium 43-41. Classification (GTDB taxonomy): domain Bacteria; phylum Bacteroidota; class Bacteroidia; order Bacteroidales; family Dysgonomonadaceae; genus Petrimonas. The sequence continues at coordinate 9,721 of MKTD01000046.1, forward strand.
AGATTGAACCGGGATCCGATATTTGGCTACGGGTGAAAAGTGTCCTACTTTTATGCTTATCCCGTGGGGCGGAAGCGCGTGGAACATATCTTCGTCGGTAGTGTCGTCGCCAATGGCAAGGATAAAGTCATACCTGGCTTTTTGTAAAAGCCGTTTTACTTCGCTGCCCTTGTTGAAGTCCGGTGATTTGATTTCTACAATTTTATTTCCGGGAACAATCTGCAGGTTCAGGCGTGAAGCCGGCCCCATCAGTGCGTTGATAAGTTGCTTTTCACGCAGTTCGGCCAGCCATACATCCACATTCCTGTAATGCCAGACCAGCGAAGAGTCTTTTACTTCCATGTGCGAATGCGGGGTTTTATCGATGGTATGCTCCATGATTCTGAGGATCTCATCGTCCCATTTTATTTTTTCCTGAACGTTTTTGTGCCATTTGCCGTTTTCTTTGAAAAATGCGCCGTGTTCGGCAGCAAAATCCAGATCGAGTCCTTTGAACCACCTGTCCAGCACCTGACGGTCTCTTCCGCTGTTGATAACCACTTTGTTCTTTTTATCGGAAGTCATCTTTTCTAATAAATTCAATAACTCTTTGGAGGGAACGGCCTCCTCGGGGTTTTTCACGAAAGGCGACAAGGTGCCGTCATAATCGAGCAGAATCAATCTTCCGGAAGCCTGGTCGTATGCTTTTTTTATTTGTGTGAGCTGGCGTTTACCTATAATTTTCTGAGAAATTTCTTTGTTTTGCCTGCTTATGTAGAGAAGTTCCTTTACAAAATCGTTAGCCCATTTTTTTACAGTTTGGGTAGATATCCGTTTTTGCATGTTGTTGAGCCGGACGCGTTGTTCCTTTTTGGACATGGTTAACGCTTGCAGGATGGCCGCTTCGATTTCTTGTGTGTCGTTCGGATTAATAACGATGGCATCGGTCAACTCGATAGCTGCTCCAGCCATTTCACTGAGTATCAAAACACCGGGCTTTTCCCGTTTGGAAGCAAGGTATTCTTTGGCCACCAGGTTCATACCGTCACGCAGCGGGGTAACCATTGCAATGTCGGCAATATCGTAAAGTGCTACCAGCTCGTTAAATGGAAAGCTCTGATAGAAATAATAAACGGGCGTCCAGCCGAGTGTGGAATAGATACCGTTTATTTTACCGATAGACTGGTCTATCTGGATTTTCAGATCGGCATATCTGTCCACAGCATCGCGTGAGGGCACGACAATCATTGCCAGCGATACCTTTTTATGATATTCGGGATGATGTTCAAGAAAATTGGCAAACCCATTCAACCGGTGAAGAATCCCCTTGCTGTAATCGAGCCGGTCAACCGATAAAATAATGGTCTGGTTGCCCAGTTCTCCTATCAGCCTCTCCGATATTTTTCTCACATCCGGAAGTGAGGGCGCCTGGTGATACTGTTCATAATTTATGCCCATTGGAAATGCATCTACATGCACGATCCGGTCTTTCAGGCTGATCTCGTCGAGATTACAGTTCAGGCCGAGAACCCGGTAAATGGCGCTGATAAAATGACGCATATAGTCGTGTGTATGGAACCCGATTAAATCGGCTCCGAGCAGCCCCTCCAGTACTTCTTCCCTTTCCGGGAGTACACGGAACAGTTCATAAGACGGAAAAGGAATATGGTGAAAATACCCGATATTCACCTTCGGCTTTTTTTCACGGATTTTTTTCGGCAACAACATCAACTGGTAATCTTGCACCCAGATAATATCGTCGTCCTCGATAAAGGGGAGGGCTTTTTCGCAAAAGAGTGCGTTGACTTGCCGGTATGTTTCCCAGTATTCGGCTTTGTATTGAATGAACGAGAAAAAATAATGACAAAGCGGCCAGATTGTGCTGTTGCTGTAGCCTTCGTAATAATTTTCAATCTGTTCGTCGGACAGAAAAACAGGATGATAATTCAACTCGTTCAGCTTTTCCGTAATCTCTTGTTTTTCATTTTCGTCATCCACATGGATTCCCGGCCATCCCACCCAATGCATCTCTGCATCGGTTTCCAATGAACCTAACCCTGTGGCCAACCCTCCCTCGCTGCGTTTCACAACAAAAGAATCTTCCTCCCTTTCTATTTTTACAGGAAGCCGGTTTGCTATGATAAGGATTTTCATACAATTAATTTTAGACACAAGACACAAGACACAAGAACTAAAAACGAAAAATTTTTCACTCTTCACTCTTCACTTTCTTTTTCTTTGAACCAAGACAATTTAATTGTGCCTGCGGGGTGTAATAATGTTCGTACTCGTTTGACATCCATAAAATATAACAGTCAGACCTCAAGAAAGATTATTCTTTAACATATTTTTTAGGATTGAAAGAGGTGACTGGCTTTAAATTTTCTGCAAAAACCTAAAAACAATGCAATCTTTTGCCTGTTCCATATTTTTATAGTAATTTCGTGGTCAGATTTCACAATACTTATATTCTTCAAGTCTTTCGTAAAATCAAATCAATAAAATAATCATATTGTCATGACAAAAAAAAGGAACTATCTAACCTGTGACGGTAATCAGGCCGCAGCACATATCGCTTATATGTTTAGTGAAGTGGCTGCTATTTACCCGATTACACCTTCATCGACGATGGCAGAGTACATCGATGAATGGGCAGCTGCAGGAAGGAAAAACATTTTCGGGCAACCTGTATTGGTTCAGGAGATGCAATCCGAAGCCGGAGCGGCAGGTGCCGTTCATGGCTCGTTGCAAGCCGGGGCATTAACATCTACATTTACTGCATCACAGGGTTTATTGTTGATGTTGCCCAACATGTATAAAATTGCCGGAGAGTTGCTCCCGGGAGTATTTCACGTATCGGCGCGCGCCATTGCCGCGCAGGCATTGTCCATTTTCGGCGACCATCAGGATGTTATGGCGGCACGCCCCACCGGTTTTGCATCGTTTGCTACCGGATCGGTACAGGAAGTGATGGATCTGGCAGCTGTTGCCCATTTGGCGGCAATAGAAAGCCGGGTACCGTTCCTGCACTTTTTCGACGGCTTCCGCACATCGCACGAAATTCAAAAAATTGAAGCGTTGTCGAGTGAAGAACTTGCTCCGCTAATCAATCAGGAAGCGCTAGCCGGTTTCAGGCAAAGAGCGTTAAGCCCCGATGCACCCGTTACCAGGGGAACGGCTCAAAACGATGATATCTATTTTCAATCTCGCGAGGCGGCGAATCCGTTCTACAACGCCGTTCCCGGTATTGTTGAGAAGTACCTCGGGAAACTGTCAGCTATTACCGGACGTAAATACGGGTTATTCGATTATTACGGCGATCCCGAAGCGGATAGGGTGATCATCGCTATGGGGTCTGTTACTGAAACCATCCGTGAAGTGGTGGACCATAAAAACGCCAACGGCGAAAAAGTGGGTATGGTGGCGGTTCACCTGTATCGTCCGTTCAAAGCCGAAGCATTCTTGTCGGTCATCCCAAAAACTGCCGGGAGAATTGCTGTCCTCGACAGGACCAAAGAGCCCGGCGCAGCCGGACAACCGCTTTACCTGGATGTGAAAGACAGTTTCTACGGAAAAGAAAATGCCCCCGTAATCGTGGGCGGCATTTACGGTTTGTCCTCAAAAGATACTACTCCGGGACAAATTATATCGGTTTATGATAACCTGGCGATGAAGATGCCGAAGAATGATTTCACTATCGGAATTGTGGATGATGTGACTTTCAAATCGTTGCCACAGGTTGAGGAAGTTTCGATGGATGAAACTACATACGAAGCCAAGTTTTACGGTTTGGGATCCGATGGAACAGTTGGAGCCAACAAAAACTCCATCAAGATTATAGGGGATAATACCGACAAGTATGTGCAGGCCTATTTTGCGTACGACTCTAAAAAATCGGGCGGATTTACCTGTTCTCACCTCCGTTTTGGCGATAACCGTATCCGCTCCACTTATTTAGTGAATACACCCAACTTTGTTGCCTGCCATGTTCCGGCTTACCTGCATCTTTATGATGTAACCGCCGGACTGAAAAAAGGAGGGACCTTCCTGCTCAACTCATTGTGGCCTAAAGAAGAAGTCGGCAACTATCTGCCGGACAACGTGAAGAGATATATTGCAAAAAACAACATCAAGTTTTACATCATAAATGCAACAAACATTGCTGAAGAGATAGGGTTAGGCAACAGGACCAACACCATTCTTCAGTCGGCATTTTTCAAAATATCCAACATTATCCCTTATGAACTGGCGGTGGAACAGATGAAAAAATTCATTGTGAAATCGTACGGCCGAAAAGGGGAAGAAATTATAAAGATGAACTATGCTGCGGTCGATCGCGGAGGGGATGTTGAGGAAGTTGAAGTTCCGCGGGAATGGGCCGATTTGAATGTGGAAACCGTTCAAAAGGACGATGCACCGGAATTTATTCAAAAAGTTGTTCGCCCTATAAGCGCCCAGCGCGGATATCATTTGCCGGTATCGGCTTTTACAGGCCGTGAAGACGGAACGTGGGAACACGGTACAGCCACCTACGAAAAACGAGGTGTTGCCGTTTCTGTTCCTGTTTGGAACCCCGACAACTGTATCCAGTGTAACCAGTGTGCTTATGTTTGCCCGCACGCTACTATCCGCCCGTTTGTTCTCGATGAGCAAGAACAGAAAGGCCTTGGAGAGGACGTGGCGCTTCTGAAAACGCAAGGAAAACAATTCGAAGGAACGGCTTTCCGGATTCAGGTGGATGTACTTGATTGTTTGGGTTGTGGTAACTGTGTGGATGTTTGTCCGGGCAAAAAAGGACAAAACGCCCTCGAAATGGTACCCATCGCTACGCAATACGATAACCAGAAGAACTGGGATTATATGGTGAAAAACGTCAGCAGCAAGGCTCATCTGGTAGATACCAAACTCAACGTGAAGAACTCCCAGTTTGCGAAACCGTTATTTGAATTTTCGGGCGCCTGCTCGGGATGCGGTGAAACTCCGTATATTAAGCTCGTTACGCAGCTATTCGGCGACCGTATGATGATTGCCAACGCTACCGGGTGTTCGTCTATTTACGGGGCATCGGCTCCCTCAACGCCCTATACCAAAAACGAAGACGGTAAAGGCCCGACGTGGGCAAACTCGTTGTTTGAGGATAATGCCGAGTTTGGCTTTGGTTTTGTTATCGCTCAGGCAAGCATGCGTAACCGCATCAAGAGTTTGATGCAGAAAGCCCGTGAATCGGCAGACTTTTCCGAACCGCAGAAAGAACTGTTCGCACAGTGGATCGAAAATAAGGAAAATGGAGAGACTGTAAAAGAAATTTCGGCTCAGGTAGTGGCAGCACTTAACGGTATGGAAAACGGGATTGCCAAAGAAATCCTCTCGCTCGAAAGGTACCTGACCAAGAAATCCATTTGGGTGTTTGGCGGTGACGGTTGGGCATACGATATAGGGTTCGGCGGCCTCGACCATGTGTTGGCCATGGGGCAGGATATTAACGTTCTGGTGCTCGATACCGAAGTCTATTCCAATACCGGCGGACAGTCTTCTAAATCTACCCCAACAGCTGCTGTCGCTAAATTTGCCGCTGCCGGGAAACGTATCCGCAAGAAAGATTTGGGTATGATTGCGGCAACTTACGGTTACGTATATGTGGCTCAGGTGGCTATGGGCGCCAATCAGGCTCATTACCTGAAAGCGTTGAAGGAAGCGGAAGAATATAACGGCCCGTCGCTTATCATTGCTTATTCGCCTTGTATCAGCCACGGGTTGAGAAGCGGAATGGGCATGGCTCAAACCGAACAGAAAAAAGCTGTTGAATGCGGTTATTGGAGTTTGTGGCGCTACAATCCAACACTGGAAGCAGAAGGTAAAAATCCGTTCACGCTCGACAGCAAGGAACCCGATTGGAGCAAGTTCCGCAACTTCCTGATGGGCGAAGTACGTTATACACAACTGGTAAAATCGTTTCCACACGAAGCCGATGAACTGTTCGAAGCTGCCCGGGAAAACGCACAATGGCGCTACCGTTCATACCAGCGAATGGCTAATGCCGCTTTCGAAGTTGAAGAATAACAATGAGGCATTTTTGAATATGTAAAAGCGATACGCCGGCTGGCGTTTCGCTTTTTTTACCGGACGTTTCAATTTGTACCGTTACATTTGATAAACAAACAAAACAATGAAAATTCAGATTATCAACGGCCCAAATCTTAATCTCTTGGGAATGAGGGAGCCGGATATTTACGGAGATCAATCGTTCTCAAGCTATTTTAAAAGGTTGCAGGAAGCGTTTCCCGAAATCGGGTTGCACTATTATCAATCGAACGTTGAAGGGGAGATCATCAACAAGATCCACGAAACCGGATTTGATTACGACGGCATAATTCTCAATGCCGGTGGTTATACCCATACTTCGGTTGCTATCCGCGATGCGATAAAAGCGGTGAGAACTCCGGTGATTGAAGTGCATATCTCCAACGTTTATGATCGGGAAGAGTTCCGCCATCAATCTATGATCTCGGCAGTTTGTGCAGGGGTGATCGGCGGATTTGGGCTTAACTCCTATCGTTTAGCTATCGAAGCCATAAAAATAGCAAACAAAACTACCTGAAAAATGTTTATTGTTCAATAGTTATTCGGTTGTAATTCGATGGAATAACGTAACATAAAAAAATGATGCTTAAACATACTAAAATTGTAGCCACAATTTCGGACAAGCGATGCGATGTCTCTTTCTTAAAGCAACTTTTTGACGAAGGAATGGATGTTGTCAGGTTAAATTCCGCTCACCTTGATGAAGAGGGATTCCTGAAAATTATCAACAACGTTCGTGCCGTATCGGACAGAATTGCCATTCTGGTAGATACAAAAGGCCCGGAAATAAGAACAACTGTCGCCACCGAACCCATCAAACTCACCACGGGCGATAGGGTGAAAGTTGTGGGGAATCCCCGGGAAATTTCCTCCAAAGAGGTCATTTATGTCTCTTACCCTAACATTGCCGATGAGATGAATGTGGGGGACGATATACTGATTGATGACGGAGAGATTGACCTGAAAGTGATCGACAAGAATTCCGATCACCTGCTTTGTTGCGTGCAAAACGACGGAACGGTCGGAAGCCGTAAAAGTGTCAATATACCGGGTGTCCGTATCAATCTGCCGACCATTACCGGTCGCGACCGGGAGTTTATCGCTTTGGCAGATAAGCACAACATTGATTTCATTGCCCACTCTTTTGTGCGATGCAAGGAAGATGTGATGGAAGTTCAGGCTATCCTGGATGAATTGAAAAGCCCGATAAAGATCATCGCAAAAATAGAAAATCAGGAGGGGGTGGACAAGGCCGACGAGATTCTGCGCCAGGCATACGGAATAATGGTCGCCCGCGGCGATCTGGGTATCGAGGTGGCACAGGAAAAAATTCCCGCTATTCAACGAATGCTTATCCGGAAGGCGATTCAGTATAAAAAACCGGTGATTGTGGCTACGCAGATGCTCCACTCTATGATTGAGCATCCGCGGCCGACCCGGGCGGAGATCACCGATATAGCCAACGCCATTTACTACCGTACCGATGCCATAATGCTTAGCGGTGAAACAGCGTATGGTAAATATCCGGTGGAGGCTGTGCGCACGATGACTAAAGTAGTTCACGAAACGGAAAAAACAAAACTGGCTGAAAATGACATCCGTGTCCCTTACGCATTTGATGACAACGAGGTGACTTCATTCCTTGCCAAGCAGGCGGTGAAATCGGCAGCGCGGCTGAACACGAAAGCCATCTTTACCGACAGCCATACCGGGCGTACGGCTCGGGTCTTGGCTGCCTTTCGGGGGAGAAAACCCGTGTTTGCCATGACCACTACCGATCGCCTTGCACGGGAACTGGCTCTTTCCTATGGGGTCTGGGCGGAACATTTGCCGGGAAAAGGCATTGAGAATACCAAAGAGAGCCGCCGTGCATATTATGTGGCTGCTATTCGGAAAATGCTCGAACACAAAATGATAGATAAGAAAGACCGGGTGGTTTATCTGGGTGGAAGTTTTGGAGAAACCGGCGGAACCACATACCTCGACATCAGCGAGGTGTGGAAGATTCTGGAAGCCAAAGAGAAATACAACCTGCCGGATTATACACAATAAAAATGGATAGTAAATTAGAAGAATATATTTTATCCCATATTGATGCGGAGCCGGGCGTGTTGAAAAAGATTGACCGGGATGCCCACGTTAAACTGCTGCGTACAAGTATGATATCGGGTCATTTGCAAGGCCGGTTCCTGAAGATGCTGACGCAAATGATTCGTCCGGAACGGATACTGGAAATAGGGACTTTTATAGGATATTCCACGTTGTGTTTTGCTGAAGGGCTGGAAGAAAATGCCGAAGTGCATACCATAGAAATCGACGATGAACTGGAAGGTTATATCCGTTCAAATTTTGCGCAATCTGAATTTGGGAACAAGATAAAACTGCATATCGGAGATGCTTTACAAATAATTCCGGAATTTGAAGAGGGAAGTTTCGATCTTGCCTTTATCGATGCCGATAAGGAACAGTACTGGGAATATTTTGAAACAACGCTTCCGAAGATCAGGAAAGGCGGGTTTATCCTTGTTGACAATACGCTCTGGTATGGAAAAGTAGTGGAAGAAGTGGAGAGTAACGATTGGGCAACTCAGGGAATTTTGGAATTCAACCGGAAACTGGCTAACGACGACAGGGTAGAAAAAGTGATCCTCCCCATACGGGACGGAGTGACGATTATTCGAAAAAAATAGAAAAGAATGGAGACAAACAGACAACAAAAAGTAAACCGGCTGATTCAGAAAGAACTCGGCGAGATCTTCCTGATGGAAACCAAGAAAATGCAGGGCGTGCTTGTCTCGGTTACGCATGTTCGTGTAACCCCCGACTTGGGAATGGCACACTCGTACCTGAGCATTTTCCCTTCGGAAAAAGGGAGCGAAATGGTGCGGAACATCAACGATAACGTGAAGTCAATCCGGTTCAATTTGGGAAAAAGGATCGGAAAACAGTTGCGTATAGTTCCGGAGTTGGTTTTTTATCTGGACGACTCGCTCGATTACATCGAAAATATAGATAAATTGTTAAAATAAATCGCATTGAATCTTTCACTTTTTATCGCCAGCCGGTATCTATTCTCTAAGAAATCACATAACGCCATCAACGTTATTTCGCTCATTTCGGTGTGTGGAATTGCTATTGCAACTATGGCGATGGTTTGTGTTTTGTCGGTTTTCAACGGATTTGGCGGAATTGTGGAAGGGATGTTCAGTGCTTTTGATCCGGACTTGAAAATTACGGCCAAAGCCGGAAAAGTATTCGATTACCATACACCCGGATTCGACAAGGCATTACGGGTTGAAGGTATTCAGATGATATCGGAGTCATTGGAAGAGAATGCGTTGTATAAATACGGCGACCGTCAGGTCCCGGTTCTGGTAAAAGGAGTATCGGAAGAGTTCAGGTTGATGACCGATATGGATAAACTTATGGTTGACGGCAGGTTTCGCCTTACCGAAGACGTTGTTAATTATACTACCCTGGGGGCCGGCTTGGCAATGACGCTGGGCGCACGGGCAGGATTTGTAACCCCGGTTGAAATCTACGCTCCCAAGCGCGATGTGAATGTGAATCTGGCTAATCCGTCGGCTGCGTTTACCCGAAAAGAGATTATGGTGGGCGGGGTTTTCAGCCTCAATCAACCCGATGTGGATGACCAGATGGCAATTGTCCCCATCAGTTTGACGCGTGAGCTGTTCAGCTATGAAAACGAAGTCTCCTCCCTCGATATTATGCTTTCTCCCGATGCTTCGGTCAAAAAAGTGAAAGCTGAAATTGAGAAGATATTGGGATCCGGTTTTTCAGTGGAAGACCGGTACGAACAGCAAATTGAGTCGTTCAGGATGTTGCAGATTGAGAAATGGGTAACGTTCCTTATCCTGGCATTTATCCTTTTAATAGCTGTTTTTAATGTTGTTGGATCATTGTCGATGCTGATTGTGGAAAAGACGATTGACATCAAAAGTTTAAAAGATATGGGAGCAAGCAACAACCTTATCTCGCGTATTTTTTTGTACGAAGGCTGGTTGATCGCCTTTTTCGGAATTGTTTCGGGTATTGTAGTCGGGTTGACCTTGTGTCTGTTGCAACAACATTTTGGGTTGCTTCGCCTGAGTAATGTCCCCGGAGCTTATGTGGTAGATGCCTATCCGGTAATTGTGCGATTCTGGGATATAGTAACTGTTTTTGTGGCAGTTAGCATCATTTCGTTGCTTACGGTATTCTATCCCATCAATAACCTGAAGAAAAAATTAAACGGATTATAATAAAAAAAAAGTTATGAAGATTGCAGTAGTTGGAACAGGATATGTAGGGTTGGTTTCAGGCGCTTGCTTTGCCGAAATGGGTGTGGAGGTGACCTGTGTGGATATTGACAAAGCCAAGATCGAAGGATTGAAACAAGGCATTATCCCTATTTATGAGCCCGGATTGAAAAATATCGTCATTCGTAATTACGATGCCGGCAGGTTGCAGTTTGCGACCGATTTGCCATCGGTTTTAAACAATATGGATATGGTTTTCATAGCTGTCGGGACACCTTCGGACGAAGACGGCAATGCTGAAATGAAATACGTTTGGACTGTTGCCGAAACCATTGGCGAGCACATTGAAAAACCGCTGTTGATCGTCACAAAAAGTACCGTCCCGGTGGGCACCTCGCACCGGATAAAAGAACGGGTGCAGGAACGATTAGCTGAACGCGGTATCAACGATCTGAAATTTGATGTGGCTTCCAATCCCGAATTTTTGAAAGAAGGCGCGGCCGTTGACGATTTTATGAGTCCCGACCGTGTAGTGGTGGGCGTGGAGTCGGAGTGGGCCAAAGAGTTAATGACGCGGCTTTATCGCCCGTTCTTGCTCAATAATTTCCGTGTGATTTTTATGGATATTCTTTCGTCGGAAATGACCAAATATGCTTCTAACGCTATGCTCGCAACGCGAATCAGCTTTATGAACGATGTTGCCAACTTGTGCGAGCGGGTGGGCGCCGATGTAAATATGGTGCGTCGGGGGATTGGCAGCGACACGCGTATCGGGAAGAACTTCCTTTACCCGGGTTGCGGTTACGGCGGAAGTTGCTTCCCAAAGGACGTGAAAGCCATCATAAAAGTGGCCGAGAATGTCGGATACGAGATGAGTGTGTTGAAGGCGGTGGAGCAGGTAAACGAAAACCAGAAGAAGATTCTTTTTCAAAAATTCAACGAGTTCTTCAACGGCAGTATAGAAGGTAAAACCGTTGCTGTCTGGGGACTATCTTTCAAGCCCGAAACAGATGACATGCGCGATGCTCCGTCTCTGCAACTTGTTAACAGTTTACTGAAATCAGACGTAAATGTCCGTGCATATGATCCGGCGGCGATGGCTGAAGCGAAGAAGCATTTAAACGATAAAATATATTACGCCAAAGATATTTACGACGCTGCAAACAATGCCGATGCCCTTATCGTTCCTACGGAATGGAAAGAATTCCGCCTTCCCAACTGGGAAATACTGAAAAAAATAATGCGCACGCATTTAGTTATCGACGGCCGGAATATTTACAACAAAGAAGACCTCTCTTCCTATGGGTTCGAATACCGGGGAATAGGTTTATAACATGGAGTTCAGGTTATCAAAAAAATGAAATTAATAGAAACCCTCAACTGGCGTTATGCCACGAAACGGATGACAGGAGAAAAGATCCCCGAAGGTGATCTCGGTATTATCCTGGAAGCTATTCGTTTGACGCCTACCGCATATGGTTTACAGCCTTTTAAAGTGGTTGTTGCCCGGAATAAAGAGTTACTGGACGAGATCTTTAAAAAATCCTGTCCGCAACTTGTAATTCAACAATGTTCCCATCTGCTTATTTTTAAAGCTAAGAAAAAACTTGGCCCTGAATATCTGGAAGGCTATCTGAAAGAGATGAAGCGCCTGAGAAATTCCACCGATGAATACATTGCCGGTTATCGTTCCAAAATCCGCAAAGTGATTGATAACCCACAGGTGAACAGGTTTAGCTGGATGATTCGGCAAACCTATATTGCATTAGGATATGCTACCATTGCCGCTGCAGAGTTGGGAATTGATGCTACTCCTATAGAAGGGTTTGACTCACAGGCGCTTAATGAGATTCTCAATCTCAATACTGAAAAAGAAGAGGCTGTGGTGATGCTGGCCCTGGGTTATCGGGACGAGAAAGAGGACAAACTGATTCAGTTGGCCAAAATCAGAAAACCGATGGAACTAATGGTTGAGAGGATATACTAATACCTTCTGTCCCGCATTGTGTTTGAACTTCCCGTTGATGAAGGCCTTGTTGCGTTTCTTCTTGCCTTGCGCCCTTTTATTGCAGGTTGAACCAACGTTGAGTCGCTGTTCTCTTTCCACAACCTCTCTTTAAAATCTTTGAGCTCTTGTTCAATCCTCTGCTGCTCAGCTTTCATCTCTTCGGGTGTGGAGGTGTATTGCGAAATGGCGAGATTGCGCGGGTTGGTGATTTTGTAAATTTCACCGTCGTACTTGTTCCTGCGGAAGAAATCGTCGATGGTCCCTGTCATGGTGTTGTTGAGGCTCGATGTCATGATAGGCATACGCAACGCATACGGGCGGAGCTCATCGTATGGGATCCAGAAAAGCGGATAGCGGACGGTATTGGCTTCGTAATCACCCTGACGATATATAATGGGGCATACGGCAATTGTTTTTACGCCGTAATTCGATGTTCCGGTCTCAAAATAGTAAACTTCTTTCAGGTAATAACCCCGTACTTCGTGACTGGGAATGTCCACATCGCTGATGACGGAGATCCCGAACCTGTCGAGGAACTCTTTGAAATCAATTTTGTATTCATCCGTGAAAACCTCTCTGCCGTCTAAATATTCGTAAGCTGAAATTTTATTCTCGGAGAGGAGTTTGAAAATCATTGTGAAAAGATTCATCCGTCCCTGTTCCGGTATTACCGGGTAATAGAGCGGGGCATTCTTTTCTTTTGATAAATCGAGGTAACGATAAACCTCGCGTATCCATTTTGCACCTTCGATATCCGTAGATTGTGCAGCGCGGGCTGTTTCCTGGGCAAAACTGTTCCCTATTCCACAAAAAAAGAATAACGAAATAAGTATTGTTGTAAGTTTCATTGTCGTATATTTTCTATCATTAATCAGTTCACCCTCACTTCAATTACCGCTATTTCTCTTTCCAAACCATCGGGACCGGTGGCTTTCACTCCCGATATATAGAAATATTTACCGTGCTGCAACCGGCGGATTTGCTCTTTTTGCCTTTCCGAAAACCGGCTTCCGTTTGAGATCTCGGGAATAGCATTTCCCATAGAATCGAAAAACACAGTGCGAAAACCGGTTACCTGAAAGGGGATGTTTAAAATTCCATCGTCGATGGCGGCCTTTATTCCGGAAGCATTTACCAAAACGGATTTTGACAGGCCTCCCCCTTTAAACATAACCGGATTTCCGTTGACATCGGTATATTCGATGTAAGGGGTGGGGTTTGGCAATGCACGAACATGAAAACTTTTGGCTGCTAATTGCCGTATTTGGCTACCCGTCCTCGCCGATATCGAGATGGTGGCATCCCGGCCGGCAGCCAAAGGTTTTGCCACCCATAGGTTGCCTTTCCTGACGAGTGAGCCGTTGGTCATTGTAGCCGTAACGTCTTGCGGTGTAATTCCCGGGACCGAGATACTTATTTCGTTCTCTATCCCCGCATAAAGAACGTTCATCAGTGTCGGCGCAATGGTAGCCATAGGCTCGATAACGGTGTAACTGTCCGAAAAGGGCCTGCGCATTATACTGCCGTCGCCTCCCGCCATTTCGATATAACCCTCCACCGGAAAAGTTCCCGTACCGGTGTTTACTGCGGAGAAAAGCCCTTTGGCTGAAGGATCGAGTGATTTGCCGTTTACGAATATGTTGGGAGTTTGTGTGGAATCTTCTGCCGAAAGGACGATCCGGGCGTTATACGTACCGCCCTGAATAATCACTTTTGATTCAGGAATAACGTATGCATTTATTTGGTTTACTCTAAAATCGCTCACATCGACGCTGTTGAGCAGGCTGTTCAGTGCTTCGCCTTCCGATGACCTGACATCGTTCTGTATCTTGGAAAGAATGGCCACGGCTGCCGATACAGGCATATTCTCAAAGAGCGATTCCTCCCAGTTTTTATTGGGATCGCTCCTCTTGGACGGAGCGGTGCTGAGATTGTTTTCAATGATTTTGCGGCGATTGGGATCGTGGATGAGTTCCGTTACGGTTTGGCGGTAACTTCGGATGTTTGTACGCAATTTACTTCCCCGCCGGGTTGAAGGCGATAGCATCACAACGGATGCTGCATCTAAATTATCTTTATTTTTAATTTTGCAGGCATCGCCTTTTTTACCATCCGCCTCCTTCGCCATCATCATTTTCAGGCCCTCCATGTAGTCCACTAACGAATCGCTCATCTGTTTTACCTGTATGCCTTTGTCGTACCACTCGCCTGCTTTTTCCCTGTTTTGAGTGTTATATTTCTCAAGCTCACCCATAATCAACTGATTCCTTGTGTGCATATTATCCGATGAATTGTTCAGGCTGTCGCCAACAATATCGAATCCATTGAGCACATCTGATGATACGTTGAGCGCCAGCATAGCGATAAACACCAGATACATCAGGTTTATCATTTTCTGACGGGGAGAGTTTGGGTTGTTATATACCATTCAATTTACGATTTTTGTGAAGTCATCGCCTCAATCAAGCGGCCGTAAATCTGGTTCAGTTCCCGGATTTGTTGGGTCATTTTCTCGGTTTCCCGGCGGAAGACAGAACTGTCGGGAACGCTTCCTTCGTACATCTCTTTTATTCTGTCCAGCCCTTTATTGATACGGTCGAGCGTGTCAATTTGCCCGCTGATCCCCTTTAACTGAATTTCGTAAATGGTGTTCAATCCCGATATATTGCGGTTGAGTGCTTCCATTTGCTGAATATATCCTAAAGTGTTCAGGTTGATACTCTGCGAATTATCGAGAATATACCGATAAGACTCCTGTAGCGAGCCCGATATTTTTGTAAGCGTTTCCGTTGCTTGTGCAAATTTCATTACGTTGTCTGAAGCTGATACAGGTTGATCCGTAGAATCTTTGGAGCCGACGGTGGCGGGACGGACATTTTCATATCCCTTTGGCGGGCGGTCCAATCCGTAGAGGATGAAAACAATACACTCTATTGCCATTCCCGTACCGAAGATGATATTCCCCCAAATACCCCACCAATGCAACACTTTGACCATGGCCCCGAAAATAACGATGGCCGCACCAAAGCTGTAGGCGTATTGAAGAAATCGCTGTCCGTTATCGGTTTGGAGGGTATTTTCTATTTTTCTGATTATCTTATTCATATTCTGTTGTTTATAGGCTATTTCTGAGGCCCCAACTGTGTCCTTACACATCGGAATCCGATATACGACCGTCCGCGGTTTTGATATTCCGAATCACGCATATCCGACCGGATAAAGGTGGAGATATCTTTCCATGAGCCGCCTTTTACCACTTTTTTCTTCAACGCATAGGGATCCTCAACAGCGGCATTGTACCGGTATTCGGGATTCATGTCGCTCATCATTTGATTTCCCGATTCGGTATAAGCCGTTGATGTCCATTCCGCCACGTTCCCGGCCATATCGTACAATCCAAAGCCGTTTGGCCGGTAACTCTTTGTCTTGGCCGGAATCAGGTTACGGTCGGCGGCATAAGCGCCTTCTCCCGGTTTGAAGTTTGCCCTGTAACAATCGTCCTTCGCTTCTGTAGAGTTTGCCCCCCACGGATACTTGTTCTCTGTTTTTCCGCTTCGGGCAGCCATTTCCCACTCGGCTTCGGTGGGGAGACGGTATTTTTCGATCTTAACATCCTGACGTTGCAATCCCCGGCGAAGAAACATCGTGCGCCATTCGCAGAACGCTGTCGCCGCTTCCCACGAAACGCCCACCACAGGATGTTGTGCATATCCGGGGTGAGAGAAATAGTTACGCATGTACGGTTCATTGTTTGCGTTGCTGAAGTCGTTTACCCAGCAAGTGGTGTCGGGATAGATATTTACTATTTTGGTGTGTACAAAATCGTACAAGCTGCTCAACGGACGTGTAAGGGTTTCGTTCACGATGCGCCCCTCTCCATCAATATATGCCGTATCTTTCGATATCATAATTACCTCTTCGGGATTTACGGTGATATCGGTGTTCAAAATCCTCTCCTGCGGATTTAACCTGTTCTGACGTTTTGCCGCTTCAGTGGCATCGAACCATTCATAGCGGAAATTCATTTGGCGGGCATCCAGCATTTTCTTTTTGGTAATGGGATGAGTTATATATACGCTGTTGATGGCAGCTTCCTCTTCTTCGGTATTTCTTGTCCAGGGAATGGGGATATTCCAATTGAGGTGGGGTTGTACGGGATCGCCGTATTCGTCTTCGGTGATTTTGAAAAGGTCGTCGCCGGCATAAGCCGGATCGGCGAGACGCTCACGGATGATGGAGTCGCGTACCCAGAACACAAATTGCTTGTACTGCGAATTGGTAATTTCGGCCTCGTCCATCCAGAAATTATCTACCGAAACGCCGCGCGTAGGAATATCTATCCCCCACAGCGAATCTATCTCGCCGGGACCCATTTGATAGGAACCGCGCGTGACAAGCACCATGTTATAGGGTGTGGGTTCGTTCCAGACTTTTCCAACGGGAACACCGGTCAGTTCACCTCCTATACTGCTTCCGATACCTTGCCGGCCGCAAGAGGCCAACGCAGCCAGAAGCAGAACCGGAATAATTAATTTTTTTATTGTCATATAGTTTTAAAAGGCTTTAGAGTAAAGAGCCAAGAACCAAGAGCCAAGAACAAAGACAAAAGACTAAAACAGTCTAAAAGTCTGAAAACTTTGAACGTTGAACTTTAAAGAAGCCGGATACTTTTGTACGGCATCGGATTCCTCTTGAACAACTCAATCGGTAGCCTATACCTGAAGCTCACTTCGTGGTTTCCGCCGCTACTTTTTCCTATACCCGACAGGTACAGGTCGTAAGCATAACCAACCTCGACGTTTTCAATGACGGCCCCGGCAAAAAAAGAATACCCTTCATTCCCGTTCCACGACGCACCTGCCGAATACTTCTTGTTGTACACCATCCTCAAGATCGTTTGCAGCCTGGTGTCGGTGAAGTTCGTCAGCAAGAGAACTGCCGGTTGTATTTCAAATAACGGATGAAAAGCAGTTATATTGCATCCGGCCATAAAATTATACGATACGGCGATTTTTGAAAATGTTGAATCGTTTGCCGTATTCTCCGATGGGATGAAATAGAACGACGGCTGATTGATGTGCATGACCGCCGCACCGATGTGAAAATTGTTTGTCGTCCACGAAATTCCGGCATTTAAATCGACGGTTTTTTTATCCGTAAGATTGGCTTTGATGATTTTCCGGTTGTTTTTTGCGGAGTCGGCGGAGAGGTTAATAGACGCTGCATCGAAATTGAGCGCGTATGTTCCGGCCTGAACGCCGATATTGAGCATGCCTTTTCCAAATTTTTGTTTATAGGTGTACTGGGCGGCTAAAAGGGAATTCCGTTCGTTCCCGATTGCATTTGAGAAAGTTTGAATGCCAATGCCGTGTTGTAATCCCCAAAACTCAACCGGCATATCAACCGAAAGGAAAATGTGCCTGGGGGCGTTTTCTATATTTGCCCACAGGTATTTATAGGTTCCCGAAACCTGAATTTTATCGGTTTCGCCTGCAAACGAGGGGTTATAATACGTCCTTGCCGTCCAGGACCGGCTGAACAACACATCCCATTGCGCTTGCACTTGAGCAACGCAGAAGAGGAAAATCGCAAACAATAAAACAAACCGCCGTTTTTTCATTGAAGCTATAACGGAAAAACGGCGGAAAAATTGTGTGCCGACTACTTTTTCTGCTTGACACGTAGGACGCTTAACGCTTTCAACATGAATTTCGGGAGAGGTTTTTCGGGATTTCGATTTTTCAGGTTGATGCTTAGACCGAGTTTTTTCACCACCGGGACTTTGTGCGTTTCCACAAACTCGATCAATGTCCCGTCCGGGTCTTCAATGTAAGCGAATTGCCCGGCGGCATCGCCCATATCGAACGAAGAGCCTTCTTTGAGCTTTTGTGTCGTATCTACGGTAAACGGATACCCCAGTTCGGCGCAGCGTTTACCCAGCGCGTCCATATTCCGGACATCGAAGCAGATCTGGATAAATCCCGGGTCGCCCCAGAAACGCCCTTCGTAGAGTTTGCGCGGCGTACGTTCCAGCGGTTGCACCAATTCGATATACGATGGCCCGAAAAGTTCGCTGAAACTTCCTTTTCGCGGCTGGGAGTGCGTAAGCAGCCTGCGGCGAAATTTCTGGCTGCCCGACGGCAATCCTTCAAAATCGGCAAAAACACCGGTCTCGTCGGCGATGATCTTGTCGTAGCCCAAGATGTCTTTGTAAATAACCGTTGTTTTTTCAATGTCAGTTACACCGGTAACAGCACCTGCTGCACCGCCTGTCAGGCGGCCTTCGTTTTTGAAAATATATTCGTCGTGGATGATCTGGAACAAATTCCCGTAAGGGTCCCTCACGTAAAAAGTTTGCCTGCCGTCTATGTTTTGACTTAATTTAGTAGCGATATCGACTTTCGGATTCCGGGAAAACTCTTCGAAAGTTTTCGCCACATCCCTGCTTTTTATTTTACATGCCAGCACACCCAAATCGCCCATGTTCAGTTCAAAATCGAGCAACTTCGGTTTTCGCCCGGTGTACTGCCACACTTCAAAGCCGCCGCCACCCTGGAGGTTCACGGCAATTACCGCATGGCGGCGTTGCGGCACACCGCCGGTGTAAGGAATCATCAGCTCCGCCACCTTGTTGTCTTCCAGAATACGGATATCCATATTGAACACGTCGATATAGTACTTCCACGCTTCGTACAGGTTTTCCACGCCGATACCGATTTGCTGAATGCCGGAGATGATGTAATTATTTTTCATGTTGCTTTTATTTTACGAACGATCTTTCTCGCCAATCCCGGAAAAAAACGTTTGATATAAACCATCAGCAATTCTTTTCCGCCGACCAGCACTTCCGGTTTTTGTTTTCGGATGGCGTTTACAATTTTTCGGGCGGCTTTCTCTGCCGGAATGCCGTTGTTTTGTCCGGTGTCCATTTGAGCATGTTTACTGCCGTCCGCTTCGAGGGCATTGTAGGAGATGTTTGTTTTTACCCGTCCCGGACAAACCATAACCACACGGATATTTTGGGCGTAATACTCGGCTTGTACGGTTTCGAAAAATCCGTAAAGTGCAAATTTCGACGAAGCGTAAGCCGAGCGCAACGGGAATCCGAATTTCCCTGAAATACTCGTGGTTACTGCAATAGTTCCGCCTCCGCCGGCAATCATTTCCGGGAGCAACCGCTTGGTGATTTTTACGGGAGCAAAAAAGTTTACGTCCATGATTTTCTTATCCACCGCGAAATCTGTCTCAACCGATTTACCGCGTTGGCTGATGCCTGCATTGTGAAACATCACGTCAATTTTACCAAAGAAAGAGATTGCCCGGTCGGTAATGGCGTCCAATCGTTCAATTTGAGAAAGGTCAACAGGCAAGATCTCGCATTCCGCACCTAACCCGATGCACTTTTGGCGTACTTTTTCCAACCGCTTCTCACGTGTGGCTGTCAGAATCAACTTGTAGCCCTTGGATGCGAAAATATACGCGCACGCTTCGCCGATTCCCGAGGAAGCGCCTGTGATCCATATAACTTTGTTTGTAATCTCTTGCATAAGCGTAAGCGCCCGTTACTCCAATACATCTTTCCAGAGCTGTTCCCGATAACCGCCTATTTCGTGCGGCACACACTCATCGGCATTGGTGACTTCCTGCGTGGTGTAGATCATTTGCTCCAGGAAGTAGGGCGCACGGACAGCTCCTTCTCCAATATTAATCATTACCGTTTCGCCGTCTTTGATCAGTTTCTTTTTCAATGCATTAAAAAATCCGGCCACACAAACGGTTGATGCCGGTCCCGGAACCATTTTCTGTTCGTAGGCGATTAGTTTTCCCAGCGGAATCAGTTTCGATTCGCGCATCCTGATGAATGAGCCGTTGGTTTTCCTGACTAATTTTGAAATAATCGGGTAGGTGGCAGGATTTCCCGTTGCCAAAGTTGGAACGTCAGTTTTCGGATTGTCGATGATGGGGTAATTTTTTTCGAACCCTGCGGGAAAGCCTTCGGCTTCCGCTTTTTCCCAGGCTTGCACCATGGGGTCGCAACCATCGGATTGAACCATGATAAAGCGTGGATTTTTAAGATTCGGATAAACAGGCCTGATTTCACGAATTCCCTTATCAATCGCTAATGGCCCCGTGCCGCCGCTGATAGCCTGAATATATACATCGGGCGCTTTACCGAGCTGGCGTAACCATTCAAAAACCATCGTCTTTTTTGCTTCGATCCGGATAGGGTCGATGTTCCCTGTGGACATATGGATGTGGTGGCGCCCGGCATATTCGGCTGCCACTTCCTTAGCCTTGGCGTAATCGCCCATCACGCGAAAGACCTGTTGCCCAAAAGAGCTGATGGTGGCTTCGGAGGCCCGGATAGCGTCTTCGGGCATGAAAACCGAACAGTTTACTCCGGCAATAGATAGGTATTTGGCGTAAGCGGTAGCCGAATTTCCGGTGGATGCGATGCAATATTGCTTCAGGTCATTTTCTTTGAAAATGCTTGCGGCAAGCGCTGCGGCAACATCTTTGAAGGTTCCGGTCCCGCCGTTCAAATCGTTGCGGTAAGCGTGAACCTCAATGATTAACCCGTATTCTTTTTTGGCAAACTCTTCCAGGAAATGCCACCGCTCGATGGGTGCGGTGCCTTCGTATCGGGTAATGATGTGTCTCTTGAGCACCAAGGGCAAATAAGGGAAATAGTGCCAGAAGTTTTGCGGATTTCCTTTTATAAAACGCGGCAATTCTTTGTAAGAGGTATTGTACCAAACTTCGGAATGTTTACTGCCGCAATTGGGACACTTCTGGGACTGATCGAACCACGCCCTGAAACTGGGTGTTTCAAATCCGCATCCGGTGCATTTCAGGTAATATTTTTTTTGCCTTTTTACGCGTAGCCTCATTGTTTTCAATTATTGCAATGCCATTTGCTTTACTTCGTCGCCTTTATATTTTCCGGCTTCGAGATCGACTTTTATTTTTTTGAAGACTTCGATAGTCTCGTTTACTTCCTTCATCGTGTGTGATGCAGTAGGGATCAGGCGAAGCATTAAAACATCCTTCGGTACTACCGGATAGACCACAATTGAGCAGAAAACGTTGTAATTTTCACGCAGGTCAATCACGATATTTGTCCCTTCGGGTACCGAGCCACTGAAATAAACAGGAGTGACCGGCGATTGCGTGTTGCCGATATTGAAGCCTTCGGCTGCAAGGCCGTCTTGAAGCGCTTTGGCTATTTTCCAGAGGTTTTCTTTTATTTCGGGTTGGTTTTGAAGAATATCCAATCGTTTGAGTGCGCCGATAACCATCGGCATCGGGAGCGATTTGGCGAAGATCTGAGAACGCATGTTGTATTTCAGCGAATCAATAATAGCTTTGTCCGATGCTACAAAAGCGCCAATTCCCGCCATCGATTTAGCAAATGTGGCGAAGTAAATATCCACTTCGTCCATCAATCCGAAATGTTCGCTTGTTCCGGCTCCCGTTTTTCCCATTGTCCCGAAACCGTGTGCATCGTCGATCATCAGCCGGAAGTTGTATTTTTTCTTTAGTTCCGTTATTTCCGGCAGATTACCCAAATCGCCCGCCATTCCGAAAACCCCTTCGGTAATCAACAAAATTCCGCCGTTGTTTTCTTCGGCTTGTTTGGTGGCAAATCGGAGCATTTTGTTGGCACGCTCCATATCGTTGTGTGGGAAAACGAAGCTTTTTCCGCCCTTGGCTTTGTGCAGGAAAATACCATCCATTATGCAAGCATGCGACTCGGAATCGTACACAATTACATCGTGACGGGTACATAACGAATCGATGATGGAAACCATTCCCTGGTAACCGTAATTCAGTAAATACGCCGCTTCCTTTTTTTCAAATTTGGCGAGCCGCTCTTCCAGTTCCTTGTGGAATTTTGTTTGACCGGACATCATCCGGGCCCCCATCGGATATGCCATTCCCCATTTTGCGGCAGCTTCCGCATCCACTTTCCTTACTTCGGGATGATTGGCGAGGCCAAGGTAATTATTCAGGCTCCAGGTAATTACTTCACGCCCGTGAAACTTCATTCTTGGCCCAATTTCCCCTTCCAGTTCGGGAAACATGAAATAGCCTTCCGCTTTTTTGCGGTACTGCTCCAACGGCCCTTCCATACCTTTAAGCCGCTCAAAAATATCTGTCATAAAAAATTAAAATATATGTTTGTACTGAGAAACTGTCACGGTGATTTGTCTTTCTCTTTTATTTCTTCAAACTCAACATCAATGGCATCGGTAGTTTCAAAACTTTTTTTCTGATAATCGAGAATCCGCTCTTCTTGTGTTTCGGGTTCTTTTTGTGGTTGCTGCGATTGCCGGTTGTTGGGGTTTGCCTGAGGTTTTCGTCTGGTCCCGAAAAGAGCACGCCCCAAAAAATTGATTGCCATGTAAATAATAGCGAATATCAGTAAGATTTTAAATAGATATCCCATTTTCAATTCATTTAATTCGGATAATATTTGTAAAGATAATAGGAATAATTAAATGTATTTCAATGCTTTTGAAAAATTAACGAATAACAGAAAGGACAATATACGCCAGAACTCCCCAGGCAACGCCAAGGATGCCCCAAAGTGAAACGAACGCAATCATCAGGACAATAAGCAACAGTTGTTTTTCATTCCCTTTTAGTTTCAGGCTTTTTATTTTGAGTGAAAACATAGGGATTTCTGAAATCATCAGTAACGAAAGAACCAGGATAAAGCCAATTGTCAGGTAGAAATAAAATCCGTTGGTGCCTGCCTGCAAATGCGTACCGTAAACGTATGTTATCCAGAACAATCCGTTGGCTGGCGTAGGAAGGCCCAGAAAAGAAGTTGTCTGGCGGTCGTCGATGTTGAACTTCGCCAATCTGTATGCCGAGAAAATCGGAATCAGGAATGCCAGATAGGGCAGGAACGGTTTGAGTTGGGAAAGGAATGACGGGAAAAACGTAAAGTCCTGCAACAGGATAAAGACGGCCGACGCAGGTGCAACGCCGAAACTGACTACATCGGCAAGCGAATCTAATTCCACACCCATTTTAGAAGAAACCCCTAACGATCGTGCGGCCAACCCATCGCAAAAGTCGAAGGCTGCTGCCAACATTATCCAAATCACGGCAGCTGGAAAGTTCCCTTTAAATGCCATGACAATGGCAATGCAACCCGAGAAGAGGTTCAGTAGCGTGATTATATTAGGAATCTGTTTTTTCATGCTCGTTTCGTTTTTGTGGCAATCGTGCCAGCAATTTTTCGTTGGCCCGGACTTCATCGCCTATCTGAACCAGGATTTCGCTGTCGAGAGGCAAAAAGAGATCCATCCTCGACCCCAATTTGATAAAACCCAGCCGGTCTCCGATATGGTAATATTCGCCTTCCTTAACGTAAGTGACTATCCGGCGCGCCACTGCTCCGGCAATCTGCCGCGTAAGCACCTGTTGCCCGTCGGGCGTCTCGATGATGATGTTGCTCCGTTCGTTCTCGTGGCTCGACTTAGGCAGGTAGGCTGCATGGAAGTTGCCTTTGTCGTGTGAAACATGTACCACCTTCCCCGTTACGGGCACCCAGTTTGAGTGAGCATTGAAGAACGACATGAAAATGGAAATTTGTATTCGCTCTTCGTTGAAGTATGTGTTCTCGAAAACTTTTTCGATAGCCACTACTTTTCCGTCGGTAGGGGCATTCACGTAATCCAGCAGATCGCCTTCGTAAACCCGGCTTGGTTTTTTGAAAAAATTCATCACTAAGATAAAAAAGACAACCGAAACAGACAGAAGAATAAAAGAGAACAGGCTTTCGGGAAAAAAGTTGAACGTTAAGCCGTTTAGCAATACTAAAATAATTGTTGTGACAAACAGTGTTTTTCTCCCTTCTTTGTGGATGAGCATAATATGATGTTTTTAAATCGAATCTGTTTCGAAATATTTTTTCTGAAAAGCGGAGTCAATGGGTTGTCCGGCTCCTATATTGTTTTCTATCTGTTCCCTGTATTTTTCCGGGACATATTCTTCCCATGTTTCCTTGTCGAGGTAGGGGACGATGGCAGGTACCGCAACACGCACCCTTTCATAGAAAAACGATTTCTGTTTTATATCGGGTTTAATGATTTTTTCTTTCCGGTCGAGCATAAGAATCAGGTTGAGCAGAATACTTAATACAACAACGGTTGTTCCTATGGAAACAATGCTTCCCAGAATGCGATTGAAGAAGTTGAGGTTTACCGATTCAAATAATTTCTGTACAAGAAAACCAATCATTGAAACAACGGCCCCGATTGCCAGAAAAGCTGCCACATACGAGAGTACGGTAGCCACCTGTGGCGAGGAGCCGGACATTTTTTGTATATGGGGCAGGAGGGTATCCGCCAGCTTTCCGGCGAAAACAGCTGCGAGAACCACGGTTGCCAGCCCGACAAGCATGCTCACCAGCCCTTTCCGATATCCGTTTATGAAAGCGACAATCAAGAAAATAAGTACTAAAAGATCAAACCAATTTAGCATAATCAATCGATATTTACTTTTTGAGCTTCAATATTTTCTTTCAGGAATAATGATGCCATGTCTATAAATTTTTCGGGTAGATCGGTCGTAAAGTACTTCACTGTGCCATTCTTAGAGCATTTATTATCCATTTCCGGATGGCGGAGAAGATAATCTTTCAAACTTCCGGCTACATATTTTCCCTGCGATATAACTTGAATATTTTTGGGTAGGAATTTCTTTATTTTGTTGATTAACAATGGATAGTGTGTGCATCCCAAAATGATGGTGTCGATCTGGTCGTCTTTCTCCAGCAGGTTGTTGATGTGTTGTTTTATAAAATAATCGGCTCCGGGTTTATCAAACTCATTGTTTTCCACCAGCGGAACCCACATCGGACAAGCTTCACCCGACACTGTCAGATGCGGATACAATTTGGCAATCTCCATATCGTACGATTGGGATTTTATGGTTCCCGATGTCCCGAACAGACCGATATGGCCGGTCTTTGTGAAACCGGCAACGGATTCAACCGTAGGGCGGATGACGCCCAACACTCGTTTTGTCGGGTTCATTCTGGGTAAGTCTATCTGTTGAATACTTCGTAATGCCTTGGCTGACGCCGTGTTGCAAGCTAAGATAACCAGATGGCAGTTTTGTTTGAAAAACCAGTTGACGGCATCTTTTGTAAATTTATAGACGATTTCGAAAGAGCGGTTCCCGTAAGGCGCCCGGGCATTATCGCCCAAATAGATGTAATCGTATTGTGGTAGTAACGATTTAATTTCGGACAATACGGTGAGCCCGCCATATCCGGAGTCGAAAATGCCGATGGGGCCATTCATCTCAGTTTTGCTTTCACCAAAGGATTTGCATCAACTGCTGCCGGATTTACAAAAGCAATTCCCGGGTTGGCAAGATCGTAGATGACCGTATAGTTTTGTTCGATCCCTACCTGGCGGATTGCATCGGAGATCTGCTTTTTCAACGGTTCAAGCATTGCTTTCTCTTGTTGCTCGATATCTTTTTGTGCCAACTGCATAAACTGCTGCATTTTATTCTCCAGTTCAGTCAGTTCCTGCATCCTGCGCAATTTGATGTTTTCTGCTAATGAACTCTGATAGGTGATGTAATCTGAATATTTTTTGTTGTATTCGTTTTGCATCAGTTCAAGTTCCTTTTTATAGTTCTCGCTCAACACGATAAGTTTTTGTGTGGCAGCTTCCTTTGCCGGAAAAGCATTCAGCAGGTCGGTCGTATTCACATAAGCAACAGTTACTTGTGAGTTCTGAGCCGAGAGGATGGCGCTTATTGTTAAAAATAGAACACTCAGGCTTATCAACTTTGTCCTGTTCATAATAACCATATTTTAGATGTAAATTAATTCAATGTTTTCTTCACTTCAATCTGTTCGTAAGATTCAATGATGTCACCTACTTTTATATCGTTGAAGTTTTTGATGCTGATACCGCATTCGTATCCTGCCGCAACTTCCCTGACATCTTCCTTGAATCGTTTCAGTGAATCCAATTCGCCGGTAAAGATAACAATTCCATCCCGAATAAGACGAATTTTATTGGTGCGTTTTATTTTTCCGTCACGAACCATTGAGCCGGCAACAGTTCCTACTTTAGTGATTTTGAAGACATCAAGCACCTCCACGTTCGACGTTATTTCTTCTTTAATATCGGGCGAAAGCATACCTTCCATGGCGGCCTTCACTTCTTCGATAGCATCGTAGATAATGGAGTACAGCCGGATGTCGATACCTTGTTTCTCGGCTTCACGTCTCGCACTCAGCGAAGGACGGACCTGAAACCCGATAATCACCCCGTCTGATGCGGCTGCAAGGGTAACGTCTGATTCCGAGATCTGGCCAACAGCTTTGTGGATAACGTTTACCTGAATTTCTTCGGTGGAGAGGCGGATGAGTGAGTCTGACAGCGCTTCCACCGAACCGTCCACGTCACCTTTTACAATGATATTCAACTGTTGGAAGTTTCCTATGGCTATGCGGCGGCCGATATCGTCCAGCGTAAGCATCTTCTGCGTGCGAAGCGATTGTTCGCGTTGCAACTGTTCGCGGCGTGCGGCAATGTTGCGTGCATCCTGATCACTTTCCATGACGTTGAACGTGTCTCCTGCCTGTGGTGCGCCGTTTAGTCCGAGAACCAGTGCCGGCTCTGCCGGTCCTGCTTCGTTAATTTTCTGGTTTCGCTCGTTGAACATAGCTTTTATGCGTCCGTAGTAGGAACCTGCCAGCAGCACATCTCCCTGCCTGAGCGTCCCGTTTTCAACCAAAACGGTTGCCACATAGCCCCGGCCTTTGTCGAGTGACGATTCCACGATAGATCCTGTTGCTTTCCGGTTGGGGTTTGCTTTTAACTCCAGCAAATCGGCTTCAAGCAGCACTTTTTCAAGCAGTTCGTTGATGCCGATTCCTTTTTTTGCGGAAATGTCCTGCGATTGATATTTTCCGCCCCAGTCTTCTACCAGATAATTCATTTCGGCAAGCCGCTCTTTTATTTTTTCGGGATTTGCGCCCGGTTTATCCACTTTGTTGATAGCAAAAACAATAGGAACACCTGCTGCTCCGGCGTGGTTTATGGCCTCAACGGTCTGGGGCATCACGTTATCGTCGGCAGCAATTATGATGATGGCAACATCTGTTACTTTGGCTCCACGGGCACGCATAGCGGTAAATGCTTCGTGGCCGGGTGTATCCAGAAACGTTATTTTCCTGCCGTCTGGCAATTTCACGTTATATGCGCCAATGTGCTGGGTAATTCCTCCGGCTTCACCTTCAATAACATTGGTGTTGCGGATACTGTCGAGCAGCGACGTCTTACCGTGGTCAACGTGTCCCATAACGGTAACGATAGGCGGGCGCGGCAATAAATCTTCGGGATTGTCACCTTCTTCGGCAATGGCCTCGATAACATCGGCACTCACGAATTTAGTCTTGTACCCGAATTCATCGGCAACAATATTGATGGTTTCCGCATCTAAGCGCTGGTTGATGGCAACCATGACGCCCAGGTTCATGCACGTAGCGATTACGCTGGTAACGGGAACGTCCATCATGTTGGCCAAATCGTTTGCAGTAACAAACTCGGTAAGTTGCAATATCTTGCTTTCGCGTTCCTGCTGTTTAATCTCTTCCCGTTGTCGCTGTGAAACGGCTTCACGTTTTTCACGACGATATCTTGCCCCGCCTTTTCCCCCACGCTTTTCAGTTAACCGGGCGAGCGTTTCCTTTATCTGTTTTTGAACATCTTCCTCGCTTACTTCGGCTTTTATCGGTTTTCTGAGGATCTTTTTGTCACGACGCATGCTTTCTCCGTGTGCGCCGGCTTTTTCTATGTTGACTTTACCTTTATCGATACGTTTACGTTTTTTCTTTTTGCTGTCTTCCTCGGCTGCATTAACTATCGCACCTTTTTTCTTCTCTTCGATCGATTCTTTTTTCAGATTTTTTACGGCTTCTTCTTTTGCCTTCTTGGCATTTTGCTCCTTTTCACGTTCTAGACGTTCTTTTTTACGTTGCGCCCTGGATTTCCGGGGCGGGCGGGTTCTGTCGTTTATCGACTCTAGATCGATAGATCCTTTAACCACGATATTGGGTTCCTTCAGTTCTTTATGTATGCGAAATATTTCATCCGGCTTCTTGTCACGCGGAACACTGTCCTCTTCTGCTTCTATCGTTTCATTCTGATCGGAATAATTGTCTCGTTCTTTATCCGCCGCTTCTTCCCGGGCTTCTTCAATTTCAAATGAATGTGCCTCTTCTGTTTCAGCAGGTGTCGCATCGTGCGGAATAACAATCTCTTCCGGTTCTACTGTTTCCGGTGCAATCGCTTTCTCTTCAACTTCTTTTTGTACAGGCTCTTCTGCTTTTTCTTCGACTTTAACCTCTGTTTTTTCCTCAACCTTTTCCTCAACCTTTTCCTCAATTTCAACGTTAACAGCTACATCAACCTCTGAATCAACTTCGGCTTCTGCTTCCTCATGCTTGATTTCGGCCTCTTTTTTCTGTTTTTTGTGTTCATCTAAATCGATGCTTCCTACGACGTTGAATTTTGGTTTCAGTTCATCGGGGATTTCAGTCTTAATGGTCTCTTTTTCTACTTTCTTCTTTGGTTTTTCCTCTATTTCGTACCCTTCGATGGCAATCGTTTCCCGTTTGTCATCCTTCCGATGCATCCTTTCGAGGTTTTCTACAGCCTCTTTTTTAATTTTTTTGTCCTTGCTGAATTCGGCAACCAACAAATTATACTGTTCTTCCTCAATTTTTGTATTAGGATTTGCTTCAACAGTAATTCCTTTCTTGTGCAAAAATTCAACTAAAGTGTTGATCCCTACATTTAAATTTCGAGCTACTTTACTTAATCTTTCAGCCATATAGTTGAGTTTGTCCTTTCTAAAATTTATTGGTTTTATGAACGATTTTACAGTTTCAAATCTCTTGATCTCCGTCGGTATTTTCTTCATCTTCAAATTCATAACGAAGAATTTTCAACACTTCGTCCACTGTGTTTTCTTCCAGATCGGCTTCCTTGATGAGTCTCTCACGCGGCATTGCCAACACATTTTTGGCCGTTGAGCAACCGATTCGTTTTAACTGATCAATCACCCATCCGTCAATTTCATCGCGGAATTCGTCCAAGTAGATATCTTCTTCGTCGAAATCGTCTATTTCCCTGAAAACTTCTATGTTATAACCTGTCAGCATAGAGGCCAGTTTAATGTTTGCCCCGCCTTTACCGATGGCCAGAGAAACTTCGTCGGGATAGAGGAATACTTCGGCGCGCCGTTCGTCTTCCTTAACGGAGATAGAGTTGATTTTTGCAGGGCTGAGGGCGCGCTGGATAAATAGATTGATATTGTTTGTGTAGTTTATGACATCAATATTTTCGTTGCGAAGTTCGCGTACAATTCCGTGAATACGGAAACCTTTCATCCCCACGCAGGCTCCAACCGGATCGATACGGTCGTCGTAGGCTTCCACTGCCACCTTGGCCCGTTCTCCCGGGATACGGGCAATGCCTTTGATGGTGATAAGCCCGTCGTTAATTTCGGGGATTTCCATTTCAAACAATCTTTCGAGAAATATGGGCGATGTGCGAGAAAGAATGATCTTTGGATTGTTGTTTTTGTTCTCAACCCGGGCAACGATAGCGCGAACGTGCTCTCCCTTGCGGAAAAAATCGCTGGGGATCTGTTCGGTTCTGGGCAGAATAAGTTCGTTGTGCTCATCGTCGAGAAGCAGTAATTCTTTTTTCCAGACCTGATAAACCTCACCTGATACGATTTCCCCCACTTTTTCTTTGTATTTGTTGTAAAGATTGTCTTTTTCGAGTTCGAGAATTTTCGAGGCCAGCGTCTGACGAAGATTTAATATCGTCCTGCGGCCAAAATCTTCCAGATGAAGCTCGTCGGTCACTTCTTCACCTACTTCAAAATCTTCATCTATTTTGTGAGCTTCGCTCAAACTGATCTCCATATTGGGATTCTGGAGCTCGTTGTCTTCAACGATAACGCGGTTGCGCCAGATCTCCAGGTCCCCTTTGTCGGGGTTGATGATGATATCGAAATTCTCATCCGTGCCCACCGATTTGGCAATCACGCTTCTGAACGACTCTTCAAGCACACTTATCATGGTGGCTTTGTCAATATTCTTCAGCTCGTTGAACTCTGAGAATGTATCTATCAGGCTGATTGTTTCCTTTTTTTTGCCCATATCGTTTATTAAAATCTGATTTGATATTTTGTATATTTTACTTCGTCGTAATTGTAAATCTGTTCTTCTTTTACCTCTGTCTTTCGCTTTGCACCTTCAGGTTTTACCATTTTTGAAACCTCGATGGTGAAATTATTATCGGTTGAAGATTTTAGTGTCCCTTTTAGTTTCTCACCTTTCCGGGTAAGCACTTCAACCTCTTTCCCTTCGTGTTTTTTATATTGACGGCGGGTTTTAAAAGGGGATGTCAACCCGACAGAAGTAACTGTCAATTCGAAATCTTCCGTGTCACGGTTGAGTTTCGATTCTATGTGGCGGCTCAACCTCACACAGTCGTCTATGTTTACGCCGTTGTCGTTATCGATCTCCACCGTTATCGTGTTGTCGGCGGCAACAATAACGTCCACCAGGTAATCGGGAGAATTTTTTAAAAACTCCTCGGTCGTTGCTATTATCTCGCTTTTCTCAATCATTTGTCGAAGGTAAAGAAAAGAAACAAAAAAGGAGCATTCCAGTGCTCCTGCTCCCCTCGTCATTTACCGGTACAAAGATATTATTTTCTAATGGATTGACAAAATGTTTGAGTTTTTTTCTGAAATCAATTTGCTTTTCAGTTTTCGATAGAATGGATAATCTTTTTAAGCGGCTTTGCAATATTTCAGTGCGCTTACTTCTCAATGCGATGTGATTATAACAAGGAAAGTTCCGGCCTGCTTTCCTGATAGACGGACGGGTTAGATTTTTTATACCCGGGAAAAATCAAACAAAAACGGATAATCAAACGTTAATTTAAAAACCTCTTGGGAGGACAAACCCGGGGTAGTTGGGCTTTATGAACTATTATAATTTATTGAGGTGATGAAGAATTTAAAGTACATTTTATTATTAGCCGTTGTAGGCATTACGCTTTCGGGTTGCGGCTACAACACAATGGTAAGCAAGCAGGAAGGCGTTAATTCGCAATGGGCAAATGTGGAAAACGCGTACCAGCGCCGTGCCGATTTAATTCCTAACTTGGTGGCAACTGTAAAAGGTTACGCCGAACACGAACAGGAAACTTTTACACAAGTAACGGAGGCCCGTGCCAAAGCGACACAGATGACTATTGATCCTGGGAATTTGACCGAAGAGAATATTCAGCAATATCAGCAAGCTCAAAGCCAGTTAGGTTCTGCTATCGGACGATTGCTGCTTATTCAGGAAAACTATCCTGAGCTGAAAGCGAATCAAAACTTTCTGGCGCTTCAGGACGAATTGGCAGGTACCGAAAACCGAATTTCGGTTGAAAGGAACAAATTCAACCAGACTGCACAGGATTTTAATTCGTATATCCGCCAGTTTCCGCGTGTGATCTACGCAGGATGGTTTGGTTTCAAGCCAAAAGGTTATTTCCAATCGGCTCCCGGAGCTGAGACCGCACCCCGGGTTCAGTTCTAAAACCCGTATCCCGTAACCCGTAACCCGCAATTTGATTATGTTGACTCATGAAGAATTAAACAGTATAGTTGAATCCATTCGTGCGGCTGAAGGCAAAACTTCTGCCGAAATTCGTGTCTGCATAGCCGGAAAATGCAAGGAAGATCCTCTGGACGCAGCTTACAAAAAATTTAAGCAGTTGAAAATGGATACGACGGAATTGCGTAATGCGGTGTTGATTTATGTTGCTCCCGACGATCATAAAGCTGCCGTTATAGGTGACTCGGGAATTGATGAAGCGGCTAAAGAGGGCTTTTGGGATTCGGTGCTTGAGGATATGTTTTTTCATTTCAAAAATGGAAGTATTTGCGAGGGGATTTGTCAGGGTGTCGGTAAGGTGGGCGAGTTAATCAAGGTCCGCTACCCGATTTTGGAAAACGATGTAAACGAATTGTGCGACGATGTTGTATTGGATGAAGAGTAGATTTGTCGTTATTATACTGTTGTTATTGTCGTCTTTGGGAATTTCGGCCCAGGATGTTCCCGTTCCGATGTCTCCGCCCCGATTGGTAAATGATTTTGCCAACGTGTTCTCCTCTTCCGAAAACCAGGCTCTCGAACAGCGATTGCTCGCGTACAACGATTCTACTTCCACCCAGATTTATGTGGTGACTGTGAATGATTTGAGCGGGTATCCTATATCGGATTACGCTTTTGTGCTGGGCGAAAAGTGGGGCATCGGACAAAAAGGCAAAGATAACGGATTACTGATGCTTATAAAACCTAAAACCGCTAACAATAGGGGGCAGGCGTTTATCGCCACCGGCTACGGCCTGGAAGGTTCCATCAACGATGCTTTTGCCGGGAGAATAGTCCGCGATAGAATGATTCCCTATTTTCAGGAAAACGACTATTTTGGCGGAGTAAACTCTGCCATTGATGTGATTGTTGCCCGATTGTCGGGAGAATTTGACGCTGACGCTGCCAAACAGGAAGGGGTTCCTACTTGGCTAATTGTTCTAATCGTTATCGCTGTTTTTATCCTGTTCTCCATCTTGTCTCGGGGCGGAGGAGATCAGCATATCGACGGTGACGGGCATCACCGCAGTGGAGGAGGCCCTCTGTTCTTTCCGCCAATTTCGAGAGGCGGAAGCTCCGGCTGGGGCGGAGGTTTGGGTGGTGGCGGAGGATTTGGAGGCTTCGGCGGCGGGGGCGGCGGAAGTTTTGGCGGCGGTGGAGCCGGAGGAAGTTGGTAATTCGTAATTTGTAATTCATAATCCATAATGCATAATTCGCAACCCGTATCCCGTACTCCGAAACTCGTAACCGTTCTTGGCCCCACTGCCAGTGGAAAAACTACTTTTGCAGCTCACCTTGCTTCACGGCTCGATGGAGAGATCATCAGCGCCGATTCGCGTCAGGTTTACCGCGGGATGGATATCGGTACCGGAAAGGATTTAGCCGATTATACGGTTGATGGAAAACCGGTTCCATACCATCTGATCGACATTCGTGATGCGGGTGACAAATATACGCTGTTTAATTATCAACACGATTTTCATAAGGTTTACAACGACATTTTGTTGCGTCATAAAACACCGATACTGTGTGGGGGGACCGGGCTTTATATCGAATCTATCCTGAAAGGTTATCGTCTGCCCGATGTCCCCGAAAATATCGACTTGAGGAAAAGGCTGGAGTCTAAATCGCTGGATGAACTTACCCGGATCCTCTCTTCGTACAAGCCGCTACACAATACAACAGATACCGACACAAGAAAACGGGCGATACGCGCCATAGAAATTGCGGATTTTCAAAGCCGGCATCCGGCTTCGGAACTCGATTATCCTCCGGTTGACAGTGTTATCATCGGGATTGATATCGATAGGGAATCGCGAAGGCAAAAAATATCTTCACGCCTGAAGAAAAGGCTGGATGAAGGAATGGTTGACGAGATAAGGGCGTTGCTCGACAAAGGTGTCTCTTCCGGCGATCTTATTTATTACGGACTCGAATACAAGTTTGTAACGCTGTATGTAACCGGTAAAATCAATTTCGAGGAGATGTCTTCACAGCTTGAAATTGCCATTCATCAGTTTGCCAAGCGGCAGATGACCTGGTTCCGCGGAATGGAGAAGCGCGGCTTTACCATCCATTGGTTGGATTTTTCATTGTCTGTGAGTGAGAAAATAGATAAAGCGCTTGTCGTTATCCGGAATTTCTGAATTTATACGAAACAAATTCCTGAAATATCGACAAAAAAATGTATTTTTGCCGGCATCATTTTATATAAAACTTAAAATAGATGATCAAAGGTCAATTTCCTGTCGAGAAATTTTATTCTTTAGAAACGCCGTTCTATTATTACGACATCGCTTTGTTGCGTCAAACGCTTGAGGCCGTTAAAAAAGAGATCGAAGGCAAGAGATATATCATCCATTACGCGTTAAAAGCCAACGCAAATCCCAGAATTTTGCGCGAAATAGCATCTTATGGCTTTGGAGCCGACTGCGTGAGCGGAAACGAGATTCTTAAAGCGTTGGATTGTGGGTTCCCCGCGTCGAAAATAGCTTTTGCAGGGGTTGGAAAGACCGACAAAGAGATTAAAATAGGATTAGATAACGATATTTTCTGTTTTAATGTGGAATCGTTACCCGAAATGGAAGCTATTGAACGTTTGGCTTCCGAAAAGGGAAAGATTGCTTCTGTTGCGCTGAGGATCAATCCGAATGTGGATGCTCACACGCACAGGTACATCACCACAGGCTTAGAAGAGAATAAGTTTGGGCTCAACGAACCGGATCTGCCGAAGGCAATTGATTTAATCGCCAAAAGCAATCGTTTGAAACTGATCGGGATGCATTTTCATATTGGATCGCAAATCACTGATTTGTCGTCGTTTGAGGATCTTTGCGTGAAGGCCGTTGAATTGCAGAACTGGTTTTCACAGCAGGGCATCTCGTTTGAGATCCTTAATGTCGGTGGCGGCTTGGGGATCAATTATCATCATCCCAACCATTGTCCTGTTGCCGACTTTGAATCTTATTTCAGGTTGTTCGCCAAATACCTGAAACTTAAAGAAAATCAGACGCTTCATTTCGAGCTGGGGCGATCTTTTGTAGCATCGTGCGGCACGCTTATTGCTCGGACTACCTATATAAAAGAGGGGACTACCAAAAAGTTCCTGATCGCGGATGCCGGTATGACCGATTTAATACGTCCGGCTCTCTATCAGGCTTTTCATCATATTGAAAATATCAGTTCCGATCAGGAATACGAAACTTACGATGTTGTTGGCCCCGTTTGTGAATCGAGTGACGTTTTCGGCGAGGCGGTGTTATTGAACCGGTCTCAGCGAGGCGATTTTATAGCTATTCGTTCTGCCGGCGCATACGGCGAAACGATGGCGTCAATGTACAACTGCCGCGCATTGCCAAAATCTTATTTTTCTGACTTGTTGTAATTATGGATTTGTCGCGCTATTTGAATTTCGATTTTTCGCCTCTCTCTTGGATTATCTTCGGAGCGGTTTTGCTTTTTTTTGTTATTCAGTTGATTTACTATTTGTTGGTTTACAGGAAACCGTATCTCTATGAACGCAAGAGGGATAAATCTCAACAGGTTTCAGAAAAATTACCGTCTGTTTCGGTTGTTATTGCATCAAAAAACGAGTCTGAAAATTTGGCGAAATACCTTCCGTCAATCCTGGAACAGGATTATTCCGATTTTGAGGTAATTGTCGTAAACATGGGATCAACAGATGAGACCGACGTGTTACTCAAAGCGCTCAATCAAAAATATTCTAATCTTTATCACACGTATGTACCCGCCGGGGCGGAAGATGTAAACGAGAAGAAACTGGCATTGACCTTAGGAATCAAGGCGGCCAAAAATGATGTTTTATTGTTTACCGAAGCTTATTGTGTACCTGCTTCCGGAAAGTGGATTCAGGAGTTTGCCAACGAGTTTTCGAAAGGAAAAGATATCGTATTGGGATTTTGTAAGTTGCAGATCGGGAAGAAAGTGGCGATGCGTAAATTTATACTTTACGACAATATGATTCACGGATTGAAATATTTGTCGCTCGCTCTTCTTGGAAAACCATTTATGGGAATTGGCAGGAATCTTGCCTACAGGAAAGAAATATTTTTCGAAGAGAAGGGCTTTTCCTCCGTTTTGAATATAGAAGATGGTGAGGATGACCTCTTTATCAACAAGATCGCCGGAAAGAAAAAAGTTGGAGTGGTGATATCGCCGGAAAGTATGACGCAAAGCGATGTGGTAAACAATTTTTTTACGTGGAGGGCATTGAAATCCAAGTATCTTTATACCAAACAGTTTTATGGGGGCGTATCGTCTCTTGTTTTTGGTTTTGAAACTTTTTCGAAATACTTTTTCTATCTCTCCGTCGTTGCCGGAATTGTATATGGAGTAACTTTAAATAGTTGCCTGTTGGCTGCGTTGAGTGTTATTTTTCTGATTATCAGGTTTGTAGTTCAGGTGTACGTCATCGGTAAAAGCAGCCGGATGTTCGGTGCCGGAAAGTACCACATTAACCTGTTCTTTTATGATCTTTTTCAACCCTTTAATAACTTCAGATTCAGGAAGTATGCCAACAAAAGGAATCATTTGAAAAGATAGCCTGCCAATCTGACATTTAAAAAATTTGAAATTGTATTTTGCACGGTTAAAGCGGGTTAATCGATTCTTTTTTTTGTTAAAAGTGCCAAAAAAGGAGATCTAAATTAAACTCTTGTATGCTTTTTGTTTCTACATTTGTGTAAGTGTTAAAATTCAAAACAGTTTCTCAAACCTAATAAAATAAGAATATGAATACTGGAAATGTAAAAAACATCGTGATGGTTATTACCGTCGCCATACTCAGTTCGGTGATTACTCTTTTTGGGTACAATGCCGTTTCGAAAAATAATTCGAAAAGAATTTCAAATTCTTCCGTGAGTATCGGGCAAAGTGAATATGGTGATTCATTTGATCAGGACAAGAATGTTAAGCTGACCAGTTTAACCACGCAGCAAGGTTATCCCGATTTTACGGAAGCCGCAGCCCGATCGGTAAATGGTGTTGTCCACGTTAAGGTTAAATCTATCACGCAGCAGCAATATATGAATCCGTTTGATTTCTTCTTCGGTTTCGGGGAAAGAGATACGCAACCCCGCGAACAAATCGGATTCGGATCGGGGGTGATTATTTCTAAAGACGGATACATCATCACCAACAATCACGTGGTGGAAGGGGCTACCGAAGTAACGGTTTACCTGAATAACAATAAGGAAATGACTGCCAAGGTTGTCGGAACAGACCCGCAAACAGATATTGCCTTGCTGAAAATTGAAGGGGATGATTTTCCTTACCTCACTTTCGGAAATTCCGATGCTTTGCAAGTGGGAGAGTGGGTGCTTGCCGTTGGAAATCCGTTTAACCTGACCTCTACCGTAACTGCGGGGATAGTAAGCGCTAAAAACAGAGGAAATATAATTGGCGGAGATTTGGGTATCCAATCTTTTATTCAGATTGATGCTGCCGTCAACAGAGGAAATAGCGGGGGAGCCCTGGTAAATACGAAAGGTGAACTAGTGGGTATAAATACAGCCATATACTCCCAATCGGGTGACTTTAACGGCCTGGCTTTTGCCGTACCTATCTCTATCGCAGGGAAGGTGGCTGCAGACTTGAAACAATACGGAGCCGTACAAAGAGCTGTCCTGGGAATTCAGGTTTTGCCTATCGAAATGGTTCGACAAAAAGATCCTGCCAAAGCAAGCGAACTGGCACAAATAGATGGTGTTGTGGTGGACGATTTTAGCGATCGGAGTGCTGCTAAAGCCGCCGGCCTGGAAAAAGGAGACGTCATTAAAGCCATAAACAATGTACAAATCCATAATTTTGCCGGATTGCAGGACCAGTTGAGCAGATACCGCCCCGGTGACAAAGTAAAAGTTACCGTTGACAGAAAAGGTAAAGAGCAATCATACACCATTGAATTGAAAAACGATGCCGGAAATACCGAAATTCAAAGGAGTTCGGACAGTATGGACCTGCTGGGCGCTACATTCAACGATATCCCGAACAACAGAAAACGGCAACTTGGAATTAACAGCGGAGTTGAAGTGGCAAGCGTGGATAACAACGGTTTATTCAGAAGAGAAGGGATAAACAAGGGATTCATTATTATGCGGGTGAATAATACGCCTGTAAATAGTGGAAGCGATATTGCCAAAATTGTTTCATCCGTTAGCAGAAGTGGCCAGGATAGGGTTATTTTGATTGCAGGGTTCTATCCGAACGGAAGAACGCAATACATTGCCATAGACTTATCGCAAGGCGCGAAATAGAGGGATCGTGTTAATTAAAGTTAATTGGCGCTTTTCCTGTAACAAAAACAGGTCAAAGTGTGTTTTTATAGCAAAGGGTTTGGAGATCTCCAAATCCTTCGCTGTTAAACGCAAATGAGATAAAGGTGACATTAAAATTCTCTTATTGCGAAAAAAAGCAGTAACTTTGCACTCCGATTTAAAAACAGAAAGGATAAAATATAGTAAATGAGACAATTAAAGATTACAAAATCGATCACAAATCGTGAAAGCGCTTCTTTGGACAAATATCTTCAGGAGATAGGCCGCGAAGACTTAATCACCGTGGAAGAAGAAGTGGAATTGGCTCAGGCAATTAAAAAAGGTGACAGGAAAGCTCTTGAGAAATTGACCCGGGCTAATTTGAGGTTTGTTGTGTCGGTAGCAAAACAATACCAAAACCAAGGACTTAGCCTTCCCGACTTGATCAATGAAGGAAATCTGGGACTGATAAAAGCTGCCGAGAAATTCGACGAAACCCGTGGATTTAAGTTTATCAGTTATGCGGTGTGGTGGATTCGTCAATCTATCTTGCAGGCATTAGCCGAGCAATCGAGAATCGTCAGGTTGCCGCTTAATCAGGTGGGTTCATTGAACAAGATCAGTAAAGCTTTTCAGAAATTCGAACAGGAGAACGAACGCCGTCCTTCTGCGGAAGAGCTGGCTCAGGAGCTCGACCTGTCTGTTGATAAGGTGACCGATTCCCTGAAAGTTTCCGGGAGGCATATATCTATGGATGCTCCTTTTGTTGAGGGTGAGGACAATAGTTTATTGGATGTCCTGGTAAATGACGATGCTCCCATCGCGGACAGGACATTGATTAACGAGTCGTTGCAAAAAGAGATTGACCGTGCCCTTGCAACTCTTACCGAGCGCGAGAGTGATATTATCAAGATGTTTTTTGGTATCGGCTGCCAGGAAATGACGTTGGAGGAGATCGGGGATAAATTCCAACTCACCCGTGAGCGTGTGCGTCAGATAAAGGAAAAAGCCATAAGAAGGCTTCGTCAGGATTCGAGAAGCAAGCTGTTGAAAAGCTATTTAGGTTGATATTCACTTTTATATTATGAAAAAATGTGGAAAAATACCCTAAAACAAGTCATTTTTATCATTTTTCCTTAAAAAAGCGATTGTGTTTTGGAAATTAGATTTATCTTTGCGTTGATTTCGCTTAAGGAAAGCTAATTTTATAAGTTTTTTATACTTTTGCGAACATTTTAAAAATATAAATGTTATAAAAATAAGATTATACTCAACAGTATTAACTATAAACATTAATTATCGAGTTATTGTAATAAAACAAATTTTAATTAGAATTTAAATTTATGAAAAAGTTTAGTTTACTTTTAATTACGGCTCTTTTTGCATTCGGTATGAGTGCACAAGAAGTACAAAATGTTTCCAATGGTACGGTGTACCTGAAGGATAAAGCTAGTGACCATTGGTTCATTGGTCTGGGAGGTGGTGTTAACACCTATAACATGAAGAAGTTTGACAAATTTGGAGACAGAATTGGCTGGCAAGGCCAATTAAGTGTTGGACGCTGGAATTCACCGGTATGGGGTTTTCGTGGAGTAATAGATGCTGGCGAGCCTGTTATCAACTACAATACGAAAGCTAAAATGAAATGGGTAGGCGGACATTTGGATTTAATGTATAATTTAACAAATGCTGCTGTAGGTTATAATCCTGATAGAGTTTACAGTTTAGTACCTTATTTGGGTGTTGGTTATATGTATGGTATGGACGAATGGTTCAAAAAACCTAATTCAAGCAATGGTTTACTAAAAGGACAAAACCAATCGTTGACTTATAACGTGGGTGTGATTAACAACTTCCGTTTAAGTCGTAGCGTTAATTTATTTGTGGAAATTGGTTACAGGTTATTACAGGAATCTTTTGATTTTTCAGCAACACCTGCAGGAGATTATGAATATGACGGTATGTTAAGTGCTGTTGCCGGATTGCAATTCGGTCTTGGCGGAAAACAGGAATTCACCCCTGCCGAGTTGATGGATTACAACCTGATCAACGATTTGAACAGCCAGATCAACAGGCTTCGTGCAGAAAACGAAGAACTCAGAAAAAGACCGGAATCTTGCCCGGATTGTCCTGAAGTTGCTCCTGCAGTTACTGAAAGTGTTTACGTTCCAAACGTAGTATTCTTCCGCATCAATTCTTCCAAGATCGACAAAGGCCAGCAAGTAAGCGTTTACAACACTGCCGAATACTTGAAAGCTAATCCTAACGCTACAGTTAAGATCGTTGCTTATGCCGACAAGCAAACAGGTACGCCTGCTTACAACTTGGCTCTTTCTGAAAAACGTGCTAAAGCTGTTGCTAACGCTTTGACATCAGAATACGGAATCGACAACAGCCGCATCTCCATCGACTGGAAAGGTGATACTGAACAACCTTACGCAGAAAACGACTGGAACCGCGTAGCTATCTTCTTCGCTGAATAATTCAGAAGTAAGACATACACATAAAAAAAGCATCTCACCCGAGATGCTTTTTTTATGTGTTATATTCTTTTTGTTATTCTTTCACATAGATCCGTTTCACACGGGGAGAGACCGAGGTGAGGATTTCGTAAGGGATGGTATCTATGCTTTCGGCAAGCTCTATGACCGATAGCTCCTCTCCGAAAACGATCACCGGATCGCCTTCCCCGGCATCGATACCGGTGATATCAACCATGCAGAGGTCCATGCAGACATTTCCCACGATGGGAGCGAACTTGCCGTTTATCCATACTTTTCCTTTTCTGTTCCCGGATTTTCTGTCCAGCCCGTCGGCGTAGCCAATGCGGATTGTTGCTATTTTTGCGTCACGGTCAAGGGCTTCCTTCCTTCCGTAACCTACGGTTTCGTGATTTGGTATCTCTTTAATCTGAAGGATGGTTGTCTTGAGTGTAGAGACGTTCTTCAATCCGTTTAATCCGCTTGCGCTCACTCCGTACAACCCTATTCCTAGTCGGACCATGTCCCACTGTGCATCGATGAATCTTTCAATTCCGGCAGAGTTGAGGATGTGTTTCCAGACAGGATATCCTATCTTCTCCTCGATTTCCTTATGGGCGTCCCGGAGGATATCTATCTGTTTTTGTGTGAAGCTATCAAACATCCAGCTCTCACTGGCGGCGAGATGCGAGAAGACCGACTTCACTTTCAGTCCTTTTTGCGACTTCAACTTTTTAATAAGTTCCGGTATTTGGGAGGGTAGGAATCCTAACCGGTGCATGCCGGTGTCGATCTTCACGTGAATAGGATAGTTGGTTATGCCGCGTCTTTCGGCTTCCCGGATAAATGCTTCCAATATCCTGAAATTATAAACTTCGGGTTCCAGGTCTTTCGAAAAGAGCTCTTCAAATCCATTGACTTCCGGGTTCAGCACAATTATTGGAGTGGAAATACCTTCTTTTCTCAACTCAATTCCTTCTTCAGCGACCGCCACGGCAAAATATTCGCATCTATGGTATTGCAGCGTTTTGGCAATTTCCACCGCCCCTGCCCCGTAGCCGTTGGCTTTCACCATGCAGACTAATTTCGTTTGCGGTGATATTTTCGATTTGTAAAAGTTAAAGTTATGAACAAGAGCATCCAGATCGACCTCCAGAACAGTCTCGTGAATACGTTGCTCCAAAAGTTCGCTAATTTGCTCGAAATGGTATCTTCGGGCTCCTTTTAAAAGAATCAGTTCATTTTCAAATTCCTTCCATTTGTTGGAACGGATGAACTCTTCGGTAGAGCGGAAAAAATATTTTTCCCGGACAGTGAATGCTTCACTGTTCTCGCATATATCATGCCCGATCCCGACCAGTTTCTCAATCCCTCTTTGCTGTACCAGTTCCGCCACATGTTTGTAGAGAGATTTCGGCATTAACCCCGCTTGCAGGATATCGGAGATGATCAGCGTTTTTTTTAGCGATTGTTCCACTTTCCGCTGTTGCTGGAAATCCAGTGCAATCTTTATGGAGTTAATGTCCGAATTATACGTGTCGTTGATAATGGTGCAGTTGTTTTTTCCTTGGCGAACATCCAGGCGCATAGCTACAGGCTCTAAATTCATCATGCGGTCGGAGATTTCTCCGGGTTTTACATTTAAGTAAAGCATGACGGCCAGGCAG
Organism: Bacteroidia bacterium 43-41; assembly: GCA_001898165.1. Classification (GTDB taxonomy): domain Bacteria; phylum Bacteroidota; class Bacteroidia; order Bacteroidales; family Dysgonomonadaceae; genus Petrimonas. The sequence goes on from MKTD01000046.1 coordinate 52,181, forward strand.
CTGATGGCATTCTCAACGGATGCTTCATCCGTAAATGGTATGGAAACGGAGTAGTCGAAATTAAGAAACGAGTAATAGATGGTGGTTTTATTTTCATTTTTCTCCGTCTTGCGGATATATAGCGGAGCATCGGGATATTTTCGTGACCAGCAGAACGATTTTTGCGACAATACCGCCCTGTCCGCCGATTGATTGATGATCTTATTGTCTTCTTCGTAAATAAAGACGTTGCTGTTAGCAAAAAGCTCCAATTTCTCCATGCATTTCTCTTGCAGCGATGTGAAATTTTCCTGATGCGCTTCGCCCAGCTTCGTGAAAATACCGATGGTGGGGTGGATGACAGGTTCTAAATACTTCATTTCATCGGGTTGGGAGATCCCGGCTTCGAAGATGGCCAAAGTGGTGTTTTCATTCAGTTCCCAGACCGATAATGGAACGCCGATCTGAGAATTGTAGCTTCGTGGCGACCGGGTAATGTTGTAATCTTCTTCCAGAAGTTGATAAAGCCACTCCTTGACAATGGTTTTTCCGTTGCTTCCGGTTATTCCGATAACGGGAATATCGAATTGTTTCCGGTGATAAGCCGCTAATTTCTGCAGAGCGTGAAGCGTGTTTGTAACTTTCAGGAAGTTGGCATCCGTAAAGGATTTCCATTCCGGAAAGATTTTGGTTACTACAAAGTTCTTTACGCCCGAACCGTACAAATCGGAGATGAACTTGTGCGCATCGTTTTGCTTGGTTTCAATAGCAAAAAACAGCGTTTCCTGTGGATTACCCAGCTTCCGGCTGTCGGTAAGCAAAACCGATATTTCAGCGTCCGCAAAATTTTGATTCTTTATGCCCAGTATGGAGGCTATTTCCAGGATTGAGTATTTCATTTGTCTGTTTTTTCTGTTAATTCTTCAATTTCCCGGCTGCAATCTATTTGAGGATGATTTTGCCGGAAAAGGATCAGTTTTTGTAATGTTTGTTTTAAAAAATGACGATAATTTTCGGTTTGATTGTTTAAAGGCCTGTGGTCCAGCGATCGGTTTATTTGATCCCATTCCGAGTTGGCCCTTATGGTTTCTCCCGTGAAAAAAGTTTCGCCAAAGCGCTCCCAGATGTATTCGATAGCAACCGATGACGGATGCATCATGTCTTCGGCAAAGAAACGATAATCGCGCAGTTCGTCCAGTAAAATTTCATAAGCCGGAAAGTAGGAGAGTGTGGGAGCATACATTTTCTGCAGTCTGTCGATCGCCAGGTGAAGGATTGATTTACTGATTTGATTTTCGTGCGCGCCGTCTTTCCAGTGCCGGATAGGAGAAACAGTGAAAATAAATTTTGTGGCCGGATGATGTGCCGAGATGGCATTGATGACGCTGCTCCACTCCTTTACGATCTCTTCAATCGTCAACCTCTCCCTTACGAAAGCACTTGATGGAAATTTATGGCAATTGGCTACTACTTCTCCGGTCGATTTCAGTTTGTAAACGTATGCCGTTCCGAAAGTGATTAGGAAAACATCTGTTTTGAGAATAAATCCTGCCGCTTCGTCAAATGACCGGGAGATGTTTCCCAAGCATCTGTTTTTGTCGGGATGAGAGAACAGGCCATGATGCAGAAAACTTTGGTAAACATTGTCATGAAAAACAAGGTCGGTTTCGTCGAAGCCTTTGTTTGAAAGCAATCGCTTTACAACTGCTGCAACGGAGGACGGATTATATACGATACCGAAAGGATTCGTTTTTACCAAAAACTTGTACTCCTGCAGCCTGGCGCTTATGTTTTCAGAAAAACAAGAGCCAAGCAGCATCATCTTTGTGGAATGATCTATCCGGAAAGTCGATTCCGGAATAATTACCGGTGTCCTGAAGTCCATCGCAATATGAATTTATGTACAAAAATAGCGATTAACATTCCAACTTCGAAATCTGAAAGATTATAATTTGTGAATATTATCAACTGAACCGAGAAAGTGGAATTTATATTTTAACAGGGGTATATAAAAAAGGAAAGGTTGTCTCACGACAACCAATCTTCATTGTTAACCTTAAATCTAATACCATGAAAAACACGATGCAAATATAAAGGGTTTTCTGTTATAAACCATAGCTTCGGAGCGCAAAATGCACGTATTTTAAATTATTTAACCGAAAAAGGGGGTTCTCAGTGAATAATAAGTGTTTTTTCACACTTTATTCCACAAATAAAACCAATCCTTTCAGGTATTCCCCTTCGGGATGATAGATGTTGATGGGATGATCGGCGGGTTGAGTAAGTTGATGCAGGATCCTGACTTTCCTTCCCGAAATGACGGCTGCGCTGAAAACAGCCAGACGGAACTGCTCTTTGCTGATGGCTTGGGAACAGGAAAAGGTAAACAGGATCCCTTCCCGTTTTATTTTCTCCAAAGCTGCCAGATTAAGTCGTTTATATCCTTGCAAAGCATTGGCGATAGCTCCACGGTGCTTGGCGAAGGCCGGCGGATCAAGAATGATGATGTCATATGTATCCGTTGCGGATTCTTTCAGGAATTTAAATGCGTCTTCCGAAAAAGAGGTGTGGCGGGGCTCGTTCCCAAAGTTGAGTTTTACGTTTTCGTCGGTAAGCGATACGGCTTTGGATGAACTGTCAACGGAATGAACCAGCCGGGCGTCGCCGCGAAGCGCGTAAACCGAGAATCCACCCGTGTAGCAAAACATGTTCAACACGTTTTTGCCGGCAGCATACTTTTCGAGTAACCGGCGATTCTCGCGCTGATCGACAAAAAAACCGGTTTTTTGTCCGCGAAGCCAATCGATATTGAATTTCAATCCGTTTTCCAGGGCAACGGAGTCAATGTTTTGTCCCCCCAACAGATAATCGTTGCCGGTTTCGATGCCTGCTTTAAACGGAAGTGTCCCTTCTGATTTGTAAAAGATGTTTTCGAGTCTTTCTTTTCCCAAAACATGTTGCAATGCGTTCACGATTTTGTCTTTGTCGGTATCCATTCCCACGGAATGTGCCTGGACGACAGCCGTTTTCCCGTATATATCGATAATGAGCCCCGGTAAGTTGTCGCCTTCGCCGTGAACCAGCCGGAAAGTATTGTTTCCGGCATGCTGCAGCCCAAGCTCCATGCGCATCTTGTATGCCGAGGAGATTCGCCGGATGTAGAAATCCACATCTATGGTTTCATCTGCAAAAGATAAAATGCGGACGGAGATGCTTCCGATTTGATAATGCCCCACACCCAGGAACTCACCATTGGCAGAAAAGACCTGCACAATGTCGCCTTCTTCTATGCCTTGAGGTATTCTAGCAATGGCGCCGGAAAATACCCACGGATGAAACCGTTTGAGCGATTCGTCCTTTTTGGGGCGCAGGATGATGGAATTTGCTTTATTTGTTTCCATTGGTAATCAGATGATTATAAATGCGAAGGCAGGCCCACGCGTCCATTGCTGCGTAGTTTTTTTGAGGTTCGGTTAAGTAGCTGGCTTCCCAATTGGAGAGCCGTTGGTTTTTAGAGATCTTTTTGCCGAAAAGGATGGCATAAATCCGTTGCAAGCCGTTGTCGTCAATTCCGTATTCATCTACAAAAGATTGCAGGTCGATAAAGTTTTGCGGCTTCTTGTCCGAACGTTTGCGGATAGCGGCAAAATCGTCGCGAAGTGAAAGCCCGATTTTCTTGATGTCGGGGTTGCAGATAATATCGTCCAGCGCATCGGGATATCCAATCTTATTCAATCGGAAGAGGTAACATGTGTTGATGGTAGAAAGCTGCATCAGTGCTACTTTGTGAACCTGTCCCCGTTTAAATGACGGTTTGGTTTCCGTGTCAAATCCTAATTTAGAGTGTCCCATCAGGTCAGCAACCGCTTTCTCCACTTTGCTTTCGTGATCCACAACTATTGTCCTTCCTGCAAAAAACTCTATGGGAAGTTCTGCAACTTCTTCTTTTGAAATGGTTAATCCCACAAATCCTCCTCGTTTAAATCAGTTTCCAGTAAGTTATCGTTCTCATCGCCGTTGTAAAATATCGCATGCAACGGCCTCAATACATTGATCAGTTTTTGCCCCCAGTAGGCCTGAAAATTTTGTTTGCAAACGAGAAGCGCGTCGTTCATCTGATCGGTCAGGCCGTATTGGTAAACCGAAACAAAATTCCGGACGTCCTGATAGATATCGGCAATATTTTCCGACACAAACGCCGAAATTGGCCGTTCGCTATATTTCATATCCTCTATGAAAACATCCAAATAGACATCCTCTTCGCCCATAATCGATGAAACACTGGCCGCTACACGAACATAATCCTCTTCTTTGACAAACGTTTCGGGTGGCTCATCGTTTATTTCTACGGTTTGCGGCAAAAGCGACGCTTTAATGTACATCAGCGGTAAGATCTTGAGCATCTCGTCAATCCACTTTTCGCGCGGAACGGTTTCTTCGTTTTCCAGTAAGGTGCAGAATCTCACGGCAACCGTCACAAAATCGATCACGGTGGATGAGTAAATTATATTATCGGATTCTTTATTCAACATCTTATTTAACAATTGTATTGCAAAAGTACTCATTTATTTTCAGACAACGATATGCCTGATATTCATTTCGACGGAGATTAAGGCCGGTTTATCAGGAAAAAGAGCTACTTTTGCGCTAAATTAATATCCGGGAAAGTGAGACTATCTAAAATACCATTGTTGGGGCGTGTTGTCATCGCTATTGTTTTGGGAATAATTCTCGGGCAGTTTATGCCGGTGTGGTTCGCGCGTATCTTTGCCACGTTTAACGATCTGTTCGGCAATTTCCTGTCGTTTATCATCCCGCTGATTATTATAGGGTTAGTAGCTCCGGCCATCGGTGAGTTGGGAAAAGGAGCCGGAAAACTTTTGCTGATCACGACAGCTATCGCGTATGCCTCCACGCTTTTTTCGGGATTTTTCACCTATTTTTCGTGCCAGGCGGTTTTCCCGAACATCATTACCGGCACTATCGATACCGGAACGGTACAAAGTATTGAAGATGGAGCCTTGAAATCCTTTTTCAGTATCGGGATGCCGCCCGTTATGGATGTGATGTCGGCGTTGATTTTGTCGTTTTGTATAGGGATCGGGCTTTCGCTTATTGAAGGCGATACACTGCAGAAAGCATTTTCCGATTTTCGCGATATTGTTACAGTAATTATCCGCTCTGTGATCATTCCGTTGCTGCCCGTTTATATTTTCGGCATGTTCCTCTCCATCTCTATCACGGGACAGGTTTACTCCGTGATCATGCTTTTCCTGCAAGTGATTTCGGTCATTTTTGTGCTGCATATCCTGCTCTTGCTTATCCAGTATTCTGTGGCAGGAGCCGTTTCGCGGCGCAATCCGTTGAAGGCGTTAAAGACAATGCTTCCGGCTTATATGACGGCATTGGGGACGTCCTCTTCAGCGGCAACCATTCCGGTAACGCTGCAATGCGCGCTTAACAATAAGATCAACCCCAGCATCGCTTCTTTTGTGATTCCGCTTTGTGCCACTATTCATTTGGCGGGAAGCGCAATGAAGATCACCGGGTTTTCGTTGGCGATGATGTACTTCTTCGGAATTCCGGTTGATCCGGCCACTTTTATCGGGTTTATCTTTATGTTGGGTATTACAATGATTGCGGCTCCGGGTGTTCCCGGCGGGGCCATTATGGCGGCCATCGGGATTATTCAGAGCATGCTGGGTTTCAACGAACAGATGATTGGCCTGATGATCACCGTTTACATTGCTGTGGATAGTTTTGGTACGGCGTGTAACGTAACCGGCGACGGAGCAATTACCATGATTATGAATAAGATTGCGGGAAAGAAATAAAATGTTTTATGTTGAAAAAAATAACCGTATGAAACAATATCCTGAGCCTACTGTAGGCGCTACAATCATTAATTCTGAAGGGAAGGTGCTCCTTTGCAAGTCGCATAAATGGGGCAACCGATATGTGATTCCGGGAGGGCACATTGAATTGGGGGAGACCATGGAAGAAGCGCTGAAAAGGGAAGTATTCGAAGAAACCGGGTTAACCGTCAAGGATATCCGGATGCTCGGCATCAACGAAAGCATTTTTCACCCGACGTTTCATGAGAAAAAACATTTTATTTTCATCAATTTCTTGTGTCGCGCCGAAGAGACGAACGTCAGGCTGAACGACGAATCGCAATCATACGTTTGGGCCGACTTGCGGGATATTGAGCACTATGATCTGCAACAATTTACCAGGGCATTGCTTCTATTGTTGCGCGATCAATCCGATACAAACAATAAAACTGAAATTTTTTATAATTACGGACAAGAAACTGTTTAAGTTTTACGGAGTTTCTCTATCTCTATCCGGAGGGACCTGTTCTCTTCCAGCATCTCAAGATATTTGCTCTTATATTCAGCAGAACATTCTTCCATCGTCCCGATAGTTTGCTCGGAAGGAGCCGCCGTAACTGGAGGGATTATCATTTCCCCTTTTCCCGTGATAAGCCAATCCAGGTTAAGCTCCGGGAAAACTTCTACGATGTTGGACAGTTTATCCGCACCGATCGAAGTTTTTACCTTACTGATATATCCACGTGAAAAACCAACTAACTCCTCAAATTTAGTTTGTCCCACTCCTCTGGATTTTATGAATAATTTTAACCTGTCTATGAATTCCATATTCTTTGCTGTTTTTCAGTTATTTTCCCAGATATATTATTTAGAATGAATATAAACTACGCTATTATTTCGTTATATATTTGTATTCACTGAATATATGTAGTATGTTTGTATTGTTAAACAATGTTTAATACGTTGTAACAAAATCAGACATTCTACAAAGATATGAATAATCAGGCAAATGCCATAAAGCCGGTTACTAAAATATCCATACCCGCTACATTGTTGGCAATAAAGGTCGGCGAAACCGTGAGGATTCCTTCAAGAACGATTAGGGCCGGTTCCATCAGGGCCGCCGCATCTCGCTTGGAGCAGGCAAAAAGAGCCCGGTTTATTGTAACCGAACAAGGATTTGTGAATGAAACACAAGTAACAAGATTAAAATAAATCCATATGATCATGAGAAAGATATTATTGGACACTAACGGAATGAATATGAAATCGCTGTATAAGGGTTGGCTCTGAAACAGATGAAATGAATAAGTAAATGTTGTTATTTAAATTAAAATATGTTATCAATCTAAACAAATGAAGAAGAATTTAATGTTGTTTTTAACCTTATTCCTCATTACAGGAATGGGGATTTCCACTGCGCAGACTCGCGTTACGGGTAAGGTGGTGGACGAATCTGATGAATCGGTTATCGGAGCATCCATTCAAGTGAAAGGTACCTCTCAAGGTACTGTTACAGATATTGATGGAGATTTTACACTAACTGTTCCGGCCGGTTCCAATACACTGGTCGTATCGTATGTGGGGATGATTACTCAGGAGGTACCGGTAAGTCCGAATGTACGGATTGTCTTGATAGAGGATATGGAAATTTTGGATGAAGTGGTAGTAGTGGGGTATGGCACTCAAGCAAAAAAAGATATTACGGGAGCTGTAGCAGTTGTTTCAACGGAAGAATTAAATGAAGTGCCTGTAGTTACATTTGCTGAAGCATTGCAAGGAAAAGCAGCCGGCGTATATATCTCTACAACGGGAGCTCCTGGTTCAGGTACGAGTATTCGTGTTCGAGGCGTGGGTTCTATGAGAGGATCCGGGCCGTTAATTGTGGTTGATGGGGTATCGAACGTTAGCATTGATGCGGTTAACCCAAATGATATAGAATCATTACAAGTATTAAAAGATGCTTCTGCAACAGCCATTTATGGAGCGCAGGGTGCTAATGGTGTTATTATCATTACTACCAGGCAAGGAACAAGAAGTGATAAGATTCGGGTGTCATATGATGGTCAAATTGGTGTTGCTACCATGGCAAATAACGGTTATGACGTTTTAAATGCATGGGAAGCTATGGAATTTGAAGCTCAGGGACTCGTAAATCTTCGCGACATTAGGCGTGTTACTACGGGATTATCTCATACCCAGTTTGGGGCGCTCAATGCCAACGATCAACTTACAATGCCTTATGCAACAAAACCGGCAGGATTATCCAAAGAACAGGTAATTGCCCAGTTCGGGAGCATTGAGGCGTGGGAAGCATCATATAGAGATAATGGAGCTAATTCATGGGCCAGATCGGCATATTACCAAATGTTGGAAGACGGATGTTCAGAAGCAGAAGCACGGAAAGGAACAGACTGGTATAACTTGGTTGTTAGAAAAGGGTTGGTTCAGGAGCATCAGGTTTCCGTGTTGGGTGGCGGCGACAAATCTGCTTATTCAATAGCATTTGGTAACACATCGAGGCAGGGCACTATAAAATCTTCATTTTTCGATAGGTATTCGTTGCGGGCAAATACCACATTCAATCCCAACAAATATTTTACAATCGGACAAAATACAAATTTATCTGTGGTGGAATTTGGAGGTGAACGTGGTGATCAGGGCGATGCGAGCATTTTCGGCCAAACCTACACCATTCAATCCTGGGTGCCTGCTTATAATATCGGAGGAGATTTTGCCGGATCACAATCACCGGAAGGAGGGCGTGCAAATTCAGCATTACAGTCTGTTGCCAATGCAAAAGATGATTGGGTCAGAGGTTTTAGGGGACAAACCGCCATATTTGCAGAATTAAAACCGATTGCAGGTCTAACTCTTAGAACACAATACAGTGCTCGGTTGGGTGGAAATTGGAGCTTGACATTTAATGAGCGGACAATCATGACCAATAAAGAGGGCACATCCACCAACTCTTTGAATGAAAACGCCAGATGGAGTCTTGATTGGCAGTGGACAAATACAGCAACCTATACCAGAACTTTCAATGATAATCACAATATGACATTTCTACTTGGTTCTGAAGCGATGAAAGAAGATTTTGGGCGTTATTTGGAAGCTCAACGAATCAATTATATTTTTGAAAAAGTACCAAACACCTGGATTATTAACAATGGTTCAACCGCCAATGTGTCTAATGCCGGATATATGCTTAATTTGACAACCATGTTTGGTGTGTTTGGACGCGTCGACTATTCATACAAGGGAAAATACTTAGCCACGTTAACTACTCGTGTTGATGGCTCCTCAAAGTTTGGTAAGAATAATCGCTGGGGAACATTCCCATCTGTTTCTTTAGGGTGGCGTATAACGGACGAGGCATTTATGGCACCTACAAATACATGGCTGGATGATTTAAAGGTCCGCGTTGGTTTTGGTACGGCGGGAAACTCAAATATTGGTGCTTATAATTATGCTTTTCAATATGCTACAGGAAATGCTTATTTATACGCGATAGATGGCTCAGATACAGGTGCATCTGTTGGATATGCTGTTTCGAATTTAGGAGATCCGGATGCAAAATGGGAAACTATCCGTACATTGAATACTGGTTTTGATGCCACTCTGTTAAGAAACAAAATGACTGTTGGATTTGATTATTATATAAAAAACACATCCGATATGTTAGTTCCTGCCAACTGGTCTGCTTTAGCCGGAAATGCAACCAAGCCTTATATCAACATAGGTGATATGAAAAATACCGGTATAGATTTAAGCATTGGATGGCGCGATAGGATTGGCAACTTTAACTACAGGATAAACGGTAACATTTCTACATACAAGAACACAGTTGTCAGGTTAGGCTCTTCAGATTTATTCAACAATACACGGTTAAGTAAAGTCAACATCACAACGGAGGGTCAACCTATCGGAATGTTTTACGGGTACAATATTGTAGGTGTTTATAAAAGTGCCGACGACGTGTTAAATTATAAAAATGCTAAAGGAGAGATAATACTTCCATACGCAATTGTAAATGCAGAAGATGTGAATCCGAATGATTGGATAGGGCGCTATAAAATAGAAGATGTTAACAATGATGGTAAAATTGATGCCCTGGATAAAAAAATTATCGGCAATCCACATCCTGATTTTACGGGAGGAGTAAATATCAGCATGGGTTATAAGAATTTTGACTTGGCAACATACTTATACTTTTCTGTTGGAAATGATATTTTTCGTCACTACATGTATTATACTCATTTTGGTGCTTTGCAAAGTAATTATTCGAAAGATCGGAGAGACAATTCATGGCATCCGACCAATAATCCCAACGGTATTTACCCGCTTTGGGCAACAAGCAAACGAGAAGGTACCGAGGCAGCTAACGAAGGTCACTCTCAATATGTTCAAGACGGTTCTTATTTAAGAATGCAAACGTTGACCTTTGGATATACTTTACCCAAAAAATTACTTGACAGAATAAAATTTGAAAGAATTCGTTTCTACGGACAGGTATCTAATGTATTTACATTAACAAAATATACAGGATTAGATCCCGAAATTCGCAGCAGTTCTGATTTGAATAAAGGTATTGACTATGGATCGTACGGAATACCGCGTCAATTCATTTTCGGATTAAACGTATCGTTTTAACTCATAAAAGAATAATCTATAAAACAAAAAAAAAATGAAAAGAAATTTTATATATTTAGTAGTCATTGTTTTTTCATTCAGTGCTTGCCAGGATTTTTTAGACGTTCGTGCAGTAGGGGCTGTAGGCGAACCAGATCTATTGAATAAAACCGGTATTGATATGGCATTGACAGGGATGTATGCCTCCATGCTAAATCCCACTAATTACTTTTACTCTACTCTAACCAATTATGCTTGGGGTGATGTAATGGGTGGAAGTGCCAATAAAGGTTCCACATTTAACGATCAGTCTGATTTTACAAATCTTGAAACATACGGAATTACTCAAGATAATTCGTACTTGAATGGCAAATGGAAAAGCGTTTACGACGGCGTATTTAGGGCTAATAATGTATTGAGCATGACTGAAAAAATAAAAGATGATCTCTTAGCTATAAAAGGACAATCGAAAGATTATTATACGGAAACCATTGCACAAGGCCGTTTTTTTAGAGGTTTTTGGCATTTTGAAGGTGTTAGGCTCTTCGGTGCTGCTATCCCTTACATAGGCAGTGAAGAATTTGCCAGTGCAGTCAACCCTCTTGTGTCAAATGTTGATGAGTCAGGTAAATATATCTATATCTGGGATAAAATAATTGAAGATTTAGAATATGCTTATGCAAATCTTCCCGATATTTGGACTGTTGATCGAGGCCGTGCAAACAAATGGGCTGCTGCTGCATATTTGGCAAAAGTAAAAATGTACCAGTCATCTCCCTATAACGGGACAAATAATATGGTAAACCGTTGGACGGAAGTTAAATCGCTTTTAGAAGCGATCATGGCTTCCGGCAAAGATAACAATGGTACCAGGTTTAGATTAGCCGATAATTATGCTGACCTCTTCACTGCTGGGAAAAGTGACTGGACAGGCGAATCCGTTTTTGATGTGCAGCTGTCTATCTCGGGAACCCAAACCAATACCAATTTGATGTATGGTTCTTCGCATATAGGAATGTCAGGAGCGTTAGGCACCGGCGGATGGGGTTTTTTTCAACCATCTTATGAAATGGTAAATTCATACATTGTAAATAACGATGGACTGCCCTTACTCAACGGAGCGTACCGAGATATGGCTGCCTTGACTAATATAAATGCAGGCATTCCTTCTACCGATTTAGCTGTTTATACCGATCCCAGATTAGACGTAAGCGTCGGACGTTTCAATGTGCCATTTTGGGACTGGTCTATTCCGGTTAGAACAGATGGTTGGATTCGCGATGTCGGAAATGGCGGACTATACTTAAATAAGAAATACATACCTAAGAAAGCAGATAAAGGCAGTTTAAGCGTAGCAACATCCACAGGCTCTACCGCCAAGAACTTTCACTTAATCCGATATGCCGATGTTTTACTATGGTACGCTGAGGCACTGATTGAAACAGGTAATCATCAAGAGGCCAGGGAGTATGTAAATCAAGTCCGTGCCAGAGCAGCAAATTCTTACGTAAAAGCAGCAGATCCGGCTACTATGGTCGAAACAACATCGTTATATGTACTAGATGACAAAGTGAATGGAGTTACCAAAACCAATGCTGCTTCAAATTACAGAATCGGATTATATTCAGAATCGCAATTTTCAACAAAAGAAGACGCTTTAGCCGCATTGAGGTTTGAACGTAAATTGGAATTAGCGCTAGAAGGACAGCGCTGGTACGATTTAGCCCGTTGGGGAATTATTCAGAGTGAACTTTCCGATTATATTGATTATGAACAACAATATTTGCCTAAATTTGTAGGAACTGTTTATAATGAAAAGTGGGTTACCCTGCCTATTCCTCTTGACCAGATTATTACAATGGAAGGTGTTCTTGTACAAAATGAAAATTGGAAGTGATTTCCACCTTAAACTAAGGTTAAGTTTTGAATGATAACTGTGCGAATAAAAAATATTGTATTTAATTAGATCCGACACCTCTTTCAACCAACTTAATACTTTTTAAATTTTTATATTGATAAATAAATAAAAATATTCAAATGAAAAAAAAGAACAACGAGATTAACAGGAGACAGTTTCTTAATTATTCGGCTCTTGGATTAGCCGGCCTCACTATTTTACCGAGTTGGTCAATGGCTGGTGTGAAAGTTGCCCCAAGCGACCGTGTAGTTCTTGGATTTATAGGATTGGGACGACAGGCATTAAGTGATTTTCGGGGTTTTGCCGGATGCGAGGGAGTGCAAGTAGCTGCCTGCTGTGATGTGGACAGTATGAAGATAGCACGTTTTAAAAAACGTGTCAATGAATGGCAAAAATCAAAAGGCGTTTCCGAAAGATGTGACGGGTACGAATTCTATGAAGACCTGTTGGAAAGAAAAGATATCGATGCTGTTGCTATTGTAACTCCTGATCACTGGCATGCTCTCATGACCATACAGGCATGCCAGACCGGTAAAGATGTTTTTGTTCAAAAGCCATTGGCATATACAATCACTGAAGGTTTGGCAATGGTTAAGGCAGTCCGTAATAATAAACGTGTTTTACAAGTAGGTAGTCAACAACGTTCCAGTAAAGAGTTTCAAAAAGCAATAGAATTAGTGCAAGCCGGAGCTATTGGACATATCGAAAAAATTTATGCCAGGGTAGGTGCGCCTCCCACTCCTTTGAACTTACCCGAACAATCTGTTCCGGCAAATTTAAACTGGAATCAATGGATGGGGCCCCTTAACGATCCTAAAATTCATTACCATCCGGATCTTTGTCCGCCTATTTCATTAAATCCCGAGGAAAATGAGAAATTATGGGGTGCATGGCGCTGGTATCAAGAAACCGGAAATGGCTATACGGCCGATTGGGGCGCACATATGTTTGATATTGCACAGGCCGCTATAGGAATGGATGGGTCAGGACCAGTGGAATATATACCTGTAGGTTATAACGGAACTCAATACGCTACCATGAAATATGCAAATGGTATTGTTATGACAGAACAACCCTATCTCGATGATAATGAATCGGCACAGGGAGTCAAATTTATAGGAACAGATGGCTGGATAGAAGTTGCACGTGGATATCTTGCATGCTCCGATCCGTCAAAAGTACCTGAAGACCTGGCAGGGAACAGGCCGTTGACCCAGGCGCAACGTGAGGAAAGAAGAGTACAGACAGCAGCACAACAAGCACAGCAGGCTGAACGTCGGCGGACAGGTAATGCGCTTGCATTTGAGATAAGTTCACCGCATATGCAAAATTTTATTGATTCTGTCCGCTCGCGCAGAAATCCTATCGCACCGGTAGAAGTAGGATGCAGTACTAATACTTTATGCTGTTTGGTTAATATTGCCCGTGAGTTGAATAGACCTGTAAAATGGAATCCGGTTACACTTAGTTTTGATGACGACAAAGAGGCCGCTTCACATCGATTAAACTGCTACCAATATAGACGTCCGTATTCATTATATTAACTCCAAACTTTAAATTACTTATCTTATGCAAAACAGAAGAAAATTTATTAAAAACGTATCCCTTATCTCATTAGGAGGAATATTAGCAGGAAAATCCGATTTGGCAAATGCTTCGACTCTGTCAACATTTTCAGTAAATGCAGGGAAAAAAATAGGGTTACAGATATATTCTCTTGGGAGAGAGCTGTTTGAAGATATTCCGGGTGGCCTAAAAAGAATAAGCCAAATGGGATATTCCACTCTGGAGTTAGCCGGCTACAGAGATGGAAAAATAAATGACATTGAAATGAGCGATTTCCGGAAAATGGCAGACGATGCCGGTTTAAAGATTATCAGTTCGCACCTGAATCCTCCGATGCGCGAGTACACCTCTTCCAACAAAGGAGAAATAGCCGACTTTTGGAAAAGGGCGGCAGATGATCATGCCAAAATTGGAGTTACCTACATTGTCCAACCCGGACAACCTTCTACACGTAGCACGGAAGAGGTTTCTCTCGTCTGTGAAGTTTTTAATGAAGCAGGGCGAATTGCAAAAGCAAATGGATTGATTTTTGGTTATCACAACCACGATATGGAGTTTGCTCGTGTAATTCCCGGCGGAACGGAAATGATTTTTGGTCGTAGGGCTTTTGGCAGAAATATGCCGGAAAATATCGAAGTAATCTATGACGGGTTTCTAAGGCAAACTGACCCTGAATTGGTTATATTCGAATTGGATGTGTATTGGACAGTAATGGGACAAAATGATCCGGTTGAATACATGCAAAAATATCCCGATCGCATCAAACTGTTGCATATAAAAGATAGAGCCGTGTTGGGTCAATCAGGTATGATGAATTTTGAGAATATATTTATTCAAGCCTATAAAAATGATATTCAAGACTATTTTGTTGAATTGGAGAGGCTTCCCGTAGGAACACAATTTGAGGGAGTAAAAAAATGTGTCGATTATTTACTTGAAGCACCATTCGTTAAATAGAACTGTTATCACTTCAGCTCTCCTGCTTCCCAGACTCTGTACTGCACGGAAAAATCCTTTTTTTTGGGAATGAATACCACTATCGGCAGTCGGCTGTTGTAATCCATCAGGTGGGTAGTGCCGGTAACCAATTCGGTCTTGCGGGTATTATCGGGACAGGTCATCCGTGTGGAGCGGATTCCTCCGTCCGACTCAAAGATCAGGTAACTGTAGCCCCATCCTTCGATATTTTTCTCGACGAATGAGCCCATCAACCCGTGCTGATTACAATCTACCTCTGCTGTAACGCCGGGGATAATCTCTACTTTGCGCTCTTTCTGCGAATTCTTTACTTCGGGTAGGAACAGGACATAACGGTCGTATCCTTCTAACGATTCGGGATAGGCTTTCAACGCCTTAGTCGCTTCTGTCTCAAGGGTATAATTCAGGTTTTTATCCATTTCGTAAGAGGATGAAGGATTCCAGTTCCGCTGTTTTACCTCTATTCCCTCCGAAGCATATACTATCGGAGGAAGTGCATCCCGGCTGTCGATAAAAACAGTCCTCCCCTGTACGAATTCCATATGTTTGGTGTTATCGGGGCAACCCATCAGCGTGGATGCAGTTTCTCCGTTCGACTCAAAAACGTAGTAACGATTACCGTCACTCAGTTCCTTTTGTGTAAATTGGCCCATCAAAGAGTGGTGATTACAATCTACTTCCATTTTTTTCCCGGGAACGATCTCTATTTTCACCGGAAGGTCGCCGGACTCTTTTTTCGGAGAAGGAACGGATAACGCATGTGCATAGTATCCGTCCAACATACGCGCCGGTACAACATTACTCATCGGTCCTGTTTTTGTACTTCCGCAAGCAGCGGAAAAGAGTGTGATCAATAATAAAACAGGCAGCTGTTTTGTTATAAAAATAACCTTCATAATAATATTTCTTGTCTAAATAGCTGTGCATAAACTCCCCATCGGTTTGGGTTTGTTATTAGAACAAATAAAGAGATAAAAGGTTTAAAAGGCCTTAAAAATCAGCCGGAGCATGAACAGATCTCACACTCCGGCCAATCATGTATTTTTATCCGGAATAAACTCTCCATCGATTGTTTTTTAAACCGACGCGACCCGTTTCTTGTATTCGGCGAGACAAGCGTCCAGACGCTCCTGGGCGGTAGTGTCTCCCGGAACATTGTGCGAAGGGTGTATAAACAATTTCACGCCCCTGTCCGCCAGAATTTCGGCAACCGTAGTGATCGTCATCCAGACCAGCGTTACAAATGCAAGCGTTGATACCGGGCCTATTTTGTCCCGATGGTTCTTCAGATTTACGGAAGCATCTACAACAGGAACGCATGAATCGACAACGATATCGGCAATATCGAAAAGTGTTTTCCCGCTCGGGTGGCGGGTTACCTTGCCTTTAGCTTCGGCAGCGGATCCGTAAGCAATCACTTTCATGCCCAGTTTTTTTGCGTGAAGAGCAATATCTATGTTTACGTTGTTGATCCCTGTGTGGGAAAAAATCCAGATGCAGTCCTTCTCATTAAAGTTATATGCTTTCATGATGGCATCCCCGTAACCTTCGGCACGTTCAAGGAATAAAAACTGATGGATGCCCATTTGCCCGGTTATCCCGGTGAAAAATGTCATGGGCAACTCTACCATGGGATGGAATCCTACAAAACCACCAATGCGGGGATACATCTCTTCAACGGGTATTGTGGCATGTCCACAACCAAATGTATGTACCCAGTGGTTCGATTCAATACTGTCTGCCATTACTGTCGCAGCCTTTTTAATGTTCTCGAGTTGAGTCTCTTCGATTTTTTGCATAATGCCTCTTGCATTTGCTAACCATTCAAGTGATAACATAATTGTAAATTTTAATGGATGTTTTTAATTATTTTTAATAGATGTGTCAGAAACTTTTTTTAATTTTTTTGAATTAGTAAACAGAATAATAGCCTGTATAAGCAGTAAAACGATGATAAAGACCGGGAAGGAGGATATACCGAACGAATCCGAAATAAATCCCATTGCAAAATTCAGTAGCGTATTGCCGGTCAATGCGATGAACATTGCGAGCCCGATGGCCGTCCCGCTTATGTTTTTGTAGGCTGTCCCTATGTAGCTGATGATAACCGGGAATCCGGCTGCAAGGCCAAATCCCGTAATAAACAGGCTGATGGCGGCAAAGTGTAAATCAAAAGCATAATTAAGGATAATTGTCCCGGTGACGGCTGTCATGATCCCGCCCATAAGTATATATTCATGTTTTATTATACGCAATAGATAACTCAGTATTAAACGGGAAACGGTCATTCCCAAAACAAAGAATGTGAGGCCCAGCGCCACCTCGTCATTGCCGACGGCTATTCTCCCATGGAGGTAGCTGGTCGTCCAGTTGTTGGTCAGTCCTTCTATGCCACTTTGGAAAAAGAGGAAAAAGCTCATGATTAAGAGTAGGGGCTCCTTGACCAGTTGAATGGCTTGTTTGAAAGGGAATCCCTGCTTGATTTTCGGTTCAGGAAATTTTATTGCGATAAAATAGAGGATGGACAAAAGCATCAGTAATCCGGTCCTTTGCAGTATGAACTGATAATGGTATGATTTGGATAGTATCCCCAATAAAAGGGGTATCCCCAATGCACCTATACCGTAACATACCCCAAGGATACTTAGCCTTGAGCCCCGTTCCTTGTCATCCGAAATATCAGACGCAAGGGCGTTGGTAGATCCGTTTAACATCCCTCCTCCCAAACCGATAAGAAATATGCAGATGCGTAAAATATTCAGGTCCTCAAAAAACGACAACCCTTCAATTCCAAATAGAGTGAACAGGGTGCTTACCGCGAGCAACAATTTATATCCGTACCTGTCAACAACGACCCCAAACAGAAGGGAACCCGCCAATACGCCTACAGGCAGGAGTGATACCAAAGAGGATGAACCTACTGCGTCGAGGGAATACTTTGCGGTCAGAGAAGGCAGGACAGAGCCCATGACGATAAATGCAATCCCGAAAAAAACCATGCCTATACAGGCAGCGATATACACTAAATTTTTATTATATGCATTCAAGACTGTTGTTGTTTTATGATTGATGTAAGTGCCAGATAACCGGCGCCGTATAGTCCGGCATTCCCCTGTAAAGTCGATTTCTCGAATTTTACCTGCTTTATCGCGACAGGTTGCGCCCATCTGGAAGCTTTTTCATAGATACGATCTATCAGTTGTGTGGCCGGCCCGAATACGCCCCCGCCCCATATGATCATTTCAGGGTTTAGCAGGCTGACTAGATTGGCGGCGGCTATAGACCAAAGATCGATCGCTTTTTCAATAATGGATACGGCAAGCGGGTCATTTTTGTAAAATGCATCAAAAATATCTTTACTTGAAAGGGAGTCGATCTCTTTTCCGTGTAACAGGCTTTCCCGGAACAGGCGCCCTTCTTTTAAAATCTTTTTTGCCTGACGGGCGATGCCGTCTCCTGATGCGTAACTTTCGAAACAACCGTACCTTTCAAATTCTTCCAAGAAGGGAGTTTCCATAGCCAACCATCCGGCAGCGCCCACAATGTCGCCGTGCCCGTGAACGATGTTCCCATCGATGAGAAGTCCGGCGCCTATTCCTGTTCCGATTGAAATATAAATTGCATTCGTGGCGTTTTTGGCAACACCTTTCCATTTCTCCCCCAAAATGTAGCAGGTCCGGTCGCTGGCAATGTTAATTATGATCTTGCTGTTGCTAAAATGTTCCTCCATCTCTTTCTGGAGCGGATAATTTTCCCAACCTTCTATGTTGGGAGCCCAGATGCGTCCCGTCTTACGGTTCGCTATACCCGGAACGCAAATACCCAATGCTCCGATAGCATCCCTGCGGTATCCCGATCGCTTGATTAATTCATCGAACAGATGGAGTACCAGCAGCCCGACTTCGTGTCCCTTCCGTTTTTCCAGAAGATGGGATACCCGGTAGAGTATCTTGCCGGTTTCGTCAAAGAGGGCGCCTGTAATTTTAGTGCCTCCCAAATCTATACCTATAACTGCCATGGATCATCTCTGTTTTTTAGGGATTACTTCAATAACATGAACCTCTTTACTGTCAATATTTGCGTTGATTTCCAGTGTATTACCGGAACCTGACACCTCTCTTCGCGTTTCGTTGATTACATCCCGCAAGATATGTATACCGTTGGAGCTTAGATTCAACTTAATATTAACCTCTTCGCTATTGGCGCTGTGATTAATAATAAAAACAAGGTAGCCGTTTGTTGTATCCTCAAGCCGGACTTCCACTTGATCGGAAGTTCTCCCGTCAACGGATGTGGTGAAAGGCCTTTTTATCTTAGCCCAACTCAGTAAATTGACAAAGAACCGGTCGTTGTCGGGGTTGAACTTTTGGAAATTAGCCATTCCCATATAGGTCCCTACCAGCATGGATTCCCCCTTTCCGTATCGGGTGCTCACGATAGCCGGTTGTCCCTGGCCGGTGGTGGCTAAAACCCGGGTATTACTATTTTTTAACAAACTTAACGACTCTTCGTATAACGATCCCGTAAGCTTGCTCCCTCCCTTTATGCCCTGCATGACGGGATGATTTTCGTCTGTAACGGTGAACTCGACCTCTTCGCGCATTCTGATTTCATTTTCCCTGACTCCGAATATGTCGTGCATCCCGAGTCCGGGGATAATTTCCGATGCATAACCTCGATCGTCGTTCCAGCCAATACGAGCTTCCGCCAATACATATCCGCCGTTCTCCACAAAGGCGCGCAAACCGGATGCGGCCTTCCGGGTGAACATGATAGGATAGGGGATGATGATCAGTTTGTATTGTGAAAGATCTTGATTTTCAATATGCTCTCTGTGGATGAAGTCTATAGGGATGTTGTGGTTTGCAAAAGTCTGGAAATAACCGATCAGCGATTGGCTCAATGCCGCCGGAAAATCGCGACGCTGCATCCCGCCTACCATTTGAGTTAAAGGATTATAGACGATGCCGATTTCAGCCTTGGCCGGAGTAGCATTCAGGAAGAGCGATTGATTGCGGTTTACCACATCTGCTATCCGTCCCGCACTCACGGCTCTTTCGGTTAAAGTCCCGTCCAGATTGATCAATCCATACCCTCCCGCTTCATATCCTGACGACATGGGGTAATAGGCGTAAATATTCACCCCTTTGGCTCCTTTTGCAATTGCCGACCATGCCCAGATACGATGGTCGGCGGGAGTGACCGGGTCGCTCACCTGAAGCGCTATGGTCCCCAGTCCGGCTTGCAGTTCTCCCACGTACCATCCTCCCTTCTCACGGTTTGCACTTCTGGTGAAGTCCATCACGGTACGCAGGGTGGTCAACGACCAGGCATTTTGGGGATGGTTGTGTTTCGGATAGAGTGAAACTCCGTAATAGTCCAATGGCCTGGCCATGAGGAAATCGTCTGTGGCGCCTGCCCCCACGTGGGGGGACTGGAAGAGGGATGCGCCTACGGCATGGGCTGTGATGAGGTGGGTTGTATCGACTTTTCTTATGGCGTTATAACGGGCTGCCATATCTTCGGTTAACTTTTCATAAATAAAAGTTTTCCAGTCGATAAAATCGGTATAACTTAAAATGGTGCTGAACCTGGGAGCTTCCACCTGTGTCCAATCCGTGAAATTACGATACCATGCGGCATTTATATTTTCGAGAGAGTTGTATTTTTTCTTCAACCACTCTCTAAACCTGGTCTGCGTGGCATCGCAAAAGCAGAATTGGACATTGGGGATATAATCGATGGAAGCCCAGTTGATGATATGCGGCTCACTCCATAGGTCCCATCCGAAGAAATTAGGATAAGAAACAGCCACTTCAGCCGTTTTGGAATAAAAATTCAAGATGGCATCTTCAACGACCTTATTATCTATACAGGCGCCGGGTGCCGATTGAGGCTGGACTTTATCCCCGTTCTGAGCTTCGAAAAGTGCAAACGGGTATCTCTGGGCAACCCAGTCGGGAGCGGAATCCACATAGATCTGTATAAATACTTTCAACCCCACCTCATTGGCAATCCGCATCAGGAGGTGCAGATTGTCGAAATTGTACCGGCCCGGTTCCGGTTCGCAGGTAGCCCATTCAACCCATGTACGGACGGTATTGAACCCGAGATCTTTTATCTGTTGCAGATCGACCCTCCATTCTTCCTCGGAATGAGTTGTGATTTTAGACAGCATAGGGGCCCTGGCTTTACCGCCACTGTACCATACCGAAAAAGGAAAAAAATCTTTATCTATGCCCTCGTGCTTCTTTTGTCCTTGAACTCCGATCGCGATAGACAAAAACAGTATAAAAAGCAGTTTCAATTTTAAATTTTGTATTTTGACTGACATATTCAATAAATTATAGTTATCATTTCTTGCTCTTCATTACAGACCTCCATACGGCTTTTCGCAAAGTCCCCTGATTATCATCACCGTCGTAATCCCAGAACATCAGGCCTTTCATCCCTTTACCCAGGACCCAGTCGCCTTTCATTCCGATGCTTTTTTCATTGTCGTATCCGCAATAGTAAACCCCGTTGTAGGTAACGTACGGAGCGGAAGCCGCATTGTCCCAATTGTCGATCTTGTAGGATCGGGGGTCGAGTTCGAGGATTTTTTTGTAGTTGATCGCTTCCGTCCATGAGTGGCGCCCGTAGAAAGGGATGCCTAACACCAGTTTATTGGCCGGCATACCGGCATCCAGATAGGCTTGAACAGCACGGGTACAGTCGGAAGCCGCTGACGGATCGTACAGGGCGGATTGATGATGAGGAGCCGCATCCAGATCGTAGGTCATGATATTCACGAAATCGACGTAAGGGGCAACGGCTGCAATGTCGATATAGCGCCATCCTCCCGCAATCGGCTGTTTATCCATACAATAGCCGGCATAGGTGAGCAGGTACTGATTCCCTAAGGTTTCACGCAGTTGCCTCATCAACAGCACATGGTTCGCTACATCCACTGCCACATCATAAGCATTCGGGTCACCGCTCCATGAGAGGCCGGGAAACTCCCAGTCCATGTCAACACCGTCGATGCCCCATTTTTGCAGGAACGCTTTACAATCATTGGCAAAAGCTTTGCGGTATTCATCCGATTTGGCGAGTTGTGAAAAACCTTCCCCTTGTGAATTTTCGAATGATATGGAAATGGACAGATTCGGATTAGCTTTCTTCAGATTCACGATCTGCCGGAAACGGTTTTCGTCACCCAGCACATAGATTCCTTTATAGACTCCGCCCTCCATATAGGGTTCGGCAAAGGCGTAATTGATATTCGTCAGGTATCGGGGATCAGGGATTACCGTACTCCAGGATGTCACGTAAGCCAGTGCGACACGTCCTTCTACCAATTCAGGCATATTGCTGTCCTTATCGGGAGCTTTGACGCCCGTTTCATAATCGTCTTTCTCGCACGTTGTAAACAACAAGAGCGTGAAAACAACAAATAATAATTTTTTCATATTTTCATTAACAACACCGGTTGCCGGCAATAAACAAACTTATTTATTCCACTTTAGGTACAAGGTAAAAATAGGTGCCAAAAAGATCCCAGTCCGCAACATCAGCAGGCTTATTGTACATTTGAGGAAAGCATAACACCAACAGGTTCTCGCTAATGTACGTTATCCAATATGGGGTAGAGGCCCCTTTCCAGACACTCCAGCTAATATTGGTACCTATGACAGGAGCAGTGGTTATCAATTCACCCGTTACACCTTCGGGCTTGTTGTGCGTATAGGCCCAGGTCCCTGTTTTGGATACTGCCCCCGACTTCAGGTAAGTGGTCATTTTATGGCCATCAAATTCAAATACCATTGTTTGTTCCGGTATGGTTGCGGTATTTACGGTTCCCCAGGAGTTCTGTCCGGGAACCGGATCATAATACTTCCAGTTTCCGTACATCCCGTTGTAAAGAGCCCCCGTTACCTGTAAAAATGTCCAGGTCTTTTTTGCGGTTTTGTTTGCTTTGTCTTTTGCGCCTGATAACAGACGATCATATTCATCAAAGCAGTTGGTTACACTGATATTGAATTTTTTAGACGTAACTATCTGGTTGGCGGAAATACCGGTATAGTAGATTTCATATTCGCCGTTGGCATCATAAATTACCGTAATTTCATCGGATGCTACAATTTTTTCGCCTGTACTCCAGCCCAAGTGCCATACGCCGCCAATATCGGGGCGATTGTTTTTCAATACGACATACTGGTCGCCTTCCACTTTGTCATCTGCGTTAGGAATGGGTTGTGTAACAGATAAAGCAGCGTCCAATTCGGCTTGACTGATAGGCGTCCCGGCATTCTCGAACTGTTCACGCAGCGACGTGTCTTCAATCGGGTCGCATCCATAAACGAATAAAATACCCAGCAGAAAAATTCTTATTATTGTTTTCATACGTGATCATTTTTTAAGTTATTGTAATCTATTCCAACTGGAAAACAAAGCACTGGACTCCCAACCGGGATTCTGTTCAAACAAACCACCCGACAGATCTATTTCAGTCTGTGGAATAGGCCAGTAACCTTGTGTCTGTTTTAAACGTGCCTTGTAATCAAAATTTACCATTGGAACTTCTACGCCTGCATTAAGCAAGGTAAATCCTTTCTGTTTGTTTAGCGCTTCTCCTGCTTCCTCCAAAGATGGGCCTGACCATCTCAATAAATCCCACCATCGAATGGATTCGAAAGCGAATTCCCAACGACGTTCGTTCTTGATAGCTGCCAGTGAATAAGCAATTGGCGCCAAATTCGACCGGGCGCGTACGCGATTGAGCCCGGTGGCATCTCCTTTTAATTCCGATTGCATCAACAATACATCTGCAAAACGAATGTGGATTAAGTCGGCGATATTGTTCAGCGATTGACTTACAACATCAGCGGTTATTTGAGGATAGAGTTGTAGGGCGAACGATCGGATTCCGTAAACCGGGTTTTTACCGGGATCATTGGCGTTAATGTTTTGATACGACATCACATTAATGTACTTTTTCTGATGATAACCGGTCTGTTCATAGTACCGATAAGATACCGTGTAGTCGGGCTCATCAGGAGTTAATCTTCGGTCGAACAATACTTTTCCTGCATTATTGGGATCGAGTGCACGGTACGACCAGATGGATCCGGCCAGGCGAGGATCTTCGGTAGCTCCGTTCAGATAAGATTGTTGTGCCGACCAGGCTTTCCAATCGTTTACCATTGCCGGCGAAACCGGCCCGGCTCCCCATCCTCTGCCAAACGGGTAACCTTCTCCATCCTCTGCTTTTGAATTATCTGCCGATGGAGAGTAAAATTGCGATACCGTATTACTGAACCATGTATATGTCCAGTTGTTGCCTTTCAATTTATGCTTGTTGGCAAACAGGGTTTCAATGGGGCTTAGGCCGGCCCACTCAAGATGATTGTTCAGTACGTATTGATATTTATATTCTTTGCGATCATTATTCTGGGAGGCTTTGTTTGTATAAGCCCAGAGGTTGCGTTGATCTGAAATCAAATCATGTCCTGAGTTTTTTACGCAATCATCTATCCATTCAATGACCTGTGCTTTGGTAATTCCGCCGGGAAGCTCGGTTTTATCATAGCGTCCGGTATAGAACAGGAATACCCGCGCCATTAAGGCTTCTGCCGCGTATTTGGTAGCATGTCCCACCATTGGCGATCCATCCGGATAAATGCGGTTTGGCATCAATTCAATGGCGCTTTTCAGGTCGGAAGCAATTTGTTGATATACTTCATCAATAGATGCACGCGGTAGTTTATCGGGGTTTCTGCTATCTGTACGTAAAGGAACGCCGCCAAAAACCTGTACCAGTTCATTGAATGCGAAAGCGCGTAAGAAATAGGCTTCTCCAAAGCAGCGGTTTCGTTCGGTTTCACTCGACCACTTTTTTACATTATCCAATGTTTCAATGGCTACATTTGCACGGTTAATTTGTCTGTAACACCGCGCATATAAGGGTTGTAGCATATTCAGGTTTGTGTACATCAAAAAGTTGGTCGCACAGTTATTCGATGCTTCCAGGTTCCCGCCCAGGCAATCGTCACTGGCCAATTGCGCCAGATAGAAATAAGAGGATGTTTCCGGGTCCTGGAATAACATATTGGCATATATGCCTGTAATCAATTCGTTAGCTTCCGTTTCAGTAAACGGAAAATTATCGGTTGATTTGGTTGTCAAGCTTTCACTGTCTAAAAAATCACTGCAGCTTATATAGGAGCCAATGGTCAATAATAGGATAAATGCGATATATTTTTTCATTGTTTTTCTCTTTTAAAATTTGATATTCATACCAATCATATATACCCTCGAACTCGGATAAAATCCCAAATCAATTCCTTGTGCATAGGTATTTCCTGCTCCATACCCAATTTCAGGATCCATTCCGGTATAACCTGTGAATGTAAACAGGTTTTGTGCAGTTACATATATCTTTAGCTGACTAAGGGGAAGTTCTTTAAATGCTTTTTTGAAGTCATATCCCAGGGAAACATTTTTTATCTTGAAATAATCGCCGTTTTCGATGTAAATATCGGATATCCGATTCCAGTTTGAACTTACCGAACTCGAAAGGCGTGGAAATTTATTGGAGGTCTCCTCTCCATGCCAGCGTTGGAATATGTCGGTGGTATAGTTAGCCATGGGTGAAGCTACATAATCCCGATAAGATTTCAATATCTGATGGCCGAATGCCCCGAAAGTATTTACGTTCAATTCTATTCCTTTATAGCCGATATTGAATGAAAAGCCCAGGGTGAAGTCGGGATGTGGATTTCCTATTTCTGTGCGGTCATCGGCATTAATGGTTCCGTTTCCATCGATATCCTGCCAGATAATATCGCCCGGTTGTGTATTATCTCCCAAAAGTTTAGCTCCCTTATAATCATCAATTTGTTGTTGATTTTGAAAAATCCCGTTGCTTTTATATCCATAAAAGTACCCGAAGGGTTTTCCTACCTCCGAACGATAGCATTCGTCCGATCCTTCCCACAACACGCTGACAGGGCCACGAAGGATCTTCTCGGCATTTGCAATTTTAAGGACCTTATTTTTATTATAACTCAAAGAGAGGTTTGTATCGAAGTAGAAATCCTTATTTACCTGCTCGTTCCAACCTAAGGTTATTTCAAATCCGGTGTTCTGGACATCGCCGCCATTAATATAAGCCGGGGTAACACCAAAGTCTGCCGGCTGAGGGGGATTTACTAACCAGTCTTTGGTAGTACGATTGTACCAATCAAGTTCTAATTTCAGCCGGTCTCTTAAAAAACGGGCATCTGCTCCCAAGTTGATCATCGTTTGTGTTTCCCATTTCAGATTCGGGTTTGTGCCGCGATAAGCGTATGATCCTGTGGCTGCATCTCCCATTGAATTGCCAAAAGGGTAGCCTCCGTAGTTATTGTTGGAAGTGATCAATCCAACATATTGAAAAGAGGAGACGCGGTCGTTGCCGTTTGAACCGTACGATGCGCGTAACTTCAGAAAATCCACTCCTTTTATGTTTTCATTCCAGAAACTTTCGTTACTTATTACCCAACCTGCCGAAACGGATGGAAAATATCCCCAGCGATGTCCGGGAGCGAAATTTGAAGAACCGTCGGCCCGTAAGATAAACGAAGCCATATAGGTTTCGTTATAGTTGTAATTTACGCGTCCAAAAGCAGACAGTGTGCCACTTGACAGAGTAGGAGTGCCGGTTAATGATTGTATCGTACTCAGGCCAGGGACATTACTCAACCAGGCATGGTCGAAATCGTAAAAGATAGATCCCTGGTTTGAGCCGCTCATCGATTCGCTAAGCACTTGACGTGTCATGCCTTGTCCCAGGAGGGCATCTATATTGTGTGCTCCAAATTTCATGATATAGTTGATCGTGTTGTCCCACGTCCAATATTGAGATTGCCCCATGGATTGGGTTACACGGTCTTTCACCTGTTCCAGAGTGGCCGTCAGTTTCCCGTAAGAGGGGATATACGACCTGTAACTGGAAGCGCTCAGCATATATCCGAATTGTGACCGGAACGTTAGGTTTTTTATAGGCTGCAGATCCATGTAGGCGCTGGTTTGCAAGAAATGAGACTTACTGAGGTTTTGATTCATCATATAATCCATGTATGCAATCGGGTTTTTATTCGCATTGTTTGCTGTATCCCAATTATAACCGTCGGCTACCTGGTCATTAAAGGTATAGTATTCGCCCTGACTATTGTATGCATGCATCAATGGGCTCATCACTAATGTATTGTGAATCGTGTTCCAGTATATATCATCCCGTGCTACCTGCCCTTGAGAACAATTAAAACGATAATTAAGCGTTTCACCCACTTTTAATATATCCAGATTCCCTTTTTTAATGATGGTTGATTCAGTGTTGAGCCGCGCATTGAACCGATTTAAAATGGGAACATCGGAAGGTACGCCCATTGTAGCTTCTTGTTGAAGGAATGTAAAGCCTAAAGATGAAACAGATCGTTCCGTTCCGCTGTTTATGCCGATACTATGGGATTGAATGAGAGCGTTTTTATTAAGGATCTCTTTCGTCCAGTTCGTTCCTTTCCATGAACCGTCACGAATAGAGGCCAGGTCTCCGGCCGGAATTAAATTGTTCCAATTATATATTGGCAGGCCATCCATGGTCCGGGCTTCATTTTGAATGCTCATAAACTCCTGGGCATTTAGGACAGTGGGTATTTTATAGAGATTTTGTATCCCATAATAACCGTCATAAGTAATTTCATGTTTCCCTGCTTGCCCGCTTTTAGTCTTCACGAGAATAACGCCGTTAGCAGCCCTTGAACCATAGATTGCCGCGGTTGCCGCATCTTTTAATACGTCAATACTTTCGATATCGTTAGGACTTAATCCGTCGAGGCTGCCGCCCACAACTCCATCAATTACATACAAAGGAGTTGAATAATTATTGGTACCGATACCGCGAATGTTTACCTTAAAACCGTCACCGATAAATCCACTGACTTGCGTAATGTTAACGCCCGGTGCCTGGCTTTGTAATGCCCCTAATACGTTGGGGGTATTTAATCGTGCGATATTTTCTCCTTTTACCTGAACTGTGGCGCCGGTCACCAATTTTTTCTTCATTGTCCCGTATCCGATAACCACCAGCTCTTCCAACAGTTCTACGTCCGGCTCCATAGAGACATTTATTGTTGTTCTTCCTCTGATAGCTACTTCTTGCGGCTTCATGCCAACGTATGTAATTTGGAGTATAGCATTTTCAGGCGTATTGGGGAGGGTAAAGTTGCCGTCTGTATCGGTAACTGTTCCGTGCGAAGGATTCCCTTTTTCCACGATGGTTGCCCCGATGACCGGCTCGCCGGCGTTATCGCGAATTGTTCCCGATATGGTTTTCCCTCTTTGTTGTTGGGCGGTGTTGACGGGATTTTCTTTTGCGCGTTTTTCGGATAAGGCTATTTGTGTGTTGTTGATCCGATAGTCAATGTTCGTATTCCGAAACAATCTATTCAGAATGTTTTCAATTGTTTCGTCCTTAGTCTGGATGGTCGCCTTTTGGTTTAAATCCAGGAAATTATCGCTATAGAAAAAAGTATAATCACTTTTTTCCTCAATTTGTCGGAGTATGTTTTTTATTTCCGTGTTTGTCGCAGAAATACTCAATTGCGCCATACTTTGTCCGATACCTAGTAGTAGCAGAAGCAAACAGCTCACGCCAATTCGTTTGATTTGTACGTTCATTGAATAAGTTTTTTTAGATTTTAGCTTGTTTTAGGATATAATTAAGGATAAAAAGGCACGAAGTTCACTATGATTGAGTAATTTTGTCCCCCATATGAGTGCGGCCTTCAGCAAGTTGCTGTTGTGCTATTATCCTATTAGCGGAATATTGCATTCTTTATCCGGAGTGATGCCCTCACATTGCTCCGGATTCTTTTTAAATCAGGTTTACTATTTTTTGTCTTGTTTCATAGGCGTCAATTTTGTGTGAGTTATTTATTCTGTTTTTTTACTGAATGTAATGTGTGATTCGGTCATTGTATATTGTAGCGGAGAGACAACAGTGATAAGATTAAGTACATTCTCCATGCTGTTGTTCTTTATTTTTCCGCTATATTGTATCTCTTTTATGTCGGGCGATGCAAAAGAAATAGTTACGTTATACATCCTTTCCAGCATATTGGCAATGTTTCCCAGTGTCTCTTTGTCGAACACGAATTGATCGGTCATCCAGAAAATGGCTTCATTTACATTATCTACACGGGATTTGCTGAATGTCAAGCCTCTAGTATGGAACGAGATCCGTTCGTTGGGATCCAGCACTTCGGATAACAACGAATTGCTTACTTCAAGTCTGCCTTCAATAAGCGTTCCGGTTATTTGGTCATCGTTGGGATAAGCCTTAATGTTGAACTTTGTCCCCACCGCCTTTACCTGCAGATGGTCACGTGTTAACACGATGAACGGGTTGTCCGGGTTGCTTTGTACCTCAAAATAGGCTTCTCCCTCCAATTTTACCGTTCGGTTTTTCTTTCCGAAATCTGGAGAATAGCGCAATGCGCTGGCCGAATTGAGGCGCACCCGGGAACCGTCGGGAAGCTGAACACTTGCTTTTTGTCCGTTTTCAACCATCACCACAAGTTCTTGTTGTGAATGATTGTGGGACCGTTGGAGCGAGAGGCCCAGGATAAAAAACAGTATGGCCACAGCTGCTACACTCGCCATTGCGATCCATCTGTTTTTGTGTTTCGGAAGGGTTTGGGTATTTCGACGCATATACATTTTAAACTGTTCCCATGCTTTTTCCCTGTTTCCTTCGGCGAGCCGGGACGGATGCTGGCTGGCATCTTCCCATTTACTTGCATAATAATCTTCAAATTGCTTTTCGCTTATTTGTTTTTGTTGATAAGCACGGAGCAACCTCTCTATTTCTTCCTCCGATAGGGTATTGGAGAGAAACTTCCCAACCAAATTTGTAATTTCTTCTGACATATTTATGGTTATATACGTGAGGAGGGTAAAATCCTTACAAAGATTTCGTTTTTAACAAAAATATTAATTATTTTTAACGATATAATGCTAAAAATGACGCATGAGATTCCCGGAATTATAGCAACCGACAGATTAAAATATAAGCAAATTGAGGTAGTATTTCAGTTTTTCTCTTAAAAAAATAAGAGAACGTCTTATTTGCGTTTCCACCGTTTTTTCGGAAATATGCAAGCGTGAAGCGATCTCTTTGTTCGATAAATTATCTTTCCGGCTCAATAAAAAAATTCTGCGCCGATCCGAAGGCAGTTTTTCAATCAATTCCGAAAGTATATTTTCCAGAAAACGGTCATTGACATCTTCTTCAATATCCCTGTTTTCCTGCATGTTTTCTTGTTGGTATTGTTCATATTTATATTTCAACAACAGTCGCTCGGTTTGCCTGTACACCTGGTTTCGGGCAATGGTATAAAGAAGGGGTGCGATATTGGTTTCCAGATCGATTGTTTCTCTTTTCTCCCAAAGGGAAATAAAGACGGATTGGGTAATATCTTCGGCAAATGTTTTATCGAAAAGAGTATTCAGGACAAACGTATAAATCTGATTGTAATAGTAATGGAAAATATATTCAAAGGCCTTTTCGTCTCCTTCCCGCAGAAGACGAAGGGTTTGGGAGTTCATATGTATTGATTTGTTTGTCAAAGCACTCCTATTCTTTTGATTGAAGACAAAGGTATATAAATTCTTGCAAAAAATTATTCGGCTCAATATACTTCCACTCTTTAGTACGGATCATAAGCGAAGTACCGGCGCCAATCAGGTGCTCACGCTCTTCATTATCGAGTCCGATCCATAGCGGGAAGTTGATTCTTCCATCGCTCAATTTTTCCTTCCCCATATCCCTAAATCATCAACATAGATCAACACGACGTTGGGTTTCTCCTTGGTTATTTTTTGTGGTGCCTTTCGTGTATATGACGGAAGGATCAGGCAGGCTCCGAAAGTAAATATTGAGCGGACAGTAAAATTTCTCATGATAGGAAAGTTGCATTTCTAAGTTGAACTTAATAGCTTCCGGTTTAATTTGTCCTGTAATTCCTTAAAATTTATGTTTAAGGCTTGTTTATTTCAAAAGATTCCACTAATTTGCACATCCTTTGCAATGTGATCTGCTGCACGGATTTTTTAAACCTGTGTAGATTATATGAGCCTGCTTCCTGCAGGATTTGAGTTTGCCTGTGGCCGTAACAGGTATTTGTGCCTGCCAGAGGCGAAAAATGGAATGAAACAATCTTACTTGAAAAACAATGAAAGAAAATGAACCTGCATCCAAAATGTACCGCCCCATTCATCTGTGGCCCATAGTAGTCATTGTTGCAGGTATTGGAGCCTGCGCTGCCGGTGCGGCTATTTCCCAACCTTACTGGGATTTCTTCGGATTGCTTCTCATCCTCTCCCTGGCGTCGTTGCTGAGTGGGGCCCTGTTCGGTTTTCTCTTTGGGATACCGCGGTTGAACCGGAACTATGACCCGCGGGAAGATTATGGGCGGGCCACGAAGTATATGCCCAATACAAACCTTGAAGATGTGTCGGACTGGTTGACAAAGATCATCATCGGGGTCACGCTGACACAACTGACAAAGATCCCCGGTTACCTGCAGGGCATGGCGGATTATATCGTTATAAACAGTAATTGCAACACCTTGAATTGCCCTTTTGCCGGGCCGGTAATCATCTCACTTTTCATCTATTTCTTTATTGCCGGCTTTGTTTCCGGTTATTACTACACCCGGCTGTTCCTGCCTAATCTTTTTTCCGTTATGGAAGAAAACAGCATCCTTAGAGCGGAGATGGCCATCTGGAGAGAGGGCGGTGAAAAGATACTTCTCACGGACAAAGAGAAGAAAATACTGCAAATGATCAAAGCGCAAGATAATGTGTTTACCGGCTTCCATCGGCTGGACCATCAAGAAAAAGCTGCGTTAAACGTATTGCTTGCAAAAGGAATAGTGGAAGTTATTTCCGGCGATCATCCCCTCAGGAGGGGATCGTTTCGCATCGCCGACGAAGATGTGTTGCAGTCGCTGAAATGAAAAGAAACGGATTGTATGAACCACTTAAATTAAAAAATAATGAAACCACCCATTTTAGGAAAGAAAACGCTCTTGCGGAATTATCCCGTAACGGAGAGCTCCTCCGGTGAGTTGCCCCATGAAGCCTTCGTGAAAGAGGCGGAAGAGAACCCGCTCTATACCGGAAGGCATCTGCTCATTCTCCAGGAAGGCAATAAAGATGTGGTGAGAACCACCAAGCTGCTTGAAACGAAATGGGGCTTTTTGGTTGCCAATACGGCCGATTTTGTGACGGAGCCCATGTGTGAGAGCAAAATAAAAGATGCCGATGCGTTGTTCTATAATGAGTTAGGTGTTGCTCTTGTGGCCGCAGATGACGAAAAGGTGAAGTTGTTGCATGATGTGCATGCCGGTTATGTAATTGAGCCGGAGAAGGTAGTTTATGTTCCCGACGATATTCCGGCCGACACAACTGTAGCCTCCACCTGGGGCATTAAGGCCATACAGGCAGATGAATCGGTATATACCGGTGCAGGGATCAAGGTAGCTGTACTGGATACCGGGTTCGACACGAATCATCCCGATTTTAAAGAAAGAAGCCTTACCGCTTATTCTTTTGTTCCCGATGAAACCGTGGGCGACCTGCACGGGCACGGAACACATTGTATTGGGATTGCCTGCGGCTCTTCCGGTCCGCAGGGCATACGGTACGGAGTAGCTCCGGAAGCTTGGATTTACGCGGGAAAAGTGATGAACAACGAGGGGAGAGGGGCACAGGCCTGGATTCTGGATGGGATGACCTGGGCGGCGAATAACGGTTGCCGCGTATTGTCCATGTCCCTGGGTTCGAAAGTCCTCCCGGGACAAGGTTATGACATGGCCTACGAAAGGGCTGCCCGGTACGCACTTTCGAAAGGGACGCTCATTGTGGCAGCGGCAGGAAATGATAGCAAGCGTTCTGAAAACCAATTCAGTCCGGTTAGCAGCCCGGCCGACTGTCCTTCCATCCTTGCGGTGGGTGCGGTTAATTCTGCACTGCAGGTTGCTGATTTCTCAAACCGGGCACTCAACGAGAACGGGTTGGTAGATCTGGCGGCACCCGGCGTGGCTGTCTATTCCTCCTGGCCTATGCCTGTGAGATACCGCACCCTTTCCGGGACCAGTATGGCTACGCCACATGTGGCGGGAGTAATTGCCCTGTTATGCGAAAAGTTTCCCGACGCTACACCCGCAATGATCGGGCAGGAGTTGATCAGGCTGACAAGCAGTTTGCCGTCACCCGCGGAGGATGTAGGTGCAGGACTCTCCACCGCGCCCTAATGCATAAAGATCATGAGACAAATTGTCATCACCATATCCGCTTACTACCTCGACCGGTTAGACATCGTGGCGGAGAATCTGCGGGAAGAAGGGGTAGTGATTACCCGGCTTTATGAGTTTGGGGTGATCATAGGGTATGCCGAAGAGGAAACCATTGATAAAATCCGCCGCCACAAGGAGATTGTCTCTTTAACGGATGAGAAAGAGGCGGCTATTCCTCCGCCGGAGGAGGATATTCAATAATCTGTCACTGGTGTGCAGACCGCAAATATCATTCAACGCGTTGGGCCGGCTAAAGGGGCTTATTGGGAAATTATAAAGTAAGACATAAGCGACAAAAAAGATTTATTTCAATTTAAATGACTATTTTTGCGGGGATTGTAAACGTGTCTGCATGAAACTTTTTGTTTTTCTGACTCTAATTCATTGTTTTGCCGCGCTTCAGATAAGCGCTGCGCCAGAGGCTTTTATCAATGAAGAAGCGGAAAAGCTGATTGATAAATCACGGGAGATACTTTTTACAAACCCCGAACAGGCCGTTCTGTACGCCACAAAAGCAATCCAGCTGATCACCGAGAACGAAAAAGAGGGACAAAAGAATGACCAAAAAACGGAGGCGATACTGGCTTATAGTTTGGCCGATAAGTTATTGGGAAACTTTGACTCAAGCATAAGAATGCTGTATGATGCGCTTGAATCCGTTACGCCTTCCAATAATACACTGCAGGGAAAAATATATGCACTGATGGGAGTGCTCTATTGCAGCCTGACGGATTACAATAAGGCCATTGAGTTTAACGATAAGGCCACTTCTATTTTTAAAACGGCAGGCGACTCGGCCATGATCGCATCGTGCTACAATAGCCGTGGAATAATACACTACAACTTGGATGAATTTAATATCGCCGAACAATTTTTCTTGCAGGCTTTGAGCATAAACCGTTCGCTAAAGCTTATGAAAGAAGCGGCAGGAAACCTTAATAACCTCGCTTTATACAAGGGCGATAATGAGAAAAAAATTGAATACATCAACGAAGCTATCGCTATCAACAAAAACCTGAATGCCCAATGGTCGTTAGGTGAAAACTACAATAATCTGGGAAAGCAATATTTTTATGCCGCGCAATACGATAAGGCGCTACAAGCATTATCGAAAGCCCATGAAATTGCCACAACTATTGGTGCAAAAGAACTTATATGCGATAATTACGAATATTTCTCGTGGGTATATGCGGCTATGGGAGATTATAGAACAGCTTACCAATCGTTCGAAAAACTTTTCCTGTTAAACAATGAATTGCAACGCAGCAACAAACTGAGAAGCGTGGAACAGGATATTTCGAACAAACGTTATCAAAATCAAAGGAGAACAGCGGAAAATAAAGAGCAAAACTATAAAATAGAATTGCTTAAGCGCAATATCTTTATTTTGATAGTCCTGATTATATTGCTGATAACAATTAGTTTGTTTCTCTCAAAATGGTATAAACGGAAGAAATTCATGGAGCTGATGGAGGCACGCTATATGTTGGAGCAATCCGATCGCCAACTGGCGGAACTGAAGGTGAAACAACAGAATTTAGAATTGGAGGCCGCCCAACATTCCCTGGACGGCACAAGAAAAGAACTTACCACTTTTGCCATCTTTCTTCAGAGCAGGAACGAGCTGCTGGTAAAGATACGCGATATGATCAAGCAAGGGTACAAAATGAGCGGGAACGAACTCATCCAACACTTAAAGAACCTCAATCTTTACATTGCCCAATACCAAAGCATGGATAAAGACAGGAACAATGTATTGATGAACGTTGAGGAGAAAAATATGGAGTTCCTGCAACGGTTAACGGAACGCCATCCCAACCTTACACAAGGGGAAAAGGATTTGGCATTATTGCTTTTTATCAATTTGTCAACCAAAGAGATTTCCCTGCTTACCGGGAAAATACCGAAAACCATCAACATGAATCGTTATCGTTTAAGAAAATCTCTTAACTTATCTTCAAGCGATAATGTAACCGAATACCTCCAAACCTTATGAAGTTGTTTTTTTAATAGTTTCTTAAACTCTTCGATGTAGATATTATTATTGTTATAATTATTTCTATGCCAATTGTATATATTTTTATTTGTAGATAAAATAATCGATCGTTTTGTCAAAATTGTAGTTAATTTGTAGGGACGGATTATTTGCCGCCGCATTTCATCACGGTTAACTTTACCCCGTAAAAATTTATTTATTTCTTTTAAAATTTAATTTATATGGGTAAAAATTACTGTTTTTGGAGTAGAGTGATGCAGATCGTTCTCTGCATACTATTTATTACTCCTTTTAGTGGATTGGCGCAGAATATTCAACTGAGCGGTTCTGTTTTTGACGCAAACAAGGAACCCGTAATTGCAGCCAGTGTTATAGAAAAAGGAACTACAAACGGTGTGGTTACGGATTTTGACGGTAATTTCAGTTTAAATGTTTCACCAAATGCTACTATTGTAATTTCTTATGTGGGATACATCACACAAGAAATTGCATTAAACGGAAGAAAAACACTGAATATTACTTTAGTGGAAGATGTGGAGATGTTGGATGAATTGGTTGTTGTGGGGTATGGAACCCTGAAAAAGAGCGATATGACCGGAGCGATCTCATCGGTTAATGTCGAGGAACTTTCAAAACGCACCACGACCAATCCTGCAGAGGCATTACAAGGAAAAATTGCAGGTGTCAACATCATGAAGTCGGGTGGAAATGCAGGTTCGGGTGTGCAAGTGAAAATCCGCGGTGTGAAAACATTTGGAGACAACCAGCCTTTGTATATTATTGATGGGTTCCCCGGAGATATTGAAAATATTAACCCACAGGATATTGAGTCGATGGAGGTTTTGAAAGATGGCGCTGCTGCGGCAATCTATGGTTCGGTTGCGGCCAATGGCGTAATTATCCTGACCACCAAGAACGGTAAGAAAGGTGAGACAAAAGTTGATTTCAGCACATACATAAGCATGGTCGATATTTCCAGACAACTCGAGTTGTTAAATGCGGATGAATATAAATCCAAGCACAAAGAGATGTATGAAAACTGGAACAACCATGTTGCCAATCATAAAGATATTTATGACCCTCAAGATAATGGAGCCTGGAAGAACAGATTAGTGAACCTTCCCGATTATGTGACTAAGAATACAGGTGTTGACACAGACTGGCAAGATGCTGTATTGCGTACCGGTTTGTCTCAAAACTACATGCTAAGCGTCAGGGGCGGCGGAGAGGGAACGCTCTATTCACTGTCCTACAACCGTGCGAATGATAAAGGTATTTTCCTGGGCAACAACTTTCGTCAGGACAATGCACGCATGAAAGTGCAAGCCAGAAAGAACATATTTGATATTGACGCCAACCTTTCTTTTAAATTTACGGACAGTAAACAACCTGAATACCAGATAAAAGAGGTGTATATGATCTCTCCCCTGGTGCCCATTTATAATGAAAATGAAAAATATGGATATGGGCTGACTAACTTCGACGGATTGCCTAACAATCGAAATGTAATGGCCGACCAGCATTACGAAAACTCAACCAATAAGCAGTATTACACATCCGGCAATGTGTCTGTAGGGATGAATTTCACAAAGTGGTTGAACTTTAAAACGGCCTTTTCCTATCGTGGTGTAAACGATCGGCAAACGTATCATACTCCTCCTTATATCGCTGATGAAAAATCCAAACGAGATTATACTTTCTATAGCGAAACATCTGCCTATTGGGAAGAAACGGTTTGGGACAATGTGTTGAACTTTAATAAAGAGTTTGGAGCACATGGTGTTAATGCCATGGCAGGCACATCCATCACTGCGCGTAACTATACTTGGAACACCGTGGCAGCAGAGGGCAAAACAACCCTGTATAAAGTAGAAAACGGCAGCCTGGTCGTTAATGAAGTGCCGGGCGGATTTCTCGATCCCAATTTCTCAACGATCGGTGCGGGAACCGGAGGAACTTATAGCGGGGACGGATCAAAGTGGGAATACAACCGGGCTTCCTTTTTTGGCCGCTTGAACTATAACTACGACAACCGTTATCTACTACAAGCTACCATTCGTCGTGACGGGTCTTCAAAGTTTGGAGCCGATAGCCGCTGGGGTTATTTCCCGTCTGTAGCCCTCGGTTGGAGAATAACGGAAGAATCCTTTTTCCCGAAAAACGGAATCATTGACAATTTAAAATTAAGAGCTAGCTGGGGACGCCTCGGTAATGAAAATGCGCTGGGTTATTACGACTTTCAGGCGCTGATCAGTACATACAACACGATGTACCAGGGATATGTAAAGGGTAACGGAGATAATGCCTGGGCCGGAAGTATTGCCCGTGGGCTGGAAAACCGTTCGCTGAAATGGGAGACCACCGATACAAAAAACGTCGGATTGGATTATGGCTTGTTCAATAACAGGCTTTCGGGGTCTTTAAACTATTATTACAACCAGACAGAGGATTTGTTGATCATCAAAGCGCTCCCGCCATCGGCCGGATTGAGCGACCCTATCCTCAATGTCGGCAAGATGCGGAATACAGGTGTGGAGTTCGAAGCGAACTGGAGGGAGCGTAAAGGCGAGTTCAACTACAGCATAGGCTTAAACCTGGCCACCACCAACAATAAAGTTATTTCATTGGCAGACGAAGGGCAGGTGCTCTATGGCGAAGGATTAAAATACGGTACCGAACACTTCCCTACTCAAACACGGGTAGGCAGGCCCATCGGCGCTTTTTACCTTTACAAGACAGATGGCCTGTTCCAAAGTGATGCCGAAGCGCGTTCTTATGTAAATGCGGATGGCAAAAAGTACCAACCGTACGCTGATGCAGGCGATATCAAATTTGTAGATACAAACGGAGACGGCGAGATTAATGATGATGATAAAGTATATTGTGGTTCGGGAATTCCTACCCTTGAGGTAAATATAAACCTCTCTCTCGATTATAAGGGATTCGACCTTTCGGCAGTGCTTGGAAGCGCCTGGGGACATAAAATCTATAACGGCAACAAGTATTTCTATGAAGGAATGAACTCGGGATCAAACTTTTTAGCTTCTTCCCTGCAATCCTGGACACCGGGCAACACCAATACCGCTGTGCCTCGTGCTATCTATAACGACCCGAACGGCAACTTGAAAGAATCCGACAGATTCCTCGAAAAAGGGGACTTTATCCGTCTCCGTCAGTTGCAATTGGGATATTCTTTGCCAAAGAATACGGTAAGTAATCTATACCTCAGCAGCTTGCGTTTCTTTGTTAGTGGCGAAAATTTATTCACGATTACCGGTTATAAAGGGATAGATCCCGAGTTCTCACGCTCAAGCGTTTTAAACGCCGGAATTGATAAATTAATTTTCCCTTTTACCCGACAATTCTCAGTTGGAGCACAACTTTCATTCTAATTAATACACATAAATATGAAGAAATATATTTACATATCCGTACTCATCCTCCTGTCACACATACTGAGCTCGTGTGAAGATTTTTTAACGGTAGAGTCGCCCGATCAGTTGACTTCAAGTAGCTTTTGGCGAGGCGAAGATGATGCACAAGCCGGAATAGCAGCTGCGTACTCCCAGTTGGAATACTACATTGATATTTGGGAGTTTGCCGAGATAAAATGGCCGGTGGAAGCCTTTCGCGAAGATATCATCACGATGGGCAACGACGCGCGTAACTACCCTAACTGGGTTGACCTCTATAATTTCACCAACACAAACGGAAATTCACAAGTCAGCAGTTATTGGTGGAATAACTACAAGGGAATAAGCTTTGCCAATCAGGTCATTGAAAAAGTATCACTTATTCCCGAAGATAAAATAAATGCCGCCGTTCGCGAACAGATCGTGAACGAAGCACACTTCCTGCGTGCTTATTACCATCTGAAACTGCTCTTGAACTGGAAAGAGATCATTGTTCGTGACAAGTATATAACCAATCAGGAAGATTTAAGCAAAGCGCTTTCTTCGCGTCCGGACGCTTGGGATTTTATCATTTCGGACTTGAAAAAAGCTACAGCGCTCCCCGCCGCTTACGATGCCGATAATTTGGGACGGGCAACCAGAGGTGCCGCTTATGCCTATTTGGGATTTGCCTATCTGACACGCGCATATGAAGAGGGGAGCAATAAAGCCGAATTTCTGAATGAGGCGCTTAATGCATTGAACAAGGTAGAGGGTTATGAGCTTGTGAAGAAGTTCTCAAGCATGTTCGACGGAAGCAATAAAAACAGCAAAGAGTCTGTTTTCGAATTGCAGACATCCATGAGCACTGCAAACGGAGCCAGCTACCGCACTCAGTTGCACCGCTGGATAGGAGTAGAGGAACTGTGGGGATGGGACGAGATTCTTCCCGCCAATAGACTGATGGAGGAGTACTTCAAAGAGGGAGAGGTTGCTTCCACCGGCCGTTATGATTCGCGTTTATATGAAACCGTTTTCTTTCAATGTGACTACTATAACGATGGAACCGGCCGTGTTTATGGGCACAATTACGATGACTGGTTTAGCGATGGCGATGGAAATGCCTATAATCGTCCGGCGTTTAGAAAATTTATGCCTGTCGATATGAGTGCTCTTTCAAACAATAGATGCGCCATCAATATCCCCCTGATGCGCTATTCCAACGTGCTGCTCATGAAGGCTGAAGTACTGAATGAGCAGGGGAAACCCGCAGAAGCCGTTCCGTTGATCAATCAGATCAGAAATGTTCACGGCGATATGCCTCCCATGTCAGGGTCGTCGCAGGAAGCTGTACGTCGTCAGATAGAACATGAGCGTATCGTTGAATTCCCATTGGAGAACTGGCGATGGTATGATCTGCGCCGGTGGGGTAAACTAAAAGAAGCAATGACGGCAGTTGGTCGCTCGTTCGACTCAGAGAAGAACTCATTCTACCCCGTTCCTCTTACAGAGATAAATGCCAACGATAAAATCAATTGATATCAATTTATTTAAACATGTAGGACAAGGCGGCTTTAATTTTAGTAAATTGCCGCCTTGTACCTGTGTTCCAAACTATTTGTACCGACTATGGTTTTAATTATTGCACTGATGCTCTCAGGCATCCTCTTTGGCTATCTGTTTAAGAAAAAGAAAATAACCTGGATAAGCAGGGTGATAACACTCTTGATATGGGTATTGCTTTTTCTGCTTGGGATCGACGTAGGAAGCAATCAGGCGATTATGAGTGGGCTTCACACCATTGGGCTGGAGGCGCTTGTGATTACTGTGGGAGCTGTTTTAGGCAGTGTTGTGGGCGCTCGTTTGTTGTGGAAATGGATCAATAAGGATCTAAAAGAGGAGGCTCGTCAATGAAAGGGAGCCTGGTGATAGTCTCATTCTTTATCTTAGGCGCCCTTGCAGGGTTGTTCAATCTGATCCCTTGCGATTTTACTCACGGCAGGTGGAGTTATTATGCCCTGGCCGCGCTTATGTTCTTTGTCGGATTTAGCATCGGGAATGATTCCAAAACATTGAAAAACTTCCGTTCGCTCAATCCCCGCATCGTGCTGTTGCCTTTAGTTACTGTTTTGGGCACACTGGCAGGTAGTGCATTGGTCAGTCTTTTATTGTCGCATCGGACGTTGACAGATTGTTTAGCTGTGGGGTCGGGGTTCGGCTATTATTCGTTATCAAGCATCTTCATCACCGAGTATAAAGGTGCCGAGTTGGGGACAATTGCGTTATTATCAAATATTGCACGTGAAATAA
Organism: Bacteroidia bacterium 43-41; assembly: GCA_001898165.1. GTDB lineage: Bacteria > Bacteroidota > Bacteroidia > Bacteroidales > Dysgonomonadaceae > Petrimonas. The sequence goes on from MKTD01000046.1 coordinate 93,169, forward strand.
TTACCCTGCTTTTTGCCCCGCTATTGGTGAAGTACTTTGGCAGATTAGCTCCCATATCGGCAGGTGGAGCCACAACCATGGATACCACTTTGCCCATAATTGCCCGCTTCTCGGGACAAAACTTTGTCATTGTATCCATTTTTCATGGCTTTGTCGTAGATTTGAGCGTACCCTTTCTGGTAGTTCTTTTCTGTTCCATATAAAAATTTCAATTCATTATGAAACTCTTGAATTATATCTTCATTATTTTCCTTTTCGTCCCTTTTGTGTCGAAAGCCGGGCATGTACCCTGGCAAAATCCACAAGTCAATGAAATCAACCGCGAGCCTGCCCATGCACATTTCGTACCGTACATCAATGAGGCAACCGCACTATCCCAACAATCGCTGCCGGCATCGCAACGGTTTGAAATAAACAAAAAGGGAGAACGTCGGATTTCATTGAACGGTACCTGGAAGTTCTGCTATTCCCGAAATAACGGCGCCTCACCGGCAGATTTCTACAAACCCGGATATGACACAAAAAAATGGGAGGATATAAAAGTCCCGGGGAGCTGGGAATTACAGGGATTTGATGTGCCCATCTATACCGACGTTGATTATCCTTTCCCTGCAAATCCTCCCTATGTGCCGGAAGATTATAATCCGGTGGGTGCGTATGTTCGTGAATTTACAGTTCCCGGAGGCTGGGAGAAGATGGATCTGTTTCTTGATTTCGAAGGAGTGGAATCGGCATTTTACTGTTGGGTAAACGGTGAGTTGGCCGGATATAGCGAAGATAGCCGCCTGCCTGCACATTTCAATATAACAAAGCTTCTGAAAAAAGGAAATAATAAGCTTGCCGTCAAGGTCTTCAGGTATAGCGATGGCTCTTACCTCGAAGATCAGGACTATTGGAAATATAGCGGCATTGAACGTGATGTGTATCTGTATGCCCGTCCGTCGAGCCGCGTAAGGGACTTCAGGTTGACTGCAGGATTAGTAAACAGATATGAAGACGGGGCGTTCAATGTAGAGGTCAAACTGAATCAACCTCAACCGGGCGAAACAGTGGAAGTGAAAGTGATGGATAAAGATAAAGCGATTTATCAATACACCCACAGGATCAAATCTTCATCCGACACAACGCTAAATGCTCAGGAGCTCTTTCCTGCCGTCCATCCCTGGAGTGCGGAAACACCTTATTTATACCAATTAATTGTCAATACTTTCGATGCCGGCGGCAAGGCATTGGAATCATTTGTCCATTCGTTTGGTTTCAGATCGGTTGAGATGGGAAATGGCATGCAATTGATAAACGGCGTACCGGTTTTATTTAAAGGAGTTAATCGTCATGAACACGACAAGAACACCGGACGTACGATCACCGTGGAAAGCATGATAGAAGACATCAGGTTGATGAAGCAGTTCAATATCAACGCGGTGCGGACAAGTCATTATCCAAATCGCCCTGAATGGTACGCTCTCTGCGATGAGTTTGGATTGTACCTGGTGGATGAAGCCAATATCGAAAGCCACGGCATGATGAACCACAAAGATAGAACCCTGGCAAACTATCCCGACTGGGAAACGCCGTTTATGCAACGAATGAGCCGGATGGTGCTCCGCGATCGCAATTTCACATCCATTGTTACCTGGTCGCTTGGAAATGAATCGGGGTATGGCAAGCATTTCGAAACCATTTATGACTGGGCCAAAACCAATGACCCAACCCGGCCTGTGCAATACGAAGGTGGGGGTTATGATGCGAAATCCGATATCTACTGCCCGATGTATGCTCGTATCTGGGCGCTTCAGCGTCATGTAAATCAGCGCGACGCCCGTCCGCTGATATTGTGTGAATATGCACACGCCATGGGAAACAGCGTTGGAAACCTGCAGGACTATTGGAACCTGATTTACAAGTACGACCAATTGCAGGGCGGATTTATATGGGATTGGGTGGATGCTACTTTTGCCATAAAAGATAAAAAAGGGAATAATATCTGGGGTTACGGAGGTGATATGGGCTTTGCGGGAGTACCCAACGATTCAAATTTCTGCGCCAATGGGTTGGTTGCTGCAGACCGTTCACTGCATCCCCACATCTATGAAGTGAAGAAGGTGTATCAATACATTCATTTTGAACCGGTCGCCTTTACGTCCAATCAAATAAAAGTGACCAACAGGCACGACTTTATAAATTTAGACAACTATGTGCTGAGGTGGAGCATTGAATCCGATGGGAAAAGCATAGAGAACGGAGAGGTGGAATTTCCCGATATCTCCCCCCGTTCTTTTGCGCTGATACCTTTGCCGATAAAAACAACGCAGGCAGATGGAAGGGAATATTTCCTTAAGTTGGAAGCATTTACAAAGATCGCTTCACCGCTTGTTCCCAAAGGACACTTAGCTGCCATGGAGCAATGGGCGTTGCCGGTAAGTGATGCGAAGGTTCCGATCAAGGAGGTAACGGGAGAGTTGGACCCGGAGAGCACAGCAGAAAATTTCACTCTTAACGGGCCCGGTTTTCGTATCGTATTTTCTAAGAGCACCGGAGAGATGACAGAGTTGTCGTATAACGGTAAAAATATCATTAAAGAAGGCCTCCAGTCAAACTTCTGGCGCCCTCTAACCGATAATGATGTTGCAAACGGGCACTTAGAGCGATGTGCGACCTGGAAGCATGCAGGCAGGAAGATGCGGTTGAAAGAGATGAAATGCGTTGTGGATAGTGATAAAAGGCTGGCCACAATTACGGTTGACCATAACCTGCCTGAGCAGGAATCAACCCTTCGGACCATGTATCAGGTTCGTCCTGACGGAGCTGTCAACGTATTGTTTCACTACACGCCCGGCAGCAAGGCTTTACCGGAGATGCCGCGTTTAGGCATGAGAATGATACTCAACCCGGAGTACGATGTAATGACCTGGCTTGGCCGGGGGCCTCACGAGAACTATGCCGACCGCAAAACAAGTTCTCCCATAGGGCTATATACCGCTACTGTCCGGGAACAATTCCACCCTTATGTCCGGGCACAGGAGACTGCGAACAAAACAGATGTGCGCTGGGTTGCCCTTCGCAATAATGCGGGGGAAGGGGTTTTAATCGTTGGTGAGGAACCTCTGAACGTGAGTGCCTGGAATTTTCCACAGGATGATATTGATTATGTCCCCTTTAATGTGGAGCGCCGCCATGGGGGCAGCATTGAAAAGAAAGACATGGTCTGGTTGAATATCGACCACCGGTTGATGGGAGTAGGGGGCGACACTACCTGGGGAGCTCAGGTACATCCCGAATATACCATTACACCAAAGGAGTGGCAATATAGTTTTACGCTACAGCCATTGGAGGCACAAGACGATGCGGCGCAAGAGGCACACAATAAATGGTTTAAGTGATAACATTAATTTATCAGATATGTTTCATAATTTCTATCGATCTTTTCTTTTTTCAGTTTTAGTGCTTGGTTTTACTGCTTGCGACCAGAGTTCCCACAGTGTTGAAGAAAGCAAAAGATATCAATTCGAAAAACTTTTTGATATCGCCTATACCCCCGATACAGAGACGCGTGCTAACGGATGGTTCACCGATGCCGGCTCATGGATGGGCTTTACCATTCCTGAAAAAAAAGAGTGGGTCAATGGTTTCTGTGGCCCTTTCAGTCTTGATATGAACCGTCGCCAATGGCTCGCAAAATCAGCTGTCACGGTTGGTTTTGCAGGCTTCGGAAACGACCTGTTTATATCAGACTCAACGAACTATTATCCCGGTGAGATCTATTTGTCGGCGCACTCGGCAAATGGCAGGATCAGCCAGACGCTTCACTTTATAGATGCATCAAATGCACTGTTGACAATTGGTACTGATGAAAATAAAGCATTGATGTTCACGGGTGATCAATGGTGCGATGAGATGGAAATAAAGACAAACAGGAACTTTGTGACGGCACGCCATCCTTCAGGCGAAATTGTTTTGCTTACTTTCGGCCCGGATATCCTCGTACAAGAGAGCGGGAACAATTACAAGGCTGTGGGCAACGGTTCAAATAAGGAAACACAGGTGGTTATCTCATTCTTTACTTCCGATAAGGAGTTGGCCGCAGGATTACAGAAGAGCATGAATATTCTGAACGATCAACATATCTGTTTGCTTGAAAATGAGAAACGATGGAACGGTTACCTGACAAAAGTGCTTCGAGCCGACATGGATCCGGAATATGACCGCATTGCTGTAAAATCAGTAGTTACCCTTATCTCTAATTGGCGGACTCATCGTGGAGGATTGCTACATGAAGGGGTTGTTCCAAGCCATGCGGTCGGTTATTTTGTCGGATTTTGGGCATGGGACTCCTGGCGTTTTTCTGCTGCGTTGGCGAAATTCAATCCGGAGTTGGCCAAGAATAACATACGGGCTATGTTCGATTATCAACTTCCGGACGGAATGATTGTGGATTGTATTTATACCGATCCTTCCGAAAATAATGGAAGGGATAGCAAACCTCCCCTTGTTTGTTGGGCTGTAGATGAGATTTTTACGAATACCAACGACACCGCTTTTGTCAGAGAGATGTTTCCGCAACTTATGGCATATTACAACTGGTGGTACCTTAAGCGCGACCACAATCGTAACGGTAAGTGCGAATATGGTTCCACAGACGGAACATTGGAGGCGGCAGCGTGGGAGAGCGGCATGGATAACGCCATTCGGTTTGATGATGCCAGGATGCTTAAAAATAATCCGTTCGAAGATGCATGGAGCATGGATCAGGAAAGTATTGATTTGAATGCATTCCTGGCATTGGAATCAAGATTATTGAAGAAATTTGCAAACATGCTGGATATCCCTTTTGAAGGAGCCGATTACTCGGATAAAGTCGCGGACTATTTTTTCGACAAAAACAACCGCTTCTTCTTTGATCGCCGCCTGGCCGATGGGAAATTCATCAAAGAGTATGGTTGTGAAGCCTATGCGCCTTTATGGACAAAGGTGGCCACTCCGGATCAGGTGGCTCAGATGCTGCCTCTCCTGGAAGATACAACAAAGTTTTCCACTTATATTCCTTTTCCTACGGTTGCGGCAGACAATCCGAAATATAATCCCAAAGGATATTGGCGAGGCCCCATCTGGCTCGACCAAACTTACTTTGCCATTCGCGGATTGCGTAATTATGGATACAGTAAAAAGGCAGATGAATATACATTACAGGTGTTCGATCGGTTACAGGGCCTTAAGGATGACGCTCCCATTCACGAAAACTACGACACACATAGCGGTGAAAGATTAAAAGCTCCTCATTTCAGTTGGAGCGCCGCTCATCTATTGATGCTCTATGATGATTACGGAAAAGTATTTAATGAATAGAAAATAATGTAATAATCTTTCATATATTAAATTTCATTGTGTAAATTTGCATAATTATTTAGGTTATACTGTAAAAATCCTACACAATGTCAAATAAATTGCACGAAGAGGCACTCAGGTATCATTCCGAGGGGCGTCCCGGAAAGATAGAAGTGGTTCCTACCAAACCATACAGTTCACAACACGATCTGTCGATGGCGTATTCGCCCGGTGTGGCGGAGCCGTGTCTCGAAATACAAAAGGACGAGCAAAAAGCTTACGAATATACTTCCAAAGGAAATCTGGTGGCGGTCATCTCTAACGGAACAGCGGTGTTGGGTTTGGGTAATATCGGTGCTGTCTCGGGGAAGCCGGTGATGGAAGGCAAAGGTTTGCTCTTTAAGATCTTTGCGGGAATAGATGTGTTCGATATTGAGATCAACGAAAAAGATCCGAAAAAATTTATAGAAGTGGTAAAAGCTATTTCTCCCACTTTTGGCGGGATCAACCTGGAGGATATCAAAGCACCCGAATGTTTTGAAATTGAAGAGCGGTTAAAGGCCGAACTGGATATTCCTATTATGCACGACGATCAGCATGGAACAGCCATTATCTCGGCTGCCGGATTACTCAACGCGCTGGAATTGACCGGAAAGAAAATAGAAGATGTGAAGATTGTGGTGAATGGCGCCGGTGCGGCAGCCAATTCGTGCACAAAACTATATATGGCGCTGGGAGCTAAATTGGAAAATATTGTGATGGTCGATTCCAAGGGGGTAATATCGAAAAGCCGGACCGATCTGAACGACCGTAAAAAACCGTTTGCTACCGAACGGAACATCTCCACCCTGGCGGAAGCCGTTGCCGGATCGGATGTTTTTCTCGGGCTTTCGGTTGCCGATGTGCTTACGGTTGAGATGGTGCAGTCGATGAACGCGGATCCTATCGTTTTTGCGTTGGCAAACCCCAATCCGGAAATATCGTACGAGTTGGCGATTACCGCCCGGAAAGATATTGTTTTTGCGACCGGCCGTTCCGATCATCCCAATCAGATAAACAATGTATTGGGTTTTCCGTATATTTTCCGTGGAGCGTTGGATGTTCGCGCTACCTGTATCAACGAAGAGATGAAGATTGCTGCTGTCCGCGCTATTGCCGACCTGGCAAAGAAAGCTGTGCCGGATGTGGTGAATGCCGCTTACAACCTGAAACGGTTGAGTTTCGGACGCGATTATATCATTCCAAAACCACTCGATACCCGTTTGTTGACTGTGGTTGCGCCGGCTGTGGCCAAAGCGGCGATAGAATCGGGAGTTGCCCGAAAACCCATTACCGACTGGGAGGGGTACAATGAAATCCTTCGTGAACGAATGGGATTGGACAATAAGATGTTGCGCCATTTTTACGACATGGCAAAACAAACTCCCAAGCGTGTAGTCTTTTCGGAATCCAACCACGTGAATATGCTCAAAGCTGCCGAGACTTGTGTTAACGAAGGTATTTGTCATCCTATTTTACTGGGTAACGAAGAGAAGATAGCCAATATTGCTGCCGAGAATCAGATTAGTTTGAAGGGAGTTGAGATTGTTAATCTTCGCCACGACAGGGAAGAGCCCAGACGGTTGCGTTATGCGAAAATACTCTCGGAAAAGCGCAGCCGTGAAGGTTATACTTTCCAGGAGGCCGCCGAACAGATGTTCAACCGCGATTCTTTCGGGATGATGATGGTGGAGTCGGACGAGGCCGATGCGCTCATTACCGGTGTTTTCGGGAAATATCTCGATACCATAAATCTTGCAAAGGACATCATCGGCATTCGTGAGGGCCTCGAACACATAGGAGCCATGCATATCGTCAACACGAAGAAAGGCGTGCTCTTTCTCGCCGACACGCTCTTTAACCGTCATCCCTCCTCCGATGTCCTGGTCGATATTGCCCGTTTAGCAAACTCTACGGTGAAGTTTTTCGCCCATGATCCGGTTATTGCCATGCTCTCGTATTCCAATTTTGGTGACGACAAGGTGGGAAGCCCGGCCAGCGTTCACAAAGTAGTGGAAACGTTGCACCGCGATTATCCCGATATGGTGGTGGATGGCGAAATGCAGGTAAATGTGGCGTTGAACAAAGAGTTCAGGGATGAAAAATTTCCTTTCACCAGGCTGAAGGGAAAGAATGTGAATACGCTGATATTCCCTAACCTGAGTTCGGCTAACACGGCTTACAAGTTGCTTCTTGAAAGCGGTATCGGCGACATTATCGGGCCGATTCAGATGGGATTAAATAAACCTGTTCACATCTTAGATGTGGGAATGTCGGTCCGCGATATTGTGAATATGACCGTTATTGCCGTTATCGATGCCATTGTGGAAGAAAATATCCGTGTGAACAAATTGAAAAGAATAGAATAGAGGCGGTTTGTGCGTCAAAATCCCAATATTTTGCTTGCCACGGTGAAATAGATGAGTACGCCCGAAATATCGGCAATGGATGTAATGAGGGGGGCGCTTGCCGTTGCCGGATCAACTTTCAGCCTCGTAAAAATGAAAGGCAGGATCATTCCGATAATGCTTCCCACAATTACCACTAACGTCATCGTTATAACGAGGATCAGGATTATTTCAGGAGCGCGGATCGCTGCGACTAAACTTACGCCTGCAGCCATTGTCAGCCCTAAAAGCAACGAAACAATGAACTCTTTTCCCAACAGCTTTACCCAATCCTTTACCTGGACGTCGCCCATGGCCAGCGCGCGGATCATAAGTGTTGCGGATTGAGAGCCGGCATTTCCGCTGCTATCGATAAGCAACGGGAGGAAAAAGACGAGAGATATGGCTGATGCCAACACGTTTTCGAAACCGGCAATTACCGCTCCCGAAAAGATATTTACGAAGACCAGCGCTGTTAGCCAGAACACCCGTTTTTTATACAAAAAAGTAACGGTGGCCTGTAGCGGATTGATAATGGCATCCTGTACGGCGCCGAACTTGTGAAAGTCTTCGGTCTCTTCTTCTTCGGCTACATCAAAGATATCATCAATGGTAACGATTCCCAGCAGCGTTCCGGCGCTGTCAATTACGGGAAGCGCCACCCGGTCGTGGTCTTTGAATGCGCTTACTCCCGTTTCCTGATCATCGAACGCACTCAGGGCCACAAATTTATAATCAATAAGATCGCCGATAACTTGTTCGGGCGAAGCCAAGATTATTTCACGCATGCGGATGTCATCAATCAGGCGCCAGTTGTTGTCCACCACATAAATCACGTTTAGCGTTTCGGAATCCCGTCCATACTGGCGGATATGCGCCAGCGTTTGCTCCACCGTGAAATGTGGTTTTACGGCCACGTATTCCGGTGTCATTAATCGTCCTATGCTCTCTTCGGGATATCCCAGGAGTTGGGTTGCAGTTTTCCGGTTGTCGGGTGTTAGCAACTGCATAAGGCGTTGCGTCACTTTTCCCGGAAGTTCTTCAAGGAGAGCTGTCCGGTCGTCCGGTTCCATGTCGTTGAGCAAATCGGCTACTTTTACAGCGTGTTGTGCCAATCCTTCAATAATTTCTTCCTGCTTTTCGTGCGAAAGTTCCTGGAAAACATCTTTTGCCTGCTCACGCGCCAGGAAACGGAACAATATCACCGATTCAAACTCGCTGCTTCGGTCGATAATTTCGGCAAGTTGAAGGTGATCAAATTCTGGTATGGCGTTTCGCAACGTTTTCCATTCTTTCCTTTTGATGAGTTTAAGAAGGTCTTTTTCGTTAAATGTAGTCATAATAATCTTCGTTGTGTCTTTCCCAAAAGGAGGTTTTACCTTTACAGGAAAGGGTGGTAAGAACTTCTGATTTACCGGGGGGTGGATTTTGAGAGGGCAAAGATAACCAAATTAAATCAAATCGGTCACTCAAAAAATGAAAAATGCACATTCCCGTAATTTCTCTCATTTACAAAATGGGGATGAGCGGAGAAGTTCTGTTTTTTAGAATGTTCCAGAATAAAGATCCCTTCGGGTTTCAGGAGTTCTCTTTTAAAAATAAGGTCGGGAATAGTGTTTATCGACTGCAAATCGTAAGGCGGGTCGGCAAAGATGAGGTCGAACTTCTGGTTTAACGATTGAAGGTATTTAAATGCGTCGGCCTTTACGGGGAACAATTCCTTCGCACCCAGTGTCTCTTGCGCTTTACAAATAAAGTTGTAATGGTTTTGATTCATTTCTACGGTTACTACAAACGGACATCCGCGCGACACAAATTCCAGGGCCACGCTTCCTGTTCCTGAAAACAGATCCAGGACAGTGGCCTCTTCCCAGTCCACCCTGTTGTTGAGTACGTTAAACAGGCTCTCACGGGCAAAATCGGTTGTGGGCCTCGCTTTAAGGTTTGCCGGAACCTGAATCCGCCTCGATTTATATTTCCCGCTGATTATACGCATAAAAAACGTTTAAAATTTAAAGTTCAATGTCTTTTGTCTTTTGTCTTGGCTCTTGACTCTTGGCTCTTGGCTCTTTATTCTTCGTTCTTCTCTTTCTGTTCAACACCAAGAGCCAAAAGTATATCGGTTGGAATGTGGTCCTCGTTTTCTGATGTTAATTTTATGGGTTCCACGTTTTTAATGAGTTTTTTCAGCGTGTCAATGCTTTCTTTGTAGTCCGGTAAATTCCCCAAAAGGATCAACAGATCGGAGTTTTGGTTCAAGGATTGTTTTTCCCAGACGTTCACAATATTAAATAGCGCATCATACTTCTCCTTGTCCGGATAAGTATTGGCAGATAATAATTGTGTGCCGGAGAAGCACGTTACGGAAATCATCTCATCGTGAAAATTCACAAAACATCTTTTCCGCCCGTTTCCGGCCTGATAGTTGGTGAAAAAAGGAAGAAGGAGGGCTTTACAGCTGAAAAAAGAAGGATTCCACAGGTTTCTGCATAGAAACGAATAAACCTCTTCATCCAGATCAAAAAGAACGTGGCAGGCGCCTTCAGCGATATAATTACTTAGAACCTTCCCGCTTCTGCCGTGAATATTAAATTCAAAAATATCTTTTGCTCTTTTCTTTTCGAAATAGATGTCGGGAACGATTGTGTACCGGGGTGACACAATGGTTACCAGGACTCTTTGAAAAGGTTGTGAGAAGAAATTAACCTCAAAAAAAGTTTTTTTAATGTTTTCGATTGATGACAGGTTTTTGCTGAAAGCTTTTTTCTGATAATGGAATATCGATTGGTCGGAAGGTGAAAAAATGCAAAAAGAAAATCCATCCGGCACAAGCCGAATGGATAAAATATACTTTTCAGATTGAGCTAAATCAATATTTTCCGGTAAAAACATAACTTTGCGCAGTATTTACTGCCGAAAAATTATTCCCAGTTTCCGGCATTATTGTTAGCAACCTTGAGGGAGCCGACCATCATACCCGGATATCTGTCGCCGGGACGATCCAATACTTCCTGAATTTTCTGGTTCAGCAGTTTCTTATCCAGGTCGCCCAAATAAACAGTATAAGGAGTTTTTGCCTCAAAAACCTGTACCGGATAACCCGAGGCGGTAGTCAGCGAATCCACTGCCATTTCGAATTTCGCACCTTTTCCGAAAGGAACGAAAGCCAATGAATCGGGATCCATTCTTCTGTTCGGGAAAAGCACTTCGATAGCAGGAGCAAAAATAGAGTCGCGCGTTAGCTGGGGAGCGTTTTTACGTTCATCCCATAACCCGGCGGCACGGATGGCTTTTTCGTTTCCGGTGCGGATAATGCTCATGGCTTTTACTTCGGTCATTCCGTCTTCTAACTGTGCTTCGGTAAGCTCACCCGATTTGGCAATCGATGCCACTTTACCGGTTTTGATGAAATTGGCCAATTCATTGAAATCAGCTGTGTATGACCCTTTATGCGTGCGATAAGCAACCTGCGTTGTGCGAATATCAACGAGACGTTGAATGACCGCCTTGTCGCGGCGCTTTACCTCCGCATTGAAATCAATCGGGCCCTGAATACTTTTCCAGCAAAGGAAAGCTAATAGGATAATGGCTGCTACTAAAAGCACTCTTACTACAACTTTCATGGATGTTTGTTTTAAATTTTTATTGAGTTTTAAATTATTATTTTTGATTTTAGAGTACAAATTTAGAAAAAGAATAATAAATGTGCTACATTTACCACAAAAATAACTCAAAAAAATGATAAATCGGTATTTTATCGAAAAAATCAACGAAAATTTCATTTTCGATTTTACTGCCGATCAACGTTCTGCGATTGCAAAGATAGTTGATTTTCTTTATGCACGGTCAAATAATCAGGTCTTTTTGCTGAAAGGATATGCAGGAACAGGCAAATCTTCACTTATCGGAAGTTTGGTTAAAACGATGTCGCAATTCAATCAGAAGACCGTTTTACTGGCTCCGACGGGACGGGCGGCAAAAGTCTTTTCGGCGTATGCAGGCCAGCCCGCATTCACCATTCACAAGAAAATTTACCGGATGGACCGGTTTACCGAAGGCCCGGGAAATTTTTCGCTGGCCGAAAATAAACACAGTCACACGCTGTTTCTCGTGGATGAAGCATCGATGATCAGCAACGATAACAGTGAGTTTTCCGTTTTCGGATCGGGCAGGCTGCTGGATGACTTGATGGAATATGTTTACTCCGGCGAAGGGAACCGGCTGCTGCTCATTGGGGATACGGCCCAATTGCCGCCTGTACAGCAGGAGTTCAGTCCGGCTCTCGACGAAAAGACCATTGAATCTTTTTTTTTCGAAGCGGTTACCTGCACACTCACCCAGATAGTGCGGCAATCGGAAAAATCGGGAATACTGGTTAATGCAACCCTGTTGCGTAATGCCTTGCAAAACGGCAATACGGACGACTTTCCAAAGCTCAACGTCACTGCTTTTGACGATGTGAAAAGAATAACCGGAACTGAACTTATCGATGAGATCTCATCGGCTTATAACCGTGACGGTACGGAGGAGACAATTGTAATTTCGCGTTCCAACAAACGGGTAAATGCTTATAATATGGGTATCCGGAATACGGTGCTTTATCGGGAAGAAGAGCTTTCGACAGGCGATTTGCTGATGATCACGAAAAACAATTACCATTGGGCGGACGGTATTGAAAATGTAGAATTCCTGGCCAATGGCGAGTTTGTGGAAGTGGTCCGTGTTCGCCGGCAGGAAACGATGTATGGATTTCGTTTTTGCAATGTCCTGCTTCGGCATAAAGATTACGGTGTGGAATTTGAGGCGAAAATTAATCTCGACAGCCTTCATACCGAGGTTCCCGGCCTTACCCGCGAACAAAACGAACAACTCTTCGTGGCCGTAATGGAAGATTATGCCGATATTTCCCGAAAAAGCGCCCGATATAAAAAGGTAAAGGAGAATCCCTATTTTAATGCCCTGCTCGTGAAGTACGGATATGCCGTCACTTGCCATAAAGCACAGGGCGGAGAATGGAAAAACGTGTTTCTGGACTTGGGATACGTTAATAAATCGTATATGGGAGATAATTTCTACCGCTGGCTTTACACTTCAATAACAAGAAGTTCACAAATGTTATATCTTGTAAATTTGCCAAACGATTTTATTGAACAAAACAAATAATTATTACTTTTGTGGTCGAATTTATCCCGTTTTTTAACAAAAAAAGCAACTGAAATCGGGTAATAATGGAAAAGAAAAACGAATATATCGATAGGCTGCTTCAGAAGTTACAAAGCCTTGAAGCAAGAGTTTCCGCCATCAAACGGGAAGAGTCCGTTCCTTTCTCTTTTTTTCGCGAGGCATTTCAGAAAGGGCAGGAGGTGATGAGCCTGCTCCATGAACTGGAAATGCTCCAGATAGAAGATATGAAACACCAGATGGAAAAACTGGTATTGTTCTTGTCGGAAAGTGAAAGCCGGACATCTGTTGAAGAAACTCGAAAAAATACTTACGCCCAAGGTATTGCTTTGCCCGCATATACCAATCCCAGAAATGTGGAAACGAAAAAAGAGGAGGTTGTCCCCGAAGAAGTTCCGGGCGTGCTTCGGTCGGTAAACGATGTTATTCAAACGCCACCTCCCAAGTTGGATGTTAAACGCGGTTTGAGCCTGAACGACCGTTTTTATTTTCAGCGTGAGCTATTCGACAACGATCGTGAAGCGATGAACTCGGTGATGACCAGCCTGAATGCTTTTGACAATTACGAGGAGATGGAACGGTATTTAAGGGAAAAAACCTCGTGGAATTTTAAGGATGAAAGGGTGAAAAGCTTTTTGGAGCTCTTGAAAAAGGGATTTGAGTGAGAATGGGTAAGTTAGTGGTTGTGCCGACTCCGATCGGGAATCTGGAAGATATGACGTTAAGAGCAGTTAACGTGCTGAAAAACTGCGACTTGATTCTTGCTGAAGATACGCGGACAAGTGGTTTCCTGCTGAAACATTTCGGCATTGAAACGCGAATGCAATCGCACCATAAGTTCAACGAACACCAAACGGCCATTCATATTGCGGAACGGATCAAAGCCGGAGAGACCATAGCCCTGATATCGGATGCCGGAACGCCGGCCATTTCCGATCCGGGATTCCTGCTTGTCCGTACCTGTGTGCAGGCAGATGTTGAGGTGGAATGCCTGCCGGGCGCCACAGCCTTTGTTCCCGCGCTGGTGATGTCGGGACTGCCCAATGACCGGTTTTGTTTCGAAGGCTTCCTGCCGCAGAAGAAAGGCAGGCAGACCCGATTGAAAGAGCTGGCGGAAGAGTCGCGGACGATGGTTTTTTATGAATCGCCTTATCGGCTGGTAAAAACGCTGATACAACTGGCCGGATCCTTAGGTGCGGAGAGAAATGCCTCGGTCTCGCGTGAGATATCCAAAATATTCGGAGAAACCATCCGGGGAACCTTATCGGAGCTAACCGCACATTTTACAGCCAATGAACCCAAAGGGGAATTTGTGATAATCGTAGAGGGAAATCAATCCAAATAGTTATGAGTTAGGAGAGCCTTGTTCTGATACAGGTTTAAACATTTTTGAAATAGATTCGTTTAATAACAATAAAAGCATTGAATTATGAAAAAAGTATTCATTTTATTACTCGGCGCAGGAGTTTTGTTTTCTTGTACCAATTTTGGGAAGAAAGTGACCGAATCCGAAGAATATCAAAAGCTGCAGGCAGAACGAGATTCGTTGCAGGCGGTTTTGAAAACATCGGATACCGAAACCCAGGAAATGATGGCTGTAATCGGTGAAGTTGAAGCAAATTTCGATAAAATCCGCGAAGCGGAAAAATACATTTCAACTCAATCTGCACAAAGCGGGGAGATGAATCAGGACACCAAAAAAAGAGTAACTGACAATTTCCAGATGATTCAGGAGATTTTGAGGCGGAACAAAACTCAATTGGCAGAACTGAATAAAAAGTACGCTTCCAGCAACAAGCAAGTTGCGTCATTACAGGCCACCATCGACCGATTGAACAAGGAGATGCAGGAAAGCTCTGCCAGGCTGGTTGTCTTGCAAGGTGAACTGTCTAAACGCGATGCGACCATTGCCCAATTGTCTAGCGACATCAGCGAATTGGCTCAACATGCCGAAGCGCAATCTTCCACCATCAAAGAGCAGGACAAGTCGTTGCACACTGCTTACTATGTGTTTGGCACAGCCAACGAATTGAAAGAACAAAAAATTCTTTCGGGCGGTTTCCTGAAATCTACCAAGGTCATGCAGGATACTTTTAACAAGGATTATTTCCTGCAAATTGATATCCGCGAAGTGACGGAAATACCTTTGTACACTACCAAAGCCAAGCTTTGGTCAACCCATCCCGAAGGGACTTACGAGTTTGTAAAGGGGGCTAATGACAATCTTACTTTCCAGATTACCGATACTCAACGGTTCTGGAGCCTTACGAAGTATTTGATTATTGAGGTGAATTAAGAGGCAGTTTTTTTAAAAGTCAGCATCCTGGGCGTCTCTTTCGTTCAGGATGCGTTGTCTAGAAATCTTTATTCCTGATCCTTGGTTCTTGAAATGAAATATAAAAATCTTTTTATCGACTTGGATGATACGTTGTGGGATATTCACCGGAACGGTAAGGAGTGTCTTGAAGAGATTTATTCGGATTACGGTTACGACAGGTTTTATCCCACGTTTGATGATTACTACAACGTATATATGCCATCCAATCATCATTTGTGGAACTTATACCGCCTGGGTGAAATCAGGAAGGAGGAGTTGATTGTGGAACGCTTCCTGGTTCCGGTCAGGGAGTTTGGGATTAATGATGCGGAATATGCCAAATCGTTAAGCGACGATTTTTTGGAACGCACTACCCGAAAAACAAGGCTGATCGATGGAAGCATCGAGCTGTTGGATTACCTGAGGCCGAAATACCGGATGCACATACTCAGCAATGGCTTTCGTGAAGTTCAGTTTAAGAAAATAGAAAACTCGGGCCTGCAGCCCTATTTCGACAAAATTATCCTTTCGGAAGACGCGGGGGTGAATAAACCGCATCCCGATATTTTTACTTATGCACTTAAAAATACCAACTCCCGCCGGAATGAAGCCCTGATGATCGGCGACAGCTGGGAGGCCGATATCGCCGGAGCGCAAAAAAGCCGTATCGCACAAATCTGGTTTAATCCTGCTCGTATTTCATCCGACGGATTTGAACCTACTTACACGGTGAAAACACTGGCCGAAATAAAAGAGATATTGTAATTTACTGCCTCCTTAACGGCATGGTCATACATCTTGGCCCGCCACCACCGCGCGGGAGTTCGGACCCGTCGAGTGTAATGACGCATTTCCCGGAAGTTTCCATATCGAATTTCCCGCTGATCACATCTTTGGCGCGCACAATTTCGAACCCTTTCTTGTTCAATTCTTCCAATGTGTTAATGTTTCGGGCATACGAAAGCACTTTGCCCGGCTCAATCGCCAGGAAGTTGGCTCCGCTGTGCCATTGTTCCCGTTCCTGGTCCCAGTCATCCGCTTTTCCACCGCAAATAACCGGCTCAATATCCATACCTAATCTTTTCAATGCTGCCGGAATATTGTTCATTTGCGAAATTTTGGCCACCTTCCCGTTCTCGATCTGGATATGTACGGTTTTATATGGGTTATTGTTTAATATCAGTGGCTTATAAACCATGGCAGTGTTTTTATCCAGGAAGGTGAATACCATGTCCAAATGGATAAACGACTCGGGTGTTTCCGGCAATTGTTGCACAATGACGTGTTTTTTGCATGGCTTCTCCTTGCACAGTTCCCTGATCAACAAATCGATAGCCTGCGGACTGGTGCGCGCTCCGCTTCCAATTAACAGGACATCTTCCCGTGCAACCAACAGATCGCCGCCTTCTATTTTTACTAACGGATTGTTTTGCGAGGCATCATACATATTTGTTATGCTGCCATTGAAAAACAGCCCGCTTTCGAAGATGGCTTCCATGATAAACGATTCCCGCATGCGCACCGCATTTGCCATCTTGCAAACCAGCGACGTATTGCCAATGGTCACCGATGTGTCGCGCGTAAAGTAGAAATTGTATAAAGGTTGCAACGCATAATATTCTTCTTTCAGGAAATCGGTCAGGGTTTTTACCTGCATCGGAAGCCCTTCGATCAATATTTTTGTCAACTGATTCGAGGGTAATTCCAGAAGATAATCGAGGTAGTCTTCCACTTGTTCTGTCACACAGATTTTTTGAAGCAACAAAAATCGCTGCTCGGGAATTTCGAGCACCTTTTCCAACAGGTCTGAAACTTCATACACCGAAGACGTTTTTTTCAATACACCTTGCAATTGTGTATATTCTTTTTGAGCGATGGACAGGTTCAGAATGTCGCTGTATAGTGCCCGTTGCGTGTTTTTCGGCGTCATGTTCTCCACTTCCGGGCCCGGGTAGTGCAACATTACCGCTTCCAGTTTTCCAATCTCCGACTGAACGTTTAAGGTGAGTTTGTTATTTGTCATAATACGTGTGATTTGCTTTAAAAGACAAAAATAGTAATATTTCAGTTATCAGGCCTTTTTGTTTACCTCGTTTTTACAATCGGCAGCTTTCAGTTTGTCAAATAAAAATATTTATTCCCAAAAAAATAAACCGGAAAATTATCTTTTTGATAAAAAATAGTGTACCTTTGCTTTTGAAAATTAACTAATCTAATCTTTATTGTTATGAAAAGAAATGCCATTATCATTGGAGCAGCCGGAAGAGACTTCCATAACTTCAACACGTTTTTCAGAGGAAATGAGGATTACAATGTCGTTGCTTTTACAGCAGCACAGATTCCTTATATCGACGGAAGAGTATATCCTGCCGTTCTGGCGGGAAAAGAACTCTATCCCGAAGGAATCCCCATTGTACTGGAATCTGAATTGCCCGGGTTAATCAAAGAAAAAAATGTACACGACTGTATTTTTTCCTACAGCGATGTACCTTATCCGAAACTGATGCATTTGAGTGCGATTGTGAACGCTGCCGGAGCCAACTTTATCTTGTTGGGACCGGGTGAAACCATGATCAGGAGTACTAAACCTGTAATTGCTGTAGTTGCTACGCGGACGGGATGCGGTAAATCGCAAACGTCGAGGGCTGTAGTAGAAGATTTGATGAAGCGCGGGTTAAGAGTGATCGCCGTACGCCATCCGATGCCTTACGGCGATTTGGCGGCACAGGCTGTGCAACGTTTTGCCACGGTGGACGATCTGAAAAAGCACAAATGCACTATAGAAGAGATGGAAGAATACGAACCGCACGTGGTCAGAGGCAATGTCATTTATGCGGGGGTCGATTACGAAAAGATTTTACGTCAGGCCGAAGAAGACCCTGACGGGTGCGATGTGATCTTGTGGGATGGAGGGAACAACGATTTCTCATTTTACAAACCCGATCTTACTATTACCGTTGCCGACCCGCACCGCGCCGGAGCTGAAATGAATTATTACCCCGGAGAAGTGAATTTAAGACTTGCCGATGTAGTGGTTATCAATAAGATGGATACGGCATCCCCGGAAGGCATCCGGACCGTTCGGGAGAACATTGCAAAGGCAAATCCAAAAGCGGTAGTAATTGACGCAGCCAGTCCCGTCAGGGTGGATAATCCCGAATTAATACGGGGAAAGCGTTGCTTGGTTGTCGAAGACGGGCCTACGTTGACGCACGGCGAAATGAAAATAGGTGCGGGAACCGTTGCTGCTCAAAAATACGGATGTTCGGAGCAAATTGATCCGCGTCCTTTTGTAGTGGGTGAATTAGCGAATACGTTCTCTATCTATCCTCAGATCGGCACTATCCTGCCGGCAATGGGTTACAGCGACCAACAACTGAAAGACTTGGAAACCACCATTAACCATACCGATTGCGATACGGTTGTCATTGGGACTCCCATCGATTTGAACCGACTGATAGATATCCAAAAACCGGTTGTGCGGGTTCATTACGATTTACAGGAAATCGGCACTCCCACCCTGAAAGAGGTGTTAGACGATTTTGTGAAGAAACATAATTTGGGATAAAATTAAATTCAGCCGGGAACAACGCGGTCCGTTTCCGGCTGAATGGCTTAATTGAGGTACTTTTTCAGCGATTCTGTCCACTTCTCGATGCGCCCGTCGGTGAGATCGGCATCGTTATCGTCATCCAGCGGCAATCCCACAAAGACACCTTTTATCAATGCTCTGGAGTAATCGAAATGATAGCCTTCGGGAGAGACTTCACCAACAATCGTGGCTCCTCTTTTCGAGACCGTTTCGTATAAGATACCCATCGCATCTACAAACGAATCGGGGTAAATGAACGAATCGCCAAGCCCGAAAAGGGCGACGGTTTTACCCGTTAAATCCATTTTTTCCAGCTTGTGGTAGAAATCAGACCAGTCGTCCTGCAAATCCTTCACTCCCCAAGTTGAAATACCGAGGATAAGCACATCGTGTGAGTGAAAGGCTTCTTCATCGCCATCATAAATATCGACCAATGCCGGAGAATATTCCGATAGCCTTTCAGCGATTTTTTCAGCAGCTCTTTTTGTATTCTCGGTGCTGGAACCGTATATTATTGCTATTGACTTCATATGATGATACTGCTTTTTGTTCGGAGCGGGTGTATACTGTTTTGAGTGAGTGACGTATATCCGTTTCCTAACCGTGATTTTAATTTTGTTGATAATACAAAGTTAATATAAGTTTTAAAACAGCCAAGCATCACGGACGGAAATATTGGTAAGATTACTTTATACTGCAAAAAAGCAGCAACTTCTAAAAGGCAGGGTACGCATATACACTATCGGGGGTACTTGCGAGAGTTAATTTAAAAATAATTAAGGATGTATTTCCTGTTTTTTTGCGAAAGTTAACAGCACCTTTTGTTTCTTCTTTATTAATTTTGTATAGCTGTTTTCGCAGCTTTCATTTTAAACAACGGACATTTATATTTTACAACACTGTTTTTCAAATTGCTTTGCGCCGTTATCGCTTAGCGGAAATTCAAGTGTATTCCCGTGCGGTATAGGCTATAATATTTCTAATAATATATTGTAATATCGTAATTGTGAATGAGCTATGATGAAATGTAAATTAAAATTTTTAATGTTATTTGTTGTTGTTATGGGTTTTGTAGCCCTGTTGCATGCAGAGGAAACGGAAAAACGCATGCTGTTGTACACTCCCTATACCAAAATATCCGTACCGCCGGGAGAAACTATTAATTACAGTATCGATGTCGTTAATAACACGGAGGGTTTGCAAACCCCGGATATTTATGTTATGGGCATTCCCCACGGGTGGAAATCGGAAATGAAATCAGGCAGTTATATCGTCAATCAACTTGCCGTTATGCCCAACGATAAAAAAACGTTTAATCTTCAGGTGACTGTCCCGTTGCAGGTAAACCGGGGAACTTACCGCTTTGTGGTACATGCCGGTAACGAAGCCGAACTCCCGCTTTCCGTAATGGTATCCTCTCAAGGGACTTATAAGACGGAATTCACTACCGATCAACCCAATATGCAGGGTAACTCCAAATCGAATTTCAACTTCAACGCCAACCTGAATAATAAGACAGCCGAAACTCAATTGTATGCCTTGATTGCTGCCGCACCGAGAGGCTGGAATGTTATTTTCCGCGCCAACGGAAAACAGGCTACGTCGGCACAGGTGGAACCGAATTCCACTGAAAACATCAGTATAGAAATCACACCTCCCGGCAATGTGGAAGCGGGAACCTATAAAATTCCCATCAAAGCCACTACAGGTTCTGCTTCGGGCGAACTGGAACTCGAAGTGGTCGTGACCGGGTCTTATGATATGGAACTTACGACTCCGAGGGGATTATTGAGTTCCGATATCACGGCCGGTGATACAAAACGCATCGATTTGGTGGTGAATAACACCGGATCGGCAGAACTGAAAGATGTCAGGCTGTCGTCGAGTAAGCCTGAAGGATGGGAAGTCAGCTTCGAACCGACTGCCGTGGAAACGCTCAAAGCGGGCGAGAGCGTGGATGTGCAAGCTGTTGTGAGAGCGTCTAAAAAAGCTATCCCCGGCGATTATGTGATGAACATCAGTGCCAATACACCGGAAACAGGCAAGAGCGTCAGTTTCAGAATGACGGTGAAGACGCCGCTGCTTTGGGGATGGATCGGGATCGGCATTATCGTTGTGGTGTGTGGAACGATCTTCTATCTGTTTCGAAAATACGGGAGGAGGTAAACAATGTCTCAACAAGTGATAGAGTTGACCGGCCTATCAAAACGGTATGGGAATTTCACGGCTGTCGATAACCTCCATCTGGAGATACGAAAAGGGGAGATTTTCGGACTGCTCGGACCGAACGGAGCAGGGAAATCAACTACCATCCTGATGATATTGGGCCTGACCGAGCCGTCCGAAGGAAGCGTTTCGGTTTGTGGAATAAACTCCACTACCCATCCGGTCGAGGTGAAGCGGAAAGTGGGATATCTTCCCGAGGATGTTGGTTTCTATGAAGATATGACGGGAATGGAAAATCTTGTCTATACGGCTAGCCTGAACGGGATCCCCCGCCCCGAAGCCTGTGAAAAAGCCGCTTTGCTACTCAATCGCGTAGGATTGGGCGGCGAGATGAAGAAACGGACGGGGAAGTATTCAAAAGGGATGCGGCAAAGACTCGGATTGGCCGATGTCCTGATCAAAGATCCGGAAATTATTATTCTCGACGAACCTACTTCTGGAATCGATCCCGCAGGCGTACAGGATTTTATCCACCTGATCCTGCATTTAAGCCACGAAAACGGACTGACGGTACTCTTTTCATCGCACCACCTGAATCAGGTACAGCAGGTGTGCGACCGGGTCGGATTGTTCGATAAAGGGCGCCTGCTCACCGTGATCGATATAAACGAACTGCATAAAAAGCCGGGTGAACTGGAAGAAATGTATAATCGTTATCTGGGAGGAAATAAACATGAATAGCATATCAGGTTCTTTCGGAGTAATTGTACGGAAGGAGTTTTCCGATTATATGCGGAGCTGGAAAGCGATTATTCTGATTGTTATAATTGTCCTTACTTGCATGGGATCGCTCTATACCGCCCTGGGCAATATAGGCGAAGCCGTGAAACAGGGCGGGACGGACGACAGTTTCCTTTTCTTGAAACTGTTTACGGTGTCGGACGGCGCTTTACCCTCGTTCGCCGTTTTCATCGGTTTTTTAGGGCCTTTATTGGGGATTGCCTTAGGATTCGATGCGATCAATACCGAACAGAACAAAGGCACTTTGAGCCGGTTGTTGTCGCAACCCATCTATCGTGATTATATCATCAATGCTAAGTGTGTGTCAGCGCTGTTCGTGATTGGCACCATGCTTTTCTCCCTTGGCTTCCTGATGATGGGATTCGGGTTGATATTTATCGGGATACCGCCTACGGCCGAAGAGTTCTCCCGCATTGTGATTTTCCTGTTGCTGTCGATGGTGTACATTGCACTCTGGCTCAATCTGGCGCTCTTTTTTTCCGTTCGGAGCAAGCAGCCGGCAACGTCGGCTTTGTCGGGAATCGCTGTGTGGTTGTTCTTCAGCGTGTTTTACAATATCATTCTGAATGTGGTCGGCAGGGCGCTGAGCCCTTCTTCCATGGCGATGCCCGATCAGATCGTCCATTACCAGCGGTTTATGATGAACCTGTTGCGGTTTTCCCCCGGCGAGTTGTTCCAGGAGGTTACCATGACTATGCTGATGCCTTCGGTCAGAAGCTTGGGGCCGCTCACTTTTGAACAGGTTGACGGCGCTATCCCCAGCCCCCTGCCACTCGGGCAAAGCTTGTTGGTGGTCTGGCCGCAGCTGACCGGATTGATCGCCATTACGTTGATCTTCTTCATGCTGGCCTATGTTTCGTTTATGCGGAAAGAAGTGCGGTCGAGATAAACAGATTTATATTGGCGATACGGTCGCGACAATGCCGGTAACAGGGGACATCGCCCCTGTTACCGGTATAGATTCTGAAATTGTTTGCCGATATGGCCGTTGTAGTCTGTTGGGCGGTCATTCAATTATATCCCGGGTTTTGCTTTAATTTAGGATTTGCATCTATCTGTTCTTTCGGAATGGGGAAAAGCCTTCTGTAAGATTCACTTATTGATGGTTTAAAAATAGTCGGGTCATTGTATTTATTAAAACGGATCAGATCGGAGCGGCGCCAACCTTCCATAAATAATTCTTTCCCTCGTTCATCAACGATTTTGTTCGCATCCAGTGATGTAAATATTGGCACCTGAGCTCTTTCCCTGAATAGATTTATTATGTTCAAGGCCTCAATGCTATTGGGATTTAAACGCCATAACGCTTCTGCTTTCATAAGCAATATATCTGAATAACGAAACATGAAAAAATCGCTGTTCATTTGTCCCGAGCCGCCCATCTCTATTTCCCATTTTATTACTCGTGCGCCCGATTGTCTTGCCGTGTTATAAAGTGAGATAAATGTCGGGGTAAAATTTATCTGAGGGCCATCCGGATCAATGGCCGTGTCTTTTTCATAGCCGGGATCTAACAATGGCTCTCCGGAAGATGTATATTGAGGCCCCCATAAGAAGTTGTCTTTTTTACGAATGTCCTGGTCTTCAAATTTATAGAAAAAATCTGTTTGTACAGACAAGCCGTTCCAGGGTTGATTCGTAAGGTTAAATGTTTGTTGTGATGAGCCGTGTAAAGTAACTAAGGGAAGGAACCATTGCCATTGTGTGTAAATCGCATCAAAAGGTATGGCAAAAATAGCTTCTGTTGAATTTTCATTTTTAGCGATGAAATTCTCTTTGTAAGTAGCCGTGAGATGATATTTCTCCGAATTTATAATCTCATTGCATACATCCAATGCTTTTTGCCACTGGGGAGTTCCGGTATATACGTCAGCGTTCAGGTATATTTTGGATAGGATGGAGAGGGCTGTCCAGTAGTTTGCACGTCCGTATGTGTTGGAATTGACATCTTTAGATAAATTCCGCATGTTGTCCTTGATCTCCTTTTCAATGAACTCATAGACCTCTTTACGGGAGTTTGTGGACGGCAGAAAGCCTTTTGGCACATCAAACTTATCAATAATGGGTACGTTTCCCCACATATCAATGAGCCACATATACCACAATGCCCTCACTGTTTTTATTTCTGAAATATAATTCGCATATTTCTCTGAATTTATTTGTTCAAGTTGATAAATAAGTTGATTGCATTTATTTACCTGCCCAAAAAATGAAAGCCATGTTCCGTTATAAAAACGGTTGTTGTTCGTCCAGGTGTGATCCGTCATCTGCTGATCTTGCCCGTCACCAGCCCAGTCACCACCGGTGCGGCCTACAATGGCTACTTCATCGGCCGTGCAATAAACGGCCCACATGTTTCCGAAGTCCTGAAAAGCCCTGACACCACTATAAGCAGCTCCGATAGCAGATACTATCTCTTCGTCAGTCTTAAGGAAATTATCATTGTTCAATTGACTATAAAGCGACTCATCTAGATTAGTACAAGAAACGATGAGTGGAGTCAGGCATAGAAAAAACAGAACTGTTCTGTAAATCCGTTTATTTATTTGTCTAAGGAATGTATTTTTTTGTTCCATTTTTGTATGATTTAAAATGTTAGATTAATGCCGATTGTAAAGGTTCTTGTTGTAACCCAGCTGTTTAAGGGCTCTATGCCCGGAGCCAGGACATTGTTGTCGTAAATATACCTGACCTCCGGATCAACGCCGGAATAATCAGTAATATAAAATAAGTTTTGACCGGAAACATAGACTCTTGCCGATGAAATATATTTCTTTGGCAACATTTTTATGTTATACCCCAATGTAAGGTTATCTAATTTTAAAAAAGAGGCATCCTCAACGTAGTAACTGTTAAATGCGGCCTTACCTTTGTAATCAGGGTTGAAATATTTGGTTTTTACTAAATTCCATCCCCCGATACGGTCTAGTTGTTCAAACATCGTCCGACTTAAATTTACCAGATTATGACCATAAACACCCCGCAGGGAAAAATTCAGGTCGAAATTGCGGTAAGTGAATGTGTTTGTTAATCCAAATTCCCATTTAGGCAGCCCTCTGCCTATTATTGCTACATCTTTATCATTAACGGCCGGATCATTATCCAGATTCTTTAAGATGTATTGCCCGTTTTTATCTACTCCCTCGTATATCCAGCCTATCATTTGGCCAATTGGTTTATTCTCCTCCACCCTTATCACATTTCCGGTAAGAGGAGCAGGAAGCCCGCCAACTTCCCTGACACCGTATTTTATATCGCCTATCGATAGAGAGCCAACTTCAGAATTGTAAGTGGCGAATGTAGCCAGGGCGTTCCAGCTGAATTTATTATTTTGAACAACCAGATAACCAAGACTTAGTTCCAAACCTCTGTTAAACAACTCCCCGGCATTTAATAAGGTTGTTTTATACAGATTGGGAGGCACAGGTACGTTTAATGTTATCAATGCGCCGGTAGTTTTTCTAACATAATAATCCAATGTCCCGCTCAATCTTGAGTTTATCATCTTGAAATCCACACCAATATTTGTTTCCTTTTTTGTCTCCCATTTTAGATCGGGATTAGGATTGCTTAATGGATAATAAACGGGGGTGAAGACTCCGTTATTTAAAAAATATGTTGGAGAGTCCCCCGGTCCATATAATTGTTGGGACAAATAACTTTGGTCGGGTAAGGCGCCCGTAATTCCGTAGCTCCCTCTTATTTTTAATTGATCTATAAACGGAATTTCAAACAAGTGTTTCAAATCGACTCCTGCGCTTAAACCCGGGAAATTACCCCATTTATTACCTGAGCCAAAGCGGGTTGAACCCTCTCTACGTAAAGATGCCGAGATGAAATATGTATTGTCATAATTTAAATTCAGGCGTCCGAAGAAACTGATTAACTTGTTCTTCTCTTTAAAACTTGATACTGATCCTTTTCCATCTGTAAAGTCTCTCGCGGCAGCAAAGTTATTGTAAGTAAAAGCATCTGTTAAAAAGTTACCTCCCTGCATTTGGAAACGTTCGGTCGTGAAATCCTGAAACGAATATCCTGCTAATGCGCTTAAATTCAATTTATCAAAAGTCCGGGAATACCTTCCGGTCATTTCAAGAAGATTGTTTTTATGATCCAATGTACTTCGCGTGGCCAGTCCGTTTCTATTCACTCCATCTCCAAACCGGCTATATTTACTTATATATTGTCCGTTTATCCAGTTGTCGTTATTCTGCGCATAACGTATGGATGCAATTAAGTTATCGGTTATATTGTAATCAGCTAATATGTTATATGATAATCTCTTAACTTTTTGATCATTGATGTTTTGTTTTACAATGGCAACCGGATTATACAATTCCAATACTTCTGATTGATAATATCCGCCATATCTTTTATAATAAGGTTCGTCCGTCATTATGGGTGCGGACGGCGGCATGATGATGGCACCTCTGAAAGCATCATCGAAACCTAATTTTGCATCTTTAGATGTGGCAGCCAAACTCAGATTTACGGTCAGGCGGTCATTGAACATTCTTTGGATGATATTAAATCTTCCGTTTAGTTGTTTAAACCCTGTATTTAATAAAATACCTTGCGCGTCCCGGTAATTGAACGAAGCCCGATAAGTGGTTTGTGGCGTTCCACCGGAAACGGACAGGTTGTGAACGTGTGAGAATGCAGTGCGCGTGATTTCGTCCATCCAGTTGGTATTGCCTCCAAGATCGGTTCCTCCGTATTTCAAATATTCATCTTTAGTCATTACGGGCATTGTCCTGTCTTTGCTTTCTGCCGAAAGATACGTATTGTATTCCATTGATGCCTTGCCTCTTTTTCCTGATTTAGTGGTAATCAAGATAACGCCGCTTGAACCGCGTGTCCCGTAAATTGATGCCGCGGCCCCATCTTTCAGTATATCCATGGAAGCAATATCGTTTGGCTCAACACTGTTTAAATCTACTCCAACTACCCCGTCAATAACTATAAGAGGTTGTGTATTGGCCCCTAAGGTAGATAATCCACGCAATCTTATGATATAATCACCGTTAGGATTTCCCTGGGGGCTGACAATGTTCAGTCCGGCTACTTTACCTTGCAGGAGTTGTGCCGGATTAACAATATT
Source organism: Bacteroidia bacterium 43-41 (assembly GCA_001898165.1). Classification (GTDB taxonomy): domain Bacteria; phylum Bacteroidota; class Bacteroidia; order Bacteroidales; family Dysgonomonadaceae; genus Petrimonas. Next base: position 120,075 of record MKTD01000046.1, read on the forward strand.
GCCCTTGTTGAAATCCTCGGAATTTACTCCGGCTACCGCACCGGTAACCTCTTTTTTTGTCTGACTTCCGTAACCGATAACTACAATTTCTTTTAACGATTGTATATCCTCAATCAAGACAACTTCCATCTTTTTATTACCCGGGATAACTTTTTGTGTGAGGTATCCTAAATAGGAAAAAGTCAAGGTTATTTCTTTATCAGGCAGAATGTCTATTGTAAACTCTCCATTTACATCGGTTACAGTTCCTATTGAGGTATTTTCAACAAAAACATTCACACCAATAAGAGGGTTTTCCTCTACATCTGTTACAATTCCTGTTATGGTTTTACCTGTGTTTTGGGCAAAAGCAGCAGGTAAAATGAACAACATACTACAACACAGAAGGGTTTGGACAAGAACTCGTTTTAATTTAATCATTGTACATAAATTTAGAAATTAATAAGAAAAGGTTGATTTTATGATAGAGCTATTTTTTGCTATAATACTTACTGCATGAGTTGCACCTGTTCTGGATTTACAGTTTCTTTTGAATTTTGAGGATTATGCAACTGTGTGGAGCCAGCTCGACAAAGTATTTACCGGAGAAGGGGCCTATATTTTGTTGTTTCCACAGGTCCCTGATGTTTTCTGTTTTTCCTTCGCTAATCCCAAGTTCATTTTCAAGGTCAATGCTGCGGATTTGGGATGTGCTTTCCCTGTTAAAGAGGCCCACTACCCAGTCTCCATCGGATAGTTGACCTACCCATCTTGAACTGTTTTCGATATCTGAAAATGAGTTGCTTAACGGTTTGGCAACAAACCCCATACTGTTCAATTCGTTGATTTCTCTGTTTTTATATACCCATTCATGCTGTTGTATGGTATTGAATTGGTCGGCTATTGCCAAGGCGGAACCAGCCATTATCATTAATGAAAATAAAAATTTTCGTTCATCGTCATTTGCTAATTTATTCATCCTCATAAAATCGCCATCAAGAATCATTTGTCCTCTTTTTCCTACATCAGAAAAGCCAATAAATCCGTCAAATAGATTGCCATATTGTGGCCATTTGTCTTTTTTTTGGTTCCTTCTCCTGTTACTTACAAAATCCCAGTCTCCATCGAAACAATCATCGCTAATACGTATCATATCTCCATATTTAATTTCAGTTTCCGCATGGTTATTGCAATTAGGCATAACCAAACTCAGGAACATGTCGTCTCCGGCTGCTTCCATGATCCACTTTAATGCTTGCTCATATTTTATCGTTCCATAATTGTTTTCATAATTCTCTAGAAAATCTATCCGCAAATAGACCACTCCCATTGTAAACAGCATTCAGAAGTACAGCAGTTTTAGCAAATAAGAATACAACATTTTTTGCAACAATG
>MKTD01000047.1 GCA_001898165.1 Bacteroidia bacterium 43-41
TTACCGCAACACACCTATACCGGAAAATTCCGTCAATCCGACGGCGTGGATTATGCATTACGGGTATTGCAACGAAGCATCCGGTTCACCTACGAAAGAAACGAAGAAACAGGAATAATTTATATTAAATAATGTGCCTATGAAGTAAAACCAATTACAACATCCGGAAACAAAAATCGGCAAGCGCTGCAACGCCCACCGATTATACGTTTTCGTCAACACAACCAAGAAATATTCAATGTATTAACTAAAAACAATTACAAATGTATGAAGAAAAACAATTCATCGGGTAATAATTTAACCGAAAAAGTACCCATTAAACATTTCACTCCGAAGAGTTTGAATATATATCTAGTAGACTCTTACTTTATTTTTTACATTTATTACAATGAGGATTTTCTTTCCAAAATGTCTCTATAATAAATTTATATTTAATTTACAATTCTCAGAAAGACCTACGTTTTTCTACATTTTAGAAAAACTGGAGTATCTGAAAGGATTCAATAATTTAATTTGTAGTAATCATGAAAAGATTTTATAGTACAATTTTAATGATAATCTACTTGTTTCAAAACGGGTATGCTCAATCACAAGTTATCATGACAGAAAAACAGGTTGCTATACCCACCTACCTCGTAGCCCCCAATGATAAAAATCCTATTTTTTTCAGAAAAGAAAACCACCAGGGCGCATCGAGACATGTATATCCATTAAAGTTGGGCGATCAGTATACAAACGAAAGAGTAATTCAGGAATGGAGGACTATTATTCTTGAGAATGAGTATATTGAGTTGGGTGTTACACCCGATATTGGCGGCAAATTATACTATGCCACCGATAAAACAAATAACTACCATTTTATTTATAAAAATGATGTAGTAAAACCGAGCAATATATCACAGGCAGGAGCATGGGTTTCAGGTGGCATTGAATGGTGCGTACTCCATCACCACAGGGCGTCAACCTTTCAGACTCTTGACTATACCACAACGGAAAACCCAGACGGGAGTAAAACCATCTGGGTGGCAGAACATGAACCCAGACATGGCATGAGATGGACGGTTGGGGTAACCATTTTTCCGGGGAAATCCTATTTTAAGGCAGAAACGCGAATTTATAATTCTACGCAGTTTACGCATACTTTCTTAAACTGGGCGAATGCGGCAGTTCATGTAAATAAAGACTACCAGACTATTTTTCCTCCTAGCGCTCAAGTGGTTAAGTTCCATTCAGTGACAGATGTTACGCAATGGCCAAATGCTCATAATGTATTTAGAGATAAAAATTTTGATGGTATGGATATTAGTTGGTGGAAAAACGTACTAACCTCCAACTCATTTTTTATACATGATCTTCAGGAAGATTTCATGGGGGGGTACGATCACGGTAAAAATTCCGGCACTATACACTTCGGAAACCACCATATCACGAAGGGCGCGAAATTATGGGAATGGGGTTCAGGCCCTAGCGGACAAGCTACTGAAGGATTGTTAACAGAAAACTCCGGCCCTTATGCAGAATTAATGGTAGGTACGTATAGCGACAATCAGCCCGATTACAGCTGGATCAGGCCTTACGAAGTGAAGCAATGGGAACAGTACTGGTATCCAGTAAGAGGGATAGAGGGTTTTAAAAATGCCAATCTGAACGGAGCAGTTAATTTAGAGAAGAGAAATGACAAAAAAGGCAATAAGGTTTTCCTTGGCTACTATTCAACGGGGAGAGTCGACGATGCAAAGGTGATTCTAAAGAACAGGGACAAGACTATATTTGAAAAAAACATTGCCATTTCTCCTGATAAGCCATTTGCCGAAAGCATCAAACTTGAAAGTGCATATGATTTGAGTGACTTGTATACACAGTTAATCAACAACAACTCCGGCGAGATACTTATTGACTACCAGTATATCGAGCGCGAACCGATTGTCAATGAAGACCTTCCAAAGCCGTGGGACGGCTATCCAGCTGTTGATAAACTCGAAACCGTAGAGGAGTTGTATCTGACCGGAAAGAGAGTGGAGCAGTTTTATGCTCCAAGGGACAATCCGATGGATTGGTACAAGGCTGCATTAGCAAAAGACCCGGGTGATATTCGAACCAATACCGCAATGGGTAATATCTATCTGAAAAATGGCGATTTTACTACTGCTAGGAAATATTTCACCAAGGCAATTAAGAGATTGACTAATGATTACACGGTTCCCTCCACACATGAAGCATTCTATTTGCAGGGATTGGCATTAAGAGGTTTAGGGCTCCTCTCTGAGGCTGAAGATACACTCTACCGCGCCACATGGGACCATGCCTATCATTCGGCAGCCTACTATCAATTAGCTGAACTTTCGTGCAGCAGAAATGATTTTGCAAAAGCACTTCATCAAATCAGCGAATCACTGTCTACAAATAATAGAAATAACAATGCTATTGCGTTAAAAGCATCGTTACAACGAAAAAATCGGGATTATGACGGGGCATTAACTACCTTAGCAGCCATTTCAGGAGATGATCCTCTTGATTTCAGAATCAGAAACGAGTATTACCTTATTGCCAGAGAATCTGGCGACAATCAGAAGGCAAACAGTCTGCTGGCTTCTCTTAATAAGGAGATGAGAGATTTTGATGATAATTATCTTGAACTTGCTGTCGGATATATAAATAACGGATTACTGATGGAAGCCGAAGACGTACTCAAACGCTTCAATGGTGAAAATCCGTTCTTTGCCTACTATCTTGGTTATTTATCCGATATAAAAGGAAGCAGCGATCAGGCTTTACAATATTTTAAATCTGCTGCGGGGAGATCCGTAGATTACATATTTCCTTACCGGCTAGAATCGGTTGATGTATTGAATACTGCCTTAAAGTACAATCCAACGGATGGAAAGGCTTTTTATTATTTAGGAAATATATTGTATGAAAAACGACCTGATGCTGCAATGATGCACTGGGAAAATGCCGTAAAACTCAGTCCTGGACTTGCAATAGCATACAGGAATCTTGGATGGGGTTATTTTTATCATCTCAACGATGTACCTCAGGCAATAGCTCATTATGAAAAAGCAATATCTCTGAATAGAAATGAGGCATTATATTTTACCGAGTTAAGCGAACTTTATGAGAGAAACAATACCCCGATCGAAACACGGATAAAACTCTTCGAGGGAAGTAATGAGATTGTAAAGAACCGGGATGACTCCTATATGTACTTTATCGAAAACCTTATTCTTTCAAAACAGGCCAAGAGGGCTGTTGAAGCTTTGGAAGGAGCAAGTTTTGCATACACCGAAGGTTCATCCAGATCCAGAAATATAAGGATCAATGCTAACTTAATGCTAGGAAAACAGTATTATGATAATAAAGAGTATCAAAAAGCGCTTGACACTTTCCTTAAAGCTAAAATAACCAAGCAAGAAGCAGGTGACGACCGTCAAGGAGGAAGAGAAGTAGAGGTGGATTATTATATCGGTTTAGCTCACGAAGCACTTCGTAACCGCTCAAAAGCAAACGCTTCATTCAGAAGTTCAGCCAATCAACCCTCGCAAACAGTCAATGTAACGACATATTATCAGGGTCTTAGTTATGCTAAACTTGGAAATAACGATCAAGCAAGGAAAATATTTGAATCCCTCGTATCGGAAGCAGACCGGCAGATGAGGCAGTCTATAGATTCGGAAGTCGGTGCAATTTTTGGCAGACGTGAAGCTGCGGACAACAGATTGTCACGATTGTATACCATGCGGGGATTGGGATATAAAGGTTTGGGTGAATTACAGAAGGCAAAAGATGATTTGAACAAGGCATTGGAATTATCTCAGAGCAACTTGACAGCAATAATTGAGAAATTGTAAAATAAATAAAAAATAGTTTTATGAAAAAAATAGTTTTCCTATTATTAACTATGTGCGTAGTAATCACATCGTGCAAATATTCTAAAAGTGACGTAATTGTTTATAGTGCTCCTGAAGGTGAAGCGTTAAACGAAAAATATAAAGTTGCTGTTAACGGCATTGATGTCCCTGTCTACAATACCCGAATTTGTACAGAAGACATACAGGGCCGCCATAAGGCAGGAGTTATTGCTCAAGCGGATTCAGCTTACGATATTGCTGGCTTTGCCTTATTTGATTTGAAAAAAGGACCGGTGAAAGTTAGCATATCTGTAAGTGATTTAATTGCAACAGCTAAAATCCTACCTACCTCGTTCGGTGTTATTCCGACGATCAAAGGTAATACACTCACTTTCGAAGTAGACAAACCCCAACACGTAACAGTCGAGATCAATGGTGACCATATACGTTCGTTGCACCTCTTTGTGAATCCGGAGGAGACGGATATCCCCGATCCCAATGATCCAAATGTGATTTATTTTGGTCCAGGAATCCATGAAATCACCTCAGTTCCTGTTGGCGACAATCAAACCGTTTATATTGCCGGTGGGGCCGTTGTGAGAGGTATTTTAGCTGAAGAAGAGACATCTCGCGGAAAGGCCTCTTTCGTGTTGAGAGGTAAAAACATTTCTTTTCGTGGAAGGGGAATATTTGATCAGGGGGCGATTCCACGTGTAAGAGGTCGGCAAACGATAAGCGCTAGCGTTGATGGGTTAAAATTGGAAGGAGTTATATTGTGTAATTCAAGTACATGGACTGTTGCTTTACGCAATTGCAATAATGTCTACATAGATAATTTAAAAATATTTGGGCACCGCGCTAATTCCGACGGCATAGACATAACATCTTGTATTGATGTATTGGTGGAAAACTGTTTCTTACGTACATGGGACGATCTTATTGTGATTAAAACATTACGGGGAGACACTCAGGAAGCTCGTCGCATACATGTGCGAAAATGTGTGCTTTATAACGAGATTGCCCATGCATTAAGTATTGGGGCAGAACTCACACGGGATGTAGAAAATGTCTTGTTTGAGGATTGCGATATCATTGGTGATCACGGACGTGAGTGGACGTTGCGTATTTATCACACCGATGCGGCAACGGTAAAGAATGTTCGTTTCGAAAATATCCGAATTGAGGAATCTGTTCAATTTGCTTCACTGTGGATAAATTCGGCTATCTGGACCACAGATACCGCACGGGGTCATATAGAAGATGTAGTATTCAGAAATATTACTGTTAATAACAATGGGTATCAACTCCATAAGGATTTTGAATTTCTTGGTTATGATAATGATCATACAATCAAAAACGTGTTAATAGAGAATGTAGTGATCAATGGCAGAAAAGTCACCCAAGAGGATATCAAAATCAATCCACGAATAGGTGGTAGAGAATCTAAAGAGGGTATTGTAATGAACGAATTTGTTTATAATGTAAACGTAAAATAGATTATGAATAAATTATCCCTTCGTGACGTCATTGATCTAAATAGAAAGGAGTCAGAAACTTTTCGGAGTAAACTTTTTATTAAAAAAACATATTTTCCATTAGGGTAACTCTCTTTTGAACTGTTATATATAGAGAGGAAAGAAAATTATCGCATGAATAAAGAGTTTTTATATCGTTTTTTTGAGGGGAGCGCTTCTGTTAATGAAGAAAAACAGATAAGGCAATGGTTAGACGCTTCGGAAGCTAATCGTCATC
>MKTD01000048.1 GCA_001898165.1 Bacteroidia bacterium 43-41
AATGTTGTTTTCTTGTCTTTTTCATATCACAAAATTAAGCATTTATTTTGGCTTAACCTGTTGTCCTAATTCTTGGGTATATTATATTATAAATATAAACCGGGCGAGGTATATCGCAACAGCAAAGATATAATAGTACCCAATAAAGTAGATGAATTCACCGCATATTCCGTGATATTTAAGGTCAGTAAAGGGGCTGCCGGAAATGATGAATACCTGGATGGTGAAACTATCTTGACATCAGATAAAATAATTGCCCGGGCAGACCTTACTGATACATCAGCCCAGGATACATACAAAAAATTTTCGCTTAAGTTCAAATATACCGAAGAGATGAATTATGATAAATATGATTATAAAATGACGATAGTTTTTGCTTCCAGCAAAAATGGAGATTTTTACGAAGGTGCAATTGGCAGCACACTTATTGTAGATCAGGTAGAAATAGTATGTACCCCTTTTTGATCAAATAACAAATGAATATAAAATTCATCCTTATCGCGTGCATATCGGCTATTAGCCTCTTTACGCTAAAAGCGCAGGAAGCCGTTAATAAGAAAATAGAATGGAGTATGGGTGTCGGATTCAACATAGGTGCTACTGCTCCCCTTTCCGTGCCCCAAGAAGTGAGGTCGATTGATTTATACAGCCCTAATGTTAATCCGAACCTGAGACTGAATGCAATCTATAATTTTGACGAAAAATGGGGAGCAGGGATAGGATTGCAATATGAAACCAAAGGAATGCGTGTGAAAAGTCAGGTAAAACACATGTATATAAACTTTGTACCGGTTGGAGGTGATCCTAAGACAGACAATCTGGAAGGATACTTTGTGGGGAAAAACAGCTCGGAGATTTCCAATTCTTATTTAACAATACCCATTTATGCCACATACCGTATTTCTAATAAATGGAGGTTGAAAGGGGGATGTTATTTTTCAAACACTTTAAAAAGTAAATTTACAGGAAGTGTTTCCGACGGCTACCTTCGTATCTATTCACCTGTTGGTGACAAGCAAATTATCGACTTTGAAGAATTCGATTTTAGTGAAGATGTGCGTGATTATGACATTGGTTTCATCTTAGACGCTGAATATAAGTTGACGAATAGAATTTCTATCACAGGAGGGTTATCGTGGGGAATGATGCCGATATTCTATTCGGAAAGAAGTCCCATGCAATTTAAAATGAGGAATTATTATGGGGCATTTGGCATTTCATATCTACTTGGATTTTTTAACTAAAGTCTTGCCTTGGATGGGAACTGCATAGCAGATGAAGAATTGTTAGAGGACATGAATATGATTTTTGTAAACTTATTTGCCCAGTGAAGCTTATTCTGCACAGTGCAAATTGTTTTCCATATTATTTTCTCAGTTTATTGTAATACCTGTTTCTCTGCTTGAACATCTTCTCAAAGTAATCAATCCTAGAATCCCGATAATCAAATATTGCAGGAGGTTTACCGGAGCGCTGCATTCTACCTATATATTACACTAATTTTCCTTCAGATGCAAATGGATAAACGATAAATAAGCATTCCAGCTTACTTTTGCGGATTCACACCGAAATAGGGATTTGAATAGATTTATATTCTTCCACCCGTTACTCACTCCGTTTTGAGAGATGCTTTTTAAGAGAGTTTTTCCTCTTTAAGTTGCAGGATAAAGATAGAAAAATTATCTGGAATAAGAAGCATTTACCTACTAAAAAAATATTGTCAAAGTAAACGATTTTGTTTATTTATTTGTATCTTTGTAAAAAGAGCAGGATTTATGGATAGTCGTATCAACATACTAAAAGGCATTCATCCCGGAAAACTAATAGAAAGGGACTTGAAGAAACAAGCTATTACCCAACGCAGTTTGGGGGAGGAAACAGGTATTCCCTATCAAACTATCAATGCAATAATTACGGGAAAGCGTAACCTTACAATCGGGCAGGCGTTAAAAATAGAAACAGCTTTGGGATATGAAGAAGGATTTCTGTCGATTCTTCAATCCTATCATGATATAGAACAATACAAGGATAAGGAATCTGCTCTCCTTTATCCGGAAGCGCCCAAGATCCGGAAAATTCTTTTTTGGGATACAGATTTTAGTGGGATCAATTGGGGGAGATACAAACGGGCGGTTATTGAAAGGGTCTTGGAGAGAGGTAGTAAAGAGGAAATTAATGAAATTAAAAAGTTCTATAATCTTTCAGCAAGTGAGTTGAAACAATTTAGACCAAGGAAATCCCGTCCAGCTAAATTAATGCAGAAAACGAATGGCTAAGAAAAATTCTATCAAGCTACATTACGAAACGGTTACTCCTTTATTGAAGAAAATTCTCAATGAGATAATGAAGGAGCCGGTATTTGCTCCGTTCTATTTAGTGGGAGGAACTTCTCTAAGCCTACGTTTGGGACACCGAAAGTCGATAGATATTGACTTATTTACGAATGCTTCTTATGGAAGTTTGGACTTCTCTGTTTATGAGAATTTCTTTCAGAATAATTATAAATATTACGATTGTACGAACAAAACAGATATTGTGGGATTTGGCCGGTCATACTATATTGGAGAATCGGAAGATAACAACATCAAGGTCGATTTATTCTATCATGATGAAATAATAAATCCTTGCGATATAATTGACGGTATCCGAATTGCGAGTTTAGCTGATGTCACAGCGATGAAAGTTGATGTAGTTTCACGGGGTGGCCGCAAAAAAGATTTCTGGGATTTACATGAGTTGCTGAATACATATACTATCCCGGAAATGCTGGAACTCCATAAAAAACGATATGAATACACTCACGATAGAGAACAGATTATTGCCGATTTTGTGGATTTTTCTTCCGCCGATAAAGATATTGACCCAATCTGCCTGAAAGGGAAAGAGTGGAAATTGATAAAACTGGATTTTGTGGAATTAATGGATCAAAATCCATAAATCTGCGAATTTTTGCGGATTACGATCCAGGGTTATTGCTAAAATTTACATTTCATTGATGGATACTTTCCACAAGACAAAAGATTTGTCTTTAAGGAGATCTGCCATATAAATAGTGATTTAGTTTCACTATTTCAATAAATCCAAAACCTCAGATTAGCATTGTCACAATTTCCATTTGGATTTGTTCGCTGAAAAACCAAAATAGTATTGCTTTCGGACAACGATTTAAAATTTCGCTATATCCAAATGCTAGAAAACGCAACCGCCAAGGATAGATGAAGTTGGAGATCATTTAAAAGTAGATGTTTTATTACCTAATTGCTGGACTTCTAATCCTCTTCGAATATCCGAAGGATTTGACCCGCGATTAATTATTCCGGCACATGAAAATGAATTAGGTCATACCATAGATCATCGTGGAGCCTATGCTTTAAATTATTCACGATGGGACGTACCTTACAATAAGATAATAATGACTTGGGGAGAATCCTTTCAGTATATTTCGTAAACATACGGGAATATCTGCCTCAATTCCTGCGGAAGGACGTACGTTAAATAAATATTTAATACAAAAAAACCCGGTTGGGGTAATTTAAACTAAAAAATGATGACAAAATTTAAATATGTTGATTTGATTATTCTCGTTTGTTTCCTTTTCATTACTGTTTCGTGCAATGAATCAAAAGGTTCACAAGAAATTATTGTCGGAGGAGATGATGTGGTGATGATTTTGGATTTTAATTATTCAACTGACAGCATAAAAAAAGTCAATTGGTACTTAAAAACATCTGAAATTCCAGGTATGCCCGATTCAATGATCCGGTACATGAAGACCGTTGATGATCACAAATCGGTAGATAACAATGCCAGGATACTGATTTGTTCTTCAAGCGGTGGAACTGTTCTGGTAGATCGTGCGACCAAAAGGTGTCTTTTTTATGCCATTACACCCAATGCCCACTCCGTTGAGTATCTTCCTGGCAATCGAATAGCAGTTGCGTTGTCGACTGCAGACAAGGGGAATCAGTTGGAAATTTATGATGCAGACCGTTCAGATACAGTGTTATTCAAAGACTCATTGTATTCCGGTCATGGCGTTACCTGGATGGAGGAAAGGAACCTGCTCTATACGTTGGGATACGATGAATTAAGGGCATATTCATTGGTTAATTGGGACAGCCCCAATCCGGGATTACAATTGGAAGAAAGCTGGACATTGCCTGAAACCGGCGGGCACGACCTGTATGCTTCTTCTGAAAACCAATTGTTAATATCCACTTCAAAAAAAGTATGGAAGTTTGATTTAAATAACAATACATTTGGGCCTTTTCATCCCATTGCAAACGAACCCGATGTTAAGTCGGTTTATTATGACGAAAAAGCAGATCATCTGATTTATACAAAGGGTGAAATAAGTTGGTGGACTCACCATGTATATTCAGTAAATCCAACCAAAAAGATTGCGATTCCCGAAATTGATGTGTATAAAGTAAGAGTTATAAAATATAAAGGGATTGTGTTTTTCGAAAAGGAATAAAAAAAGCCGGGCATTACTGCTCGGCCTTACGCAAAAAACATATTATGTTTTTTAAGATTTTTCTTCCATTGGGTCTATTTCGGGATGTAGTTTTAGATATTCATCCCTTAAAACAAGGCTCATCAACTTTGCGATTTGGGAAAGACTTAAACTAATATCCACTTCTTTTTTTGTATCAGGATTAACGAACTTTGCAGGGTCTGGAGCAACATAAAGATAATCCTTTAATGGTTTAAAGTAGGGCTGCCCTGTATTTTTGAGGATTATATTAAATGATTCATTCTCCACATCATAAGCAGTCTTAGGGTCTATTCCCGCTAGAGTGTCAATAAAAGCAGGAAGATGTTCTTCCATCAATTTAGCGGCTCCGGATTCATTATAAACAACATACCCGAGTGGAGTAATATTTAAAGGGCTTGCTTTTGCCATAAGAGCATCGGTCATTTTACTGTCTTTTTTTATAATCCACTTCAATACTTCGATGAGCCTATCTTCCATTCCACTGACTGTGACATTTACCTCATTGGTAACTCTCAATAGTTCATTGTAGTTGCTATGAGAAGTGTCAATATCTTCGCGGTGTTTAGTACAAGGTAAATCATCTACCTTTTCATTAATCGACTTTTGTTTTGCATACAAGCGACTAACCTTCCATGTAATCCAAATGACCGCGATAAATGCAAAGACTAATGGGTAATTATCGCCTATCCATTCAACAATTATTTCAATGATTTTATTCATTTTTCTGACGGTAATCGGTATTTATTCTACAAATATACAATCTAAATCTGTAATAATACAACTATACAACGTTAAATTCATTGTTTTGTTCTTTGTTTTGTTGGCCCATATCCTTTTGAGGCTCTTAAATATATCATCCATTGCATTGAAGATTGCATTGTAATATATCTTGTTTAATGTTTTAACTTTGGTTATCTTTGCAGGAACGTTTAATTTTAAAAATAAAAATATATGAAAAAATTCACATTACTTGCAATTATAGGCATAGTGTGTATTTCGGTCTGATAGTGCCACTCTTTTCGGTCAAACCGTGCCACTATAATTCATAGTTTTTTACCTATTTGAAAGATCATTGG
>MKTD01000049.1 GCA_001898165.1 Bacteroidia bacterium 43-41
ATATCACAAAATTAAGCATTTATTTTGGCTTAACCTGTTGTCCTAATTCTTGGGTATATTATAAATTTCCGGCTTTCAAAATCTCTGATGCTTTCATATTTTTCTCTTTGTTTACTAGTGTTTTATGAATATTTATCCGCCAATTCGGCTAAAATATATTAGGAATTTCGGCCGGTTTTCATTTCTGTGTTTGTACCGGGCGTTAAAAGTAGATTTTTCCTTTTGACAGCAGAAAACGTATGGACCAAAGAGAAAGACGGAAAATGTTTACTTGGAATACCTACAGTCCATAGGATTAAATAGTCGCCAGATAAAAGGAATAATATATATAAAAGAAAAAGGAAGAATATCCAATAACGAATACCAACATTTGAATAACTGTTCTCGTAATACGGCGAGTAATGATCTGTCTGAAATGGTAAAGAAACATCTTATCATATCAAGTGGACAGAAAGGTGCTGGGGCATTTTATACATTAAATGGAATTGCACAATAATTGCACAAATTGCACAAAAAGTTTACCTTTGTATTATCCTGATTTTAGTTGACTGATGTTATTACAATCCCTGTAGAAAGTTGACTCAGTTAATTGTTATTCCTTGTTTAAGTTGACTTTATTTGGTTTGTCCCTGCTCGCGGTTGCCTGAAGAGCGTAGCTTGATGGCAACCGCGAGCAGGGACAAAGGTACACTTTGTTCATGGGATACTCCCGAAATTTTAGACCGAGGAACATCCCATTACTACCGATCGCAAGCGTCTGTATCGCTTGATTTCTTCTTATATTCTACTGGTTCTTCTGCGACGAGCTTAATGTTCTCATTTTCATTTAAATGATGTGTTTGCCACAACCCATGTCGGTCTAAGTAATGTTTATGAATATAATACTCCAACTCTGAGAGGGTTTGTTTCCGTACAGCAGGTTTTAGTTGGCATTCCCAGATTGTGATGACGGCCCATCCCATTGCCAGCAACTTTTCTTTGTTTTGCTCGTCCCTCAACTGGTTCTTCTCTATTTTTTTGCGCCAAAAATCGCTGTTGGAATGCGGTATACGCCCATCAATACTGTGTCCGTGCCAAAAACAGCCATGGATAAAAACTACGACCCCATATTTACGCAATATTATGTCGGGTGTTCCTGGGAGGTTTTTTACGTTTTTACGATATCGATATCCCCGGGAATATAAATAGCGGCGTACAATCCATTCCGGTTTTGTGTCTTGGCTCTTGATCTTCGCCATGACGGAAGAACGCTTTTTTTTGTCCCAGATATCCATTTTTATAGATACTTATAAATATTCAATCAAAGAACCTCTACAAAAATTATTATCGATCTCGTTTTGGAAGTTGGTTGAGAAGTGGCTCCAGCTCGGATCGTAACCTTCAAGTAATTGAATAATTATCCGTTCTCTTATTTTTTAAAAATCAAGTCTGTCAACATTTGCTTTATGTTCAAATGCTTTGCGTCTCGTATCTTTTGTCCTTGAATATCAACTAAGTCAATCCAGTCCATCAATTTCCCCTTTTCAGTTGTATGTCTTCTCCAATAATCGGAAAGCTCCGTGGCTGGTGTAGAAATAATCGTTTCTACAACTTGAGATAGATTCTCGAAAAGATTTAGAAATATGCGGGAAATATTTCCATAAGTCTTTCCATTAATGATGACTTGTCCTTTTCCACCCGCAGAAAACAAATCTCGAACATTTGGACAAACGACGGACTCACTTGTTATTAACCAAAGCGCCAACCGCCCAAATTTATCATTGCTACTCCCGAATAATTCGGGGAAATAGGCCATAGCCTTAATTTTTAAAATAGACCTATCTTCAGCGGGTAGGCTATTCCAAATTTTAACAATTATATTGCTGGCTTTCCCATTGTCCTCTTGCCCTATCCACCATAATTCTTCACCCTCCCTTAGTTTGCTTTTATAGTATTCTATAATGGGTTTGATTGGATTATCTTTTTTACGCAGAGTATCATAAGGTATTTGTATTTTATCAAAAATAGTTTCACCTGACTCTAAATTCATATCAATCAAATACCGCGGTGAATGCGTTACCACGACTTCCGATAGAACTTCTTCGTAAGGTCGACAACGAAATTCCATTGGATTAGCCAGTTTTGCGAAGAGCATAAAAATCCTTTCAACACTCTCTACTCTTGTTGTTTCCAAAACGCTGTTTCCTGTTGTTCTCCAGTGATTTTGAGTGGTTGTTTTTACTTCAATACCGTAATATTTTTTCGCCACAATGTCAGGGAATTTCTGTCCACCGATTAACTCTATGGAATTTTCAAAAGGAGTTCCGGTAGCTAAATCACTCATCACATCCCTGACATAAGGCTCAAGGCTTCTTCCTAAAAGTGTGGAAATTTTTTCAGAGGATTTTTGCGCTTGAACATTCAGTTCTGAAATAGTTGAACTTAACAATAGGCCAAATTCGCTACTATCGGGATTTGAATTAACGGATATTATCATCGCTGTTGTTTTTAAAATATAAGTCCCAAACTTCTTCTATCCTTTTTGCCAAATTATATGCTAAAAGAGGGGGAACCGCATTCCCAATAATTTTATATGCTTGGGAAGGGCTTACGATGTAAGAACCTTTTCTGTTCTTATTTTCAATCACAAATTCGTAATCAGACGGAAATGTTTGTATTAGTGCGCATTCTCTGGGGGTCAATCTTCTTTCGATCAAACCCCTTTCCAATTCCGATTCAATTTTGCCTCCGTTTTTCTTCGATAATCTTCGGAACTCTATATTTCCGTGGTGTTCCGCACGAATAGTCGGTCCAATTCCCGCAAGTTTTATTTCTGTCTGTCCTTGACAATGTTTGCCCATAAACTTCGCCTTAGAATAAAATTTTTGAGATAAATCATTCGTTTCATCAGGTTCTCTTAGATGGTTGAAAACCTCTTTAAGTTGAACAAAATGCTTAAGATTGTCCCCAACGTTTGTATAAGCGTGGGTTGGCTTTGGATATGGATCGTATTTCTCGGAGACAACGTCTTTTTGAAGTTCTTTTAACGCAGACTTATCCAGTGCGTTTTTTCTGATCCCAATAAAAATCACACGTTCACGCGATTGAGGAACCCCATAATCCGCAGAATGTAAAACTTGTGGATTTAAAACAATATATCCGTTTTCATTAGCGGCAGAGAAATCATTTTGGATTATTTCTTTCACATTGGAAAGGTTAACAAGCCCTTTCACATTCTCAGCAATAAAAATCTTTGGCTGGGTTATTTCAATGACTTCTTTCATCCACATGTAGAGTTGTCCTCTTGTTTCAACAGTAGGTGCGTTTTTATTTTGAATCAATTCACCCTTGTGGTTTTTATGCGAATTAAAACCATTCCTTTTTCCAGCGACACTAAAATCTTGGCAAGGGAATCCCCCCGTCACAACATCTACATTGTCAGGAAAAATCTTTATTCCTCCTTTATGCATTTTCACCAAATCAACAATGCTCTCAGTATAAAAATCGTCAATACTGTGTCCTCTTTTTGAAAAATAGGTTATCCAAGCATTTCGAGCATCAGGTAAAATATCATTGGCGAAAACAGTTCTAAACCTTGTTTTTTTAAGTTGAATAAAACTATTTTCTAGTCTCCTATCTATAAAATGAGGAGTGAGCAATTCGTTAATAGACGACTGTAAAACGGAAAAACCTCCCTCAAAGCCTAAATCCATACCTCCACATCCCGAAAACAAGGAGAGGACATTTAACGTGTCTTCTTTTTTCTTCTCCAAAAATTGTTGTTTCGGCTCTGAATACTGAATGCTTAACTGGGGTTCTTCAACTATATCTTTTGTTTCTGCCATCCGCATAATTAACTTTAAGTTTCTTCTATTCGCAAATCAAAAATAAGCATTTTTAATTGATTCAACAAATTGGGTGCGGTTTCCCTTGTTTATTTCTTCGATGACCAGGTAACAGGGGTTTTGTTTGTACCGTACTCTGAGCATTTGCAGCATTATCCGAATAATACTTGCTTCCTAAATCCCTCCATTGCTTTTCCTCATAATTCTCATTTCCGATAAATGAAGAATAATTATCCAAGATGTCTTTTAAACACATTAAAAAAGATTCTAAGCTTAGAGTGAAATATTTCTTATTACCTGCTTTTCCCGAATTGCTAAATGTAATATATCCTCCTCTATTTGACAGTTGTGCTGTAAATTTGGAATTTGTGTTCTCATACTTTGAAAAATCAAGCCAGTTCATATTATCTCTTGGTTAATAACTGTTTAATGATTTCCGAGGCCAATGTTTTTACGACGGGAACCGCGACACTGTTGCCAAATTGTTTATAAGCCTGAACATCGGATACCACGATATCAAAACCCTCATTTACGGGATATCCCTGTAACCTTCCTGCTTCCACGGGATGTAACTTTCTCGGGTTCTTTCCTGTCTGTTCAATCATAATTTCACTTCCGTCTTTATAGTATCGGGCAGATATTGTGTTGACATATTTGCTGTTCGCATTAAAAACGGAAAAACCAAATCCGTTTCCTTTTAATTTGTGTTCTTCCTTTCTTCTTAAATGTCCCTGATAAAGACGGTCGGATATGGTATATTTAGGATCCGTTTCCGGTAATAGTATATCTTCCAGTTTTGTCGGAACGGCTTTCTCTTCAACAGTCTCTTTTTCATATATGACTTTCCCGTCAACATCAAGTCCGTACGGGAATTTGAAATCCGTAATATCACTGTTCTTTGTCCACGCTACAATAAAAATACGCTCACGGTTCTGGGGAACGCCAAAATATTTTGCATTCAGGATCTCCGTATTAAATTTATACCCCAGATCATCCAACACCCTTAGTATTGTTTTTAAAGTCTTTCCTTTATTGTGTGTTTTAAGCCCTTTTACATTTTCCAGAAGAATTACGCGGGGAGGAAATCCCTTTTCTTTATGATGATCGATTATTTCGGCAATTCTGAAGAACAGAGTTCCTCTTGTATCTTCAAAACCCTTTCTTAATCCGGCATTTGAAAACGGCTGACACGGAAATCCCGCACACAGGATATCAAATTGCGGAATGTTTCCCAGATCAACTTCATTTATATCTCCTGCAAATAAGCCTTTATCGAACATCACGGGAGAATATTTTCTGAAATTTGCCTCATAGGTCATACGGGCATATTTATCCCACTCACTGGCAAATACACATTTACCTCCGTTTTCATGCATTGCAATATGAAATCCGCCTATCCCTGCAAATAAATCTATGAATGTGAACTTCTTATTCTTTGTGTTCAGGTTTTTAACTGTCATTTTTCTACAAAATCCTTAACTTTTAATTACAATTCAAAGATACAATTTTATTTGGGAAAATCTTTCAATAAAATCAAATACTGATTTTGTGAAAACAGGGGATGATTGAATACAAATGATAAATGTCCTGATTAGTCAGGCTATATATTCATCTTTTTTTCATATATTTCCTCTATAAATCCTTTTTTTCGGTATGAATAAACCCTTTTAGAGTTAGTTTACATTACTTTAGCCTAATAAATATACTAACGGAAGA